>JNJQ01000016.1 GCA_000701725.1 Erysipelotrichaceae bacterium NK3D112
AGTCTCCTTTCATTTGAGTGTAAGCAACTAAGATGATAGGAAAAGACAGGACAGGATGCAAACATACAGGAATGTAGTGGCTGCGTCCTGTTTTTTATGATTGAGAAGACATACTACGATCAAGTACAAGTCAGATGACAGCAAAGCCCTCCTGACCGTCGGGGGTCGTTCCATCGGGCAGTCACCGCTGGAGGCGGGCCAGCCCAATTCCACTCCAAGGAAAAAACGGCATCTGAATCAATCAGATACCGTTGATTTTAGCTATTCAGATCCGGTCCCCCATGAAGGTCCCCCACGAATGAAGTCCCCCATGGAATTTGGAGACCCCAAAAAGCGCTTCGGCGCTTTTTGTTATGTCTGCACATATTTTTAATGTCTTTTTTCAAAAACCGTGCTATCCTTATTAGGCACGGGGTCGTAGCTCACCTGGGAGAGCGCATCGCTGGCAGCGATGAGGTAGAGAGTTCGAGTCTCTTCGGCTCCACCATATACAAAGCAGGACTGTCATGGTTCTGCTTTTTGTTTTCCGGAATGCATGAAAACAATCTTTTCTTCTTCACAGTATGTATAAGCTGATATAATTCCTGTGGCGGTTTCATTATGTCCAGAAGAACAATTATCATGACAGATGTTCATGGATGCATCCATGAGTTTGAAAAGCTGCTGAAACTGGTCCGTCTGAATCCGGACGAGGATTCTTTCGTGTTTCTTGGCGATGCCATCGACAGAGGACCGGATGAGTGGGCGGTGGTGGAAAAACTGATCGCCCTGAAATGGGAAATCGGGGATGAGCGCTTCACATGGCTGATGGGCAATCATGAGAAGAAGCTTGTCGACAAGCACCGCAAGAAAAAGAAAATGCCGTTCTATGTCAAACATGACATTCTTTACTATCTTCCGGTATTCAGAAGTCTTCCCTTATATGCGGAAAGCGATGAATGCATTTTCGTGCATGCGGGATACAGCGAAAACCCGAAGAAAAACCGCAATACGCTGCTTTTGGAAGACAGAAGCGTATTAAGAAGAAAACGCCATTACAGCGGCAAGCTTTACATCGCCGGCCATTCGCCGATTGTTGATCCGCTGTATGTGGATCCCTACGGAAACATTACAAAAGTGGAAAGCGGGATGGATCTGCCGGAGCATGGCGCCATTTTCATGGATACCGGCTGCTGCAACGGCGGCCGTCTGACTGCGCTTGTGATCAAGGATCATACCATTCAGCTTTATTCCGTAGCGAGTGAACAGAAGCAGGTTTTCTGAAACGGCCTGCAGACATATACAGGAACACAAATTTGAAAAAATGAAAGGAGCTCAATATGGCACATTTTCCTGAAGGATTCTTATGGGGAGGCGCAGTAGCGGCGAACCAGTGGGAAGGCGGCTGGAACCTCGGCGGCCGCGGCCCTGCAATGACTGATGTCACAACCGGCGGCACAGTCAACACTCCGCGTCTGATCACTTACATTGCGGCGGACGGAACTCACGGCACTCTGACAAGAGGACAGAAGCTTCCCGAAGGCGCTCATTACGCGGTACTTGACGAATATCATTATCCCAACCATGACGCGGTTGACGGCTATCATCATTACAAGGAAGACATCGCGCTGTTTGGCGAAATGGGATTCAAACAGTTCCGTATGTCCATCTCCTGGAGCAGACTCTATCCGACCGGACTGGAGAAGGAACCGCTCAAGGAAGGCGTTGAATTCTACCGCGACATGTTCAAGGAAATGCACAAGCACGGCATCGAACCGCTGGTCACCATCTGGCACTTCGACACACCGCTCTATCTGGAAGAACACTGCGGCGGCTGGGAAAACCGTGAAACCATTGAGCACTTTGTCCGCTTTGCGACAACCTGCTTCACAGAGTTCAAGGGCCTTGTTCATAACTGGCTGACATTCAATGAAATCAACAACACCATTCAGTTCCTTGACATGCTGGGCAATCTGCCTGATGAGGCTTATCAGAATGCCTACCAGCATCTGCATTATCAGTTTGTCGCAAGCGCGAAGGCTGTTCAGATCGGCCACGCAATCGATCCGTCCAACATGATCGGCTGCATGATCTGCGGCATTGCCTGGTATCCGGCAACCTGCGATCCCAAGGACATCCTCGCCAACCGCCATGCATGGGAAAAGAATATCTTCTATTGCGGCGACGTGCAGTGCCTTGGTGAATACGGCACCTATGCGACAAGACTCTGGAACGAGCACAACGTCAAGCTCGACATCACCGAGGAAGACCTGGATGATCTGGCCCGCGGCACAGTTGACATGTACACATTCTCCTATTACATGTCCAACCTCGTGACAACCCACAAGGTCAAGGATATGGTCAGCGGCAACTTCTCCCTTGGCGCAAAGAATGAATACCTCAAGTACAGCGACTGGGGCTGGGCAACCGATGCGGACGGTCTGGAATACTATCTTGAAATGATCTATGACAGATATCATCTGCCGATCATGGTCGTTGAAAACGGTCTTGGCGCATATGATACTGTCGAAGAAGACGGCTCCATCCACGATCCGTTCAGAATCGAATACTACCGTGTGCACATCGAGGCAATGGACAAGGCAATTGCCAACGGCGTTGATCTGATCGGCTACACCACATGGGGATGCATCGACGTCGTCTCCGCCGGCACAGGCGAAATGAGAAAGAGATACGGCTTCATCTATGTTGACATGGATGATGAGGGCAAGGGCTCCATGGCACGTTCCCGCAAGGATTCCTTCTTCTGGTACAAGAAGGTCATCGCTTCCAACGGCGACGATCTTTCCGATCTCTGATTCAGAATCATTCAGAAAACAGACAAATAAAAAAGAGTGCGCTCACCGTGGCGCACTCTTTGAATTAATCCGGATTACTGTTCAGCAGGCTCGAAATCATCTCTGCCGTGCTTGCATATCGGGCACTGGTAGTCAGCGGGCAGCTCATCGCCTTCAAACGGTTCAAAGTAGCCGCAGATCTTGCAGATGAAGCCCTTTTTCTTTTCGACTTTGACAGCCGGAACATATTCAAAGTCATCCTTGCCGTGTTTGCATAACGGACATACATAGTCATCCGCCAGCTCGCTTCCCTCGTGGAAGTAGCCGCAGATCTTACATCTGTAGCCTTCCTTCTGCTCAGGCTCAGGCTGCTTCTTCGGCTTGATGTGGGCATGGTAATACGCATAGGTCGCACTCGGCGCATTGCTCAATACCTTTGCCTCGGTCACATCGGCGATGAAGAGGGTGGAGACACCCAGATCGATTGTATGGATGACTTCGCATCCGAAGACCGCGTTGGTGTATTGCGGCAGATAGCGGATGCCGTTGGCAAGTCTGTCATTGTAGGAAACACCCGCGAACTTGTCGGTGTCTCTGCCGGACTGGAAGCCGAAGTGCTTGAAGAGATCAAACGGCGCATCCTCAGTCAGCACGGAAATATTGAACTTGCCGCTCTTTTTGATGATGTCGGCGGTGTTGTTCTTGTTGATGACGGAAACAGCGACTTTCTTGAGATCGCCTTCGGATACCTGGGCGGCGGAATTGATCACGCAGCCGTAATCCTTGCCATCCAGCTGAGAAGTCAGAATTTCCAGACCGTAGCTGAATTTGAAGAAGGCGGTCGGATCCACTGAAACTTCCGCTTTGACAAGCGGTGCGGGTGCAGGTGCTGCAGCAGGAGCTTCCGCTTTCTTTTCAAAGAAGGCAGGATTGATATCCTTTGCGATCGCATCAGCCAATACATCCAGCTGATCCAGTGTTTCCTTCTTCATGGAGGACTTGATGGTGATGGTGTTTTCGATGAATTCGGTGCCCGGCAGTTTTGCCAGCATATCCTTCATCAGCTTGCCGCTCATCGGTCCCCAGGAGCCGTTTTCCAGTAAAGCGATCTTACGGTTTTTCAGGCTGTGGGCAACGATGTCATGAAGCAGGTTCTCCATGGTGACGAAGATGCCCGCGTTGTATGTGGTCGCCGCAAAGACAAGGTGTGAATTGCGGAATGCGCTGGAAACGATATAGCTTGCCGGAATCACCGATGTGTCAAACATCTCAACCGGAACCCCGCGGTCGGAAAGTTTCGCCGCAAGGATGTTGGCCATGTTTTCCGTATGTCCGTAGACGCTTGCGTAAGCAAGGCACACACCCTTGATTTCCGGAGTATAGGTGCTCCAGAGATTGTACTTCTCAAGGAAATCGCCGAAGTGCTTGCGCCATACAAAGCCATGCAGAGGGCAGACATATTTGATATCCAGGGCAGCGGCCTTCTTCAGAACCATCTGCACCTGCATGCCGTATTTGCCGACGATGTTTGTATAGTATCTTCTTGCCTCGTCCAGCCAGTCGTGCATGAAGTCAACCTCATCGGCGAAGATGCGGCCGTTGAGGGCTCCGAATGTGCCGAAGGCATCGGCTGTGAACAGGATGCCGTCCGTCTTGTCATAGCTCATCATGACTTCGGGCCAGTGAACCATCGGCGCGTTGACGAATGTCAGCTCGTGTTTGCCGGTGTTCAGCACATCGCCTTCCTTGACCAGATGAATCTTTCCGCTCATGTCATAGTCAAAGAACTGCGCGAGCATCGCCTTGATCTTGTCGCTGCAGACGATGGTTGTGTCAGGGTAGCGGTAGATCAGATCTTCAATGGTGGCGGCGTGGTCAGGTTCCATATGGTGGATCACAAGATAGTCCAGTTTTCTGCCGTTGAGGCCATAGGCCACGTTGTCAAAGAATGTGCGGGCAACCGCTTTGTCGACGGTATCAAAGAGGACCGTCTTTTCATCCAGCATCAGATAGGAGTTGTAGGAAACTCCGTCCGGTACGCCATAGACGCCTTCAAAACAGGTCAGTCTGCGATCATCCGCTCCGACCCAGAGCAGATCATCCAGAATCTTTTTCGTGCAATGCATGATTAAACCTCCGTGTATTCTGTATATTCAATATTATCTGATTTTCGCCTCTTTGATAATCATCACTGACGTGATTTCATAAAAACTGCACATATGGCGCAAAAGAATATTCTGCTATGATTAAGCCGATGAAAATGAATGCTTATGATTACCTTCATAAATCCCTGGAACGGCTGGAAAAATGGCTGCCTTTTTCCGTGGATGAAATGATGGAAAATTATATGAGGGGCAGCCGGATCAATGATTATGACATTGAAGAGGATGAGCAGAATCATGTTTACTGCCTGTTTGCCTGGCCGGAAACAGACAGTGAGAGGATTGTATTGCTTGTCTATGATGAAGAGATGCGCATCATTGCCGATCTTTCCGCGGTCCATTGCAATGTGAATCAGCTGTTATATTCAAAGGAACTCTATGATTCGCTTTCCCTTGAGAGCGACTGGATGTATCTCTCGCATTACACATTGTGCGCATCCATGTTTCCCTCGCTTCCTTATCCTGCCTGTGAAAGCACAGAAAGAACAGAGATGAAAGGGGAAGCGCTGCTGTATTCCAATGCCTATGTGACAAAGGCTTACAGAAGAAACGGCATCTTCGCATTCATGGTGAACATGACCCGCGATTTTGTGCTGCGTTTTTCAAAAGGCAGCACCGTTCTGCTTTCGGTGATCTCGCTCGATCCGGATGTGGCGGTCTATGGACCGGATGCCGTAAGCACACCGTATCATTACAGTTTTGAAATCGATGAGCCGGTGCGCATGGAAAACTGTGAAGTGATGAAACATCTCGGTTTTGAACCGCTCAGACTGGAAGAAACACAAGAGGATCCGGAAGCGGACGGAACCAAGCTCTGGTTTGCCATCCGCAAGGAAACCGATGTGATCATTGAAACCGGTCAGTTCCGCAGTGCTTAACGGATCCGAAAAAAATAAAACGAAGACCTTAGTTGGAATTAACAGCGAAGGTCTTTTCCGTTAAAATAGAAGTATCAATAACAGGAGGATATAATTTATGAGTTTCCCGAAGGGCTTTTTATGGGGCGGCGCGGTAGCGGCAAACCAGTGCGAAGGTGCTTATCTTGAGGACGGCAAAGGCTTGAGCGTTCCGGATATGTTACTCGGCGGCAATGCGAAGACACCGAGAACCTTCCTGCCGGTCACAGACCCGAACGCTTTCTATCCGTCCCATGAGGCAATTGATTTCTATCATCATTACAAAGAGGACATCGCTCTGTTTGCGGAAATGGGCTGGAATGTATTCCGTCTTTCCATCAACTGGGGCAGAATTTATCCCAACGGCGACGATGAGGAACCCAATGAGGCAGGTCTGGCGTTCTATGACAGCGTGTTTGATGAATGCAAAAAGTACAACATTGAACCGCTGGTCACCATCTGCCATTATGAGATTCCGTGGGCAATCGTCACAAAGTATCACGGCTTCCTTTCCAGAAAGACCGTTGATCTGTTCGTGAAGTATTGCGAAACCATCTTCACCCGCTACAAGGACAAGGTAAAGTACTGGCTGACATTCAATGAAATCAACACACCGCTGATGTCACTGTCCGGCGGCATGAGCAATATGTACAGCCTCGGTCTCATGGAGGATGAGGACATCAACGCCACCGAACCGATCAAGCTTTCCGACATCAAGAGCGACACACAGCACAAGTGGACAGCGCTGCACCATGAATTCATCGCTTCCGCCCTGGCGGTCAAGAAGGGCCATGAAATCAATCCTGACTTCATGATCGGCAACATGATCTGCCATATCACTCTTTATCCGCTCACATGCGATCCGGCTGATCTGTTAGAGGCACAGTATGAGGACGATCTGAAGAACAACCTGTGCGGCGACGTTCATGTCAGAGGCGAATATCCCGCATACGCAAAGGCGATCTGGAAGAAACAGGGCGTCGATCCTTCCTTCATCCTGCCGGGTGATGAGGAAATCCTCAAAGAGGGTACCGTTGACATGTACACATTCTCCTATTACATGTCCAACTGCGTCACAACCCATAACGATGCCGAGACAACCGCGGGCAATATGTCCCTGGGTGTCAAGAACCCTTATCTGAAAGCTTCCGACTGGGGCTGGCAGATTGACCCGATCGGCTTGAGATGGACACTCAACAAGATCGCGGAGCGCTATCCGCACCTGCCGCTGATGGTTGTTGAAAACGGCTTCGGCGCATTTGACAAGGTTGAGGAAGACGGCTCCATCCACGATGATTACAGAATCTCCTATTTCCGCGAGCACATCAAGGCAATGGGCGAGGCAGTTGAGGATGGCGTACCTCTGATCGGCTACACCACATGGGGACCGATTGACCTGGTATCCGCCTCCACCGGCGAATATGCGAAGAGATACGGCTTCATCTATGTCGACAGACATGATGACGGCACAGGCGACTTCTCCAGAAGCAGAAAAGATTCCTTCTGGTGGTACAAGAAGGTCTGTGAAAGCAACGGCGAAGTTCTCTGAGTCTGAAACTGATCATTCATAAGAAGGTGAGGCATGACGCTTCACCTTTTTTCGCATCAGAAAGGGCAATGGGAATGATCAAAAATACAGATTGTATTATTGTATTGAATGAAGTGACAATATGAAGGGGAGGTGTTTATGGCTGACAGTAAAAAAGGCACAGGCGTGAAGATGACCGAGGGCAATATCACAAAGCTGATTATCCGCTTTGCCATCCCGCTGCTGTTAGGCAATATATTCCAGCAGCTCTACAACATGGTGGACAGCTGGGTGGTCGGCAATTTCGTTTCCAATGAGGCATTCTCGGCGGTCGGAACGGTCGGACCGATCATCAATATGCTCATCGGCTTTTTCATGGGACTTTCCAGCGGCGCCTCCGTTGTGATCTCCCAATACTATGGCGCGGGTAAGGATGACAAGGTTTCCGATACCGTCCATACCGCGATTGTCATGACGATCGCCCTGGCGGTTGTGATTACGGTTCTTGGTCTTGTGATGATGCCGGTGATGCTTGGCATCATGAATACGCCATCAGAGGTTTATCCGGTCGCATCTAAATATCTGACCATCTATTTCGGCGGTGTTTCCGGGCTGATGTTCTACAACATCGGCGCCAGCATTCTCCAGGCGGTGGGCGATTCCAGACGTCCGTTCTATTTCCTGGCCGCAGCCGCACTCACCAATATCGTGCTCGATCTGGTGTTTGTCATCGTCTTCCATATGGGTGTGGAAGGAGTTGCCTATGCGACTGTCATTGCCCAGCTGGCCTCAGCTGTGCTGGTTATGATGACACTGTTTCAAACAGATGCGTGCGTGCGGATCAGTCTTTCGAAACTGAAAATGCACTGGGAAATCCTGGCCAGAATCATCCGCGTGGGCATACCTGCAGCACTGCAGATGGCAATCATTTCCTTTTCCAATATCTTCGTGCAGTCCTATATCAACCACTTCGGCGCTGACTGCATGTCGGGCTGGACCGCTTATTCCAAGATTGACGCGCTGATGTTATTGCCGATGCAGTCAATCGGTCTGGCCACCACGACATTTGTCGGCCAGAATATCGGCGTGGGCAGAGTGGACAGGGTTAAACAGGGTGTCAGAACCGGTCTCATGCTGTCGCTTGCGGCAACCGTGATTCCGATGATTCCGGTTATGATTTTCGCCCCGCAGCTGGTCGCCTTCTTCAATCCGAAAAAGGAAGTGGTCGACTATGGCGTGCTGATGATCCGCTGGATCTCACCGTTCTATGCCCTGACATGCTCGTCAAACATCCAGTCGGCAGCGCTCAGAGGAAGCGCGACACCAAGGCACCGATGCTGATGATGATCTTCTCGTTTGTTATTTTCAGACAGATCTATCTCTTCATCATGGCCAATTTCATTTCCAACACGATCATACCGATCTTCATGGGCTATCCGGCCGGCTGGCTGGTGTGCACGGTATTGACCGCGATCTATTATCACCGGGCAGATCTTGGCAGGACGGCAGTCAGATAAGATTCGTTTTATTAAGGCGGCGGACAGCCGTCTTTTTTCTGTTTTGGCAGATAGGAACGGTATTTGCGGTATGTTATAATGAAAAAGTTAAAAAAAGGGGTGATTACTCTGTCTGCTTATAACCTGAATCTGACATTTGAAAACATCCGTACGATTACGGTCATGTTTGCGGATATATTTATTCTCTGGTTCATTATTTACTATGCTTTGCGGATCATCCGCAACAATTCGCGTACGATCCAGATCTTCAAAGGCGTGCTTTTCATCATCGTCATTGACGGTCTGGCAAAATTCTTCGGTCTCAAAACGCTCCAGTATCTGGCGGATATGTTCCTGAACTGGGGATTCCTCGCGGTCATTCTTGTCTTCCAGCCGGAAATCAGAGCGCTGCTGGAAAGAATGGGCAAATCCAACATGCTTTCAAGAATCACGACGCTGACCGGCGATGAAAAGGAGAACCTGGTTGATCAGATCGTGACTGCGGTCATGCTGCTGAGCAAAGACCAGACCGGCGCATTGATTTCCATCGAGCAGGTCCATTCACTAGAGGACTATATCCAGACCGGCACCAGAATGAATTCCGATGTGACGGCGGAACTGCTGACATCGATTTTTGTGACCACCACGCCTCTGCATGATGGCGCGGTCATTATCCAGGGTGACAAGATTGCCTGCGCATCCGCTTATTTCCCGCCCACCAATATGGAACTGCCTTCCCGTTATGGCGCCCGTCACAGAGCGGCCATCGGCATCAGTGAAATCACCGACGCGGTGACGATCGTTGTTTCCGAGGAGACCGGCAATGTCTCGGTCACCCAGAGCGGACAGATCTTCCAGGTGGACAGACAGCAGCTGCGTGATTATCTGATGCGTGTCATCTGCGGTGAAGTGACTGAACTGCACAATGATTCCCAGCACCGTGAATCAAGCATCATCATCGATGACCGCAAGGCGGAAACCGCCAGACAGCGCACCGGCGTTTTCAGCAAGCTCGCCATCAAGAAGCAGGCGGAACCGGTCAGCGGCAAGATTGAAGTCGAGGAAGTGAAACCGGCTGAACAGACTGAGCAGGCTGAAGAAAGCACACCGGCTGAACCGGCCGAGCCGACTCCGCAGGTGGATATTGAAAGTGAAATCGAGCGGATCCAGAAGGAAGCCGATGCCGAGGCGGAGGCTGCGGAGATGAAACTGCCTCACCGCAGAGTCAGACCCAAGCCAAGCTATCCGGACCAGAGCAGACGCATGAGTGAGACTGCTCATGTGCAGGCCGGTACGGAACAGGCCCGTTATGCAAGAGCGCAGGAAAGCGAAGAAAAACCGGCGCAGCGCAGAATGACACCGGAAGAGGTGGCAGCTGCCCGTGAGGCAAGCCGCAAGCAGTATTCCCGCGTGATCCGCGACGGGGATGATGAAAAATATGACACGGCAATGCTGGATATTTCCAAGATTGTCGGTTTCAAAGGCGAACTGAGCAAGACGTTCGAAATGGTTGACCAGCTTTCCGACACGGGAAGCGGTGCCTCCGCGGATAAGAAAGGAGGAACACGGTCATGAGTGAACAGGAAAAGAAAGATTTTCTGAATGACGATGAAGAGCTCATTTCGGAAAATGAAAACAAAACCGAACTGGCCAACCGCATTGCGGAACAGTCCAGAAAAATGGCGAACACCTACCAGCATGTCGAGGACGGCGTGCTCAGGGCTGTCCGCTGGTTCTCCACCATCATTGACAGACTGCTGTTCAACAACAAGCACGGCAAGCTGGTTGCCTTCATTCTGGCGGTGCTGCTGTATGTTGTGGTCAATTTCAATTCCATGACTTCCGTCTACACGTCCTCATTGCGCTCAACAAGATCGCTTGAGAATGTGACGGTGACCGCCAAATACAACACGGACACATTCGAGCTTTCCGGCCTGCCGGAAACGGCTGATATTTATGTCACGGGCGAAGCGGCCAATGTCATCAACGCGACCAGCGCCGGCGGAACGGTAGTGGCTGATCTTGAAGGCCTGACCGAAGGCGCCCATGAAGTCAGACTCAGCGGCGAGGGATTCGGCGACAATGTCAAGGTTGTCGTGGATCCGACCGTTGTCAACATTGTCCTGAAAAAGAAGACTACCCAGCAGTTTGATCTGTCATGGGACTTCATCAACCGCGACAAGATGGAGGCGGTCTACAGTGTCGGCACCCCGGTATTTGAATATACAAAGGTCAATGTCAGAGCTTCCCGCGACACTCTCGATACCATCGCCTTTGTCAAGGCTTTGATCGATGTCGGCGGCAAGGCGGATGACTTTGAGCAGGATGCCCGTCTGGTTGCCTATGACGCAACCGGCGCCCCCGTTAAAGCGGATATCGTTCCGGATACGGTTCATGTGACTGTGCCGGTCACTTCACCCAACAAGACGGTTTCCATCGAAATCCAGGTTTCCGGTGAGGTGCCTGACGGCAAGGCCATTGCCAATATCACCACCGACCAGCAGACGGTCACCGTTTACGGTTCAGAGACGGTTCTCTCCGGCATTGAAAAAGTGGTTGTCACGCTCAACGCATCGACGATCACAAAAGACTCCACGATCTTAAGACCGATCGTGCTGCCGGCCGGCGTCAACAGTTCCAATATCAACCAGATCACGATGAACGTGACACTTGGCGATGAGGTCAGCCGGGTGATCGACAATGTGCCGATCAATTACCGCAACAATATCAACAACTACAAGGCATCCCAGCCGGACAACAAGACGACCACATCGGTGACTGTCTCCGGCACCAAGGAGAATATTGCGCAGATCAATGTTGAGGATATCAATGTCTATGTTGATATGAAGGATGCGCTGCCCGGTCTGCAGGAATTCCAGCTGCTCGTCGATCAGCCTTCCGACAAACTGGTCAGATACTCGCTGAGCGAGTCCACCTACCAGCTCAACGTGCTTGGTGAAACCAATGCCGACAGCGATGCCTCCGGAGGATCAAACTCCAACGACGGCTGATCAGAGGATACATGACTGAAGAGGGAAGGACGCAATTGAAAGCAGCCTTCCTTCTTTTTCTTTCAGGCAAAGAAAGTCATTTCAAAACATGCTAAAATGTCAATGGAGAAGCCTATGAAAAAAGTAATTGGAATTGTTGAGGACGAAAAGGACCTCAACGAACTGGTGAAGAGATATCTGGAAAAGGAAGGATATGAGGTCCGCTCGTATCTGACCTTTGACGAGGCATCCATTCATACCAGTGATGATGATATTCATTTATGGATTCTGGACATCATGCTCGGCAACAAATCAGGCTTTGATCTGATTGAGCAGATCCGTTCCTATGCCCCGGATGTGCCGGTGATCTTCATGTCTGCCCGTGACAAGGAGTTTGACCGCATCATCGGTCTGGAAAAAGGCAGTGATGATTACATCACCAAGCCTTTCTCGCCCAAGGAGCTTGTGCTGCGCGTGAACAACATCATCCGGCGCACCTACCGTGAGGAAAACCAGAAGGTGAGCGTGGACGGCTATGAGATAGACGAGGCGCAGAGAACCGTCTATGAGAACGGTGTGCAGATCGATCTGACAACCAAGGAATTCGATCTTCTGATGATGTTTGTCAACAACCGCGGAACAGCTTTTCCGCGTGAACAGATCCTGACCAGGGTCTGGGATGAGCATTATTACGGCAGCGACCGCGTGGTCGATGACACCCTGCGCAGACTGCGCAAGAAGATGCCGAATCTTTCCATCCACACGATCTACGGATTCGGGTACAGGCTCGGCTGATGAAACGCATCCGCATGTGGCTGCGGCAGCTGAGTCTGATCCAGCAGCTGCTGACCATTGTATTTTTATTCATTGTCATTTTTGCGGGCTTTGTTTTAATATTCCTCTCACCGTCCATCGACCGGTTTTCCGAAACAGAGATGTACCGTATTCTGCATAACTCGCAGACAACCCTGATCAGCTATATCGAGGAGAATCCCGACAAGGTGCCGCAGCTGGAAACCAACCCGGATGTGGTGGATTTCATTTACCAGCCTTCCGGCGACCGGGTGATTTCAATCAGCGGCGAAAAGATGGATCAGTTTTTCGTGGAACGCATCCGCACCATGTCACAATCGGGTATTTCCGGCACGGTGGATGACAGGATTCAGCTCTACCGGGAAGAATCCGCGGCATCAGAAGAGTATCTGTTCAGTGTCACCCAGCTCAAAACCGGCGATTATCTGGTGTCCGTGCTGACCAATGCCTACCGTGTGCAGTTTCAGCAGTCATTGATCAATGGCGTTGTCATGCTCAATCTGCTGTTTGTCAGCGCGCTGTTTGTGTTTCTGATGTTATGGGTGGGCACCCTGATCATTCCTTTGTCGCAGATCAAAAACTACATTACAAAGATCAAAAACGACGATCCCGGCGCATCGCTGAACATCAGCCGCAATGACGAGATCGGTGAGGTCGCCGACGCGCTTGTGGAAATGTCCACGGAACTCGACAGACAGAACAGGGAAAAAGAGGAGATGATCCAGAATATCTCCCACGATCTGAAAACACCGATCGCGACGATCAAATCCTATGGCGAGGCGATCAAGGACGGCATCTATCCGTATGAGACGCTGGAGAAGTCAGTCGATGTGATCATTGAGCATGCCTCAAGACTGGAAAAGAAGGTGCACAGCCTGATCGTGCTCAACAAGATGGGCTATCTGCTGGATGATTGCGAGGAAGGGGAAACCCTCAACATGGCCCATGTCATTGAAATGACACTGCTTTCTTTGAAAGTCATCCGTCCGGAAATCGAATTCATCCGTGACATTGATGAAACGGTGATGTTCCATGGCGAAGAGGAGCCATGGCGCATCGTGGTTGAAAACCTGATTGACAACGCGCTTCGCTATGCGAAGACCTTCATCCGCATCGGACTTCGCGACGGGGAACTATGGGTGGTCAATGACGGCGCCAAAATCGATGTGGAGATACAGGAAAAACTGTTCCATCCGTATGAGAAGGGAAATGACGGCAAGTTCGGTCTCGGACTGTCCATTGTCTACCGCGTGGCAACGACTTACGGCTACCGGGTAAGCGCTGAAAACCTTCCCGAGGGCGTCTGTTTCCGGATTCAGAGAGAGACCTCACGCAGGGAAAAACCCCGCAAAAAGAAGGAACGGAAGAAGAACAGCTGATCATTCTGACACAAAAAAGGCAGTCTTTTACGGATTGTCTTTTGTTTTGGGTTGGGCTTGGTCCATATTTGAAGTAAAATATTAGGCGATATGAAGAAATTTGAAGAAATCAAAGGCGTGAAAACCGCCTGCAAGGAAGAGGGAAGCGGCAATGATGTGATCCTGCTCCACGGCTGGGGCCAGAATATGGAGATGATGGATCAGATCTTTGAACATCTCAAGGACCGTTTCCATGTATACAGCCTGGACTTTCCCGGATTCGGCGAATCGGATGATCCGCCCGAAGCGTGGGGAGTTCCCGATTACCGTGATTTTCTCACGGAATTCATCGAGAAAAACGGCATTGTGAAACCCATCCTCATCGGCCATTCCTTCGGCTGCCGGGTGGCGATCCGCTATGCCGCAATGTATCCGGACAATGTCAGAAAGATGTGCCTGACCGGAGCTGCCGGCATCCGTCCCAAGCACGGACTGGATTATCAGATCCGCACCAAGGCATACAAAGCCGGCAAATGGTTCCTCAAGGCAACCGGACAGAACGAAAAGCTTGAAGAGCTTCAGAACCGTTCCGGCTCGGAGGATTACCGCAACGCGAAAGGTGTGATGCGTCCGACCTTTGTCAAAGTGGTCAATGATGATGTCAGCGATATTCTCAAGGACGTGAAATGTTCCGTTCTGCTGGTTTGGGGCGATCAGGATACCGCCGCGCCTTTATGGATGGGACAGATGATGGAAAAGACGATGCCCGATGCGGGTCTTGCCATATTTGAAGGCGATGACCATTGGGCATACTGGCACCAGGCCGCAAGATTCAACGCCGTGCTGGATATTTTCCTGAAGGGAGATGTGAAATGATTCTGAAAATACTGCTCGCGTTATTATGCGCGTTCGCGATGGTGATACCGACCAAACACGCGCTGCATATGTTCCAGCAGAACCGCTATGAAACAGGCCGCTATACATCATGGATCAAAGACAGCATGCATACAGAGCGCCAGAGCATTCTTGTCCCCGCCGCAGTCTTCATTGTGGGATTTGTGACCGGTATTCTCAAAGGCAATGCACAGCTGATCGTTCTCTGTGTGCTGGTGGCTGCATGCGGCTGTGTGCAGTTCATGCGCGAAAAAAACAAAAGCTATATCAAGCCGCTGGTATATACGGCAAGAGTCAAGCGGCAGATCGTCGTCACGGTGATTCTGTCACTGCTGGCAATCGGTCTGATGATCGCTTCAAAGACATATCCCCTGGCACCGGTTATCGCGATTGCTCTGCCCTGGGTTCTGATTTATCCGATGGCATGGATCACTTCACCCATGGAGGCTGCGATCAGAAACCGCTACCTCAATGAGGCAAAGCAGATTCTGGCTGATCACAATGATCTGATCAAAATCGGCATCACCGGCAGCTATGGAAAGACTTCGACCAAGAATATCATGCAGGCGATGATCTCGGAGGCTTACAACTCCCTGATGACCCCGGCAAGCTATAACACACCGATGGGCATCACCCGCACGATCCGTGAGATGCTCAAGCCAATCCACAAAGTGTTCATCTGCGAAATGGGTGCGGACCACGTCGGTGATATCACCGAACTGATGAATTTCATCCATCCTTCAATCGGTGTTGTGACAACCATCGGTCCTCAGCATCTGGCAACCTTCGGCAGCCAGGAGAACATTATCAAAGAAAAGATGCAGATGGTTGAACTGCTGCCTGCAAACGGCCTCGGCATTCTCAATTACGACAACGAATTCATCCGCTCCTACCAGGTGAAAAATCCGGTCAAAACCGTGACTTACGGCATCTATTACGAGAATGCGGATTACCGGGCTGTCGATATCACCTATCACAGAAACGGAAGCCGCTTCACCGTGATCAACAACGGTGAGCGGATTCCTTTCGAAACAAGACTGCTTGGCGAGCACAATATCCAGAATATTCTTTCCGCAATCGCTGCGGCAAGATACCTTGGCGTTGACTGGAAAGTCATCCAGCGTGCCGTCAAGACAATGAAACAGGTTGAGCACCGTCTTGAAATCAAGACAATCAACGGCAGAAGATTCATCGACGATGCCTTCAACTCCAATCCTTCCGGAAGCGCGATGGCGCTCAATGTGCTGTCCACCATGCCGCCCAAACGTGTGGTGGTAACACCGGGCATGATTGATCTCGGCAAGGCGCAGGATGAAATCAACCGTGAATTCGGCCGCAAGATGAAAGACCGCGCGGATGTGGTCATTCTGGTCGGCAAGACACAGACAAAGCCGATCTATGACGGTCTTGCGGAAAGCGGATTTGATATGGAGCAGGTGTTCGTCTTTGACACCGTCAAAGAGGCGCTTGCATACGTTTATATGAGCACCTCCGGCGAAGACACCATTCTGCTTGAGAATGACCTTCCCGATGCGTTCAGCAGGTAATTATGACCTGGGCAGCGATCGCGACCTGGAAAATGGGTGCCCTTGGCGCGAAGATCAGCGCTGACATCCTTGCCAAAGGCGGCAGGGCATCAGATGCGGCTGTGGAAGGCGTTTCGGCAGTGGAGGATGAGCCTCAGTTCCACTCCGTCGGCTATGGCGGCAGACCGGACAGAACCGGACATGTGGTGCTGGATGGCGGCTTTATGGACGGCGATACGCTTCATTACGGGGCGGTCGCATCGATTGAAGGCTTCCGTTCACCCGTGCGCATTGCCCGCTCCCTGGCACCAAGAGAAGCCAATAACTTCCTTTGCGGAAAAGGGGCTGAGCTCTATGCGGAGAAAAATGGCTTTGAGAAGCGTGACAATCTGAGTGAAGAGGCCAGAGAGATCTACGAAAAAGAAAGAGACAGACTGAAAAAGCTGTCTGCCTATGACGGCCATGACACCGTCTGTTTCCTGACTCTTGATGAAAGCGGCAGTATGTGCGCCGCCGTATCCACATCCGGACTGTTTATGAAAGATCCGGGAAGGGTGGGCGACTCTCCGCTTTGCGGCAGCGGCTATTATGCCGATTCCGAAACCGGCGCGGCAGCCGCGACCGGTCTTGGTGAAGAGATCATCAAAGGCTCACTGAGCTTTCTCGCCGTGTTTTATATGGGTCATGGATACTCCGCTATGGAAGCTGCTCAGAAAGCAGTGGATGAGCTGGATGAAAAACTGCGCAGACGCAATGGCAAAGCCGAAGCGATGTCATTGATCACCCTTGCAAAAGACGGCTCATGGGGTGTCGGCACCAATGTGGACTTCCCGTTCGCATTTGTCTCTGACACACAGGAGCTGACCCTCTTTCTTGCAGCAAAGAAAGACGGAAAGACTGTCATTGAAACGATATGAAAAGGTCCGCTGAATGTGATTGATCATCACGCAGCGGACCTTGATTATTTTTACTTTCAGGCTTTGAGAGAGCTTGATTTTCTTAAGAAGATGAAGCCGAGCACGAACAGGATGCCGAGTGTCGCAACCGCAACGTTGACGCTGTTTGTGATTGAAACAGTGAGACCGACCAGGGTGGTTCCCATGAAGGCCGCGCCTTTGCCGCAGATGTCATAGAGACCGAAGTATTCACCTGAGGAATCAGCCGGAATGATCTGTGCGTAATAGGAGCGGGAGAGCGCCTGGATGGCTCCCTGGAACATGCCGACGATGAATGCCATGACGCCGAACTGCCATAAGACCTTCATGAACAGGGCATAGATCGCAACCACGAAGTAGCCGCCGATACATACGGAGATCAGGGTGAGGGAACTGTATTTCTGGGAGAGTTTTCCGAACAGGGTCGCAAATGCGAAGGCGACAACCTGGGTCAGAAGAAGCACAACCAGCAGGCCCATCTGATCAAGACCGAGCGATGTTCCGATCGCAACCGCCTCATCGATGATGGTGTAGACACCGTCAATGTAGAAGAAGAAGGCAAGCAGGAACCAGAAGACTTTCTTTTCTTCCTTGAAGAGGTGAGTCAAAGTTCTGCCCAGTCTTCTGAAGCTTTCGCTGATCGCGTTGGCATCTGTTTCCACATAGTGGTTCTGATGATAGCCTTTGATCAGCGGCAGGGACACACCGAACCACCATAAGGCGACGATGATGAAGTCCAGCATGATGGCGATGTTGATCGGGATGATATTCTTTGTGCCGAGGAAGTAGAGCACCAGCGCCGCCAGGAAGGGAATGCAGGAACCGATGTAGCCCCAGGCGTAGCCCTGTGAGGAGACGAGGTCCATCCGTTCGGGAGTGGTGATATCCGTCAGCATCGAGTCATACAATACGAGGGTCGTCTGATAGCAGACCTTGGCGACGATATAAGTGACTAGATAGATTCCCCATGTGGGCACGATACCAAGCAATGCGCAGCCGGCCGCACCGACGAGCAGGAAGAACTGGAACATCGGCTTCTTGAAGCCGCGGTTGTCCGAGATGGATCCGAAGATCGGCCCCATGAAGGCTGTGCAGATTGTCGCGATGGAAGTCGCGAAGCTCCATTGCGCAAGATACTGCGCATCAGTAAGGCCGCCCTTGTCAGCCAGGGTATTGAACCAGATCGGAATGATGGTGGAAACCATCATTGTGAAAGCGGAGTTGCCGATGTCATAGTAGATCCATGACTTCTCCAGTTTGTTGAAATTTTTAAACATGATGTGAGTGCTCCCTTATTATTTGTTCAATAAATCTTCTGTATTTCATTTTACTATCGAATAGAAACTTTTTCACAGAAGAACTGTGAATTTGACAAAAAAGAAAACCTTATTTGGCATTCACCGTGTTTTGGTCATATGATTGAAATACACATAGAAAGAAAAAAGAGTATGAAAAAACCATTGGTATGGGGACACAGAGGCGCCAGCGGCTATGCCCCGGAAAATACACTTCCTTCATTTCAGCTTGCGGCCGATATGAAAGCGGACGGCATTGAACTGGATATCCAGCTGACAAAAGATGATCAGATCGTCGTGATCCATGATGAATGGCTCGATCGTACAAGCGACGGCAAGGGGTTTGTGAAAGACTATACCCTCGAAGAGCTGCGCCGCTTTAATTTCAACAAAACCATCGAAGGCTATGCGCATTGCGATATCCCTTTGATGAGCGAGGTGTTTGAACTGATCGAACCGACGGATCTCACCATCAACATCGAACTGAAAACAAGCATTTTTGATTATGAAGGAATCGAGGAAAAGATTCTTGAAATGACCCGGAAGTACAACATGGAAAACAGAGTCATCTATTCCTCGTTCAACCACCATTCCATTCTGAGACTGCAGAAACTCAATCCTTCCGCTCCCACCGCATTCCTGTGCCAGGACGGCCCGATCGGTTTTGCGGCTTATGCGAAACAGTTCGGCGTGGACGCGATTCATCCGTGGTTCGTCAATCTGCGCTTTGAAAACTTCATGCAGGAGGCACGCAGGGAAGGTCTTGCGGTCAACACGTGGACAGTCAATGAGCCGGAGTACATCCGCATGTGCACACAGTTCGGCGTCAATGCCGTGATCACCAATTATCCCGATGTCGCTCAGAGAGTCATTCAGGAGGTCTTGGACAATGCATGAATCCTACCGCAGATTTGCACAGGAGACGCTTCAGCCCTGGCTTGCGGAACATACAGCAGAAGGATATTTCGAATCAGCTGATCAGCTGAATATCCATTACCATGAGGCCGTCAATCCCGAAGAACAGGCGTCAATCGTGATTGTGCACGGCTTCTGCGAATTCTTCGGCAAATATCACGAAACCGCATATCGTTTCTATGAGGCGGGCTATTCCGTTTTCTTCCTTGAACTTAGAGGACACGGCAAGAGCGACCGCAAACGCGAATTCGAGGATCAGCGGGTGATTGTGGATTCCTTTGAGGAATATGTGGATGATATTCATGCGTTCCTGGAAAAGGTGGTGATTCCGCACAGCCTGACAAAGAAGCTTTTCCTGTTTGCCCACTCCATGGGCGGTGCCGCCGCTGCCATGTATATCGAAAAATATCCCGACGCGTTCAGATGCGCGGTGTTAAGTTCGCCAATGTTAAAGGTTGATTACGGCGGAATCCCGGATCCGGCCATCGATGCGCTGGCGGTTGCCACAAGAATCGGTGATCTTGGCGACCGGTTCGCACCCGGTCAGCATGAATGGAGAGGGGAGGACCTCTTCCTCAAATCATCCTGCATGGACCGCGACCGCTACGATTATCAGTTTGAGCAGAGAATGCAGGACATCCACTATCAGACATGGGGCGGAACCTGGGCATGGGCAGCCGCTGCGAAGAAAGCGACGGAATCAGCCCTGAACAATGCGCATTGCGTTGATATCCCCGTATTGATCTGTCAGGCGGGACACGACGGCATGGTGGACAATGAAGGCCAGAATGAATTCCGCAGGCTTTCCAATATGGTGTATCTGATCCGCTATGCCGGAGCGGAACATGAACTGTTCAACGCGGATGCGTATACACGCAAAAAGTATTACACCGACGTACTTAACTATTTCAAAATATTCACACTGGTTGTATAATTTTTCCCGGGAGCAGGGTGACAAGCCATCCGGTTCCCGGAACAAACCGGTCTGTCCTCCGGGGATAACCACTTCTTCAAAAGAACAAAAAAGTTTGAAAATAGTTGTTGCAATCCATAGGGGGCCGTGCTATTATAAGTGAGCGCCGAAAAAGAGTAACGGTGCACTTGGCAGATGAGGAAATACTCAAGAGGCCGAAGAGGTGCCCCTGCTAAGGGCATAGGTCGGGAAACCGGCGCGAGGGTTCAAATCCCTCTTTCCTCGCCATAACATGGTTCTGTGGAGTAGTGGTTTATCTCGTCTCCCTGTCACGGAGAAGATCGCGAGTTCGAATCTCGTCAGAACCGCCATTGATGCGAGTGTAGTTCAATGGTAGAACGCCACCTTGCCAAGGTGGACACGGCGGTTCAATTCCGCTCACTCGCTCCATGAAAAATCCGGGAAACCGGATTTTTTCTTGTTTGTGCAAAGGGACAGATGCCCTGTGCTTGAACCATGCGCGCATTCCTGTATAATTCACAGAAGAAGGCCATGAACAGAAAGATTGTGATTAAAAAGGACCGCTCAGTTTTCATCACCGCCGTATTGAGCGCGGCGGGTTTTACGCTGCTGGCCGGTCTGTTTCTGATCTTTGCCAAAGACACGGGCGGTGTTTCGAATCCCGCGTTCTGGGTGTTTCTTTTGATTGCTTTATTCAGCTGGTATATGAGTGCGGATGCCATGAAGGCAGAGCTTTGTGTCACGGATGAGGGAATTTCATGGAAAGGCATGCTTGGAAAAGAACAGTTTGTTCCGATGCGTCAGATCAGACGGATCGGCACACGCAAATCTTTCTTCTTTGTTTATGGGGAAAACAATCACATCCTGACATCCATGGAAGCGGATTTAGGCCGCTATGAGGAAGCCTGCGCAATCTTCAGGGATCATGACATCCCTCTGGAAAACAGAGATCCGAAAAAACTGATCAAATAGAAAAGCCCATTCGTGTGAATGGACTTTTTGTTAAACGGAAACCTGAATGACTTCGCTGCCGAGTTTCTCATTGAGGAAGACTTCGGCATTCTGTCTGAATGCATCCGCGTCATCGCTGACATAGAAGCGTCTTTCACTTCCCGGCGTGTCGCTGATCTGTCTGGTTGCCTCAAGACTGTTCTTCAGATTGATGACCGCTTCCTCACTGGAAGAGACGATCGTGATATCCGGTACAAGACTCTGTACCGCATCGATCAGCAGCGGATAATGGGTGCACCCAAGCACCAGCGTGTCAATTCCGTGCACGGTCAGCTGATCCAGATATTCCTGAAGAATGGTGGATACGACGATATCCTCTTTTTTGTATCTTCTGTTCTCAACCAGCGGAACCAGAAGAGGGCATGCCAGGGAGAACACTTCCGCGTCTTTGCGGTAATGGCGGATCCGTCTTGCGTAGGCATCCGAGCGCACCGTCGCGGTGGTTGCCATGATTCCGATCTTTCCGTTTTTACTGACAGTTGCCGCTTTCTTTGCGGCAGGATCAATGACTCCGTAAATCGGCATGTCAAATTCCTTGATCAGGGTTTCACGGGCGACGGAATCGGCTGTGTTGCATGCGATGACAAGACTTTTGAGTTCAAAACCATTGAGGAACGCGACATCGTTGGTGGCGAATTCCTTGATCTGTTTTTCGGATTTTGTTCCATATGGCAGATGCGCGGTATCCCCGAAATACAGGATGTTCTCATCCGGCATCATTTCCATAATGTGTTTTACGACTGTGAGTCCGCCGGCGCCGGAGTCAAACACTCCGATATAGGCGTTTTTGTTTTTCATAATGAATTGACGATCCTCTTGAAATGCTCGCCGCGCTCCTCGAAACATGAATACTGGTCAAAGGAGGAGGTGGTGGGGGAAAGCAGAATGATATCGCCGCTTTCACTGCACTTCACCGCTTCATTTACCGCTTCATCCAGCGTTGTGACAACGATGGCTTTCTCACCGACGAGGTCGGTTGCGATTCTGTGACCGGATGCGCCGAAGCCGATGACCTGCTTGACGCAGCCGAGATACTTCTTCATCTCATCCATGGAGAGGCCTTTTTCAAAGCCGCCGACCAGCAGGATGACACCTTTGTCGAAAGCCTTGAGCGCGGTGATCGTCGCATCTGTATTTGTGCCCTTGGAATCGTTGTAATACTTCACGCCGTTGAGCTCGCGTACAAACTCGATTCTGTGTTCAACGCCCTTGAAATCATAGATGACCTCACGGATGAGATCGGAAGGGATGCCGATGGCACGGCAGGCGCTGACCGCGATCATGATGTTCTGCAGATTGTGCATGCCGGGCAGTCTGATCTTCTTCAGCTCCAGCATCTTTTCGCCGCCGATGACCATCCATTCGCCATCCAGATATGCATCGGTATCTTTCTTTTCCAGTGAGAAAGTGAACTTCTTGCAGTGGATGGGATAACGGTCTGTGTATTCCGCGACAACCGGATCATCGCAATTGAGGATGAAGAGATCATCATCCTTCATGTTTTTATAGATTCTGGTCTTGGAGTAATAGTAATTGTCCAGGCCGCCCATGAAGTCGATATGGTCCGGCGTCATGTTGACGATGGTGGCGACTTCAGGTCTTAACTCATCAGAGTCAATCAGCTGCATGTTGCTCAATTCAAGTGAAATATAATGGCCTTCCTCATTGAGCAGGTTGTTGTTGAGCACAACCTCGGACAGCGGAATGCCGATGTTGCCGCCGACATGCGCCTTGTCGCCATAAGCCTTTTTCAGAATCTCATAGACGAGGGTTGTCGTCGTTGTCTTTCCGTTGGTGCCTGTGATGCCGATGTAGTGCTGGGGCTTTGCACACTGATAAGCCAGCTCGATTTCGGTGATGACCGGAATGCCTCTGTCCTTGAAGCGGCGGATGAAAGGCGAAATGGGCGGAACACCCGGATTCTTGATGACAATGTCATAGGGTCTTTCGAAAACGGCGTCGCTCTGGGGCAGAATCGTCACGCCGATGCTTTCCAGATATTCACGTTCCTTAACTTCCTTCTGTTCGGTAAGTGTGATATCGGTGACACCGATCTCATGAAGCAGTTTAATTGCCGCAAGACCGCTTCTTGCCAGTCCGATGACCAGTATTTTCCTGTTTCTGAATTCCATAAATCCTCCTGTCACATCTGTATGTTTCACTGACGGGGCAGACGCATGATCTGCCCGATCATAAGATTGATCAGTTCATCGATGCCGATCTGAGGATCAGCGAGCCATCTGCGCACGGTGCCGAAAATACCGGAGAGATAATACTCCTTCAGCAGCTGCCCCTCATAGCTGTCCTCGTCTTTGAGCTGCACCAGATACATGTTGATATAAGGCCATACCAGTTCCTTGAGACTGCTCACGAAGGCCGGATCGCCATGATCTGAAAGCAGTGCGCTGGCATAGAGGTTGTTGTTTCTGAGAATCACCAGCATCTCACCGAAATTGTCAACGGCGATGGTGTTCTGATCAGAACCCGCATTCTCGAGCAGATCGCGGATCTGCCTGAGAAGGGAGGCCTCCTCTTCCTGCAGCAATTGATAGACATCGGTGTAGTAATGATAAAAGGTCGCCCGGTTGTATCCGGCGCAGTCGGTGATTTCACGCACGGAGATCCGTGATACGGGTTTTTCCATATAGAGTGACCAGAAGGCATCGACTAGCTTCTTCCGGGTCTGTTCCGTGATGGCGGGCCTTTTATTCATAGCGTTATTATAATGCCGCTTGGACGCTTATACAAATGCGACAGTTCATCGGAATCTGTTCATTGATACAGATGAAAACGCCAAGTAAAATTGTTATGCACAAATATGGCATACATCGAATTCTCACATGTTCATAAGGAATACGGCAGCGGCGAATCCCTGATCAGGGCGCTCGACGACGCTCATTTCATCGTGGAAAAGGGTGAGCTTGCGGTGATTCTGGGTTCATCGGGCGCCGGCAAGACAACCGCGCTCAATATCCTTGGCGGAATGGACCGGGCAACCCGCGGCAATATCATCGTGGACGGAAAGGATCTGTCACTTATGAACCGCAAGGAGCTGATCGGCTACCGGCGCCATGACATCGGCTTTGTATTCCAGTTTTACAATCTTGTGCCCAATCTGACCGCTCTGGAAAATGTCGAACTGGCCGTGCATGTCTCAAAGCACGCCCTGGATCCGGCCGAAACTCTGCGCAGGGTGGGACTCGGGGAGAGAATGGGCAATTTTCCCTCCCAGCTTTCCGGCGGTGAGCAGCAGAGAGTCTCCATTGCCAGAGCCATCGCGAAGAATCCGAAACTTTTATTGTGTGACGAACCGACCGGCGCGCTGGACTATCAGACCGGCAAGCAGGTTCTTCAGATACTTCAGGACACATGCCGCAAGGACGGCATCACCGTTCTGATCATTACCCATAACTCCGCACTTGCCGATATGGCCGACCGACTGATCCGCTTCAAAAACGGAAAGGTTGTTTCGATGAGCATCAACGATCATCCAAAACCGATCGGGGAAATCGAATGGTAAGAAAACGCAATCCATACGTCAGTGATATTATCCGCACCATCCGCCGCTCAAAACGCAGATTTCTCTCCATCATGGTGATCTCAATGCTTGGGGTCATGATGTTTTCCGGCCTCAAGGCCGCCTGTGAGGATCTGCGCGTTTCAGCGGATGATTTTTTTGATGCGCAGAATTTCCACGATCTTTCGGTTGTTTCAACCCTCGGCTTTGACGATGATGATCTTCGTGCATTGCAGGAAATGGATGAAGCCGCGGATGTGCAGGGAATCTATACGGAGGATGCGCAGGCCGTATGCAATGACACGGATCTTTCCGTCACCCTGACCACTCTGGGCAACGGCAGAATCAACATTCCCTATATCCGTGAGGGCGCAATGCCTTCGTCTGATACTGAATGCGCAGTCACCGAACGCTTTGTCAAAGACGCCGGCGCCGCCATCGGCGATGTGATCCGGGTTGCCGTGAAAGAAACGGATGATGAGGATCAGGAAAGCCGCATCCTTGTGCATGAATATGAGATCAGCGCCATCGTCACGGATGTGCGCAATGTCAACAATCCTTTCGGTTCCGTCGCCTACCGCGATGCCGCGATTTCCTCTGACACAATATTCATCCGTGATACCGCCGCCAAAAGCGGTTTATACACACAGATTGAAATGCGCATCGAAGGTTCGGATGAACTGTTCTGTTTCTCGGAAGAATATACGGACAGTGTGGAGAATCTGAGAAAGAAGATTGAATTCTCCATCCGCGATGACCGTGAAAAGGCGCGTACGGAAAAGATCAAAGAGGAAGCCCGCGAAAAAGTGCGTGAGGAAGAGGAGAAGATCCTTGCCGAACTCAGAGATGCGAAAAAGAAACTCGATGAGGGCGAACAGGAGATCAAAGACGGTCAGAAGGAACTGGATGAAGGCATGGACCTGTATCAGGAATCCAGACGCACCGCTGAAAAAGCGCTCGCCGATGCCCAGCGTCTGATCGATGAAAACCGCGCGCTGCTGGACCGCGAAAGCGAAAACTTCAAGAAGACCAAGGCAGATCTTGAAAAACAGATCGAAGAACTTGAGAAAAACAGAAAACAGCTGCTTGAGGCGAAGGACGGCCTTGCACAGATCGATGACGGCTTAAGACAGCTGGATGAAGGCATCGCGATGCTTGAGGATGAAAAGGTCGCGCTTTTCATGTCGCTGCTCAAAGAACTGCCTGCGGATACGCCCTTAAGTGAAATTAATGACGGCATCGCGGAGCTGGGCGATTTCATGGATCAGCTTGAGGAATACGGTATCGAAATACCTCAGACCACCGTAAAGGAAGCTTCTGAAACGGTTCTTTCCTATCTTGAGGACGCGCAGAAAGACCGTGACATTCTTTTCAGCGAACAGACGCTTGCCCTGATTGAAGCCCTGAGACAGCTGGAAGAAGAAACACCTGTATCAGAGAGCGGCACGGATTATGAAAGCCTTCTGGAAGTCATCACAAAATATGATCCGCTTTCCGCAAAGGAAACATGCGCTGAGTTTGTCGCATCCTATGAGAATGCATGTGAGCGCAGCGATGCCATCGCGGAAATGCTTGCGGATGAGCAGGCTCAGCAGATGATCGCCATTCTGAAAATGGCGGATTCCGATGAAGATCTGATGGAAAGCCTGTCCGGCATGAAGGATCAGTTTGAACAGATGCCCTCACAGCTGGCTGAAATCGCCGGATGTGAAGAGCCGAAGACAGTATCAGAACTGATTGAGACCTATGAAAAAGCGCTGGCTGCCCTGCGTGCACAGCGTGATGAACTGATTGAACTGCGCAGATCCATTACCGACGGATTAAGTGAAAACGGCATTGACGAGGAGGGCATTGATGATGCGGTTGCGGCCATCGATGACGGCATCAGACAGATCAGAGAAGGCATCGCAAGCGGTGAAAGGCAGATTGCCGATGGATACCGGCAGCTTGAAGAAGGCCAGGCGCAGCTGAATGCATCCCGGATTGACACTTATTCCCAGCTCAGCGCCGCCCTTGCGGAAATCCTTGACGGCTATGAAAAGCTGCGTGAGGCGCGGGATGAACTCGAAGAAGGAAAGCAGGAATATAACGAAGGTAAAGAAGAGGCCGAAGAGGAATTTGAAAAGGCCTATAAGACCATTGATGAAATTGACAAGGCCTCCTGGTATATCCGCGACCGCATGGCGCTGGCAGGCTATGCCAACATCGATTCCGATGCCGGCAGTATCGAGGCGATCGGCACTGTGTTCCCGGCAGTTTTCCTGGTTGTCGCAATCCTGATCTCACTGACCACCATCACCCGTATGGTGGAGGAGGAGAGAGGACTGATCGGCACCTATAAATCACTTGGCTATACAGACGGGGAAATCATGGCCAAATACCTTGTGTATGCGGCATTGGCATGCGTGCTTGGAAGTGTGCTCGGCACCATTCTTGCCTTTGTGGCGCTGCCGATGTTTATCTTCGTCATATTCGGAATCATGTATCTGCTGCCGCATTACCGGCTTTCCTTTGTGCCTTTGTACGGCATCTGCGGACCGCTGTTATTTATGATCGCCATTCTTGGCGCGGTGCTGTTTGCGGCAGGCAATGAACTGAGCCAGGCCCCCGCATCTCTGATGCGTCCCAAGGCTCCCAAAGCCGGCTCACGCGTATTCCTGGAAAAGATCACACCGTTATGGCAGCGGATGAATTTCCTCGACAAGGTCACCGCCCGCAATCTGTTCCGCTATAAAAAGAGAATGCTGATGACACTCAGCGGCATTGCCGGCTGTATGGCACTGCTTCTGTTCGGCTTTGCGATCGGTGATTCGGTGCGTGATCTTGTGCCCCGCCAGTATGAGCAGACATTCCTTTACGATGTGATGGCAGTGGCACAGGACGCGGACCATGAGGAGCTTGACAGAGCAGTCAGAGAACATGCGGATACACAGTCGTATCTGGATCTGATGATCACCAGCGCCCGCATCTCATTTGAGCAGGGCAGACAGGAAACCCTTCAGCTGTTCGTGTTTGATCAGATTGATGAGCTGGAATCCTATGTTCTGCTTCATAACCGGAAGAATCCGGAAATCAGGCTGGATGAAAACAGTGTTCTGGTCACCCTGAACGCGTCCAACGTGCTCGGCTTTGAAAAAGGGGATACCGTTCATCTGGAACTGGCGGATCTTTCCACTGCGGATCTGACGGTCAGTGATCTCTGTGACAATTATCTTGGCAATTATGTGTATATGACCCGCAAGGGCTATGAGAAATACTTCCGTGACTATACGGAAAACGGAATGCTCATCAATCTCAAAGAAGGGGCTGACTATGAGGCATATGAAGCGATGATCCGCTCGGTTCCGCATGTGGTCTCCGCGCTTTCCTCGCAGAAAGTGGGCGATCAGTTTGAGACCGCCTTCATCCTGATCAACGCGGTTGTATACATTGTCATCATCATGTCGGCCGCCCTTGCATTTGTTGTTCTGTTCACACTCTCCTCCATCAATATTTCCGAAAGGACCAGGGAGATCGCCACCATCAAGGTGCTCGGGTTCTTCGATGGCGAGGTCCATACCTATATTGACCGCGAGACACTGATTCTCAGCGCGATCGGCATCGTGCTTGGAATTCCGCTTGGCTGGGCGTTTGCGCAGACCCTCACATCCATTCTGAATCTGCCTTCCATTTACCTTGCGGTATCGCTGCATCTGAAGAGTTATTTCATCGCGGCAGCCTTATGCGCGGCGTTTGCCTTTGCGGTGAATATCTTCTCGGACCGCTATCTGGATGTGATTGATCCGGTGGAAGCGCTCAAGAGCGTTGAATAAGCGGAAAAGAAAGCTTAATAAATTCGAAATTCAACAGAATCCATTCTTCACCATGCCTGATTTTTGGTATCATTGAATCAGATTGAATGGGGAAACTTATGAAACGATTGGCTGGTTTTATTGCGGCCTTCGCGCTGATTGCATTCGGCGCGTACAGAGCCGTCTACACGCTCGGGCTGAAAATGAATCTTGTGATTCTCGCCCTTGGCGCAATATTGCTTTTTATCATGACCTTTTTTACGGGTCCGGACTGGGAAGACCGTCCCTGGTGGAGCAAAATCCTCCGTGTTCTCGGAATCATCGCAAGCTGCGCGCTGTTTTCCGCAATCATCGGCGGAGCTCTGTTCCTGATCAATCCGTTAGGCAATGATGAGGGAAAACCGATTGCGGATTTTGACGCCAGAGTCAACATCTGGGGAACCATCCCGGGCAACGATGTTGTCAACAAGACCGAATACATGGAAATTGACGGTGAACCGCCGGTACCGGTTGCCGCTGCACGCTTTGAAAAAGCGATCACCGGCAGCGAATACAAGGATGTGCTCAACATCATTGACACCTATACATACACACACGGCATCCAGGGGGAATATGACTCCATCCTCTACAACGATGAGCCGTTTGTGATTCCCTATATCGCGGAAGGCAGCGACAGGGCTGTCATCATCATTCCGGGCGGCGGCTATGCGATCCGCTCCAATGAAGGCAAAGATGATGAGGGCTATGAAATTGCCAAAGCACTCAATGAACGCGGCATCAGCGCCTTCGTGTTCTGGTACAGGGCAAACCCGTATCCTTATCCGATCGCCGAAATGGATCTGCAAAGAGCAGTCAGATGGGTGAGAGGCCATGCGTCGGACTACGGATACAAATCCGATCAGATTTCACTGCTGGGCTATGGGGCCGGCGGCAATCTTGCCTGCGAATACATCAATAAGATCATGGGCACGACAATCCTGCCGGAAAGCTATGGTCAGGACAGTGTCGACGGCGTTTCCGATGAGGTGAACGGGGCGGCGATGATTTATCCGTTCATGAATTACCGGAAGAATGTTCCGCTGCTGTTTGCCCATTATGATTCCGAAAAAGTGCGCAGCCTGACCGAACGGGAAGCGCTGATTGAGGAAACCGACCTGACAAAGGAAGTCACCTCAACTGCGGTCAGACAGTTTGTCAGCTACGGCACAAAGGACAAGCTGATTGATCCGCAAAGTGCTATTGATTATATTGCGGCAGCCAGAGCTGCGGGCTGCGATATCACGGAACAGGCCGTGGATGAAGGCCATTACTACGGTCAGAAAAGCTATCTGAATGAATATCTCTCATGGCTGAACCCGCAGGCTCAGCCTGAGGAAAGCACACCGGCGGAAGGTGAGGAAGGCGAAGCCTCTGAAGAAAGCTCTGAAGGAGACTGAGTGTGCATCAGAAGGATATCCTATTCGTTCTGAACAACCTGATAGAAATGCACCCGATGCGCAAGGATGCCTATTACGGGGCACTCAAAACGCTCGGGCTTCTCATCAAAGATGACAGACGCTTCTTTCAGCTTCCCATCAACGCGGACGCGGAACTGGAAAAACTGGACGGAGCGGATTTTGAAAGATGCGGGGCATTGTTGACGATGCTGCTGAGAGAGGACCACTGGTTTGAGAATGCCTTTGATGAGCGTCTTGTGCAGGGCTGGCCGCAGAGAATTGTAAAACGGATGATAACTCTTGCCAAAGAGGGAAAGTATTAACGGGGAAACATCCATGAGTTTAAAAGATTATTTTTCATTTGAATCGATCAGAGACAAAAACGGCGAGGTGATCTGCTATCACATCACCATGATCGGCACCATCGAAGCGGACGGCATAGCCAGAATGCGCACTGACCTGGGTGAGGGCGGCGACAAGAAGATGGCCTTTGGCAGACTGACGGTCAGAGGTCAGGACAAGAAGATTTCCGTGCTGACCAGGGAAACAAACAGCCGCATCTGGTACCATTCCTATACAGAAGAGGAAGGCTCCATCGATATCATCAGCTATACCGCCAGAGACTGGCGCGCGGATGAGGCATATGCGTTCAATGAGGGTGACCGTGTTCTGATCGAAGGCAGGGCATATATCCGTGATAATTCCGTCAATCCGGCAAGACTGCCGGAACTGTCTGTCACCGCAACGGGAATGTTCCTGCTTGGCAGAAGAAGACGTCAGAGCTTCAACAGCGGACTGATTCCGCAGAAATAAAAAAAAGAAACGAAGAAGTGAATGACAGACCAGCGCACCTACATTGCCATAGACCTCAAGTCATTTTATGCCAGTGTGGAATGTCAGCAGAGGGGAATTGATCCGCTGCTGTCAAATCTTGTGGTCGCCGATACCAGCCGGACGGATAAGACAATCTGTCTGGCTGTTTCGCCTGCGCTCAAAGCCTATGGAATTCCCGGCAGAGGCAGACTTTATGAAGTGATCCGCAAGGTGCGCGAAATCAATCAGGCCCGCCGTGAGGCCATCCGCTATCAGCCGTTCAGGGGAGCTTCCATCAATGCGAAAGAGCTGGCCGAGGATCCGTATCTGGAGCTCAGCTATATCGCCGCCGTGCCGCGCATGGCATTGTATATGGAATATTCCTCCAGGGTTTACAGCGTCTATCTGCGCTATATCGCTCCCGAAGATATTCATGTTTATTCCATTGATGAAGTGTTCATGGATGTTACATCATATCTGAAAACATACGGACTTTCCGCCCATGAGCTCGCCATCCGCATGATCCGCGAGGTGCTTGCTCTGACCGGCATCACCGCCACCGCCGGCATCGGTCCCAATATGTACCTTGCCAAGGTTGCGATGGATATCGTCGCAAAGAAAATGCCCGCCGATGAGGACGGTGTGCGCATTGCCGAATTAAGCGAAATGGATTACAGACGCTATCTCTGGACTCATAAACCATTGCGTGATTTCTGGCGCGTGGGCAGAGGGATCGGCGCGAAGCTGGAAGCCAACGGCATGTATACGATGGGGGATGTGGCCAGATGCGCGGTTGAGAATGAGGAGCTGCTCTATAAGCTGTTCGGCGTCAACGCGGAGTTTCTGATTGACCATGCCTTCGGTTATGAAGATACATTGATTTCCGAAATCAAGGATTATAAACCGGCATCCAACTCGATCGGCAGCGGCCAGGTACTCATGAGTCCCTATTCCAATGAAAAGGCGAAGATCATCGTCAGGGAAATGACCGACGCGCTGGTGCTGAATCTGGTGGACCATCAGCTGGTCAGCGATGCCTTTGTGTTAAGCATCAGCTATGACCGCTCCTCGCTTGCCGACGGGGATTACAGCGGAGAGCTCAAAAAGGATTATTACGGACGCGTTGCGCCAAAGGGCGTGCATGGCACCGCCCATATGCCAAGGCGCACCTCCTCTTCGAAAATGGTGATTGACGGGGTATTGAAACTGTACGAAAAAATCACCGATCCCTCACTGCTGATCAGAAGAATCAACATCACCGCCTGCAATGTTGTGCCTGAGTCAGAGGCGAAGAAGATGGTCGAGTTCAATCAGATCAGCCTGTTTGATGATCATGCCAAAGCGGAAGCGGTCAATGAAAAACTCGAAGAAGATCTGAAGAAGGAACACAATGTCCAGCAGGCCATTCTGAAAATCCAGAAGAAATACGGAAAGAATGCGGTGCTCAAGGGTGTCAGTCTGGAAGAAGGTGCCACCGGACGTGAGCGCAATGAGCAGATCGGAGGACACAAGGCATGAATAAAACCGTGAATCCCGAAATGGAAGCGGCCGCCAAAGAGGCGGAAAGACTTTACGGCGATATTCTGTATATGGAACATCCCGTGTCCGGAAGACATCATCCCGCTCCCCGCACATCCAGAGCCGCCCAGTTTTCTCCCTTTGCGGCACTGACCGGGTATGATGATGTGATCCGCGAAACCGCCAGACTGACCGATGAAAAGCCGGAGCTTTCCGAAGAACAGAAACAGCACCTTGATGAAGTGATTGGCGAAGTGATGAACAGCCCTGAACCGAAACGGGTGATGATCACGTATTTTGAGTCTGATGAGCGCAAGCAGGGCGGCAGTTTTGCAAGTGTCACAACAACGATCCGCAAAGCGGGCAGCGTGTATCTGGAAACCGCTGAAAGAAAGAAAATACCGCTTGAGGATATCATCGATCTCATCGAAGCAAACGATGAACAATAAGGAGGATCCCATGGAATTTGAAAAACTCATCACGGAAAGAAGAAGTATCCGTGCCTACAAAGATGAACGGCCTTCCACAGAACTGATTGAAACAATTCTGAAAGAGGCGCAGTCAGCCCCGTCATGGAAGAATTCGCAGACCGCAAGAGTCTATGCGGCAATCAGCGATGAAATGATTGCGAAAGTGCGTGATAATCTTCCTTCATTCAATCAGAAAAGCTCGCATGGCGCCGCATTGATTGTGACAACATTTGTCAAAGGCGTATCAGGTTTCAGCAACGGACAGCCGGACAATGCGCCGGGTGATTGCTGGGGCGCTTATGATCTCGGTCTGCATGATGCATACCTGATCCTTGCCGCAAAGAACCATGGTCTTGACACACTGATCATGGGACTTCGCGATGAGGAAGGACTGAGGGAAGTGCTCGGCATCCCTGAAAACGAGCAGATCATGTCCGTGATTGCCATCGGATACAGGGATCAACAACCGCCGTTAAGACCGCGCAAAGAACTGAGCGATGTCACAGTCATCAGATAAAATGAAGAATGATCAGCCTTTTGGGGAATAAAAGACTCAGGAGGCTTTTTATTATGAGAAAGACAATCGCAGCCAAAGCCACGCTGGCAGTTTTATTGGCAGCCGCTCTGCTGGTCATGAATTTCCTTCTGTTTCAGATTTATGTCGGCGCGAAGCTGGATCTGAAAGAGACATACATCGCCGCACACGATATCATGCCCCGCACAAAAATATCGGAGGATGATCTGATTGCCGTGAAGATACCGGAGCGCTATCTGCAGAACCTTGCCTGCAATGACAAATCACGGATCATCGGCAGATACACCGAGATCCAGGGCATGATTCCGGCCGGCTCCCCGTTTTATGAATCCATGCTTTACGATGAAAGCGAGATTCCCGATCACGCCGGAGCGCAGTTAAGGGAAAACCAGGTCTCCTTCACCCTGGAAGTGGATGTGACATCGGTTTCCAATATGAGCGCAGGCCAAAGGGCGGACATCTTTGTCACAATCAATCCGCGCTCGGACAATCCCGTGACCGGATGTCTTCTGCGCAATGTGCGGATCATCGATATCCGCGATCACCGCGGCGTCAGCCTGTCTTCACCGGAAAGCAATCATGTCCCTTACATCGCGGAGCTGGCGGTGAACAGCGCGCATCTGGAACTGTTAAGCATGGCCAAAACAGCCGGCACCATCCAGCTTTACATGTCCGCGGACTCTTACAACACAGACAACGAGGCATATCTGGATGATACTTCGCCGGTGACTGCGTATCTGATCAATCTGCTTCATCCGGTGTCAGATGACACAGAGAGTCCGGCGGACTGAAATTGGCATTGGAAATGTGCCACTGCTTGGGATATAGTTATTAAGGTAAGGAAAGAAGGAAATCATTATGACAAGATCAATTGAAAAAGATCCGCGCTGCACAACGTATACATATAATGTCAAGGATCTCAGTAAAGAGGAAATGCTGCTGTATGTGGCACAGATTCTCAACGCGGAAGGTATTACAGGCCATGGCGTCATCCTGACCCAGCCTGAGGAAAACGAAGACTGGCCCGGCACCACCAAGCCGCTGCCGTTCATTCCGAATGCGGAGAGATTCGCAGCTGCTCTGAAAGACATTCCGATCACATGCGTCACAGCCGTCATGGAATATCAGGGTGAGACAATGATGCTCTCCTACAAGCCGGAAGCACAGCTGATCTCAGTGATTCTGCCGGATGAATTCACTCATGACATTGAGGAAATCGAAAAGAATGTCATTCCGGATGCGATTGACATGAATCCGTCTGAAGACATCGGCGAATAATCTGATCCGAATCCCTGCGCAGGCGGGGATTTTCAACAGGACATGCAAAATCATAAAAGCCTTAAGAGACCGGTTCACTTAAGGCTTTTATTCGGCTTCGCGCAATGCATATGAACAAGAAAAAAGTCCCCGTTTCCGGAGACTTTGTGCATGGGGCGACTAGTGGGACTCGAACCCACGAGTGCTGGAGCCACAATCCAGTGTGTTGACCAACTTCACCATAGCCGCCATGTGCTTATTGATAATAGCATAAAGGAAAAACGAAAACAACAACGAAAAATCAAAGATGAAAAATCTTTCGCAATACGCAATTGCAAAGGAGTCTATAATAGAACGCATGGTAAAAGTGTTTGAAATCTACGCGGCCGGTAAAACCAGAACGGTGAGTGTTGAATACAAGCGGATCAAAAACATGTGGATGCGCATGGGGGACAACGGGTCATTGCGGATCAGCTGTTCGCGGTATGTGAGTGACGCACAGATCAGGGAATTCATCCTGAGCCGTGAAAAATGGATTCTCAAAGCCGAAGCGGGTGCGCAGCGCAAGGAAGACATCTGTTCCTATGGCGCTGATGGCGCAGATGCCATGTGGCTGGGGAAAAGGCTTCCCGTGCATTGTGTCAGATCCGCTTCCGATTATCTGAGCATTGATGAGAACGGACTGACCTATCATCTGCGCAATGATACGGATGAAAACCGCAGAAGGGTTTTCTACAATGAGGCCTCAAAGCGGCTTCTTGAAATGATCCGTGAGAGAAGAGGCGCAAATGACCGTGATATCTGCATGGCAAACCGTAAACCGCTGCCGAAGATCACAATCAAATTCATGACCAGCCGCTGGGGCAGCTGCACTCCCGCAAAGGCCCATATCTCCATTTCATGCCGGCTGATTCATTTTCCGCCCGTCTGTCTGGATTATGTGATGGTTCATGAATATGTGCACATGCTCGAAGGCAGCCATTCCAAACGCTTCTGGAACCTAGTGGAATACTATATGCCGGGCTACAGGGCGGCAGAAAAGCTTCTGAAGCAATGAAAGCTCTTTCATAAAAATGACGCGGTTTTCACAATTATCACCGGATGTTCAATGAAATTCTATTGAAGATTTAAGCGTTTTCGATAAAATGTACTTAGGTAAGATTTCAATCTTGCAGATGAGACTGGAGACTTCATAATATGCCTGTTGATAGTGGACTTTTAATTGTACTTGCAAAGGAAACAAACACGGAGGATCGCGGTCTTTTAGGCGGGGTTGATAACAAATCCGAAAGAGTTTTTTAGATGGATATTTCATGTCCATCTTTTTTGGTCAAAAAAACTTCATTATCTGATTATCAGTAGGAGGAAAACAGTATGGATCAGACAAATCAGGAATTCTTTGATGCAGCGGCAAGCGGTGATTTTGCCAAGGTTTGTGCGCAGGTCGCAAAGGGTGCCGACGTCAATGTCGCCAGCGGTGACGGCAGGACAGCTCTGATGAGAAGTGCCAAGCGCGGTTATGAGGATATCGTCAGATTCCTTCTCGACAACGGGGCAGACGCAAGAAAGCGTGACAGAAACAACAAGACCGCTCTGATGGGTGCGGCAAAGAAGGGACATGTTGAAATCTGCAGAATGCTCGTTCATGCAGGTGCCGACGTCAACTCACACGATAATAAGGGAAGAACAGCCCTGATGAGAGCTGCGCTTCTGGGTGAGAAGGAAGTCGTTGAATACCTCGTGTCCAAAGGCGCAGATGTCAATGCGGTCGATGAACAGGGCAGAACTTCCCTGATGGAAGCTGTCAACGGATACAAGACAGATATCATTGAATATCTGCTCGCCAACGGCGCTGATATCAACGCGGTTGACCACAAGGGATGCACAGCTCTGATGAGAGCCGCATATATCGGCTATCCGAGCCTTGTCAATCTGCTGATCGACAACGGTGCGGACAAGACCGTCAAGGACAACAACGCCAACATGGCAATTCATTATGTCCGTAAGGAATGTCTCGCTGATCTTAAAGACATTCTCAAATAATTCAAGGGAGTGAAAAGAACATTATGAGAGATTATCTTGCAAACGAAGTTAGAAACGTCGTCGTACTCGGCCACTCAGGGGCAGGCAAGAGCACCGTCATCGAAGCCTGCCTGTACAAGACAAAACAGATCGATAAATTCGGTAAGAACAATGACGGTACAACCGCACTGAACTTTGATCCGGAAGAAGGCAAGAGAGGACTCTCCGTCTACTGCCATCTGGCACCGGTTGAATGGAAAGACAGAAAGATCAACTTCATCGATACTCCGGGTTACATGGATTACGAAGGTGAAGAAGCCACAGGTATCGCTGTCGGTGACAACGCGCTGATCGTCGTCAACGGCAAGGAAGGCATCGAAGCCGGCACTGAAAGAGCATGGAAGCTCGCAGCTGCGAAGAAAAAGCTGCCCACCATCTTCTTCATCAACAAGATCGATGATGAGCATGCACACTATGACCAGGTTTACCAGGCACTCAGAGACAAGTTCGGCAAGAGCGTGTTCCTGTTTGAAATGCCGATCATCGAAGGCGGCAAGACCATCGGTTCCGTCAACATTCTGAGAAAGAAGGCCTGGTACTATGACAACCCGACCCAGCCGCAGGAAGTTCCGGCTGATATGGCTGACGCGGTCGAAGAGCACTATGCGGAAATCGCTGAAGCAATCGCGATGGGCGATGATGAACTCATGGAAAAATTCTTCGAAGGCGAAGAGTTTGATGAACATGAAATCGCCAAGGGACTCAGAATCGGCGTCAGAGCCGGTGACATCCGTCCTGTTTACTGCGGCAGCGCAATCAACCAGACCGGTATCGTCAGACTGATGGACCTCATCACTGAATACTTCCCGAGCTATGCCGAAAAAGGCACAATCAAAGCACTCGATGACAAGGATGCGGAAGTTTCCCTGGAAACAAACGAGAACGAAACTCTCTCCGCTTTCGTCTTCAAGACAGTGGTCGACCCGTTCGTCGGAAAGATCTCCTATCTCAAGGTGATGTCCGGTGTCCTCAACAGCGACAGCCAGGTCTATAACGCAAACAAGGATACAAACGAAAAGATCGCTCAGATCTTCGTTATCAACGGCAAGTTCCAGATCGGTGTCGGCAAGCTGTTCACCGGTGACATCGGCGCTGTTGTCAAGCTCAGCTCCACTGAGACAAACGACACACTCTGCGCCAAGAACAAGCCTGTTCATTTCCCGAGAATTGAATATCCGGAGCCGATGCTCGGATACGCGATCAAACCGAAGACAAAGGCTGACGAAGACAAGCTGTCCGTCGGTATCCGCAACCTCATGCAGGAAGACGGAACCATCCGCCTGGACAACAACGCTGAAACACATCAGCAGGTTCTCTACGGACTTGGCGATCAGCACATCGATCTGATCATCTCCAAGCTCAAGTCAAAGTACAAGGTTGAAGTAGAAACCGAAACTCCGATCGTTCAGTACCGTGAAACAATCCGCGGCAAGGCTGAAGCTCAGGGTAAATACAAGAAGCAGAACGGCGGCGCCGGCCAGTATGGTGACGTCTGGGTACGTTTCGAACCGTGTGACAGCGATGACATGGTCTTCGCCGAGGAAGTCTTCGGCGGTGCTGTTCCGAAGCAGTACTTCCCTCCGACAGAACAGGGTCTGCGTGACTGTATGAACAAGGGTCCTCTGGCCGGATACAAGGTTGTCGGTGTCAAGGCTACACTGTTCGACGGATCCTACCACCCCGTTGACTCCAAGGAAGTTGCCTTCAAGGAAGCCGCAAGACTTGCTTACAACAAGGCAATGCCTAACGCAAAGCCCGCTCTGCTTGAGCCGATAGGCAAGGTTACAGTCATCGCTCCGGAAGAATACACCGGAACACTGATGGGGGATATCACAAAGAGACGCGGTCTCATCATGGATATGGCTGTCAACGATGAAGGCGACCAGGTTATCAACGCTGAGGTTCCTGTGGCTGAAATGCTCACATACGCAAACGAACTGCGTGCAATGACACAGGGCAGAGGCAGATATGTCATGGCATTTGACAGATACCAGACCGCTCCGAAGGAAGTTGCGGACAAGGTTATCGCCGAAGCCAAGGCAAGACAGGCTGAATAAGCTGACAAACTGAAAGAGACACATGACAGGGGCTGCCGCAGGGCAGCTCCTGTTGTTGCATTTGGAAAAACTCTAGGCTAAAATAAACGGTGCGTGATATGCCCGCGTGATGGAATTGGTAGACGTAGGAGACTCAAAATCTCCCGGTGGCGACACCGTGTCGGTTCGAGTCCGACCGCGGGCACCATAAGCACAAGGAAAAGTCCTCTGTTCAGGGGACTTTTTCTCTTATGGAAAACAGATGAACCGCAGAAAAAACGCAAAGATATGATTATGAAAGCAGAACACATGCAAGAAGTCATATGATTGCGATGATCAGGGGTTCACTATTAATCATTTTTGCTATAATGCGTGTGCAATGTGACGGAGGTTTTGTATGAAATATCTGATCGACAGGAAATGCGGCAACCGTGTATACCGTGTAACTCCCGAAAAGACGCAGTATCTTGATCCGTTCCGGAATGAATGGATTGATTCTGAACTGAGCGCGGACGCAGCTGAACTCGATGTCCGTCAGGCACAAATGTATGAAAAAGCGCTGCGGATTGCCCATCATGCCCATCAGGGGCAGAAGGACAAAGGCGGCGCCGATTATATCAATCATCCCGTCACTGTTTCATCTTTTGCGCAAGGAAACATGGTGTCCGTGATTGCCGCGCTGCTTCATGATGTGGTGGAGGATACCGGAATCACCCTTGAAGATCTGAAAAACAGCGGCTTTGATGAACAGGTGACTGCCTGTGTGGATGCCGTGACAAGACGCAAAGGCGAGGCGCGCCGGGATTATCTTGCAAGGCTTTCGCGCAATCCGGATGCGATTTATGTCAAGCTGGCAGATCTGAAGCATAACAGCGATCTTTCCAGAATTCCGGATGCCACACAGAAAGATCTCGACCGTGTCGCACAGTACAGTCTGGAAACGGAGTATCTGGAACTGATACTCAAAGAGGTGAAGTCATGAGCAGTATTGCAAAGGTTGTGATCAGCGATCAGGGAAGGGAATTCCTTGAAAAAGGGCAGATGTGGATGTACCGCAACAATCTGCTCGCATCTGATGAAAATATTGAAGACGGCAGTATTGTCCGCATTCTCAGTGAAGCCGGCGAATTTGTCGCTTCTGGATTCTATTCCGCATGCTCGCATATCATTGTGCGCATACTGAGCAGAAATGAACAGCAGGTCATTGACCGTTCATTCTTTGAAAACAGATTGAAGGCTGCCTGGGAATTCCGCAAAACCACCAATCCGGACAATCTCTCCAACTGCCGGCTGGTTTTTTCGGAAGCGGATTTTCTGCCCGGACTGATCGTCGATCTTTACAATGACATCCTGGTCACCCAGATCAGCTGCGCCGGCTTTGAAATGCGCAGACAGATGATCTATGGCCTTCTGCGGGAAATGCTCGCAAAGGAAGGAATTGAGATTCACGGGATTTATGAGCGCAATGACATTGCCGCAAGACAGAAGGAAGGCCTTGAACAATACAAAGGCTTCTATGAACCGACAGATCTCAAACCGCAGACGGTGATCAGTGAAAACGGCCTGAAGCTGAACGTGGATATTGAAAACGGCCAGAAGACAGGCTATTTCCTGGATCAGAAATCCAACCGTGTGCTCATACGCAATATGGCAAAAGGCAAGAAAGTTCTCGACTGCTTCACGCATACCGGCGGTTTTGCCCTGAACGCGGCATTCGGAAATGCGGCCCATGTATCGGCGGTGGATGTTTCAGAGACAGCTCTGAAACAGGCTTATGAGAATGCCTGTCTGAACCATCTGGAGGACAGAATGGAATTCGTGCAGGCGGATGTCTTTGAATATCTCGATGAGCTGACGCCCGGACAGTTTGATCTGATCATCCTGGATCCGCCCGCCTTTACCAAATCACGCCGCACTGTCATGAAGGCATACAATGGGTATAAACGCATCAACAAACGGGCAATGGAACTGCTTGCGGATGGCGGATATCTTGCGACCTGTTCCTGTTCCCGCTATATGGAAACATCGCTGTTTGAGCAGATGCTCAAAGAGGCGGCATCAGAGGCGGGTGTGCTGCTGAAACAGATCAGTGTCACCCAGCAGAACAGCGATCATCCGATTCTGTGGAAGAATGAGGAGACATCCTATCTCAAATTCTATATTTTCCAGATTATCTGAACACTTGAGCAAATCGCTCAATGAAACCGTGCGTTTTTCTGCATGTATGCTATAATGTGACGAACCGCGGCAGACGGAGAAAGAAGGTTATGACGATGTACAAGGTTAAAACACTGAACAACATTTCCGAATCATGCAAAGATGTGCTGAAAGCGGAAGATTATATCGTGGGCGATGATGTATCGAGACCTGACGCGATTTTTGTCAGAGCATCGGACATGCATGGCTATCCTTTCAATAAAGAGCTGAAATGCATCGGCAGAGCAGGAATCGGCGTCAATACAATCCCGCTGGAGGAATGCAGCGAGAAGGGAATTGTCGTCTTCAACACACCGGGCGGAAATGCCAACGGTGTCAAGGAGCTGTTCCTGTTTGCGATGTCCATGGCAGGCCGTGATATTTTCAATGCCCTGAAATGGGTTTACACCTACGACGATTCCGAAGGACCCATTGAAAAGCGCATGGAAAAGATCAAGAAGCAGTTCGCAGGTCCGGAATATGCCGGCAAGACACTCGGTGTCATCGGTACCGGAAATGTCGGTTCGGCGGTTGCCAATATCGCACTTTCACTCGGCATGAAGGTTTACGGTTATGACCCGTACCTTTCCGTTGATGCCGCATGGCGCATCAGCCGCCATGTCTTCCGTGTTGATTCACTGGATGATCTGCTCAAATACAGTGATTTCATCACACTTCATGTGCCGCTCAAGGCGGACACACGTCATCTGATCGACAAAGCGGCGATCGCAAAGATGAAAAACGGCGTGCGCATCATCAACTATGCGCGTGACGCGGTTGTCGATGAGGATGCCATCATTGAAGGCATCAAATCCGGCAAGATCGCAAAATTCGTTTCCGACTTCCCGACCAGAAAACTGATTGAGACGGAAAATGTCATCCTGACCCCGCACCTTGGCGGAACCACATATGAATCCGAAGCCAACTGCGCAAGAATGGCAGCCGTGGAAATCGATGATTATCTGCGCTATGGAAATATCAAGAATTCCGTCAATATGCCGACGGTTGTGCTTGAGCGCAGCGGCAAGGCGAGAATCTGTCTGATCCATAAGAACCTCCCCGGCGTGCTGGCCGCAATCACCGCGGTTCTTTCCGAGGACGGCATCAACATTGAAAACATGACCAACAAGTCACTCGGCGATTATGCTTACTCACTGTTTGATGTCAACTCCGAGGTTGACGAACATAACATCCGCGAACTCAATGAGGTGCGCGGCATGGTCAGAGTCAGAATCATCAAGTGGGATGAAAAGGGAGCGAAATGATGAAGCTCTCATTCAGACTGGGTCAGCGCACCGAGTCCATTGACATTGAAGACAGCCGTCTTCTCCATGAACTGCTGCCCTCAAACCTGCCGGAAGGCTGCGATGAGCAGGCGCTCGTCAAAGAAGCGCTGGAAAATCCGGTGGCGTCCGCGAGACTTAGCGAAATCGTGAAACCGGGCGAAACCGTCGCAATTGTCACAAGCGATATCACAAGACCCTGCCCGAGCTGGAAAATCCTTCCCGCTCTGATCGCTGAGCTCAACGCTGGCGGTGTGCGCGATGAGGATATCACCGTTTACTTCGCCCTTGGCTCTCACCGTCCGAGCACGGAAGAGGAAATGAAACACCTGGCAGGCGAAGAGATTTATGCCCGCGTCAGATGTCTTGATTCCGATCCTGATGATACCGTTCATCTTGGCACGACAAAGCGCGGCACACCCGCGGATTATGACCGCAGAGTCATGGCAGCCGACAGACGCATCTGCATCGGCAATGTGGAATACCATTATTTCGCAGGCTACTCTGGCGGCGCAAAGGCAATGATGCCCGGTGTCTCCACCCGTGATGCGATCCAGTTCAACCACCGTCATATGGTCAGGCCGGAATCATGCGCGGGAAAGCTGGAAGGCAATCCTGTCCGTGAGGATATCGAGGAGGCAGGCGCAATGGCCCGCATCGATTTCATCCTCAACGTTGTGCTTAATACAAAAAAAGAAATCGTCTGTGCTTATGCGGGCGATGTCACAGCAGCCCACCGCAAGGCATGCGCATTCCTGGATCAGTATTTCAAATGCCCGATCGAAGAGAAGGCGGATATCGTGATCGTTTCCCAGGGCGGTGCCCCCAAGGATCTCAATCTTTACCAGACCCAGAAAGCGCTCGACAACGCCAAGCACGCGGTGAAAGAGGGCGGTGCGATTATTCTGCTCGGCTCTTGTGCGGAAGGGTTTGGCGAAAGCCATTTTACGGACTGGATGACAAAATACCGCAATCCGCATGACATGGTCGAAGAAATTCAGCGCAATTTTATTCTCGGCGCCCACAAGGCTGCCGCGATTGCCATGGTCAGAGAGAAGGCTGAGATTTACCTGGTCTCTGATATGGATGAGGAAACAGTCAGACAGACAATTCTCACACCTGCAAAGGATCTGGAAACCGCCTATGCGCTGGCTTGTGAAGGAAGGGAAAATCCCACCGTGATCGCAATGCCGTACGGCGGCAGCACGCTTCCTGAATATATCGGAAAATGAATCAGTGAATGACCGGAGAAATCCGGTTTTCATATTTTTGTAGTAGAATGTAAACAATAACGGGAGGAAAGCCAATATGCCGGCAGTCAGTATTATCATTCCTGTCTATAACGCCGAAAAATCCATCGGCAGATGTATTGACAGCATTCTCACACAGGAGTTCGAGGACTTTGAACTGATTCTGATCAATGACGGATCCAAGGACTCCAGCGGTGAAATCCTGGATGAATATGCGGCGAAGGATGCCAGAGTCCGGGTCATTCACAAACCCAATTCCGGTGTGTCCGCCACCCGCAATCTCGGCCTCAAAGAAGCAAAGGGAAAATACATCCAGTTCCTTGATGCGGATGACTGGATGACAACGGATTCAACCAAGATTCTTTACCGGGCAATGGAAGAGGATGCCTGCGACATGGTGGTTGCCGGTTTTTACAGAGTTGTCGGCGAACTGGTCGCCCGCAAAAGCTCGATCGAGACAGACCGTATCCTGACCCTTCAGGAATACAGCGAGCTGATGATGGACAACCCGGCGGATTATTATTACGGCGTATTATGGAATAAGCTTTACCGGACCGATCTGATCCGTCAGTACAATATCCACATGGATGAAAGCCTGAGCTTCTGCGAGGACTTTGTTTTCAATCTGGATTATCTGGTTCATACCGAAAAGATCCGCGCTCTCAATGTGCCGGTCTACTACTATGTCAAAACCGAAGGCGGACTTGTTTCAAAGAATATGAATCCGGTGCGCCTGGTGCAGATGAAGCTCAGCGTATTCTCTTATTACAGCAAATTCTTCAAAGACGTTCTGGATGAAAAGCAGTATCAGGCTGACCGCGCCTCCATCGCCGGCTTCCTGGTCGCGGCGGCAGGGGATGACATGGTCGTTCCGATGATGCCGGGCACCAGAAAACTCGGTGAGGAAACGGTCAGTGTTTCCCTTGAGACAAGAACGGACTCACCGCTGTTAAACACTTATTATGAGCGCAAGCTGTTTGAACGCTATCTCAATACGATTGCCATGAAATACGATATCTCTTTGCGAGACGCGGTGGTCTGCGCCGTCATTCATGTGAGCGGACGTATCCGTTTTGCAGGAGACATCGCGGACTTCATGGGAATCAGCCAGCTGAGCGCCATGGGCATTTTTGAAAAACTCCAGCTGAAAAAACTGATCTCTCCGAAATATGCCGAAGGCAGCGATCTGCCGGTGATGGAAGTGATCAATCCGCATCTGATCAAGGATATCGATCAGGCCTCCGCCGATTACCGTGCACTGATTACCAAGGGCATGAGCGAAGAGGATGTCGTCCAGCTGAAACGGCTTGCCGGAATCTACGGCAAAAATATCCGGGAAGCACTGAGAGTCAACAGTGAGCCAAAGACAGAATGAAAAGAAGGTCCGCCATGGACCTTCTTTTAACAGACAGACTTATGCGTCCTGCATACCGTTCAGCGCTTTGACGGCTTTGAACAGATAAATGTTATAGATGACGGTACTTGCCATTCCGAGCACCGATCCGATCACCTGCATCCAGATGGCGAAGATGCCCGCATTGGAAAACAGCGCGGGAATCATCTGCATCAGTGCACTGAGCAGCAGAAGCGATACGATCATTGCGATGGTGCGCACGGTGCCCGATGATATTCCTGTTTCGCCGTTTTCGGCAAGGAAGCGGTTTGCGCTTTTGACGATAAAGAAAACTGAGATCGATTCACATACAGCAGATCCCGCGATGCTGAGTTTGCTGAAAAGCAGGGATCTGGGAAATGTTGTAAACGTGAATACGGCAGCGGCGATGTTGCAGAGCAGGGCAACGAAGAGAATGAATCTGGCATTGTTGAAATTGTCATCCGCACTGCCGGCGATTCTGCATCCTCGCAAAAGCCTGAAGATGGAAAGCACCGCAAACAGCAGCCCCAGCGGCAGCGCGACAAGGATAAATATCGCGAGCTTTGAACCAAGGGATGAGCCTGGCGTTAATATACCCGCGGGAAGAAGGGTGATCAAGGCTGTCAGCATAATCAGAAAAGAGGAAACCGCTTTGAGCACCAGAGCGCCGCGTATGATTTTCATGCCTTTGAAGACATCGGGGTTTTTCATGAAATTCTCCTTATCAATGACATCAGGTACGTCCTGGATTATTTTATCATTATTTGCCTCTGACGCCATCATACAGACCTCCTCCTGAACCATTCCGTCAGATATTTGTGCGCAGGTAATGAATCCTTAAGGGTAATAAGAATGGTGTACGGCCGAAAAGAGCCGCGGAGGTATTTATGAAAGATCTGAACGAAGTCTGTATCAGCGGTACCCTTATGCGCGATCCTGTTCTGCGCAGAACCAGAGCCGACCATGACATGTGCACTGTGATGGTTTCCGTGATGAGGCCAGAGCCAAGCAAGGCCCACGACTATCTGGACGTGATCTGCTGGGAGGAGCTCGCCGCGAAGGTGGCGGATGAGTTCCGCGCAGGCGAAAGAATCCTTTTCAAAGGCAGACTCAGGAAAAACAACTACACATCAACCGACGGGCAGAAGCGTGTCAGCACCCAGATCATCGCCGATTATGTGCAGCGTCCCGAAGAGCCTGCTTACTATGAAAGCGCCGATGCCGCAGGCGCTTATGCGGAGAATATGGCATGAACAGGATGCGGGCCGCACTGGTCTGTTTCACACTGATTCAAAGCACCATCCATCCGCTGCCAAAACAGGATACCGTCAGCCTGACAGTCATTGTGGAAGGCGAATATCCCGCTGAGAGTGAACTGAGTCTGAAACTCGTTGATCTGAAAGAGGGCACGGAGCGCGTGGAAACACTGGACTCGGAAACCTGCACCTTTGAGCTTCGCAAGGGCAGGGAATATCTTGCCTGTCTGAAAGACTGTCCGCCCGGTTTCATACCCGAAGAGGAATTTCTGATCAACAAAGCAGAAAGCACAAAAGATCTGGAAAAAACGTTTCAGCTTAATCCGCTGGAAGTCAGAATCATGCAGTATGACGCCGGTCCGGAAACATTTCTTGGCGGAGGAGAGCTTGTGCTCAGAGATGAAAGCGATGAGGAGATCTTCGCCTTTGCGCCGGATGAAGAGGGCAGGGTACTTGATGAGGAAGGCAATCCTTTCCTGTTTGAGGCAGGCGCCTCCTATATACTGGCCCAGAAGGAAAGCGTGCCGGGATATGAGCGCGGATGCGAACAGCTGATCCTGATTCCGGAATTCATGGAACATAACGGTGAGCCTCTTACTGTTGAATATGAGCTGGAAAAGCTGTCCGGCGAGGAAGAACAGCCGGATCAGGCACCGCTGCCGTTCTATGAAATCAGACGCATTGCGCAGCCGCTTTACGGGGAAACAGATCCCTTTCTCAATGAGCCTGAGGAAGAGGAGAGCCTTCCCGAAACACCGCCGCAGATCACAGCCGTCCCTGTTTCCGTGCAGCCTTCCGCTGTCCGGATCCCCGAAGTGTATCTGAGCAGACCGGCGGATAAGGAAAGCGCGAAAATTGAAAACCGCATCGAGCGGGCGGGATTTGTTGTCAGGCTCCTGAATGAAGAAGGAAAGCATATCCCGGGAGCCTCCATCGCCGTGCTGGATGAAAACGGCAGAACCGTTGATCAGTGGCAAAGCAATGATCAGGATCATGTGGTGGAAGGAAGTTCCATCAAAGACGGCAGCACCTATACGGTTCACATGGTGAAACCGGCTGAAGGTTTCTCCGGCGCCGTCATTGATATCGAGCATACTGTCAAAGCGAAACCCGGCGACAGTCTGCCGGTGATTGAACTCTCTGATGTGCCTGTAAAGAAACAGAAAGCTCTGCAGAAAACCGAAACCGTGAAGAAAACAGTGAACTACGCCCTTTATGCATGTATCGCTGCTGCGGTATGCATATGCGCCGCTGTTGCGGCCGTATGTCTGAGCGGCAGACACAAACACTGAAAATATTTTCATTAACTTGAATGAAAGGCATTTTCAAAGTCTGAAAGAATTCACATTCATGGTTGACGGAAACAAAACCGATGGTATGATTGTATCAATCAAAAAGGCAAAGACGGGAAAGAGTATACGGTCCCATGTGCACAAGAGAGCTTCCGGATGGTGAAAAGGAAGCGGTACATGCCCGTGGAAACACATCCCTGAGCCGCATTTCCGAACGGAAACCAGTAGGGAATGACGCGGGTGCGCGTTACAGCACAGAAGTATGTCAGTACTTCATGAGGCCGTTCTTCGTGAGAAGGCGGTGAAATTGGGTGGAACCACGTTCAGGACGTCCCTTTATGCGGACGTCTTTTGTTATAAAGGAGGCAATGGCCATGACACAGATTCAGATTCCCTCGGGGATGCGCGATCTGACCAATGATGCGTGCGTCGCCAAGGATGCGCTCAGAAACCGGATCACCGAGATCTATAAATCCTACGGTTACAGACCGGTGGAAACACCGCTGATCGAATTCTATTCAACCTACCAGAACACCTTCACTTCCCTGAAAGAGGAGACCCTGTACAAATTCGTTGATGAAAGCGGACAGCTTCTGGTTCTGCGCACGGACATGACACTGCCGATTGCCAGACTCACCGCCGGCAAATACAGCCAGGATGAGTTCCCGCTGCGATTCTGCTATTGTTCCAATGTTTACAAGGTCAGACAGAGTTTCGCGGGCAAGCGCAATGAGGTCACCGATTGCGGCATTGAGCTGATCGGGCTGGATGATGCCAGTGATCTGGAAGTGCTCTGCTGTGCCCTGGATGTGATGAATGCCCTTGGCATTGAGGATTACACACTGGAGATCGGTAGCAGCTCTCTCTTTCGTGACGCATGCGCGCAAAGCGGTCTTGATGCGAAGCAGATCGGAGCGCTGGCCGATTATATCGACCGCAAGGAAATCCCCGCGCTGAACAGTTTCGTGGACACCCTGAATCTGGATGAGAAGAAGGCTGCCTTCTTCCGAAAGCTTCCGCTTTGCGGCGGCAAAAACGCGCTCACCCTGGCAAAGCAGCTTTGTTTCTCGGACAGTCTTTCCGAAGAAATCGAAAGCCTGATCAGCCTGAAAAACACCCTTGAGGAGCTAGGCTACAAAGATCATGTGACATTTGATCTTGGCAAAGTGCCGCATCTGGATTACTATACCGGCATCATCTTTGCAGGCTATGTCAGAGGCATCGGCACAAGCGTGCTCTCCGGCGGACGCTATGACGCGCTATTAAGCAAGCTCGGACGCGATCTGCCGGCGATCGGCTTCGGCGTCAAGCTGGACTATCTGCTCGACAGTGTTGCCGCAGATGAAACGCCCGTGACAAAACTTTATTACCCCCGCGAAAAGGCTGCCGAGGCAATGAAAAAAGCCCGTGAATTGCGCAAAGAGGGACCGGTTGAAATGATCCCCTGGGAAAAGGATACGATGGAGGTGATCGGATGAGCCTGTCAGTCGCACTTACAAAAGGACGCCTGGAAAAAGAGACCGTGGCCATGCTGGAGGCATGCGGCTACGGTACCGAAAGGCTGAAAAACAAGGGACGCGCGCTGGTGTTCCCTGATACAAAAAAAGACATCCGCTATTTCCTGGTCAAGGCCAATGACTGCATCACCTATGTGGAACACGGTGTCGCGGACATCGGCGTTGTCGGCAAGGACACCCTCATGGAAGGCGGCAAGGACTATTATGAAATGCTTGATCTGAAGATCGGAAGATGCCGCTTCATCGTGGCCGGCCTGGCGGGCGCCAATCCGCTGGAAAAAAGCGGCCATATCCGCATCGGCTCCAAATATCCCAATGTCGCTCTGGATTATTTCCACTCCAAAGGCAGGGATATCGAAGTGATCAAGATCGACGGCTCCGTTGAGCTTGCGCCGGTGCTCGGATTAACGGATGGAATCGTCGATATCATGGAAACCGGGGCGACCTTAAAGGAAAACGGTCTGGTCGTATACGATACGGCGGCCGAACTCTCCGCCCGCGTGATTGTGAACAAGGCGAGCTTCAAAATGAAGCGTGATGAGATCATGGAATTCATCAGTGATCTGGAAAGGATGGTGAATCATGCTGAAGAGAATTGAGAAAACCGCGACAAAGCAGCTCAGGGAGTATCTGGACTCACGCAATGCCCAGATTCCTGAAAACGTGCTGGTATCAGCTTCCCGCATCATTGCGGATGTGCGTGAAAGAGGCGACGCGGCGGTACGTGATTATACGAAGCAGTTCGATGGCGTTGATCCGGAAAGCTTCCGGGTCAGCGAAGAGGAAATCGATGAGGCAGTCAAAGCCTGCGATCCCTTCTTCAAAGAGTCCATGGAAAAGGCCAAAGCAAACATCGAATATTTCCATAAAGCACAGATTCAGAACTCCTATATCCTGCAGAAGGAATACGGCATCTTCCTTGGACAAAGGGTGCTTCCTCTGGAAAGCGTCGGCATCTATGTGCCCGGCGGCAGAGCGCAGTATCCCAGTTCTGTTTTGATGAATGCGATTCCCGCCCATGTGGCGGGAGTGAAGCGGATTGTCATGGTCACGCCTCCCAACAAAGAGGGCACCATCAATCCCAACATCGCTTTTGCGGCAAGACTTGCCGGTGTCTCTGAGATTTATAAGGTCGGCGGCGCCCAGGCGGTGGCCGCACTTGCCTATGGCACTGAGTCCATTAAACCGGTCGACAAGATCACGGGTCCGGGCAACATCTATGTCGCAGCGGCCAAGAAACTCGTTTACGGCAAAGTGGATATCGATATGATCGCCGGTCCGAGCGAAATCCTGGTCATCGCGGATGAAGGCGCTGATCCGGTTTATACAGCGGCGGACCTGCTTTCCCAGGCGGAACACGATCCGATGGCCAGCGCGGTGCTGCTGACAACCAGTGAAGCGCTTCTGGAAAAGGTCAATGAACAGCTGCGCATCCAGACGGACGCGCTGCCCAAAAAAGAGATCGTGGAAGCTTCCCTGAGAGATTACGGAACCGCGATTGTATGTGACACGATTGAGGAATGCATTGATTTCTCCAATGCGATCGCACCGGAACATCTTGAACTCATGGTCAAAGATCCGATGCCTTATCTGAATCTTGTCCGCAATGCCGGCTCGGTATTCCTTGGCTATTACACCTGTGAATCCATCGGTGATTATTTCGGCGGCACCAATCACGTGCTTCCGACTTCCGGCACCGCCCGCTTCTCAAGTGCGCTTGGTGTGGACGCCTTCATCAAGAAGTCTTCCTTCCTTTACTACACAAAACAGGCGCTGGATGCCTATGGCGATCATATTGTCAGTATGGCGCAGGAGGAACAGCTGCAGGCCCATGCCAATGCGGCAAAGGTGAGAATGAAATGAAAGCGATCCAGAGTTATACCGCCGCAAAACAGAGCGGCATCCTGCTCAATGCCAACGAAAACTCCAACGCGCTGGCAGAGAATATCCGCGAAGAAATTCTCGAAGCGGTGGCTTCCATCGATTTCAACCGCTATCCCGACACGGATGAGACGGAACTGCTGGAAGCCTATGGAAAGCAGATCGGCGTATCGGCTGAGCAGCTGCTGGCCGGCAATGGCAGCGACCAGATGCTCGGCTATCTGATCGGCACATTTCTCGGCAAAGGCAAAGTGCTCTGCACACTGAGCCCGGATTTTTCGATGTATGACTATTACGCCAGCGGCTATGAGGCTGAGGTGGTCAAATTCAAAACGGCAGAGGACGGATCATTCAGCGCGGAGGATTTCATCGCTTTCGCGAAAGAGAACAACGCGGACATGATTCTGTTCTCCAATCCCAACAATCCCACCGGCTTCTGCATGAATACCGGTGAGATCGCAAAAATCTGTGCGGGACTGAGTGACATTCCGTGTGTCATTGATGAGGCCTATATGGATTTTGCGGATGAGGAAAGCGCGCTTGGATTAATCGGAAAGTATTCAAATCTCTATGTGACAAGAACACTTTCCAAAGCTTACGGCATGGCCGGCATCCGGCTTGGTTTCCTGATCTCATCCGTTGAGAATATGAAGCCGCTGAAACGGAACTTTGTGCCTTATGCGCTCAACAGTGTCTCCATGAAAATCGCCTGCGTCGTTCTGAAACACGCCGATGTGTTTGAAAAACAGATTGCAGAGATCAAAACATGCCGCAATGCGATGTATGATAAACTTGTCAGTCATCAGAGACTGCATATCTATCCGAGCCAGGCGAATTTCCTCTATGGATATTCCGCTGACAAGGAAAGAATGCTTCAGCTGATGGAGGAAAACAATATCGTAATACGCGATTACAGAGGAACGGATTTCTTCAGAATCACGATCGGCACAGCGGAAGAAAATGAGGCTGTGCTTGCCGTGCTGAAACAGTTCGGGGAGGAGTTATGAGAACAGCAGTCATTGACAGAAGAACAGCTGAAACAGACATCCATTGCGAATTGAATCTCGACGGAAAGGGCGATACGCGCATTTCCACCGGGATCGGTTTCTTTGATCATATGATGACCCTGATGGCCTTCCATGGCCGCATGGACCTGGTCCTGAAAGCGGACGGGGATCTGGATGTGGATGATCATCACACCATCGAGGACTGCGGCATCGTGCTCGGTCAGGCCTTTAAGCAGGCCCTTGGCGAACGCACGGGCATTGCCCGCTACGGTTCCTTCACACTGCCGATGGATGAATCCCTGGCCAGTGTCAATCTGGATATCAGCGGCCGTCCGTATCTCGTGTTCAATTGTGAATTCAGCCGTGATTCCATCGGTATGATGGCAACCGAGATGGTGGAGGAGTTCATGCGCGCCTTTGCTTTCAACGCGGGCATCACCCTGCACATCAACCTGCATTATGGAAACAACGATCATCATAAGGCGGAAGCGGTCTTCAAGGCGCTTGGCCATGCATTGAACGGGGCCATCGCACAGAACTCCGATGTGCTGATGAGCACGAAGGGAATGCTGGAATGATCGGCATTATTGACTACGGCATGGGAAATCTGCGCAGCGTGGAAAACGCGCTGAAAAAGCTCGGAATTCCTTCCGTGATCAGCAGCGATCCCGCCGTTTTGAACACCTGTGAGAAACTGATATTGCCCGGAGTCGGCGCTTTCGGCGACTGCATGGCCAATATCACTTCACGCGGCCTTGATGTGTTTATCAGACAGTCCGTGAATGAGGGCAAACCGCTGCTGGGAATCTGTTTAGGGATGCAGATGCTGTTTGAGGAAAGCGAGGAAAACGGCCTTACACAGGGCTTCGGCTTTCTCAAGGGCAGAGTGATCCGCATGGAAACGGATCTTCCGGTTCCCGAGATCGGCTGGAATGAGCTGGAATTCAATCATGAGACAGCACTGAGAAGCCTTCTGTCTGAACATCCGTATGTCTATTATGTCCATTCCTACTATGCATCTGATTATGATGATGCGGATCTGATCGGATATTCCATGTATGGAGAGATCAGAGTGCCCGGTCTTGTGATGAGAAACAATGTGATGGGAACCCAGTTCCATCCCGAAAAAAGCGCGGATGACGGACTGAAGATCCTGGCATATTTCGCAAAGGAGTTTTCATGATTATACTTCCTGCAATTGATATGATCGCCGGCAAGCCTGTGCGTCTTTATCAGGGTGATTACGCAAAAAGCGAAATCGTCGCCGCTTCCGTGCTGGAAACCGCCCGCACGTTTGCGGAAAGCGGCGCTTCCTATGTTCATATGGTCGATCTGGATGGCGCCAAAAGCGGCAGCCGCGAAAATGCGAAACTGATCGCCGAAACCGCTCAAAGCATCACCTCACCGGTGGAAGTGGGCGGCGGCATCCGCACCATGGACGATATCAGCTGGTATCTGGAAAACGGTGTTTCAAGAGTCATTCTCGGCACAGTCGCGGTGGAAAATGAAGCGCTGCTCAAAGAGGCGCTCTCAAAGTATGGCGAAAAGATAGCCGTCGGCATGGACTGCCGCAACGGTTATGTCGCAACCCGCGGATGGCTGGAATCCTCTCAGCTTTACTATCTTGATTTCGCGAAGCATCTTGAAGAGCTCGGCGTGCGCAATATCATCTTCACCGACATTTCCCGCGACGGCACGCTCAGCGGCCCCAATCTGGAAATGCTCAAGGAGCTTTCAGAACATGTCTCATGCGATATCACCGCCAGCGGCGGCGTGAAAAACATCGAAGATATCAAAGCCCTGAAAGAGCTCGGCCTTTATGGCGCCATTGCCGGCAAGGCCATCTATACAAAGGATCTTGATCTGATTCAGGCGATCCGCGTCTGTCAGGAGGACTCATGATCACAAAACGGATTATTCCCTGTCTGGATGTCAAGGACGGCAAAGTCGTCAAGGGCATCAATTTCGTGGGACTCAAAGAAGTCGGCGATCCCGCTTCTTTGGCAAAACAGTATTATGAACAGGGTGCGGATGAGCTGGTTTTCCTGGATATCACCGCCACCCATGAACACCGTGACACAATGGTCCACATCGTCGAGAAAGTGGCGGAACAGGTCTTCATGCCTTTTACGGTAGGCGGCGGCATCCGCACCACCGATGACATCCGCTCCATCTTAAGGGCCGGCGCGGACAAGGTCTCACTCAATTCGGCAGCGGTCAGAAATCCGCAGCTGCTCTCTGACGGCGCCAGGATGTTCGGCAATCAATGCATTGTTCTTGCGGTTGACGGACGCAGGCGGCAAAGCGGGGATGGCTGGAATGTGGTCATCAACGGTGGCCGCATCGATACCGGCATTGATGCGATTGAATGGATCAAAGACGGCGTCAACCGCGGCGCGGGAGAAATCCTCTTAACCAGCATGGACGCCGATGGCACCAAGGCCGGCTATGATATTCCGTTTCTCAAAGCAGTGCGTAACGCGGTCCATGTGCCCGTGATCGCCAGCGGCGGATGCGGCAGCCTTGCCCATTTTGCCCAGGTGTTTGAAGAGGACGCGGCGGATGCGGCTCTGGCAGCGAGTCTTTTCCACTATGGCGAGCTTACTGTCAAAGAGGTCAAGGAGTATCTGAAAGAGAGAGGAATCCCGGTGCGCTTATGATTAAAATCGATTTTGAAAAAGGAAACGGACTGGTTCCGTGCATTGTCCAGGACAACACAACCGGACAGGTGCTCATGCTGGCATACATGAATGAGGAAAGCCTGCAGAAAACGGTTGAGACAAAGCTCGCCACCTATTGGTCGCGCAGCCGCAATGAGCTTTGGGTCAAAGGCGAAACCAGCGGACATTACCAGCATGTGAAGGAGATTCTGGTCGATTGCGATGAGGATACCATCCTGCTGAAAGTGGATCAGGACACAGCCGCCTGCCACACCGGCAAATACAGCTGTTTCTACCGGAATATCGACGGTGAGGAGGTCTTATGAACGAACTTGAAAATCTTTATGCAACAGCCCTGGACAGAAAGGCAAATCCCGAAGAGGGCAGTTATACAACCTATCTTTATAACAAGGGGCTCGAAAAAATCCTCAAGAAGATCGGCGAGGAGTCAACCGAAGTTGTGGTCGCCTCATTAAGCCAGTCCAATGAGGAGCTCATCGGGGAAATCAATGATCTGATCTATCATCTGGTTGTGCTGATGGTGGAAAAGGGCATCACACTTGAGGATGTGGAGGCGGAAATGATCCGCCGTTCTGAGAAGCAGCATAATCTCAAAGCGGAGAGGAAGCCCGTCACGAAAGTGTAAAAGTACGCATGCAGAGCGCTTTTACGCTTTTTTTCTGCATGAATCAGTGATATCTTTTTTATAGAGCACTCATTTTTTGTAATGCTTATACGGAGTGCGGCAGGGGGAAATTTGTATGAATCAGAATTATCCGACACAGATTGGAAAATGGGGCGTTTTTGAGCTGACAATCGAAGGACCCAAAGAGGGCAATCCTTTTACTGAACAATATCTGAACGGTATTTTCTCAAGCAAAAACGAAAGTGTTGTCGTTGACGGCTTCTATGACGGCGACGGTATTTACAAGATCCGCTTCATGCCTTCCTATGAAGGAAAGTACACTTTCATTCTGAAAGGATCATTCCTTGAAAAGAGTCTGTCCGGCGCGTTCTATTCCGTCGCTGCGGAAGAAGGCAACCATGGTCCGGTCAGAACAGTCAACACGCATCATTTCGCCTATGAGGACGGCACACCGTACTATCCCGTCGGAACAACCGCCTATGTATGGGCGCTGCAGTCGGATGAGCTGATTGCAAAGACACTGAAGTCTCTGGAAGAAGCACGCTTCAACAAAATGCGCTTCTGCATTTTCCCGAAGCACTATGCATTCAACCTGGGCGAGCCGAGATGCTATCCGTATGAGGGAACACCGATGGATTCCTCTGTTCTCAATGATGAGAACTTCATGCAGTACAGCGGAAAGTGCGAAGGCAACGACTTCGATTACACACGTTTCAATCCGGAATATTTCCGTCATCTGGAATACTGCATCCAGGAACTCGGCAAGCGCGGCATTGAGGCAGATCTCATCTGCATGCATCCGTATGACAGATGGGGCTTCTCTGAAATGAGCGCGGAAGAGGATGATCTCTACTGGAAATACATCATTGCCCGTTTCAGCGCATACCGCAATGTATGGTGGTCACTGGCCAATGAGTATGACCTCATGAAGAAAAAGACAATCGCGGACTGGGAGCGCTATGCGTCCATTCTGGTTAAGAAGGATGTATACAGACATCTGCGTTCCATTCACAACTGCCGCGTGATGTACAACCACAACCGTCCGTGGATCACACACTGCTCCATCCAGAGAGTTGATCTCTACAAAGGCGCGGAACTGACCGGCGAATTTGCAAAGCAGTTCAACAAACCGGTTGTCATGGATGAGATTGCTTATGAAGGCAACATCCAGTACGGCTGGGGCAATATCACTGCCGAAGAAATGGTCAGAAGATTCTGGGAAACAGCTGTCAGAGGCGGCTATCCCGGACATGGCGAAACATATCTGTCTGAGGACGGCATTCTCTGGTGGTCCCATGGCGGAGAATTCAAGGGCGAAAGCGCAAAGAGAGCCGGCTTCCTTCTCGACATTCTCAAAGAGGTTCCGGGCAACGGCCTGGTCGAAGCAGAAGGCGAGTGGGATGATGTCTGCGGTGTTCCGGAAAGCGAATGGATGCTGCCGGTAAAGAGCCAGTACATTTACTACTACAGCTTCATGCGTCCTTCCTTCCGTCAGTATCACATCGATGATGAGACTGACTTCATCGCTGAAATCATCGACACATGGAATATGACAGTCCGCAAGGCCGGTATCCATAAAGGTACATTCTGTATTGAACTGCCGGCGAAGCAGTATATCGCTGTCCGTCTGCGCAGACCCACCGAAGAGGATTATCTGAACCCGGTCGATGAGAAGCCTGAAGAGGAAGAAGTCATCGAAGAGGAATTCACCGCTGAAGATGCCGCATTCGAAGCCCTGGAAACAGTGGATGACGCACCTGTTGAAGAAACAGAGGAAGCAGCGGAAACAGAAGAAGATGAAACTCTTGAAGCAATCGAAGAGATTGAAGAGGATGAGCCCGCGTTTCTGATTGATGAGGAACCGGAAGAAGCTGCCGAGGAAGAATCTGAAGAAGACACCATGGAAATGCCTGCGGCTGAAGAAGAGGCCGAAGAGGAAGAAGTGAAAGAGGAAGTCAAGGCACCGTATGTCTATAAGCATGCGGCAGCTGAACACTTCTCCGAGAATGTCGATGAGGACATTCCCGAATACACCGTTCCCGAGGAAGAACATGAGCTTGTCGAGGAATATCCCGCTGACAATGATGACATGGATCCGGCAGAGGATCTCGATCTTGCCGGTGTTGATCATAACAGCGATGAGGAGCTTCCCGATATCGTCTCAGGCGCAATTGAAAAGGTGTCCTCCTATGATGACAGAACACCTGATCTCGATGAAGACGATGTGCTCGACAATCTGATTGACGAGGCTGAGAAAACTCTCGACATTCCGATCGTCGGATTTCAGAAAGACAACTGAGTGAGTGAAGCCGGATGAATTTCCGGCTTTTTGTTTCGCGTGCCGGGCACCGGATTGCGGATGCGCCGGATCAGGGTGATCAGCTCGGAAGAGGTCTGCCGTATGGTTTCCATGGATTCCTTCAGCTGCGCAAGCTCACGGTCCTGTGCATAAGCGGCGATGTAGCGGAACGAATAGGATGATGTGTCAATGCCATAGTATGACGATACCGTGCAGGCGACGCTCTCAGCCTCGATTTCCCGCCGGACACGTTCACTGCGCATGGAGGAACGGTTGTCTCTGTGAAGCAGGGCATGGGCGATTTCATGCAGAAGCGTTTTGACCGTCTGCGCCTCGGACATGCCGGGATTAATGACAATCTCCTCATCCAGAACACTGTAGAACCCGTTGACGCCCTCACGGGTTTTTTCAAAACGAACGCGGACCGGGGAAGCCAGCTTCAGAGCTTCAATGAAAAGGGGATAATCGTCCACCTGATCCTGCAGATTCTCACACAGATTGACCGGTACAGGATCGCCATAAGTCTGCGAAATGTCAAACACAGAAGCGACGCGGAAGCCGTCAATCTGGTATGTGTTTTCCTCCTCATCCTTTTCGATCACTTTCCGTTTGACGGGTGCGATGATGCGGATTGCTTTTTCACCTTTGCGCACCTGCCTGTGAAACTCCGTATTCCAGATGCGGTAACCCGCCACCATGCTCGCTTCCGGTTTCTGCATGTAAATCAGCAGGCAGTTGTTCACGCTGTAGGAATGGAATTTTGACAGCACCCGCAGATAATTTCTCCACGCATCCGTGCTGTACACTTCCCTGACACCTGTCTCAAGGCGCTCAAGAATTTCCTGAATCTGAATGTCTTGTCTGTTCATCGGTTACCTCCGCATGTAATATTCAGACAAAGCGGGGATAATCTTCACACCTTCCATGCGGATCTGCTGATTTTTCATTTTTCATCAGACATGCTATAATGCAGAAGATCCATGGGAGGTATATATGGAACAGCTTGAATTCAAATTTGATACACAGCTTCTGATCGACGGTCATGATCTGGATGAAGATGTGATCTTTGATTATATTGTCGAACATTTCAAGGGTGACTCCCTTCTTGTCGTGGGTGATGACACCCTGATCAAGATTCACTTCCACACCAATGAGCCGTGGCAGATTCTCGAATACGGACAGTCCATCGGCGACATCTATGATGTGGTTGTGGAAAACATGCAGAGACAGCAGGAAGGTCTGCAGGGTTAATTGAAAAGACCGATGCCGATGATTCAGATCATCACGCATCAGTCTTTTTTCTTCAAATCCAGACGCATTTCATCGGAAGAAATGACAGAGATATGCGGTTAAGGGTACAATACTGTCGTGAAAAAGGAGATCATCATGAACAGAAAAATAACTATTCTGCTGGCGGGGGTGTGCATGCTGCTGGGTGCGTGTGGGGCGCCTGGAGCTGATGAGGCGGCACAACCTGCTGAGACAATGCCTGCGGAAACCGAAGAAACAGCAGAGGCACAGGGGGAAACAGAAGCCGGTGTTCCTGTATCGACAGAAGATTACACACTGAAAGAGGTTGTCGTTCTCAGCCGGCACAATATTCGCTCCCCTCTGACAGGCGGCGGTTCAGTGCTCGACACATCAACCGATCATGAATGGTTTGCCTGGACATCCAATGCCTCTGAGCTCTCATTGCGCGGAGGAGCCCTTGAAACAATGATGGGCCAGTACTTCCGCAAATGGCTGGAGGCGGAAGGGCTGATGGAGGAAAACGAAATGCCTTCGGAAGAAGCTGTTCGCTTCTATGCCAATGCCAAGCAGCGGACCATCGCAACCGCCAACTATTTCAGCAGCGGTTTCCTGCCCGTCGCTGATGTGAATATCGAATACCATGCCGAATATGACAAAATGGATCCCGTGTTCAATCCGGTGCTGACCTTTATGAGCGATTCGTACGCAAAGGCAGCGGAGGAGGGCATGCATGAATATGACGATGAGATCGCGGCACTTGCGCCTTCCTATGAGCTGCTCAAGGAAGTCATTGATTATGAACAGTCCAAAGGATGTCAGAGCGGATCATGCCCCGTCTTCAGCACAAGCGATTCGGTTTTCACGCTTGAGCAGGGCAAAGAGCCTTCCGTAAAAGGAACACTCAAAACAGCATGTTCGCTCGCCGATGCGCTTGTTCTGCAATATTATGAGGAGCCGGACAAGGTGAAAGCCGGGTTCGGAAAAGATCTTTCTTCCGAAGACTGGGAAAGCATTTCATTAATCAAGGATGTGTACAGTGAAGTGCTCTTTGGCAGCAAGCTGATCGCGGTGAATGCGGCCAATCCGCTGCTCAGGGAAATCCAGACAGAGCTGAATACGGAAGGAAGAAAGTTCACTTTCCTTTGCGGGCATGATTCCAATGTCCTCTCAGTTCTCGCAGCCCTTGGCGTTGATCATTACGAGCTGCCGCAGGCAATTGAAAAGCAGACGCCGATCGGCTGCAAACTTCTTTTTGAAAAATGGGTGAATGCGGCCAATGAGGAATTCGTCAGGGTCAGACTTGTCTATGAAAGTCCTGAACAGCTGCGCTCGATGTCCATGGTGACACCTGACACACCGCCCTGTTCCTATGATCTGACACTGAGTGACATCGAACGCAATGAGGACGGTCTCTACCGTTTTGCGGATGTCATGAAGCGTTTTGATGAAACCATCGCAGCCTATGATCAGCTGAAAGCGGATTACGCTGAGTGATACAGAAATACCTGGAGGTGAATATGGCACAGAAATTCTTTTGGGGAAACTCCGTTTCAAGCATGCAGACAGAAGGAGGCTGGAACGAAGGCGGTAAATCTCTGTCCGTTTACGATATCGTGGAACCGGGCGAAAACCGCAGCGACTGGCACTTCGCAAATGACAACTACCATCATTACACCGAAGATTTTGATCTGATGAAGGATCTCGGCATGAATATGTACCGCTTCCAGATTTCCTGGTCAAGAGTCGTCAAAGACGGTGACGGAGAATTCAATGAGGAGGGCATCGCTTATTATGACCGCTTCATCGATGAGCTGATCGCGCGGGACATCACCCCGATGATCTGCCTGTATCATTTTGATATGCCGCTGCATCTGGCTGAAGAGTACAACGGCTTTGTGTCAAAGAAGACCGCGGAAGCCTTTGTGCGCTATGGCAAAAAGATGATCGACTGCTTCGCACACAAGGTGAAATACTGGATCACCTTCAATGAGCAGAATCTGTATTCCATGCCCATGGCATTCCGGATTGCCGGCTACAGGCACGGGGATCAGACGATTGACGAGCTGTATCAGATCACATCCAATGTGATGATTTCCCATGCCCGTATCTGCAATTATCTCCATGAGCACTCCGATGCGAAGATCGGCGGAATGATTGCTTATTCAGAGGTTTATCCTGCCACATGCAGACCGGAAGATATCCTGGCCGCGAGAAAGTGGGATGAATTCATCAACTTCAATCTGCTTGACGCATTCGCAAAGGGACATTTCTCTCATGAATGGCTCCACTATATCAAGGTGAAGGGAATTGACGCGGGGCTTACGGAAGAGGAGCTTGCGGATCTTGCCGCCCATAAAGAGGACTATCTCTGCTTCTCTTATTACGCTTCCAATACCATCAATTCTCTGAAGATTGAACCAGGCGCATATGTCAATGAGTATCTGGTCCAGGGTGCCCAGAACAATCCGTATATCAAGGCGACCGAATGGAACTGGCAGATTGATCCGCTCGGATTCCGCGATGTGATGAACAAGATGTATCAGCGCTATGGCCTGCCTGTATTCCCGATTGAAAACGGCATCGGTGTGCAGGAGGAATGGGACGGCGTCCATGAGATTGAGGATGATTACCGCATTGAATATCACCGCAATCATATCAAAGCGATGTTTGATGCCATGCATGAGGACGGCGTTGAGATTCTCGGCTATCTCGGCTGGGGTCTGATTGACATCCTTTCCTCACAGGGTGATATGAGAAAACGCTATGGCGTGGTATTCGTCAACCGCACCAATCATGATCTGCGCGATATGAAGCGCGTTCCGAAGAAGTCATATCACTGGCTGAAAAAGGTGATCGCTTCCAACGGTCAGGATCTGTCCGACTGAAACATTCATAACTGAAAAAAGTCTTCCCCGTTCCATATCCGGAACAAACGGGAAGACTTTTTAAATTACTTATTTTTCGTCAGCGGTGAAGAAGATGCCCGCGTTCTTTCTGGCTTCGGTCTGCACCTTTGTAACCGCTATGGATCTGTCGAGCATTTCCATGCAGAAGGCGTAGTCATCCGTGTTGATGGCTTTGATGAAAGCTTCAAATTCGGGAATCATGCGCTTATCCGTAAAGCCGTCATCATATTCCTCGACGGTGCCGTCATTGAGTTCAAGCGTCACCTTGCCGACAAGGTTGGGGGAGGCTTCTGAACGGATGATGCCGTCGGTTCCCTGGATCAGTCCGCCCCGCATGCCTTTGGAGTCCTTGGCTGCGGTGCATACGGCAATGAAACCGTCATACTGCAGGATCAGAGTTCCGGAGGTATCAATGTTCCGCTCGATGTTGGGAAAGTATTGGCAGCTTTCAGGCTTTCCGAAGAGGCCCATGATGTAGTGGATGTTGTAAAGGTTCAGATCCATCAGCGCGCCGCCCGCCTTGGCCGGATCAAAGGCCGGAAGAACCTCGCCTGCGCGGAATGCGTTGTAGCGGCTTGAGTACTGGCTGTACTGGCTCTGGGCGATTTTGACGGTGCCGATGCGCGGCAGCCATTCGCGGATTTTCTGATAATTGCCAAGATACAGCGTGGTGATCGCTTCAAAGAGGAAACATCTGTTTTCTTCCGCGATCTGTTTCAGCGACAGCGCTTCCTCAATGTTGGAGACCATCGTTTTTTCAACGATGACATTGAGCTTTCTTTCCAGCGCTTTTTTGCAGTAGTCATAGTGCATGAAATTGGGCACCGCGACATAGACGGTGTCAATGTCATAAGCACAGAAGGTTTCAAAATCCGATGTGACATTTTCAATGCCGAACTGTGCGCCGGTCAGCTTTGCGTCTTCCAGCGAGCGCGGGGTGGATAACATGGCTTTGAGTTCGAGGCCTTCCATCTGAGCCAGGAAGGGGAGGAAGTTTTTGACGATACCTCCGGATCCGATGATTCCGAGTTTCATTTTGTAATTGTCCTTTCTGGGTCTTTTGCAATTGCTGAGCAGATGATGAATGAGGTCTCATTGTCCGCTCAGACAAGACCTGCTGCGGTATGTTCATTATAATCTTGGAAATGTTCATCTGTCACGTGCCCGCTGTTCATGCGTGCGGTTTTGGAAAATGTGCAGATAAAAACGCATACCGTGATACAGTATGCGTCTGTTTGTTCTTATTTGTTGCTGAGATATTCGTCGATGCCTTTGGCTGCCGCTTTGCCGGCTCCCATTGCCAGGATGACAGTGGCTGCGCCGGTTACCGCATCACCGCCTGCGAAGACGCCGGGCTTGGATGTCTGGCCGTTTGCTTCATCGGCGACGATGCACTTTCTGCGGTTGATATCAAGACCTTCGGTGGTGGAGGAGATCAGCGGGTTGGGGGAAGTTCCCAGCGACATAATCACCGCGTCGCACTCAATATAGAATTCGGAGCCTTCCACCGGAACGGGGGATCTTCTGCCTGAAGCATCCGGTTCGCCGAGTTCCATTCTGATGCATGTGATGCCTTTGACCCAGCCGTTTTCATCGGCATGGATTTCAACCGGATTGGTAAGCAGATCGAAGATGATGCCTTCCTGCTTGGCATGTTCGACTTCCTCTTTTCTTGCCGGCAGTTCAGCTTCGCTTCTTCTGTAGACGATATGAACTTCCGCGCCAAGACGGAGAGCGGTTCTCGCCGCGTCCATTGCCACGTTGCCGCCGCCGACAACGACTGCTTTCTTCGCACGCATGATCGGGGTTCTGGAATCCTCACGGAATGCCTTCATCAGGTTGGAGCGGGTCAGGTATTCATTGGCGCTGAAGACGCCCATGGCCTGTTCGCCCGGAATATTCATGAAGCGGGGCAGACCGGCGCCGCTGCCGATGAAGACGGCATCGAAGCCCTCATCCTTCATCAGACCGTCAACGGTAACGGATTTGCCGATGACGACATCGGTTTCAATCTTCACGCCGAGCGCTTTGACATTTTCGATTTCTTTTTCGACAACCGCGTCCTTGGGCAGACGGAATTCGGGAATACCGTAGACCAGAACACCGCCGGCTTTGTGGAGAGCTTCGAAGATGGTGACATCATAGCCCATTCTGGCCAGATCGCCCGCACAGGTCAGACCTGCCGGACCGGAACCGATGACGGCAACTTTCTTTCCTTTTTTCTCTGCTGTCACAACCGGACGGATGCCCATTTCACGGGCAGTGTCGGCGACATATCTTTCCAGCTTGCCGATGGAAACGGCTTCGCCTTTGATGCCTCTGACACATTTGCCTTCACACTGCGATTCCTGCGGGCAGACACGGCCGCAGATGGCAGGCAGGGCACTGGACTGGCTGATCACATTGTATGCGCCTTCGACATCGCCTTCCTTGACTTTGGCGATGAAGCCGGGAATATCAATGGAGACAGGGCATCCCTGCACACAGAAGGGACGCTTGCAGTTGAGGCAGCGCTGCGCTTCCGCTTCGGCTTCCTCTTTGTTATAACCGAGACATACTTCATCAAAGTTGGCAGCTCTGACTTTCGGATCCTGTTCACGGACAGGAACTTTTTTCATCATATCCATTGTCATATCATTGTTTCCTTTCCGTCTTAGCAGTTGCCGCATCCGCCATGATGGCTTTCGCCTTCCTGCTCTTTGAGAAGCAGGCGGGTTTCCTCATTCTTGTAGAGCTTCATTCTCTGCATCGCCTGGTCAAAGTCTACCAGGTGACCGTCGAATTCAGGACCGTCTACACAGGCGAACTTCACCTGGTCGCCGACCATCAGACGGCAGGCGCCGCACATGCCGGTGCCGTCGACCATAATCGGGTTCATGGAAACGATTGTTTCAATGTTCAGCTTCTTTGTCAGCTGGCAGACGAATTTCATCATGATCATCGGGCCGATCGCAACGACTCTGTCAAACTGTTTTCCTTCACTGATCAGCTGTTCCAGCGCGACGCAGACATTTCCCTTGATGCCATAGGAGCCGTCATCCGTGCAGATGTGCAGATCGCTGACCGCTCTCATCTCATCCTCAAGGATGATGATGTCCTTTGTGCGGGCACCCTGGATGCAGTCGACATTGACACCGTTGTTTTTGAGCCATTTCAGCTGGCAGTATACCGGAGCGGTTCCGACACCGCCGGCGATGAAGCAGATCTTCATTTTCTTCAGTTCTTCAACGGGAATCTCACACAGATCGCTCGGTCTGCCGAGAGGACCAACCATATCGGCAAAGCAGTCGCCGGTTTCAAGATTCGCCATTCTGTGCGTTTCCGCGCCGATTGCCTGGAAGACGATCTGCACAATACCGTTTTCGGCATCGTAATCGCAGATGGTCAGGGGAATGCGTTCTCCCTCATCATCAACACGGACAATCAGAAACTGGCCGGGCAGGGCATGTTTCGCAATACGCGGAGCCTCTACATCCATGAGATAGATGTTGGGCGCGAGGACTTCTTTCTTAATAATTCTGAACATAGGCAGCCTCCTTAGCTGTTTTGTCTTAAATATTATACTGATAATGCATGAAAGATTCGATATGAATTACTGATTAATCGGATCATCCATGCAGATATGAACAACACAATCATTTGTATTGAACAGACCATTCCGATACGTTAAGATAACCGCGGAGAGAACAGATATGAACATTGTTGACGCGAAAACCTTTACGAAATTTGCAGTGCTTGATGCGCTTTACTGGGCGTTTATCGCCGCTTTTGCGGGCTACACATCCACATATCTGCTCTCATGCGGACTGAGCAGCACGGCATTGTCGATCATGCTGGCAACATACATGGGACTTTCGTTCATCGGCGCCTTCTTCTGGGGCAGCATGTGCGACCGCCTGAAGACCAACCGGAAGGTGTTCATCTTCTCATTCACGGCAACGCTTCTGGCCGCTCTGGCAATCTATTTCACGGCACAGAAAAACGTCTGGATCGCCGCATGCATGTATCCGCCGGCAGGCTTCCTGTTTGCGCCGCTTGGATCCAACCTGGATTCCTGGATGTTAAGAAGCTTCAACCGTGACGCTTCCGTATACGGCCGGGCAAGAGCGCTTGGCTCCGCGGGATTTGCGGTGATGATGCTGGTGATGGGACAACTGATCAATGCGCTCGGTTATATCGTCATGCCGTTTGCCTTCGGCATTTCCGCTGCGCTGGTTCTCATCATGGCACTCATCACAAAGGAAGAGCCTTATGAAGTGCGAGCCACCGCGACAAAAGAAAAGAACAGTCCTGCGGAACTGTTTAAGATCAGACCGTATATGTTCTTAGTGGTCATTCTCTTTACCACCGGTATCGCGGTCTCACCGATCAACAACCTGAAAACAGTCATCATTTCCAGCGTTGGCGGAGATGTTTCAATCCTTGGCCTGGATTCCTTCATCGGCGTCATGGTGCAGGCGGTGTTCATCTTCATTTCCGGCAATCTCAGAGTGATTCCTTCTTCATTAAGACTTGTGATGATGAGCGTGTGCGAGCTGATCACGATGATCCTGATCTTCACCGCGGCAGGTCCGGCGATGGTCATCCTCGGCACGGTATTCAACAATGTGAGCTATGGACTGATGCTGCCGACAATGCGTGAGATCACCGAGAAGTCGGTCAGCGGGTCACTCAAAAACACGGCGCATTCACTTTCGGATGCGATGTACGGAAGCTTTGCGGGAATCATCGCGCTGCTTTACAGCGGTGTGATGATGGATAGCCTGGGTGCCCGTTCAGTTGCACTGCTGGGTGCGGGAATCATGCTCATCCCGGTTGCGCTTTCGGCTTACAATTATCTGAAAAAACGCGGCGCGTAACAATTATTGACTAGCAGGCGGCGCAGGCTCCTTCTATAGCCGTAAGGCTTAGGAGACATCTTTTGCTCATTACCAATCGCAGTCGGTCAAATAAGAGAAGGAATGAACTTATGAACCCGTATATCGGATCAAGGATATACGGGTTCTTTGCTATATCAGAATGATTCACCTTTTGACTGATGTTTGTATGCTTTCTGAACGGACAGGGAATATGATGGGTCTCCATTCTTTTTCCTGAATGGTTTGACGAATACCGGAAGCACTGTATAATCACCGACTTCATGGTAACTGTCCGGAGCGTAGTCATCAATGTAATATCGTTTATCATTAGCGTCTGTAACTGTATAAGTCACGATCTCTGTTGTGGGATTATCCGTAGGCA
>JNJQ01000017.1 GCA_000701725.1 Erysipelotrichaceae bacterium NK3D112
CATCGCAGCCAAACATGCGGAATCAATGAGTTCAGAGAGTTCAGGATTGTTAATAAGATTTGCCAGATCTTCCGGGACATTCTGAATGAGAGTTAAAGGTTCAATATTCGTTCTGAAGACAAACAGCTGAGCCGAAAGAGACTGTATTGCCTCGAGAATATGTGATATATTTTCCACGGGTGATAGTTCTCCTTTCTATGGTTTGGCGACTTTAAGATAGCACAGAACTACCACCTTTTAAATTTAGGTGAACAAACAAGGATTTGAGCGGTGTACAACTGCTTGAAGATACAAAAAAAGAGTAGGTCGGAAATCGGAAAAAATGACGATTTTTGACACTACCGGAAATAGAAGGAGATAAGAATTATGCCTACAGAAATGAGCGTCCGTGAACTTTATGCACTGACAAAAGACGCAACTGAATTTGAAAGAGACCAGACCGATTATGTTCAGGTCCAGGGATGGATCCGCACTAACCGTGCCGGCAAGAATGTGTCTTTCATCGCACTCAATGACGGAACTTATTTCCAGAATGTGCAGATTGTCTATTCCGCCGACTCGCTTGCGGATTATGACAAGGTCAGCAAATACCTGACCGGAACCGCGATCTCGGTCATCGGCAAATATGTGCCGACACCGGATGCCAGACAGCCTTTTGAAATCCAGGCGGCTGAGATCAATCTCGAAGGCGCGTGCGACGGCACATATCCGATGCAGAAGAAGAGACATTCCTTTGAATATCTGCGTGAGGTCGGACATCTGCGTCCCCGCACAAACACATTCTCGGCAGTATTCAGAGTCAGATCCTGCCTTGCCATGGCGATCCACCAGTTCTTCCAGGAACAGGGCTTTGTCTATGTCAACACACCGATCATCACCGGCAACGATGCCGAGGGTGCAGGTGAGACATTCACCGTCACAACAAGAGACGATGCGAACTATGAAGAGGACTTCTTCGGCAAGCATGCCTCACTGACCGTTTCCGGTCAGCTGCAGGCGGAAGCCTTCGCGCTTGCTTTCCGTGATGTCTATACATTCGGACCGACCTTCCGTGCGGAAAACTCCAACACCACAACCCACGCGGCCGAGTTCTGGATGATTGAACCGGAAATGGCATTTGCCGATCTGGAATATGATATGGATGTGATCGAGGACATGATCAAGTACTGCATCGACTATATCCTTGAGACATGCCCGGAGGAAATGAAGTTCTTCAACGAAAGAATCGACACTACCCTTCTGGAAAGACTCAATCATGTCAGAAACAGCGAATTCCGCAGAATGCCTTACACAGAAGCAATCGAACTGCTCAAGCAGGCGGATGTCAAGTTTGAAAACAGCAACATCTACTGGGGTATGGATCTCAATACCGAACATGAGCGCTATATCACCGAAAAGGTTGTCAAGGGTCCGACATTCCTGATCAACTATCCGGAGGAAATCAAGGCCTTCTATATGAGACAGAACGATGACGGCAAGACAGTCGCGGCATGCGATCTGCTTGTGCCGGGAGTTGGCGAACTGGTCGGCGGCAGCCAGAGAGAAGAGAGACTTGATCTGCTTGAGGCCAAGATGGAAAAACTCGGCATGAACAAGGAAACTCTGGAATGGTATCTCGACCTGCGCAGATACGGCGGCTGCCAGCATGCCGGATTCGGACTGGGCTTTGAGCGTCTGGTCATGTACATCACCGGCATGGAGAACATCAGAGACGTCATCCCGTTCGCAAGAACACCGCGCAACCTCTTATTCTGATTCACTGAACAAAATCAACGGGGAATGGAATTCTCAGAAAACTCCATTCCCGTTTTTTAAGGAGTCGTTTTATGCTTTACCAGATCAGCAGAGCAGCCAAATACTACGGAGCCGAGACAGTCTTCGAGGACTGTAATTTTGAGATCCGCGGAAAAGAGAAAATCGCCATTGTCGGCCGCAACGGCTGCGGCAAGACGACCTTTCTGAGATGCCTTTGCGGAGAGGAAAACTTTGACAGGGGAACCATATCAAAACAGAACGGCATCACCATCGGCTACCTTGCCCAGAAAGTTCTGGAACATGATGAAAGAACCGTCGAAGAGGAGCTGATGACCATCTACGCGCATGTCTTTGAACTTCAGGATGAGATGCGTGAGCTTGAAAAACAGATGGAAACCGATGTGAATGAGAAGATTCTTGCCCAATACGCCCGGCTTCAGGAGGAATTCGAGTCGGTCAACGGATATAACTGGGAATCGGAAATGAAAACCGTCTTCACCCGTTTCGGCTTTGATCTTTCCGATCTGAAAAAGAAGATCGGCGAGTTCTCCGGCGGACAGAAGACACGAATCGCCTTTGTGCGTCTGCTGCTGTCCAAACCCGATGTGCTTCTTCTCGATGAGCCGACCAACCACCTCGATCTTTCCGCGATTGAATGGCTGGAAGGCTATGTGAAAAACTATCCCAGAGCGGTCGTGGTCGTATCCCATGACCGTATGTTCCTGGACCGTGTCACGGATTATGTCTATGACATGGAATTCGGAAAGATGAAGCGCTACACAGGCAGCTACTCCTCCTTCACCATTCAGAAGGAGAATGATCTCGAACGTCTTCAGCAGGCCTATGACAGACAGCAGAAGGATATCCAGCGTCTGCAGGCACTGATTGAGAAATTCCGCTATAAGAAAAACAAGGCGGCCTTTGCACAGTCCAAGATCAAATATCTTGAACGGATGGATAAAATCGAAGTGGAGAAAGCCGACACGAAAACATTCCACGCTCATTTCACGCCTGCCATCAAAGGCGGCGAAAGGGTGCTCGATGTTGAAAAGCTGGTCATCGGATATGACAAGCCCTTATGTGAGGTTTCACTGGAAATGCACAGGGGAAACCGCATCGGCGTGATCGGCTCCAACGGCACCGGCAAATCCACCCTGGTCAAAACTCTGATGGGACTGCAGGCGCCATTAAGCGGGTCATTCCTTTACGGCCATCAGATTGAAGTCGGCTATTTCGATCAGCAGCTGGCGCAGTTCTCCAGCGGCAAGACCGTACTGGAGGAACTCTGGGATGAAAATCCCGAACTGGACAGAACCGCGGTGCGGGGAGTGCTCGGACAGTTTCTGTTCTCGGCGGATGATGTGTTCAAAACCGTCGATGTGCTCTCAGGCGGCGAGAAGGTGAGACTTTCGCTTGCCAAGCTGTTATTGAAACATTCCAACATGCTCATTCTCGATGAGCCGACCAACCATCTTGATATCCCCGGCAAGGAGGCGCTTGAGGAATCACTGAAAGGCTTCACCGGTTCCATTCTCTTCGTGTCCCATGACCGTTATTTCATCAACCAGCTGGCCACCGGCCTGCTCATTCTCAATGATGATGAAACAACCGAATTCTTTGACGGCACCTATGAGGAATATATGGAGCGCGCCAGGGAAAAGAACATCATTCAGAAGGCCGAGGTGCCAAAAGCCTCTGTCCAGAAGGATGAGAAGAAGCGCTTATCCCCGGAAGGCAGAAGAAGACGTCTTGCCGCGGTGGAAAAGAAGATCACCGAAACCGAGGCGGAACTGGAAAAACTCAGGGAACTGCGCTTTGATCCGGAATATTACCAGGATTATACAAAGCTCAATGAGCTCGATGAAAAGATCACCGCTTTGGAAAATGACACCGCCCGCCTGATGGACGAGTGGGAAGAACTCAGCGAAGAATCATAGTCAAAAACAGCAACAGTGCGTACCCGCCTGTTGTTGTTTTGTTATAATTGAGTTGGTAATTACAGGAGAAAATATCATTATGGCAAATTGTATTGTTGCTCAGTCCGGCGGTCCGAGCTCAGTCATCAACGCGACCCTTGCCGGCATTATCAAGGCGAACCAGCTGAATCCGCTCTATGACCATGTTTACGGCGGAATCAACGGGATCGAGGGTGTTCTTCAGGAACGCTTTGTCGATCTGACCAAAATGACCGAACATGAAAACCTGATACTGAGGCAGACCCCCTCAAGCGCACTCGGCTCATGCCGCTACAAGCTGAAAAGAGACAATCTCGAGGATTTCGAGAAGATCATGAAGATCATGGAGAAATACAATGTCGAGACCCTTTTCTATATCGGCGGAAACGACTCCATGGACACGGTTGCCTCGCTTTCCGAATACGCAAAGAGAAACGGCATCAAAAACAGACGCTTCATCGGCTGTCCCAAGACCATTGACAATGATCTGGAACAGATCGACCACGCGCCCGGTTTCGCATCCGCAGCCAAATTCATCGCCACCACCGCTCTGCAGTGCTGGCAGGATGTCAACGTTTACCCGGCCAGCCGCAAGGAAGTCTTCATTCTTGAAACGATGGGAAGAGATGCCGGATGGCTTGCCGCTTCGGCATGCCTTTCGAACATCGTCGATATTCTGATCGTTCCCGAAAAGAACTTTGACAAGGAGACCGTTCTTGAGGAAATCAAGGCATGCATTGAAGCGAAGTCCAAATGCTTCGTGGTGATTTCCGAAGGAGCTCATTATCCCGACGGCACATATGTCAGCGCCGGTGAGGCACGCAATGACCTCTTCGGCCATGCCGTGCTTGGCGGAGCAGGCAAAGCGCTTGAGGAGATGATTCTTGATTCGGGTGTATGTGCCCGCTGCAAGGTCATGGACCTTTCCAGCTCCCAGCGCTGCCACGCGACCGAACAATCCAGAGTTGATGTGACGGAATCGTTCCGTCTCGGCTTGAGCGCGCACATGCGTTCTGCGGATCCTTCCTTTACCGGCAAGATGGTCAGCATCCGCAGAAGAACGGATGTCGATGAATACGATGTGGAATTCACTGCAATCGATGCCGACAAAGTTGCCAACTTCGTACGCAATTTCCCGGAAAAATGGCTGCTGCCCAATTTCAGGGGTGTCACGGAAGAAGCGCTGGACTATATGAGACCTCTGATCAAGGGAACACCGGATATTATTATGAAAGACGGTCTGCCCGAACAGACGGTTCCGTTCTATATGCGCGACTGTGAAATCGAAAAGCTGTAAAAATATCTGTCATATATAATGGAAAAGAAAAAACGCTGAATCCTCAGCGCTTTTTCAATCATGGCGGAGAATGAGGGATTTGAACCCCCGCACGCTTTCACGTCTAGCGGTTTTCGAAACCGCCCCCTTCAGCCTCTTGGGTAATTCTCCAATTGCAAATAAGAGTATACCATAAAACAAAGAATTGAAGAAACAAAACAGGCAGATTAAAATACGTGAGTCAAACCCTCGGATATTAATGGGAGTAAGCAATATGGGACTGTTTGAAAAAGAAAAACAAAAAAAGCAGCTGTACCGCAAAAAAGACGGGAAATATGAATACATCGGCAATCTGCGCAGACACACCGGTTCAGACGCTGAACTGAAAAAGACAAAGCTCATCCTGTGGCTGTGTGCCGCACCGGCCCTGGTCTGTGCCATTGCCTCCGGCTGTATACCTGCTACCGGAATGGTGGACAATCTGTTTGTGCTGATTCCGTTTGCGGTGGGGCTGTGTGTTCTTCTGTTTCTATGCGCAAGGCTTGCCGAGTTCACTCTGAGCGGCAGCGAGATCTGCGAAGATCTGTATGAGAAATGCGTTCCTCCATTCGGCGCACAGACAACGGTGATTGAAATCGCCGCATTCATCACGGCCGCAGCCGAAATCATCCGCTTCTTTGTGTCTTCCGGAACTGTTTCACTCAGCAGCACCCTGATTGTTGCGGGCCTGCAGCTGATGACGGCGGGACTTTGCGTGATATTTGCCCGAAAGGTCAGCGGAATGGATTTTGAGCTGGTTCACGGTTCAGCCGTGTCAAACTGACACGGTAACAGCTTAAATCTCATCAATCTTAATAAATATGAAACAGTTGTCTTCAGATCATGAAATGACGGCGCAAAGGGCAGGGGAAGCCGGAAAGGGATGCTCCTGCTTTTTCCTTGCGGCAGATGAAATCAGAACGTTCAGTGAAAAGCAATGCCGGACACGCCGCCGAAAATAAGGCAGGTGACGTAAAAAAATGCAGATAATCAAAGACTTTTTTGAACTGCATCATAAAAGAAAGGAAGACGGAATGTTTCAGAACATGCAGGAAACAGACCGGCGGCCGGGAAGTTTCGCCTGAAACAGCCGGATATTTGACTTATGAAAATACGAGAAAGTATTTACATCATCGGTTGAAAATTTACACATTTCTTGGAAGAAAGGGCCTTGTAAAAAAGCGTGTATCATTGACAGTGTGTATGAGAAATAATAAAATACCTTGTATAAATGCATCGATTTAATGCATTGATGTATTGCTTAGGAGGGAAAGAAAATGAGCAATTCAAGAAAGTGGTTAGCTGGTGTTCTTGCTCTTGCAATGCTTGCAGGATGCTCAGGCAGCGGCGAAGCTTCAGGCAACACTGATTCCGAAGGCTCTGGCGAACCGAAAGTCGGCGGCCAGATCATCTACGGAAGCACAACCGAACTGTCCGGTGACCTTGGTAATGCTTGGTGGACAAACAACGCTTCAGACGCTATGGTTCGTCAGCTGATTGATGACTACGGAACAGTCACAACAGACCAGGGCGGCGAACTCGTCGAAAACGCTACAACATGCGCAGGTATCGAATCTGTCGCAAACGATGACGGCACAAAGACATTCACAGTCAAGATCAAGGAAGGCCTGACATTCAACAACGGCGATCCGATCACAGCTGCTAACTATGTCGCTTATGCACTCGTTGCTTACTCCGCACAGAACAAGGAAGCTGGCGCAAAAGTTTCCTCTGACCAGGTTGTCGGCGCCAAGGAATACCAGAACGGCGAGACAAACAAACTGTCCGGTGTCAGACTGATTGACGATTACACATATGCAATCTCCATCACATCTGACTATGTTCCTTATTACTTCGAAGAGAGCTATGCTTCTCTGTCCCCGATTTCCATGAAGCTCTATGCTCCGAGCCAGGCAGACATCAAGGTTGCTGACGACGGCGACGGCGCTTACTTCGCAGATGGTGAAATCACAGCAGCTGAACTCGACGCTTCCCGTTATGTATATGCTGACAGAATCTCTGCGGGCCCTTACACACTGAAGGAATTCGACCAGGCAGCTCTCACAGCTACACTCGAAATCAACCCGAACTACGGTGGAAACTTCGAAGGCCAGAAGCCTCATGTTGAAAAGATCATCGTTGTCAAGGCTGAAGATGAAACACAGATTGACGCTCTGAAGACAGGCGCAATCGACTTCCTCTCTGCCATCACAGGCGGTGCTCAGGTTAACGCAGCTCTCGACCTCGTTGAAGCTGGTGGATTCTCTGAAGTACACTATGACCGTAACGGTTATGGTAAGCTGATGTTCCAGTGCGACTTCGGTCCGACACAGTTCAAGGAAGTCCGTCATGCAGTTGCTTACCTGCTCGACAGAAATGAATTCGCTAACCAGTTCTGCGAAGGTTACGGTTCAGTCGTTCACGGTCCTTACGGAATCGCTTCCTGGATGTACAATGACTCCAAAGAACAGCTTGCTGAAAAGCTCGAAACATATGACTACAGCCTTGATAAGGCAGTCGAAGTCCTCAAGGAAGGCGGCTGGGTTTACAATGCTGACGGCACAGACTATGTAGACGGTTCCGGCCTTGTCCGTTACAAGGAAGTTACAGACGAAGAAGCTAAGGTTGCTGAAGGCAAAGACTATACAGGTGTTGTTGAAGTCGGCGGCAAGAAGCTGATGCCTCTCCACATTGAATGGTCCTCTTCTGAAGGCAACTCCGTATCCGAACTCCTCGCTGTCATGCTCGCTAACGGCGAACAGACAAAGCAGGCCGGTATGGAAATCAACCAGAACGTTATGTCCTTCGACGACCTTCTGAACTACATGTACCGTGATGCAACTCAGGGTGAACAGTATGGTGTCAAGACATATGGCATGTACAACCTCGCTACAAACTTCACAGCTCTCTATGACCAGTCCTACCAGTTCACAATGGATCCGGATCTGGTAGCTCAGGGATGGAACACCAACTTCACAGATGATGAAAAGCTCGACAAGCTCTCCATGGATATGGTTTATGGTGTTGAAGCTGGCGACGACGCAACATATCTGCAGACTTGGGTAGACTTCATCGATGAATGGAATGACTACCTCCCTGAAGTTCCGCTGTATTCCAACGTTTATTACGACATTATGAATTCCAAGATCAAGAACCTCGAATGCAACTCACTGTTTGACTTCTATCAGGCAGTTGTCTATGCATATATTGAGGAATAATCTTAGATTCTGATTCATAATAAATAACCAGAGGCATGCAACCAGCAGAGTGCATAACAAAGCAGTGTACTCTGCTGGTTTCTATGATTTATAGAGATTTTGAATCTTATTATCAGCATAAAAGCAGAAGATCAGCTTCGGCTCTTATGCGGGTAATAAGTTCATATAAAGAGAGGGGGAGCCACCTTGAAAAAGTATATTATTAAAAGAATTCTCTACATGGTGATTGTCTTCTTTATTGTTTCTTTTCTGATGTATTTCCTGTTTAACCTGATCCCTAGTGATCCTGCCCGTAATCAGCTTGAAGCAATGAAGACCTCACTGAAGCCTGAACAGTATCAGCAAATGTACCAGCAGCTTCGTCTGGAGATGGGTCTTGATGATCCGATCATTCTCCGCTACGCACGCTGGATGGGCCTGATGCCGACCGTCAAGAACGGATTCAACGGTCTGCTCCAGGGCAATCTCGGCTATTCGCTGTACTTCAAGAAGAACATCATTGAAGTCGTTGTTGCACCGATGAAGACAACGATCTTCCTGAACATCTTCTCGACCATTCTTGCACTTGGAATCACAATTCCGCTTGGAATTTACTGTGCGGTTCATAAGGGCAGCAAGATTGACAACTTCACGATGGTCTTCACAATCATCGGTTACAGTATTCCTGTCTACATCATTGCCCTTGTGTTCATCTTCCTGTTCGCGGTCATTCTGAGATGGTTCCCGGTCAGCGGCATGGGTACACCCGGTGCCAATTACACAGGCTTGAGAAAAATGCTCGATATGCTGTATTATTTCGCACTCCCGCTGATTGTTATCACATTCGGCTCCCTGGGCGGAATGACACGTTATGTCCGTGCTGCCATGATCGATGCGCTGAGCATGGATCATATCAAGACCGCACGTGCGAAGGGTGTCAAGGAAAAGACAGTCATTTACTCCCATGCTTGGAGAAATGCGCTGCTTCCTGTCATTACACTGATTATCGGCTGGTTCCTCGGTATCTTCTCAGGTTCAGTTATTATTGAAAACACATTCAGTATCAACGGTATGGGTTCCCTCTATATCAAAGCGCTCAACAGCCATGACTATGACCTGGCTCTGGCAATGCAGATGTTCTACTGCGTGGTCAGCCTTGTAGGCGCTCTGATCATGGACCTCAGCTACAGCTTTGTCGATCCGCGTGTACGTGTGGATAAGTAAGAAGGGAGATTATAGTTATGTCTGAAAAGAAAAAGAAAAACTCACTTCTTGCAAGGCTGTTCGGCAACCGCAACAAAGAAGTGGATGTCATGGTCGAGGAACAGATCCAGTCTCCCGGAAAGATGATGCTGGACAACTTCCTGCACAACAGACTCGGTATGACCGGTCTGATTGTCTTCATCCTGATCTTCATCTTTGTAAGCGTCGGCCCGCATTTCGTTGAACTTGATCTCGGTGCTGCCGACAACACACAGCTCAACGTTCCTCCGACAACAACAATGATGTCCATTCCGAAGCAGATGAAGAACAAGGTTCAGGCGATTGCGTCCGGCCCGACCTTCGGTATCGGATGCGACACAGACGGCAACGTCTATGTCTGGGGACATACAAAGATTACAGAAACTCTGGATATCAAAAAGATTCCGGAAGAAGTCAAGAAGGCGAAGATCATTGATGTCGCGGCAGGTTATGACCATGTCGTTGCACTCGATGACAAAAACAAGGTCTACGTCTGGGGCAACACCAGACTCGGTCAGGACAGAATTCCCGATGAGCTGGCAGGCACAAGCAGAATTAACAAGGCCGGCAAGGTTATTCAGCTTGAAGCCGGCTATCAGATCAGCGGCGTTGTGACAGAAGACGGCGAAGCTTACTTCTGGGGCAACTCCAACATGGCTGATATTGATGTCAAATCCGAGTACCAGGGACGCATCAAGAAAATCGCAATTTCGACTTATAACTACTGCCTGCTTCTGGATGACGGCTCCGTCGCTTACGGCGGTCTGAAGACCGGCAATCCGTTTGCAAATATTCCGTCCAGCCTCTCCAGCGGTGTTGTCGATATCGCGGCAAGCGGCGAAACAATGGCTGCGGTTGATCAGAATGGTAAGATCACAATCTGGGGCAGCGGAACTCACGGCGAGAGAAATGTTCCGGAATTTGAATCCAAGCCTGTTGAAATCTACGGCGGACGCTATCACTACACAGCTCTGATGGACAACAACGATGTCATCTCATGGGGCGACAACTCCCATGGTCAGGCTGATGTGCCGGATTCCGTCAACAACGGCGATATCGCTACTGTATTCTCCGGTTTCTATCAGAACTATGCTGTTACAACAACAGGCGAAGTTGAGACATGGGGACTGAAAGGTCATCCGCTCGGAACAGATGACATGGGCCGTGATATTCTGACAAGAATTATCCATGGCGGTAAGACAACAATGACCGTCGGTGCGATTGCGGAAATTATTGCTCTCATCATCGGTGTTGTTCTCGGTGCGATTGCCGGCTATTTCGGCGGCAAGACCGACCTGATCATCATGCGTATCACCGAAGTTATCGGTGCGCTGCCGTTCCTTCCGTTTGCACTTCTGCTCTCAGCGATCATCGGTGCCCGAATCGATGTTCAGCTGCGTATGTATCTGATCATGGTGGTGCTCGGCCTCTTAAGCTGGACCGGTATCTGCCGTCTGATCCGTGCCCAGATTCTCGCGGAACGTGAAAAGGAATTCGTCCTTGCTGCCCAGGCAATGGGTGTCAAGGAAAGCAGCATTATTTTCAAGCATATCCTTCCCAACGTCATGTCCATCCTGCTCGTTGAGGCAACCCTCGGTTTTGCGACATGTATGCTGACTGAGTCATCACTCAGCTACCTCGGATTCGGTATTACTCCGCCTACACCCACTTGGGGAAATATGCTGACCGGCGCGAACAACTCGGTTGTCATTCAGCAGTACTGGTGGCGCTGGGTATTCCCGGCTGCGATCTTCGGTGTCTGCACCATCTGCATCAACCTGATGGGTGATGCGATCCGTGAAGCGGTTGACCCGAAATCACTTGGTAGATAAAGGAGGACTATTATGGCATTGCTTGAAGTTAAAAATCTGCATACCTACTTTACAACCAAGAAAGGTATTGTTAAGGCCGTCAATGACGTTGACTATTCAGTAGACGAAGGCAAGACTCTCGGTATCGTCGGTGAGTCCGGATCGGGCAAGAGCGTATCCGCGATGTCCATTCTGCAGCTGCTTGACGCCAACGGTTATATTGAAAGCGGTGAGATCATCTTCGAAGGCGAGGACCTGACAAAGAAATCACTGCAGGAAATGTACAAGATCCGCGGAAACAAGATTTCCGTTATCTTCCAGGAACCGATGACTTCCCTGAACCCCGTGTTCACGGTTGAGAAACAGGTTGCTGAAACATTCATCATCCACCAGGGCATGTCCAAGAAGGAAGCGGCTAAGAAGGTCGTTGAAATCCTCGCGGACGTCAAGATCCCGAATCCGGAGATCGTCGCGAAGCAGTATCCTCATCAGCTTTCAGGCGGTATGAGACAGCGTGTCATGATCGCCATGGCACTGGCTTGCCGTCCCAAGCTTCTGATCGCCGATGAGCCGACAACAGCGCTTGACGTTACCATCCAGGCTCAGATCCTGAAGCTGATGAATGATCTGAAGAAAGAACTCGGAACATCCATTCTGTTCATCACCCATGACCTTGGTGTCATCAACCAGATGGCTGATGATGTTGCGGTTATGTATTGCGGACAGGTCGTCGAAATGTCACCCAGACGCACCATCTTCTCCAATCCGGAATATATGCATCCGTATACAGAAGGTCTGTTCCGCTCCATCCCGAGACTTGATTCCGATGCGAATGAGCGTCTGGAATCCATTCCGGGTGCGGTGCCTCATCCGCTGAACCTTCCGAAAGGCTGCAAGTTTGCTCCCAGATGCAAATATGCGACCGAGAAGTGCCAGAACGAGGAGCCTGATCTTGTTCAGGTAAATGAAACACAGCAGATCCGCTGCTTCTATCCTAGAAGGGAGGACCGTCATGTCACAGCCGAATAAGAATGTTCTGTTGAAGATCACAAACCTTAAGCAGTACTTCCCGCTTAAGAAAAAGGGTGAATTCGTCAAAGCGAATGACGGTATCACACTGAATATCTACGAAGGCGAAGTCTTCGGTCTCGTCGGTGAGTCAGGATGCGGAAAGTCCACATTCGGACGTACCATTCTGCAGCTCTACCGTCAGACAGACGGTCAGACAATGTACTACGGCAAGAAGCTCGATGATATCGCTCCGAAGTACATGCTCGAAACAATCAAGGACCTTGACAAGCGCAAGGCTCTGATCAAATCAACAGCTGAAAAGAGAGACGCTCTGCAGGCTGAATACGAAAAGCTTTCCGAAACAGAACAGTACGCAAAGCATGCTGAACTGGAAGCTGCCAAGAAAGAAGCGCATGACGCTCTGCAGGATGTGACAAACATCATCGGCGGACTTGTGACACTGGATGATCTCGGTCCCGTCAAGAGCGCATTCGAAAAGAAATATGAGATTGCTCTCAAGCGCAGACAGCTCAACGAAAAGCTTTCCGAAATAACCGCAAAGCGTGAAGACGCTGAATTCAAGAACAAGAATCTCAGCAGCTACGACAGCAAGATCAGTGAATACAAGTCACAGCTCGAAAAGCTCGATGCTGAGCTTGAAGAAGCCAACCGGAATATTGAGAAGCTGCGTGAGCCGTATCTCAGCAATCCGGAATTCAAGGAATATGATCAGTATTATACAGACGGCATCGACCTTGCCCGTCTGGAATACAATGAAATCAGAATCCTCAGACAGGATCTGCAGATCATCTTCCAGGACCCGTATTCATCACTGAACCCGCGTTTCACAATCGGTCAGATTATCGGTGAAGGTCTGACAGCGCATAACATCTTCTCCGGCAACAGCCCGAGAATGCAGGATTATATTCTGAGCGTCATGAATGACTGCGGTCTTGCGCCTTACTTCCTGCACCGTTTCCCGCACCAGTTCTCAGGCGGTCAGAGACAGCGTATCTCCATCGCCCGCGCACTGGCTGTCAAGCCGAAGTTCGTGGTCTGCGACGAAGCCGTATCCGCGCTGGACGTTTCCATCCAGTCCCAGATCATCAACCTTCTGCAGGACCTTAGAGAAAAGCAGGATCTGACATATCTGTTCATTACCCACGACCTTTCCGTCGTCAAGTATATTTCCGACAGAATCGGCGTTATGTATCTTGGCAACATGGTTGAGCTTGCTTCTTCCGCAGATCTGTTCAAGAAGCCGATCCATCCTTATACACAGGCTCTGATCGCGGCGATCCCGACAACCGATCCGGACGCTGACAAGGAACTGAAAATCCTTGAAGGCGACATTCCTTCACCGGTCAATCCGCCGAAGGGATGCAAGTTCCACACAAGATGCCGTTACTGCACAGAAATCTGCAAGCAGGTTGTTCCTTCATGGGATGAGGTTGAGCCGAATCATTTCGTTGCCTGCCACCATCCGCTGATGAATGGTCTTGACATTGAGGAACACCATACTCAGCAGGCAGAGAACAAGGAGTAAACGTGCTTTTCCAGGATAAAGTTGAGCGGGCTCTTGATTACCAGCATGAGCAGGCGGCTGACATTTATGAGGAATACAACGGCGAAAAGCTCTATGAGCCGACGCTTGAGGATATGATCGATAAAAAGGACATGTTTGCCCTGATCGTATCCGCCTGGCTTACGATCATGCCGATTGCCCTGATCGTGCTGCTGGCGATTGTATTTATCGCAATGCTGTTTTTCCGAGTACTCTGATCCGTTATCCAAAGAATCACTCAAAGTGTGAACCGTATCATACGGTTTGCACTTTTTGTTTTTGCGGCGCTGACAGTATATGCATGAAAGTATCCGGAAAAGTCATGCGCATGCAAAGACATCATGCGGTATTTGTCATATGATAGAGTGCATACAAGGAGTGATGTTATGGAAACAATTGAAAGAATCAAAGCACTTTCCGATGCCTTCGGCCCGTCCGGATTTGAGGATGATGTTGCGGCAATTGTAAGGAACGAACTCGAAGAGTACGAAACCTATACAGATCATATGACCAATGTGCGCTGCGAAAAGGAGCCCGGCTCTGACAAGCCGAATGTCATGCTGGATGCGCATATGGATGAGGTGGGAGCCATCGTTCAGGCGATCAAGCCCAACGGCACGATCCGCTTCCTTCCGCTTGGCGGCTGGAGCAGAATGTGCTTTCCTTCCAGTCCGTTCCTGATCCGAAGCAGAGACGGCAAAGATATTCCGGCAGTCATTGCGGTCAAGCCTCCGCACTTCATGAAAGCATCCGAAAAGAATGCCGTTCCCGAAGTTGCGGACATGGTCATGGATGTCGGCGCCACTAGCGCGGAAGAAGTGAAGGCGCTTGGCATTGGCATCGGTTCTCCCTGTGTGCCGGACGTGAAGTGCCGCTTTGATGAGGAGAGGGGACTCTTCTATGGCAAGGCCTTTGATGACCGCATCGGCGTGGCATGCACGATTGAGGTTCTCAAACGGCTCAAAGAGGAAGAGGTTCCATGCAATGTGCAGGCAAGCTTCTCTGTGCAGGAGGAAGTCGGCGAGCGCGGTGTGCGCTCCAATGCGGAAGCGCTCAAACCTTCCGTCATGATCTGCTATGAGGGATGTCCCGCGGATGACACATTCAGCGAGGATTACATGATCCAGGCAGGTCTTGGCAGAGGACCGATGCTCAGACACATGGATGTTTCCATGATCACCAACTGGCGCTTCCAGAAGCTCGCTCTCGATCTTGCGCGTGAAAAGGGCATTCCCGTTCAGGAGTCCGTGCGCAGCGGCGGCGGCACAAACGGCGCGATGGTCAACCAGTCATACGGTGTTCCGGCAATTGTCATTGGCGTTCCGGTGAGATACATTCATTCCTCAAACTGCTGGTGCAGGCTGGATGATTTCGAAAATGCGGTCCAGCTCGGCGTCGAATTGTGCAGAATCCTTGATAACAGCGCTGTTTCGAAGCTTTAATGCATTGAAAGTGTTTTTCACGCAATGCTATAATTAATACGTTATGGAGGTCATATAAAATGGCATTTGAGAAACTGAAGAATTTCATCGCACCCGTTGATGAGGATGATGACGAAGAATACGAAGAAGAGGAAGAAGAAGTCAAGGTTCCCGTACAGCAGCAGCCTGTCACAAAGCCTGTGAGCACATACGAGTCACAGAAGACAACTGTCAACAGAATCCCGACTGATGCACAGATGGTTCTGTTTGAACCGAGAAGCTTTGAGGAAGCGGAAGAGATTGCACGCCACCTCAAGCAGAGACGCGCATGCGTTGTCAACCTGCACCGTCTGCAGCGTGAATATGCACAGCGCACCATCGATTTCCTGACCGGCGTTGTATTTGCGCTGGATGGAACCATTCAGAAGATCGGCCACAATGTCATCCTCTGCACACCGAAGAGTGTCAGCGTTGACGGCGTGATCTCACTGGACAGCGACGATGATTAATCATCCCGATTATGCCGGGCTTTCGGCACATCTGGATGATCTGAAAAACAAGTGTGAAAAATGGCACAGACCTGTATCTTCCTATTTTCTCAATGAGGAGGAGCAGGGAGCCATGATGAAAATCTTTCCGCCCTCGCCATATGTGAGATACGATGGCGGATATGAAGGCGCACGCAGAAAAAAAGTCATTTTCCTTTACGATGAGGAAGATGACTTTTCTGATATTGCATGTATCAAAGCGAAGATCGATCAGCGCTTCCGCAAAATCGGCCACCGCGACATTCTCGGCGCTTTGATGGCGCTGCAGATTGACCGCCATGCGCTGGGGGATCATTTCATCCAGGACGATCATATTTATATCTATACAGGCGAATCCATGGCGAAGTTTCTGTGCGCCAATCTCTTGGGAATCAACCAGCTGAGCGTCTCCTTTGAAATCACTGATGAGAGGCCGGTACAGCAGTTTGCGCAGAAGAAAATCACGGTCGTTGCGGCCAGTGAAAGAGCGGACGCGATTGTTGCCGCACTGGCTCATATCAGCCGTTCACAGGCCAAGGAAATGATCCGTCAGGGGCTGGTCCAGCTCAATCATGTGACGCTTGAAGAGCCTGATGAATTGTGCAATAATAACGTTACGATTTCAATCCGCGGAATCGGCCGGTTTACTTATGCCGGCTCTGCAAGACAGACCAAAAGCGGAAGAATAGCGGCTGAGTTTTTACAGGAAATGTGAGAGGGAAAGATCGTGAGTACACAGAGACCCGCATTTCGGGTAATGAAAAACGGATATGACCGGTTTGCGGTCGATGATGCGATCGAAAACTATGCCGTGCAGATCGAGCAGCTGGAAAAGAAAGTGGAGCTCTACCAGCAGAAACTGGCAGATACCATGTACCAGCTTGATCAGGCAAAGCAATCCTGTCAGCAGCTGATGAATCAGGACGCCGCCAGAAGGGAAGCCGCCGAAAACATCGCCAGGCTTTCACTCAGAGAGGCAAATGATATCATCAACACGGCCAACAAGAATGCGGACATTATCATCCGGGAGGCGCTTGCCACGGCAAGAGGCATCCTCGAGGATCTGTCCACACTGTATGATCAGGCCGGCTCGGTCAAAGAGGAGACCAGCGAAAAACTGAAAAAGGTGCTTGAGGATCTTGAGGATTTCCGGCTTCCGGAAATGCCCGATCTCATGTGGCTGAAAGATGCAGAAGAAAGACTGCGCTGATCAGGACGCGCCCCTGTATGAGGATTTGAAGAGAGTCTGCGGACGGTGAAAGCAGACATGAGGCATACGGAGAGGACATCACCTGTGAGCAGACGTCAATCCCGCGTTAAGGGATGAACAAGGGCATGGCCGTAAGAAGGGTCATGAACTAAGGTGGTACCGCGCAATGACGTCCTTAGATTGAGGACGTTTTATTTTGTGAGAAGAGAGGAAAAGGATATGGACTACAAGGAAACGCTCAGAATGCCTAAAACCGACTTCGAAATGAGAGGCAATCTGGCAAAGAAGGAACCAGGAATTCTGGAAAACTGGGAAAAGAATGATCACTACAATGAAATCATCAAAAGACACGAAGGACAGAAGACATTCATTCTGCATGACGGACCTCCCTATGCCAACGGCAATCTTCATGCCGGCACAGCGATGAACCGTGTCATCAAGGATTTCATTGTGCGTTCGCACGCCATGGCCGGTTATTACACACCGTTCTTCCCGGGCTGGGACACACATGGTCTGCCGATCGAAAATGCCATCCAGAAGCTTGGTGTTGACCGCAAGTCCATGTCTGCGGCGGAGTTCAGACAGAAGTGCGCCGAATATGCGCACAAGCAGATCGCGACACAGATGTCCACCGAAAAGAGACTGGGTCAGATCGCTGATTATGAACATCCCTATATCACACTGAAGAAGGAATTTGAAGCCAGACAGATCCGCGCCTTTGAGAAGATGGCCCTTGACGGACTGATCTTCCAGGGACTCAAGCCGATCTACTGGTCACCGTATAACGAAACCGCTGTTGCGGACTCCGAAATCGTTTACCGCGATGTCAAGGACGCAACCATCTATGTTGCATTCCAGGTTGCCGACGGCAAGGGCATCCTCGATGAGAATGACTACTTTGTCATCTGGACCACAACACCGTGGACCATTCCGGCCAACCAGGCGGTATCCCTGAACCCGGATCTGGTTTATGCGGAAGTGCAGACCGAAAAGGGCAAGCTCATTTTCCTGGAATCCATGACCGAAAACCTGCTTGCGGAATTCAAGCTGGAAAACAAGGGAATTCTCAGAACCTTCAAGGGCAGAGAGCTCGAAGGCATCACATATCACCATGTCGTGCTGAACAAGGAATGCCCGGTTCTGGTCGGTGATCACGTTACCGATGAAGACGGTACCGGATGTGTCCATACAGCCGGCGGCCACGGTCTTGATGACTATTACATCTGTGCGAAGTACGGCATCGCGCCGATCTGCACAGTTGATGAGAGAGGCTTCATGAATGAGGAGGCCGGTCCTGAGAACCAGGGTCTCACATTTGAGCAGTGCTCCAAGAAGATCATCACCATGATGAATGAGAAGGGCCTTCTGCTCGCGGTCAAGAATGTTGTCCACTCCTATCCGCATGATGACCGTCTGAAGATGAAGGTTATCTTCCGCGCTGCCAAGCAGTGGTTCTGCTCCATCGAAAAGGTCAGAGAGGCGGTTCTGGACCAGATCCAGAATCATGTCGAATGGCACAACGAATGGGGTCAGATCAGAATGTACAACATGATCAAGGACAGAGGCGACTGGTGCATTTCAAGACAGAGACTCTGGGGTGTTCCGATTCCCATCTTCTATTGCGAAGACGGTTCCCCGATCATGGAGAAGGAAGTCTTCGACCATGTCGCTGACCTGGTTGAACAGTTCGGTTCCAACGTCTGGTTTGAAAGAGAAGCCAAGGATCTCCTTCCGGAAGGCTACACAAACGAAAAGTCCCCGAACGGCATCTTCACCAAGGAATCCGACATCATGGATGTCTGGTTCGATTCCGGCTCCTCCTGGAGCGAACTCGAAGCACGCGGCGGAGAATATCCGTGCGATCTGTATTTTGAAGGCTCCGACCAGTACAGAGGCTGGTTCAACTCCTCAATGATCGTCGGCACAGCGGTCAAGGGCGGCTCTCCTTACAGAGAGGTTCTCTCCCATGGCTATGTATGCGACTCCAAGGGTGAAAAGATGTCCAAGTCCGTGGGCAATGTCGTCAACCCGATGGATATCATCAACACCAATGGCGCAGATGTGTTCAGACTCTGGGCAATGAACGCCGACTATAAGCAGGACCTCAAACTCGGTCCGGCCAACATCAAGCAGGTTTCCGATCAGTACAGAAAGATCAGAAACACCTTCCGCTTCATGCTCGGAAATATCAATCCGGAAGACTTCAATCCGGAAACGGATATGGTTGCCTATGATGATCTGACAAAGACAGATCAGTACATCATGGTCAGACTCAATGACGTTGTTGCGGAATACCGCAAGGATGTCATGGCATATGATTACCTCAGCGCCAACAAGGTTCTGATGAACTTCATGGTGAATGAGCTGAGCTCCTACTACTGCGACTTCACCAAGGACATTCTCTATTGCGATGAGCCGGAAGGTCTGAGAAGACGTCAGGTGCAGAGTGTCTACTGGCAGTGCACAGACGCGTTAGTCAAGATGTGGGCGCCGTTCCTCTGCTACACAGCTGAGGAAATCTGGACACACTTCGGTTCCAAGGAAGAACCGTCCGTCCATTACACAAACTTCCCTGAGGTCAAGGAATATGCCAACGCCGAAGAACTGAAGAAAGACTTCGAACAGCTGCTCAAGGTGCGTGATGCGGTCAACAAGTCCATCGAGAATGCGCGCAATGACAAGCTCGTCGCTTCCGCCCAGGAGGCATGTGTCACCATCGCCTGCAGCGCAGAGGAAAAGGCGCTGCTCGAAGGAACACTGACAAACGTTCCGCAGTGGTTCATCGTTTCCAAAGCTCTCATCACAGAGGGAGAGGGCGAACCGGTGATCACCAGAGCCGCAGGCACCAAGTGTCCGAGATGCTGGAATTACAGCGAAACACCGGATGAGAATGACCTCTGTCCGAGATGCCATGATGTCATGGCAAAAATGATCACACGCTGATCTTATGAAATACAGCACAGTCTGAAACAGGCTGTGCTTTTTCTTTCTGAAGAAACTCCCATAAGAAAAACCATGTCAGGGCGAACCGTAACATGGCTTCTGTAATTACAGATTGATTTTTTTGAACTGTTCCCAGGGCATATCCGGCTTTCCGAAATGTCCGTAGTTGACGGTTGCGGCATAGATCGGTCTTCTCAGATCCAGCTCATTGATGATGTTTGCGACGGAGAAGTTGAAATTCTTCATGACAATCGCAAGCAGCTCATCATCGCTGTATTCCGATGTGCCGAAGGACTGCACATAGACGGATACCGGCTCCGCCTTGCCGATGGCATAGGAGAGCTCAATCTGGCATTTCTTTGCCAGACCGTTGGCAACCAGGTTGCGGCAGACATAGCGCGCATAGTAAGCGGCGGAGCGGTCAACCTTGGTGGGATCCTTGGAGGAGAAGCATCCGCCTCCGATCGGGGCATAGCCGCCATAGGTGTCCACGACAATCTTTCTGCCGGTGGTGCCGGAGTCTCCCCAGCTGCCTCCGAGAATGAATGATCCGGACGGGTTGATCAGATATTTTGTGTTTTCATCGATATACTTCGCGTCAACGACCGGTGTGATGACTTCTTTGAGCATCAGCTCACGCAGCTCATCCATGGTGATGTCAGCGGTATGCTGGGTGGAGATGACAATGGTATCCACACTCTTGAGAACGCCATCCTCATATCGTGCGGTCACCTGTGTCTTGCCATCCGGTCCCAGGCGGCTGTCGCCTCTTCTGACTTCTTCCAGTCTCTTTGCCAGCTTGTGGGCTGTTTCGATGGCGTAGGGCATGAGCTCCTCTGTCTCATCGCATGCATAGCCGAACATGATGCCCTGGTCGCCGGCGCTGATTTCATCATGGGCAACGGCGCTGTTGATTTCAGCGGACTGGCTGTTGACCTTGGTGATCACATGGTATTCCTCGTTGTAGCCGGTCTGCTTCATGACATCAAGCGCGATCTTTTCATAATCGATGACGGCTTTTGTGCCGGCCTCGCCGTAGACGAAGATCAAATCATCCTTGATCGTGGCCTCCACGGCCATATGTGATTCGGGATCCTGTCTGATTGCCTCATCGAGAATGGAATCGGCGATCAGATCGCAGACTTTATCGGGGTGTCCGCTGGTAACGGATTCAGATGTAAAATAAATAACAGACATAATAAAAGACCCTTCCTTTCCGTCTTTTCAAGAGCTTAAGAAAGAGCCCGTATTACTTTTTTCTCTTTCTTTATCGATGTCAGCTTTACCACCTTACATGATCCGCAGGTTGGTATGAGGTCACTGAGCTGACTCTCTACCTCATTCTTGATAAAAGACTTACATATATAACCACATACAATATGAGAAGTCAATAAAAGAATCTTCAATTCATCTTAAACATTTCATGCGGAAACCTTAAAGGCAAAGGTGTACATAAACCATGCTATAATTTTTTTTGAAGAAAGAAACCATTATGAAATTCAATAAGATCCCGGAAGAGACAAAAGAACATATTGTCGCCTTTACGATATCAGGAATTCTGATCGTTCTTTTCTATGTGCTGCTCAACAATCTGAACACGGTTTCCGGTGTGATCGGCATGATCATCAGCGCCGTCTCGCCGTTTCTGATCGGTCTGTTATTCACGTTTATCATGCTGCCGTTACGGAGACTGGTTGAGAACCGGCTGCTGAAAGATTCTCAGCTGGAGCAGAGAACGAAACGGAGAATCTCCGTGCTTGCGGCGATGATCACATTTATCCTGGGTATCACGGTGTTCTTCTTGATTCTGATTCCGCAGCTGGCGGATTCCATCAAGGTGTTCATGGATTCCATCGGCGGCTATATCCGCACCATCCAGGGGCTGATCTCAAATCTCAACGACTATAATCCGGAAGTGGCGGATTATCTGGAAAAGCTTGTCTCAACCGCAGGCACAACGCTTTCCGACTGGCTGGCTGGCGCCCAGGGAGGCATGTCCCGTATCCTGAACTACGGTCTTGGCGTTGCACGGAGTGTGATGAACTGCTTCATCGGCTTAATCATCGCGATGTATTTGCTGTATGATGATGAGCGTTTCAAAAGACAGGTCAAAATGGTTCTGTTCGGCTATCTCAATGAGAAACAGGCTGCGGATATCCTGCATCTGTTAAGGCTGATCAAAGAGACCTTCAACCGCTTTATCTTCGGCAAGTTCATCGATTCCCTGATCATCGGCATCATCTGCTATGTGGGCTGCGCGGTATTGCGGATTCCATATGCGCCTTTGATTGCCGTGGTGGTCGGTCTGACCAATATGATTCCGGTCTTCGGTCCGTTTATCGGTGCCGTTCCGAGTATCTTCATCCTGCTCATCATCAGTCCGCTCAAAGCGCTGGAATTCGGTATCTTCATCCTGGTTCTGCAGCAGCTTGACGGCAACCTGATCGGTCCGTATATTCTCGGTGACGCGGTGGGGCTGCCCACCTTATGGGTCATGTTTGCGATCATCGTCGGCGGCGCTTTGTTCGGCGTGATCGGCATGTTCATCGGCGTGCCGGTCTTCTCGGTCATCTTCGAGCTGACCAAAGAACGGGTCGGCAACAATCTGAGTGCCAGAAAAATCGACGTGGATACCAAATGAAAAGGATGAGAATAACCCATCCTTTTTTTTGTGTTGTGATTTCTCAGAGACTGAACAGCATGTCCTCGTAAAGCGGGAGTTTATAGAATTCCCTGGAGGCGATCACTTCATATCTGTCGATGCATGTGCGCAGCTGGCTCATCAGCGGGCCCACCTTGTAATAGATGTCCTTGCCGGCCGCATAGGAATCGCTTAAGCCTGTGGCCTTGTCATAGGCTCTGACCAGCTTCTGCAAAGCTGTATAAGTCTGATCAATCAGTGAGGAGAGTTCGGAAACTCTCTTTTTGATATAGGCGGGAGCCGCCTCACCGCTGGCATTGAGCACATCGGCATAGAACTTCAGCTCTGCACTCATCGCGGGCAGTACCGACTTTCTGGTCATTTCCTGCATGGTTCTGACCTCGATGCCCATGACCTTTCTGTAACGCTCTTCCAGAATGTTGCGGTTGGCAATCAGCTCGGTTCTGGAATAGATGTCCAGGGAGGTGAAGAGGTCGATGACCGCCGGATCATTGAGGATCTGCACGGATTCAATGAATGACTTCACATTGGGCAGTCCGCGTCTGGCCGCCTCCTTGACCCACTCATCGCTGTAGCCGTCGCCTGAGAAGAGAACCTTCTTGTGGTCGTGGATAATGTTGCGGCAGATATCCAGCGCCTTCTCACGCACATCCTGCAGATACTTGATGCCTTCAAGCTCGGAAGCGATCTCGTTGAGAGCCTGCGCCATGATGGCATTGAGCACGGTATTGGGGAAGGATGCGCTCATTGAGGAGCCGAGCATGCGGAACTCGAACTTGTTGCCGGTGAAAGCCACCGGGCTGGTGCGGTTGCGGTCGGTGTTGTCATGAGGAATATAGGATAAGCCGCTGACCGGATTGAAATCCGGTTTCTTTTCTTTTTTCTTTTCAGCCTGGGATTCATGTCCCTGATACAGGCTGTAAAGGATGTCTTCGATATAGCTGCCAAGATAGATGGAGATGATGGCAGGGGGAGCCTCATTGGCGCCAAGACGGTGGTCATTGCCGCTGGAGGAGGCGCTCATTCTCAGAAGTACCGGATAGGTGTCAACCGCCTTGATGAATGCGCAGATAAACACGAGGAAGCGGATGTTTTCCGCCGGCTTGTCACCGGGAGCGAAGAGGTTCTGTCCGTCATCGGTGACGATGGAATAGTTGTCATGTTTGCCGGAACCGTTGATGCCGTCAAACGGCTTCTCATGAAGCAGGCAGGCAAGCCCGTGCTTTTCCGCAGTCTTTCTGAGAATGTCCATGATGACCTGGTTCTGGTCAACCGCCACATTGCCCATATTGTAGACAGGGGCGAGTTCGAACTGGCCCGGGGCAACCTCGTTGTGTTCGGTCTTGGCATAGATGCCGAGCTTCCAGAGCTCCTCATTGACTTCCTGCATGAAGGCGCTGACCCGTTTGGGAATGGAGCCGAAATAATGGTCATCAAGCTCCTGCGCCTTGGGGGCGCTTGAGCCGAACAGGGTGCGTCCGGTCAGTTTCAGATCCGCTCTCTGATTGAAATATTTACGGTCGATCAGGAAGTATTCCTGTTCAAGACCGACTGAGATATCACAGGATTTCACATCCTTGTCGCCAAGCAGGTTGACCACTTTTGTGGCAGCGCTGCTCAGGGCGGAGATGGATTTGAGCAAAGGCTCCTTGCGGTCAAGGGCTTCGCCGTTGTAGGAGACAAACACGGTGGGAATGCAGAGGACCTTGTCACGGATGAATACCGGTGATGTCACATCCCAATAGGTGTATCCTCTTGCCTCAAACGTCGCGCGTAAACCGCCGCTTGGGAAACTTGAGGCGTCCGGTTCACCTTTGATCAGCATTTTTCCGGAGAAGCGTGCGATCGGTTCGCCGTCCGCATTCGGTTCAATGAATGAGTCGTGCTTTTCGGCAGTGCCGCCGGTCATCGGCTGGAACCAGTGGGTGAAGTGGGTAACGCCTTTTTCCATAGCCCAGCGTTTCATCGCATGGGCGATCGCGTCGGCTGTCTGACGGTCCAGTGTACCTTCGTTGGCGACTGTCCGTTTCCATGACTGGTAAATCGGCTTGGGAAGGCGGTCCGCCATCTCGCGTTCACCGAATACGAGACATCCGAAATCTTCAAATGGTTTCTCGATCATACAAAACATCTCCTTTTATGAAGAAAATTATAGACTTAATGCATGTCCGGTCAATATTTTTTGCCGAAATCGCCGAAAAAATCCGGGAAATCGTTAAAATCCCAAAATTTTTCGGGAAAATCCGCGAAATAAATCCGGAAAAACAAAAAAAGCGCGGTTTTTCCGCACTTAATGTGTTCCTCAGAAGAATCCGTAGGGGGTGGATTCCAGCATCTGAACTTTCTTGACTTCCGGAATCTCATCCATCAGAAGAGCCTGGATGCCTTCGTTCAGAGTGGTGTCAATGGCCATGCAGCCGGCACATGCGCCGAGCATTGCAACTGTGACAACGCCATCCTCATAATCGATCAGCTGCACATCGCCGCCATCCGCCTGAATATACGGTCTGATCTTGTTGATCGTATGTTCAATTCTGTCGAGCAGATCGTTTCTTACCGCTCTTTCCTCAGGTGTAAGCTCTTTGACTTCCTCATTTGTTTTGTTTTCGCTCATGTTGAACATCTCCTAGATTTACAGAAGGTTTGTGACAGCCAAGGCTGTGATGATGCCGAGGATAATGCCTCCGATCACTTCGCGCCATTTGTGCCCGAGAACCTGTTTCAGTTTCGTCTCATATACCGGATCGGTAAACAGATCGGGATATCTCTCTTTGAGATCCCGGATCAATTGTTGCGTAACTTTCGCGTTTTGTCCACTGTAATACCTGACATTGGCGGCGTCATAGATGACAATCACGGCCAGACCGAGGGTGACAGCGAAGATGGAGGAGCGGAACTGTTCCGTAATGCCCACCGAGACGGCCAATGCAGTCACCAGCGCACTGTGTGAGCTCGGAAAGCCGCCGGAGGCACCAACCAGCTTCCAGTGCCACTCTTTGCTGCGGATATAATAGAAGAACGGTTTTACCAGCTGCGCAAGCACGGCCGCCGTCATCGCCGAGATGAAGGGGCGCATCGAGCGCAGGATCATAAAATACTCCCATCGCATCATTCATGAATTATAGCACACTCAATTTTTTTGTGTGGTATACTTTCACCATGGCAGGAGAAGAGTTATGACATACAAAGCCGGAATGATCGTGGAGGGGAAGGTGACAGGCATACAGCCTTACGGTATCTTTGTCTCCCTGGATTACAACACGAACGGTCTGATCCATATATCCGAGATCAGTGACGGGTTTGTCCGTGATATATCGCGCTATGCCGCAATCGGCGATGTGATCAAGGTCAAGATCATCGATTTCGATCCGGCAACCAATCACGCCAAGCTTTCGCTCAAGGCGATTGCCCGCACACATTCGCGCAACCGGAAAAAGACGGTCACCTACAAGGCATCGCTGCCGCCGATGAAAATCGGCTTCCAGTCGATCGCCTCAAATATGAATCAATGGATCAGAGAAGCGGAAAAAGATCTCCTCAAAAAGTAGTCTCTTGAAAAAGAGGCTTTTCTTTATCTCATTCGGGCAGAAAATGGACAAAACCGACCGTATCGCGTTAAGATTAAATAGTAATGCTCAAGCATTTGAATCTGACTCAAGGGGGATTGAAAAACATATGAAAGGATTCTCAACAAAAGCGATTGTCGCTACCGGACTTGGTGCGGCGGTATTCCTTGTACTGTTCATGTACGTCAAGGTTCCGTCACCGGTACCGGAAACTAATCTTCAGCTCGCCTATGGCGTGTCCGCATTCTTCGCAGCGGTTTTCGGACCGATGCCCGGTTTCCTGGTCGCATTTGTCGGCCATGCGCTCTCTGACTTCCTCACCTATGGCTCACCGTGGTGGAGCTGGGTGTTCGCTTCCGGTGTTTCCGCGCTGGTCATCGGCTTTGGCGCCGCTAAAATCGGCACAGCGGTTGAACAGGGACGTTTCGAAAAGAGCGAAATCATCTCGTTCACAATCTATTGCGTGATCGCCAATGCCATTGCATGGCTGCTGGTCGCACCGGTTCTTGATATTGTTCTTTATTCCGAACCTGTCAAAACTGTATTCATTCAGGGAATTGTTGCCTGGATTCTTGACTCGATCGTATCCATCGTGATCGGCGGAATTCTGCTGAAGGCATACGCTTCCACCAAGACAGGAGAAGGCAGCCTTTCAAAGAACGGCTGAGCAGAGGTTTTTCAGGGGAAGCATGCGCTTCCCCTTTGCTTTTTTTAATGTATGGAGACACAGCTGATGAATGATGAAGTGATTGTTTTCAAGGATTTCGGATTTCAGTATTTTGAACAGAGCGAACCGACTCTGCATCATATCAACCTGACCATCCGCAAAGGAGAAAAAATACTGATCGCAGGCCCGAGCGGCAGCGGCAAGAGCACATTGGGAAACTGCATCAACGGCCTGATTCCCTTTGCCCATAAGGGAAAGATCACCGGCTCGCTTACGGTGGACGGAATTGAAACAAAGAATTCCTCGCTGTTTGAGCTTTCCACAAAGGTCGGCACCGTGCTTCAGGACAGCGACGGCCAGTTCATCGGCCTCAATGTTGCCGAAGACATCGCCTTCGCTTTGGAGAATGACTGCATAGAGCAGAAGGAAATGTTTGAACGGGTGAAAAAGACGGCGGAAATGGTCGGCATGGACAGCCACCTTGCCAAGGATCCCCACCGCTGCTCAGGCGGACAGAAACAGAGGGTTTCCCTGGCCGGAGTCATGGTGGATGATGTGGATATTCTGCTGTTTGATGAGCCCCTGGCCAATCTTGATCCGAAAACAGGCAAGACTGCGATCGAACTGATTGATGAGATTTCCGCATCGGATAAAACCATCGTCATCATTGAGCACCGTCTCGAAGATGTGCTGCACCGTCATGTGGACCGGATTGTTCTGGTCAATGACGGCAGGATCATCATGGATGACACACCGGACAAAGTGCTGGCTGCCAACATTCTGACTTCCTACGGCATCCGTGAGCCGCTTTATCTCAAAGCCGCAAGATATGCGGACTGTGAAATCACGGAGGATATGAAACCGGCTTCCATTGAAACCATTGACACGGAGAAGATCCGTTCCAATCTGAAATACTGGTTTGAGGAGAACCGGGGCAGATATGAGGAAAAAGAGCGCAAAACAATGCTTGAGGTGAAGGATATTTCCTTCTCCTATGACGGCGTGAGACCGACTCTCGAACATGTCAGCCTGACAATCCATGAAGGGGAAATGCTCAGCATTGTCGGTAAGAACGGTGCCGGCAAGACAACCCTTTCATCCATTCTCTGCGGATTCATCAAACCGGATCAGGGAAGCGTGCTCATGTACGGCGAGGACCTTTCAAAGTATTCGATCAGTGAAAGAGCGGAGTATATCGGCATTGTCATGCAGAATCCGAACCAGATGATTTCCAAGACGATGATCTTTGATGAAATCGCCCTCGGACTCAGAATCCGCCATGTGGATGAGAAGGAAATCGAGCGGAAGGTGAATGAAGTGCTGAAGATCTGCGGCCTTTATGAATTCCGTTCGTGGCCGATCAGCGCATTATCCTTCGGACAGAAAAAGCGTGTCACGATCGCGTCGATTCTGGTATTGAACCCGAAGATTCTCATCCTGGATGAGCCGACCGCGGGACAGGATTATTATCACTATTCCGAGATTATGGAATTCCTGAAACAGCTCAATGAGCAGGGACAGACAATCATCCTGATCACCCACGACATGCATCTGATGCTGGAATATACCGAAAGGGCGGTGGTGTTAAGCGATGCCAAGCTGCTCGCGGATGAAAAATCCTATCAGGTATTATGCGATCCGGATCTGACAGAGCGGGCGAATCTGCGTGAGACATCATTGTTTGAACTGGCTGAAAAAACCGGATTTGATGATCCGGAGGCTTTCGTGGAATGCTTTATTCACTATGACAGGAGGATGAGAGAAGATGAAAATCAAAACGTTCTCTTACAGTCAGCTTGACACCTTTGTGCACAGACTGTCCGGACTTTCCAAACTGGTCTGCTTCCTGCTATTAACAAGCGCAATTATGCTGACATATGACATCCGGATCATTTTGGCAATCATGGTTCTTTCCTTTGTGATGATGCAGGTGGCGAAGATCCGCTATTCCCAGATCCGTCTGATGCTCATTTATGTCATGGCATTCCTGGTGGTCAATTTCTTCCTGACCTATCTGTTTGAACCGGAATACGGCGTTGCGATCTATGGCACAAAGCATGTGCTCTTCAGCTTTGGCGGCCATTATACCGTGATGCAGGAACAGCTGTTTTACCAGTTCACAAAACTGTTCAAATATCTTTCCGTCATTCCGCTTGGCATCATATTCGTGCTGACAACCAATCCGAGTGAATTCGCATCCAGTCTCAACGGTGTCGGGGTAAGCTACAAGATCTGCACGGCACTGTCCCTGACTCTGCGCTATTTCCCGGATGTGGCGGATGACTACAACACAATCGCCCTCGCCCAGCAGGCAAGAGGGGTTGAGATGAGTTCCAAGGCGAAGATGATGGACCGTCTGAAACGGTCGGCATCCATTCTGATTCCGCTGATCATGACAACCATGGACCGGATTGAACTGATTTCCAACGCGATGGATCTGCGCGGCTACGGCAAACACCGCAAGCGCACATGGTATGCGAGAAAACCGCTCAGAACAGCGGATTACATTTCAATGGCAGTCTGTCTTGCCGTTCTTGTGTTCACGCTTTATGTGCGTTTCTTCATCAATCACAGCATCTATTACAATCCGTTCATCTGAAAAGAGAGAGGCATGATATGAAATACGAAGTTTTACCGGTTCTGGTCTTTCAGACCGACTGGACATTCAAAGAGGGCGCGGTGGCGTCCACATACGGGGTTGTGCGCAGTGTCAGCCGCGATGTTGAAATCTTCACCGCAACCCATGAGATTCCGCAGTTTGACATCTGGAGCGCATCCTACCGCCTTCATCAGTATGTCAGCTTCTGGCCCAAAGGCACCGTCTTTGTGTCGGTGGTTGATCCGGGAGTGGGCACGGACAGAAAAGCCTGCGTCGCTCTGACAGAGGACGGCTATTATATCGTGACGCCTGACAACGGCGCTTTGACGCATCTTGCGGCGACTTCAGGCATCGCGGAAGTGCGTGAAATTGATGAGACGGTGAACCGCTTAAGAAAAACGGAAGGAACCTCCGTCTTCCATGGCCGCGATCTTTTCGGCTTTTGCGCCGCCAAACTGGCAGCCGGCATCATCAGCTATGAGGAGGTCGGTCCGTCCTATGATGTGAATGAAATCGTGAAGCTGCCCATTCATCAACCGGTATGCGGGGAAGGATTTGCGGAAGGCATCATTGAAATCGATGATCCCAATTTCGGCAACCTTTGGACCAATATTCCCACCGCAAAGCTCTTTGAGGCAGGCTTTGCGTATGGCGATGATCTTCATGTCACACTCAGACACAATGATCAGGTGATCTATGAGCGCAATACGCGCTTTGACACGGTGTTCGGCACAGTTGAAAAGGGTGAGCCTGTCATTTACAACAATGAGCTCATGAATGCCTCGCTGGCAGTCAACCAGGGCAGTTTCCTTCAACAGTTCTCTTCCGGTTTCGGTCCGGAATATACCATCCGTTTTGAAAAAAAGAAGGAAGACTGAATATGAACGGCATGATTGTTTTCCAGAGTGATTTCGGATATTCCGACGGTGCGGTGGCAGCCATGTATGGCGTCGCTTTAAGCGTGGATGAACATCTGAGAACATTCAATCTGACCCATGACATTCCGCCCTTTGACACCTTTGAAGCTTCCTACCGGTTATTGCAGGCGGTGCCTTTCTGGCCGGCAGGAACCATCTTTGTGTCAGTGGTGGATCCGGGCGTGGGCAGCGCAAGACACGCGGTGGCGGCGGAAACGGTCAAAGGACAATTCATTGTCACACCGGACAACGGCACTCTTTCCCACATCAGCAGGGCGCTTGGCATCAGAAGCGTGCGGATGATTGATGACAATGTTTTCCGCCGTGCCGGAAGCCAATGGTCCGCCACATTCCATGGCCGTGATATCTTCGCTTATACCGCCGCACTGCTGGCAAGCGGACAGGTCAGCTATGAGGAAATCGGTCCGGAAATGGACCCGGCTGAACTGGTCATGTTTGAGGGCATGTTTCCGACCTTTGAAAACGGTGAGATTCACGGCACCATCGAAACGCTCGATGTGCGCTTCGGCAGTCTCTGGACCAACATCTCAACGGAGTTTTTTGAAAATCTCGGCGTGAAGCCCGGCGAGGACGCGGACGTATCCGTGTATAAGGGAAAAACAAGGGTGTACCATTCCTTTGTGGCATACGGAAAAACATTCGCCGATGTCGAAATCGGTGAACCGCTGCTTTATGTCAATTCGATGAATCATATCGGACTGGCCATCAACCAGGGCAATTTCGCCAGGGCATACAACATCGGCACCCGCGATCCGTGGCGCATTGTATTAAAGAAAATCAGATGACAAAAAAAGAGCATTGTCCCGCGCTCATTCAGCGAATGAGAATGGAACAATGCTTTTAATCTGTCAGATTCACTGTAATCCGAATTCAGCGCGCAAAGCGTCATAGCGCTGCTGTTCCTTTGCCTTGATGGGCTTGGAGAGATCGTTGAAACAATGATGGATCACATCCGCATCCTTGAGCACCTCATCATAATCGGAGTCAATGACCTCCTTGTCATCATGATGATAGATCATTGAGCAGATGCATGCGGTTTCCTCTTCAGTTGTCTGATTCAGTTCAGCGAGGATTTCTTCAGCCAGTTTTGCGCCTTTGTGGGCATGGTCGTCATAGGAGCCGGACAGATACGCGTGCATGTCATGCAGCATCGCCGCCATCGCGCATAATTCCTGATCCAGTCCGCGCTTTTCAGCGATCAAAGTCGCAGCCAGTGAAACGCCATACAGATGTACCGTGGCGGAAATCCGTTTTGCGTCATCGATTGTTTTCAGTTTTTCATCCACAAGAGCTCTGAGATCTTTCAGTCTTCCCATATGATTCACTCCTTTATCTTCAACAATATTATAAGTGCTCATTCATTCTGGAAAAAGACAGGGGAAGCTCCATGGAGTGCGCTTCGAGCAATTCACGGTCTTTGAGGATTTCTTCGGCAGTGCCGTCTTTGATGATTCTGCCTTCATCAATCAGGATGACTCTCGAACAGGTATCAAGAATCATATCAAGATCATGCGAGGTGATGATCCGTGTCTGTTTCAGTGAACGGATGGTATTGATGATCATCCTCCTGTTCTTCGGATCAAGGGCACTGGTCGGCTCATCCATCAGTAATACAGACGGCTCCATGGCAAGCACCGTGGCAATCGCCGCCATACGCTTTTCACCGCCTGAGATGCGGTGGTTGTAACGGTCTTTCAGATATGAGATATGCAGTGTGTCCAGCACTTCCGAAACCTTATTTTCCGCTTCCTCACGTCTGATGCCGTAATTTAGAAGGCCGAACATCATGTCATCATGAACGGTGGGCATGAACATCTGGCTGTCTGAATTCTGCAGAACAAAGCCGAGCTTTCTTCTGATTTCAGCCAGTGTGTTCTGCGTGACGGGTGTGCCGTCCACAATCACGCTGCCGCTGCCGTCCAAAAGACCGAGCATCACTTTCATCAGGGTGGATTTGCCGGCTCCGTTGGCACCGATGAGACCGATGCATTCGCCATCCTGTGCGGTAAAGCTGATGTCTTTGAGGACGGGATTGTCCTTCTCATATGCAAATGTCAGATTTCTGATTTCAATCATGGCCTTACCTCACAAACAGATTTCCGATCAGTACCGGAAGATTCACAAAACGCAGAACAAGGAACAAAGCAATGCACACCAGCGCGTAAATCAATGAGGACACGCTTTTTTCTGAGGCACGTGTTTCAGGAAACTCTCCGTTGAACCCTCTTAACAGCATTGCCGCATACAGCTCTTTTGCCCGGTCCATGGACCTCAACAAGAGCTGACCCAGGAACGAACCCCATGCCTCAAAGGCGATTCCTTTCTGGCCCGGTGCCCTCAAATGATAGGCATCCGACATGACGGCAACCTCTTCCGTCAGTACGGAGATATACCGGCATGTCAGCATGAACACGGTGACAAGCAATGACGGGATATGGATTTTCCGCATGGCTGCGCAAAGATCATCGATTCTTGTGGTGCTGACCAGCAGAAAGGAGGCGCTCAGGCATAGCATTCCCTTGATCAGCAGCGTCACAAAGGAAACCGTTCCGCCGGATATATTGATACCGCCGATCACCAGCATTGTTTCCTGATCAAAAAAGGGATTGAAGATGCCGATGAAGGCAATCAGCGGAATGATATATCTCATTTTATAGACGCATGTTTTAAAGGAAATGCCGGAAAGCTGAAACAGGAAATACGGATAGAGCGCCATCATGAGAACGCCGCTGAGCTCATACTTTCCGAATGACATGACAATGACAATAAAAGAAACCGTGACGGCAAGCTTGCTCAAAGCGGAAAAACGATGAACCGGCGAGTTCATCGCAGCCAGCTCATCCATTTCCTTTAATTCATGCAATGCCTGTTCAGCACGGTTCATAGCTTCTCCATATGATGACAGGAGCACCAAGCAGGTGCTCCCGTATTGTTTTATGCTGATTTGTTGCGGAAGAAACGCCCGGCGGCTGAGATGCCGACGGCAATCAATGCGACGATGCCGCATCCGACCAGACCCGAAACGGTTGTGCCGGCTGCGCTTTCGCTGTCCTTGAAGGTGTAGTCAGGCAGAAATGAGGTGCTTTCCTGAATGGAGGAAGCCGTATCGGCCGCCAAAGAGCTGACACCGAAGTTTTCCTCATCCAGCGCCATGTTTGACGCATATCCTTCTTCGGCATTTCCGAAGAGCGCCCATTCCAGTCCATCCGGATTGGAACTTGCGAACAGTGAGAAGAGACCGCCGGTTACCAGGGCCAGGATGCCAAGGCACATCAGCACCTGTTTCAATGAGAACTTTGTATCAGAGGAAGCCGGATTCACATTCTGAATCAGCTCCGGACGGGTTTCATAAACGAAGCAGAGCACCGCCGCGGTGATCAGACCTTCGATCAGTCCGATCGCCAGATGAATCGGCTGCATCAGTCCTGCAAATGCGCCGAAGGGCAGTTCGGTGATGCCCGATGCGCTTGTTTCAAGCACAACCGAGAAGGCGCCAAGCTGCAGTGTGATAACGCATCCGAGAATTGAAGCCAGAATGATCTTTGCGCGGGTTCCGGCTTTTTCTCCCATACCGCTGAACAGCCTGCTGTTCAGGATCGGCCGCCATATGAAGTATGAACCGATGAAACACCCGTAGAATGCCATGTTCCATATGTTGGCTCCAAGTGCCATCAGACCGCCATCTGCGAAGAAGAGACATTGGGTTGCAAGCACCACGATCATCGAGAGGAATCCCGCCTCCGGACCAAGCAATGCGCTTAACAGCATTCCTCCGCAGAGATGCCCGGAGGAGCCGGTTCCCGGAATTGTATAGTTGATCATCTGACCGGCAAAGACCAGCGCTGCCGAAACAGCCATGACCGGAATCTTTTCACTCTGATTCTCTTTGCGGACTCTGGAAATGGAATAAACCGCTGCCGCGCCTGAGGCGGCAGCCATCACGCCGGCTACCTGAGGCGCCAGCAGAGCATCTGCCATATGCATATGAAAAACTCCTTTGCTGTCTGAAATTTTATCATCTGTCAAAAGATGCCGTAAGCCTCCAGGGGGGTTAAAAGATGTGGACATAATGATGAACATATTTGTATAATATGTTTTATAGTTAACAAATTCAGGGATTGATGTAAAGGATATGGGGAAAGCGGCCGACAGGCGGATACAGATGACAAAACGGATGCTGGAAGAGGAGCTTGTCAGGGCCAGTGCTTTCCGCGATCCGGAAGAAATATCAATCAAACAGATCTGCGAAGGGGCAGGGGTCAGCCGGGTCACCTTCTATAAATATTTTGGAAGTGTGAAAGATCTCATGGATGAAACGGCGGAAACGGCATTAAGCCGGGTGATTGACGCAGACGGATATCAAAGCAGTGAAAACATGGAGGATATCCTGAGATACATACTGCTCAACAGATCGCTGTATCTGCTGCTGATTGAAAAGGGATATTATGAGAAATTCATGGAGAAGTATCTCTTGCGGCAGATTCATAACGCGGGCATCGCGGATGAAAACCGCGAGATCACAAAAGCGCAGACACAGTATGCGGTTTCCGGACTGACCGGATTGATGCACTGGTGTCTGAGCTCACAGCCGGATATCGCACCGAAAAAACTCGCAGCGCTGATTTTAAAATTTCATCAATCATGGAACAGTGATGTTCTTGAAATGAGAAATCTCTGATAAGATATCAGAATGCAGGAAGACCTATGGCGAAGAAGAGAAGAAGACGCAGACTGAGAAAATGGGTAAAGATGGTGATGGCGTTAGGCATCGTCGCTTTTTTCGCAGCTGCGGGTCTGACCATATGGACAATCTATGCCCAGTCAGTTGTGGAAGATACCGAATACCGCTACGTCTATGAGAAACCTCTTGTGCGGGTGGATGAAGCGATCCGCTATGATATGGAAGGCGGCATTTTCTACCGCACCGTTGATGAGGAAAGAGTTCCCGTGATCGATCAGTCCCTGGTTGTCAGTGAGGACGGGGAAACCTTCCATGAAATCAGGACTGATGAAAGCGGCAGACTGATCACCGGCTGGCATGAGGGCGGTGACGGAAAATACTATTACACAAAAGATCACGGCTGGCTGATCACCGAAAGCGGTGAGATCGAAGGAAAGTATTATGCCTTAAGCAATACCGGCCGTGTCCTCGATCATGAATGGGTTCATGAGACCAATGGCTACTGCTGGTATGAGGACGGCGTAAAAGCCGGCCTGCAGGAGGATACGCTGCTTTATATCGAAGGAGAGAAAGGATTCTATTATCTTTCCGCGGAAAACGGCTTTGCCAGAAGTGAAAGCTGCGAAGAGTTTCTGAGTGACGGCAGAAAGCTTCTCTATGATGAAAACGGCCGCCTTGTCGATATCAGAACAATTACGGAAAACGGCATGGTTTATTTCCCGGTTCCGGAAAGCCATGAGGTTTCCGCTGAAACAAAACAGATTCCGCTCAGTGAGCTGGTGATGGAAACTCCTGCTGAGGAGACCATCTCTTCCGTCAATCACCGCGGCTATCATGTATATGCGCCTGAGAATTCCTTAAGCGCCTACATGGCTTCCTATGATGAAGGCTATAACAAAGTGGAATGCGATATTCAGTTCACCGCCGACGGAATTCCGGTACTGCTGCATAACGGCACAATCAACGCGGTTGCGCGCAACAGCGACGGTTCCGCCCTTGGCAGTATGATTCCGATTGACTCACTGACCTTTGAACAGGTTCTCGGCTATGACTTCGGTATCGCGGCCGGAGAATCGTACAGAGGGCTGAAAATCACAAGACTGGATGTGTTCCTTGCCTGGTGCAGGGCCTATGGCATCCATCCGTATCTGGAAATGAAAGGGGAGACGGTTGACACCCAGGAGGAGGTGGACCTTCTGATTGCCATGGTGGACAGCTATGGCATGCGGGACAATGTGACCTGGATCAGCTTCAGCACTGATGCGCTGCAGTTTGTCATGAACCGTGACGCCAACGCGAGAATCGGCTATCTGATCGGAAACAGCACACCTTCCAAATCATTCTTCGCTCAGCTTGGTCAGCTGCGTGCGCAGGGGCAGGATGTCTTCCTTGACGCCCCGTTCACATTGGCTGAAAAACTGATCGGCTCCTGCGAGGAAAACGGCGTGCCGCTGGAAGTGTGGACGGTCAATTCCGACGCTTATGTGCGCACATTGAATCCTTATATCTCAGCCATCACCACCGATTATCTGCACGCCGACGACATTCTTGGCTACTAGGGCATATCACACGATATGCCTTATTCATTTCCGCGTGCTAAAATGAAGCAAGGAAAAGGAGAATCCTTCTGATGAACAATGAAGCACCTGTATATATCACCGGCCACCAGCATCCCGATACGGACTCCGTTGCCTCCGCCATTGCGTATGCGTTTTTCAAGCGTGCCAGAGGCATCAAAGCGGTTCCCTGCCGGCTTGGCGATCTCAACAATGAGACCGAATATCTGCTCAGACGGTTCCATTTTCCCGTGCCTGCACTGCTGAAAGACGCCAGAATCACCCTGGCTGATCTTTCCCTGGATGAGCCGGTGGCGATCACTCCCGATACAACCGTGCGTGAAGCGATTTCCAGAATGCATGAAAACGAACGCAATTCCTTTGCGGTTGTCAATGAGGACGGCACGATTGCGGGCTATGTGTCCAAGAGCGATCTGGCCAATATCGGCCTTGGCGACACGGCTGCTGAAATTGAACTGCTGAAACAGACTTCGGTTGCGGAGATTGCCGAAACCATTGACGGAAAGATCATTTATCAGGATGACGAATTCCATTACAACGGCAAGACATCCATCGTTGCCCTCAATGAAACCAAAGTCGATAACTATAACGCCTCAGACCGCATTGTCATCCTTGGCAATGATCCGGCTGCCCAGAAACAGCTGATTGAAAAAGGCGCGGGGATGCTCATTGTTGTATGGGCAAAGGAAATCCGTGAAGAGGTGATTGAGGCTGCGAAACTTCATCACTGCCCGATCATCATTTCCGGACATGGCGCCATGAACACCAGCCGCTACCTCTTCTTCGCTCCTCCGGTCAGGCTGATCATGACCGATGATCCGATCACCTTCAAAAACACCGAGTTTGCGGAGGACGTCGGCGCTAAAATGCTCAAGACCAGGTTCAGAAGCTATCCGGTGGTGGATGAGAACAGAGTGTTATGCGGCTATGTGTCAAGATTCCATATCCTGAATCATAAAAACAAGAAGATCATTCTTGTGGATCACAACGAATTCTCCCAGTCGGTGCGCAATGTGGAAAAGGCGCAGATTCTCGAGGTCATTGACCATCACAGAATCAATGACTTCGCCACCTCGCAGCCGGTATCGTTCAGAAACGAAATCATCGGCTCCACGGCAACGATCGTGGCGACCATGTTCCGTGAAAACCAGATTCCGATTCCGGCCAATCTGGCGGGACTTCTGCTTGGCGCAATCCTTTCCGACACACTGGTATTCCAGTCGCCGACCACAACCAGAAAGGATATCGACACGGCCAATATTCTGGCTGCTCTGGCAGATCTTGACATTGATATCTTCGCAAAGGAAATGTTCACCGCTTCGGCTTCCAGTCTCAACCAGAGCATCTATGAGATGATTGTCCAGGATATCAAGTTCTATGACATCGGCGGCATTCGCACGATGATTTCCCAGACCATCGTTCCTTCGGTTGAAAAGATGAGAAGCCGCGAGATTGAAATCAGCCGCGACATGAACAGGCTTTATGAAAAGAAGGAGCTCGATCTTCTGGTTGTATGCTTTACCAGCGTGCTTGAGGACGGTTCCATCTTCTATGCGGTCGGCGAAAAGGCGGACAGGATTCTCGATGTCTATCCGGACAGACCGGGTGAAACCCATTCCGTTCAGCACGGTGTCTTCTCCCGCAAAAAGCAGATTGTGCCTTCCGTCAACGAGGCGCTTGAATTCGCCTGATCATCTTTATTGCTATATCAATACAGGGATATTTCGCATCTGAAATATCCTTTTTCTTCCGGAATGTTCCGCCGCTGATGTATGATGGAAAAAAGGGAGGAACCATTTATGAATAATTTGCTTCAGGTTTTACTCAGCAGTTTCACCCAGCAGTCTGCCGTTGATGCGACATCCAAGAAGACGGGCGTCAAGGGCGTCAGTGTTCTTACCATTCTCTCCTATGCGCTTCCGCTGATCATCAAATTCATGACCAAAAACGCGTCCAGCCAGTCCGGTGCGCAGTCACTGCTCGGCGCTTTGACACAGCATACAAACAGAAGCGCGATGCCTGAGCAGATCGCATCAGCCGACGTGAATGACGGCGCGGCGATCATGCGTCACATCTTCGGCGCTTCCGAAGAAAACGCGGTCAACGAAATCGCTGCCAAGGCGAATGTTCCGGCAGCCGATGTTTCCAATGTTCTGGCTTCCATCGCACCGACTCTGCTGTCCTCGATTTCCGCGGCAGCCACAGCCGGCAGCCAGGCCCAGGCCAATCAGAAGAAGGGTGTCGATCTGTCCGACGGTCTTGATGTTTCTGACCTTGCGGCAATCTTCCAGAGCACCCAGAGCAGCGGGGGAATCGGCGGCCTTCTCGGCACCCTGCTCGGCGGCAAGCCTCAGCAGAGCGCTTCCGCGGCGGATGACGGCACAGCTTTGCTTTCATCCCTGCTTTCCCTGATGAAATAATCACTTATGGATGTCCGCGCATGGCGGGCATTCTTTTTTTTCTGGAATTGTCATCTGTTTTTCTGTTTCTGTACATACCGCAAAACGTAAGGATAGCGTATAATATGCGCGGAAACCGGAGGACGATATGAAACTTGTTATTGGAAATGACCATGCCGCAACCGAAATGAAATTTCAGATGATGGCATATCTGGAACAGAAGGGCATTGAAGTGATCAATGTCGGCACAGACACAAACGAATCATTTGATTATGCGATTGCCGCATACAAGGCCGGAAAGATCGTGGCTGACCATGAAGCTGATGGCGGCGTGCTGATCTGCGGAACAGGCGTGGGCATCTCAATGGCTGCCAACAAAGTGAAGGGCATCAGAGCTGCCGCATGCTCAGACCCCGTCACAGCCAGACTGACCAAACAGCACAACAACGCGAACATCATCTGTTTCGGCGCCAGAATCGTCGGGATCGAAACCGCCAAGGCGATCGTTGACGCATGGCTGGAAAGTGAATTCGAAGGCGGCAGACATCAGCACAGAATTGACATGATCCACGAAATCGAAGATACCCAGTCGCTTGCGGCTGCACAGTAACCGATATGAAAAAACCACTCCGGACGAATCATCCGGGGTGGCTTATTTTTTCTGCGTTTTCTTTCTTCTGGGCTTCTTGACCGAATAGCCGAATTTGCCGAGCAGCTCACCCAGCGCATAGTATTCGCCATGGCTGTAGGCGATCAGATCCGCCTTGCGCAGATCGAGTCTGCCGTTTTCATCGAGGTAGGCATCATCGATATCGGTGCTGAGCACTTCGGCGATGAACATGTCATGGGAGCCCAGCTCCAGAATCTGCGTCACTTTGCATTCCAGGCAGACCGGACTTTCCGCAATCAGCGGAGCGTTGACATGCTTTGCTTTGGCACGGGTGAGATGCAGTTCATTTTCCAGTGCGAACTTGTCCAGATCTCTTCCGCTTCTGACACCGACAAAATCGGTCACCTTTGCCAGTTTCCGGTTGGTTGTGCAGATCACGAATTCTCCACTTTTGGCGATGATGTCATGGGAATAGCGCTCCTTGCGGATGGAAACGGAAACCATGACCGGATCGGAACAGACGGTGCCTGCCCAGGCGGCGGTCATGACATTGTCACGTCCGTTCTCATCACGGCAGGTGATCATGACGGCGGGAATCGGATACAGCATGTTTGAGGGTTTCCAGTATTGTCTTGCCATCTTGGACTCCTTTTTCTCTAAAAGAAAATCCGCTGTTGATGCGGATTTGGCAGTGCCGGCAACAGGACTTGAACCTGCGACCTAATCATTACGAATGATTTGCTCTACCAGCTGAGCTATGCCGGCCTGAAAGCCATCTTATTATATGAGAAATCCATGCTTTTATCAATAGATGAATGGGATTGACGCACTTCACTTTGCCATGATAGAATGCCCGCAACTTAAACAGAATGCGGAAGGAGAGTGTGCCATGACAGACTGGCTTGCCGAAGCGAAAACAATTGAAAATGAACTGATTGAACTGCGCAGAACCATTCACCGCCATCCTGAAGGCGGCAATGAGGAATTCGTCACTGTGGAATTGCTGATGAAGGAACTGGAAAAGTGCGGTGTTGAGACAAAGCGTCTTCCCGGCACCGCCGCAATCGGTATCCTGAGAGGAAAGTATCCCGGTCCCACCGTTGCGCTCAGAACGGATATGGACGCGCTGCCCATGCAGGAGGACACCGGCCTTCCGTTTGCTTCAGAGGTGAAGGGATATATGCATGCGTGCGGACATGATGTGCATATGTCAGCCTTGATCGGCGCCGCAAAACTGCTCAGCGCACACCGTGATGAAATGCATGGCAATGTCGTGTTCCTGCTGCAGCCCGCCGAAGAAAATGCGGGCGGGGCGGAAAAGATGATTCAGGCGGGAGCTCTGGACGGCGTGGATGCGGTATTCGGCGCCCATGTCAATCCGGATCTCAAAGCCGGAACGATCGGCATCCGCTACGGTCATTTCTATGCGGTCAGCACCCGTTACAACGTGACGGTCCATGGCAAGGGCTGCCATGGGGCGGAGCCGGAAAACGGCATTGACCCGCTGTATGCCGCCTGCAGAATGTGTGCGGGACTGAAAGAGCTGACCGGTATCCATAACGGCAGACGCGATGTCGTGACCGTCGGTATGATCAAAGCCGGCACGGTGCGCAACATCATTCCCGACACCGCTCACTTTGAAGGCATTCTCAGAACCATGGGCTTTGAAAACCGCGATATGATGGTTTCAAAGATTTACGAGGTCATTGCGCAGGTTGAAAAGGAAACCGGCGTGAAGGCGGAAGTGGAAATGATGTTTGCCTATCCGGGAGTTGTCAACCATGAGGCGGAAACAGCACTCGCCCAGAAAGCGGCTGAAAACCTGCTTGGCAAAGAGAATGTGACAGTTCTTGAGAAGGGCACGATGACCAGTGAGGACTTCGGTTTCTTCCTGCTGGAAAAACCGGGATCCTTCTATCATATCGGTGTCGGTTCCCCATATCCGATCCACTCCCCGAAATTCAATCCGGATGAAAGCGCCATCGCTTACGGTGCTGCCTGCCATGCGGCCATCCTGAGTGAATATCTGAATGAGCACTGTGATCAGTAACCAAAATGAAAACAGAGAGTTTTCACAGATTTGTGAAAATCCTCTGTTTTTTCTTAACCGATTGTGCGGATGCTTTCCTTGGCGATCACTTCGAAGGGAATGCGCTCATGAACGCCGTCCCTGGGATAGCTGATGCGCATGAGCAGATCATCAATGCCGCGCTTTGCCATGGCGTCGGTGTCCTGGCGGATGGTCGCGATGCGCGGGATGGTGTATCTGGTATATTCGATTCCGTCAAAGCCGATCAGGGAAATATCTTCGGGAACCCGTCTGCCGCTGTCAATGAAGGCCCGCATGGCGCCGATCGCGATCATGTCGCTGTGACAGAACACGGCGGTCAGTTCCGGATATCTTTTCAGCAGTCTTCTGGCTGCACGGCTGCCGTCATCCATTGAGAAGCGGCTGGAGACAAACTGGGTTTCCAGATCAAAGGGAATGCCGTATTCCTCAAAGCACTTCACAGCCCCGGCAAGACGCGGGGAGGTGATTCCTTCCGGCCCCCAGCTCATATGCCCGCCGATGATGCCGATCCTGCGGTGGCCGCTTTCAATCAGCACCTTCGCCGCCGCATAGCTGCCCTCATAATCATCCGTCGCAAAGGAGGAAAGCAAAGGACTGTCCACGCCCGATGCATCGGCGGAGATCAGTACCGCCGGTGTGCTGATTTCAGAGAATGATCTGCGGAAATGATCCATATTGCCGCCTAAGAAAATCATGCCGCGGGGATGGCGCTCCGCTTCGATTTTTCTGGCCGCGCTGATTTCGTTGTCAGCTTCATCCAGGAAGATCACCGATGCGCTTTCCTGATAGGCTTTCAGATGTGTCTGGATTTTTTCCAGGATATCCTCAAGGAACACGTTCTGTGTGCCCTTGACAAAGATCACGATTGCGCTGGCGGCCGTCTGTTTCAGATGCTTCGCATTGGCATTGGGCTGAAAGCCGGATTCCGCGATGACTTTTTCAATCGCCGCCCTGGCCGCATCGGACACATCCCGGTGGTTGTTGATCACCCGTGACACGGTTCCGATGGAGTAGCCGGACATTCTGGCAATATCCTTGATTGTTGGCATGGTGCATCCTCCCTGTAGAAAACGACGATATTATAATCGATTTCCGCATAAAAGCCATGAAAATCACGCGAAAGATGAAACCGGCAGATTATAATAATGAAAGCGAGGTATTCAAGATGGAAAGAAAATTCAGCGGCGGGGATATTGTCCGTCATTTCAAGCGGGAAACCGTTGACCCTTCTTCCGATACTTATCTTTATCAGATCATCGGTGAAGCCGAGCATACGGAAACCGGTGAAATGATGATGATTTACAGAGCGCTTTACGGAGATAAGCGGATTTATGCAAGACCGCTGGAAATGTTCATGGGGGAAACCGACCATGAAAAGTACCCGCAGATCAAACAGAAATACCGCTTTGAAAAATATGAGAACCGTCAGGTATATCCGGTCAGATTCACCAGCGCAGTCACCGATGAAGGCGTGTGCGTGCGTTCGATGATCGTGGAATATCCGGAAATGAATGTGGAAGAGATTGATGCGGAAACATTCAGCGTTTATATGAAATCCTTTGTCGCTTATGGCGAAAACAGCAAAAAACCATATGCCTATTATGATGCCTCAAAACCGCTGGAAGTCATTGATGTGAAAACAGACGGCGCAAAGGCGGAAATCTTCTTCAGGCTCGCAAAGGCGCCGCTGCTTACCTGGCTGAAAGAAGGACGCAACACTCCGGCAAAACTGGAATTTGAAATCATTCAGAACCATCCGGTCACATTGCGCACCAAGGATGGCCGTGTGCTGCAGATGAATGCGGATTACACATGTGCCTGCAAAAGCTGTAAAGATCTGGAAAACCCGGAACTGGAACAGTTTGTGTCCGTAAAGGATGAGATCAATTATCAGTTCCATAAAGGCACAAATCATAAGCTGATCGTTTACTTCCATGGCAACGGCGAGGGCGATCTGCCAGTCAAGGCCACGGAAAACAACTGCGCGCAGATTCTTGCCAACCGCGGCGGCTGCGCATGGCTGAGCGAAGCAAAATCAGTTTTCGGCGATGCGAGCGTCATGGCATTCCAGGCACCGAATATGTGGTATTTCGCACTCAAGGATCATCTGCTGGAACCCTGTTACCGGGAAATCATGGATGTCGTGAAGGCAAATGACATTGATCCGGATGAGATCTATCTGGCTGGTATATCCGCCGGGGGCTTCATGAGCGTGCGCATGATCATCGCGTATCCGGATCTCTTCCGCAGCGCCATGATCACCTGTCCCGCCCTGGATGCGGCCAATGCGAGAAGCGGCAGCACCGATGCGATTCCGACAGACGCGGAACTGGCAAAGCTTCTTGATTCAAAGACCGGCATCTGGCTGGTGCAGGGGAAAACCGACAGCGCCGTCGATCCGGAACTGTGCGCAAAGCGGATCTGGAACATTCTGGAAACCGACAGAAGTGTTCAGGAAACTTCATATCAGCCCTCGATCGGCTCCGGCTTCACCACATATGAAACGCTGAACGGGAAGTATAAGATGAGTCTTTACGAAACATCTGATCTTCATGAGATCACCGGCATCTCCGGTGACAAACGGCAGGGCGGTGTGATTCACTGCGCCGAGGATTATGATTGCGACGGGGTGTATGAAGAAGTGTCTTACAATGACCACTGGACATGGATTTACACATTCCGCGATGATCCGATGGATGCGGAAGGAACCCATATCTTCGAATGGGCAGAAACATACGGAAGGGAATAAACATGTATACAATCGATCAGAACTTACTGGAAGAATTCCGCAATGAATTCGACCAGGACAAAAATGCGAAAAACGCGCAGGCAGCCTGTGCCCGCACGGAAATCAAGGACATTGTTTTTCTGCCGCTGAATGCGGCAAGGCTGAACGGGGACTTTTCCGTTGAGGTAAAGACATCCGCCGTTACCGCCCAGGAAAAGAGCGGCAGATGCTGGATGTTCGCAGCGCTCAATATCGTCCGTGAGCAGATCGGCGCAAAGTGCGGCATCAAGGACTTCGAGCTTTCGGAAAACTACGCCGCATTCTATGACAAGCTGGAAAAGGCAAACAACGTGCTTGATCTGGCCGTGAAACATGCCGATGACAGTCTGGATGACAGAATGATGGAATATATTCTGGACGGTTTCCATGACGGCGGTTATTGGGATATGGCTGCCGATATCATCCTCAAATACGGTGTTGTGCCCAAGTGGGTGATGCCCGAAACCTATCAGTCCTCCCATACCGCTACCTTCATGAAGATGCTCAATTCCCTGATCCGCAAGGATGTGTGCGAACTGAGAAAGATGGTCCGGGAAGGAAAGAATCCGGATGAAAGAAGAAAGGAAATGCTCGCCGAGATTTACCGCGCCGAGTGCATCGTCTTCGGCCAGCCGCCCAAGTGCTTTGACTTTGAATACCGCGACAAGGACGGAAAATTCCATGCGGACCGCAATCTGAGTCCCAAGGCATTCCTGGAAAAGTATGCGGATTTTGATCCGGACGCCTTTGTCACAATCACCAATGAGCCGACTGACCGTAAGAAGATGAACAGTTATTACCGCTTCCATTACATCGGTTCAATGGCTGAAAGCAATGTGCGCTGTCTGAATCTGCCGATGGAGGAATTGAAAAAGCTCTCCATCGCCCAGCTCAAGGACGGTGTGCCGGTATGGTTCGGCTGTGACTCCGGCGCTTATGGCGACCGTACAAGCGGCGTCTGGGATCCGGAAAGCTTCGCGTATGGCAATGTGCTTGGCAATGCGGACTTCTTCATGAACAAGAAGGACCGTCTGGAATACCGTGATTCCTTCGCCACTCATGCGATGATCCTGACCGGTGTCAATCTGGATGAAAACGGAAAACCGGACAGATGGAAAATCGAAAACAGCTGGGGAAAGGAAGTCGGAAAGAACGGCTACTTTGTATGCAGCGACCATTACTTCGATGAATTTGTTTATGAAGTGATCATTGACAGAAAATATCTGAATGAGGCACAGAAGGCGCTTCTGGAAGAGGAGCCTTACGAGATCATGCCCTGGCAGGTATAAGAAAGGAAATCAGATGATATTTGTTGGCTATCCGAAATGCAGCACCAGCAGAAAGGCGGAGAAATGGCTGCAGGAGAGAAACATCTCCTATGAATTCCGCCACATTGCCGAAAACAATCCTTCTTATGAGGAACTGAAGAAATGGCATGAATCAAGCGGACTGGATCTGAAGCGGTTCTACAACACCAGCGGCAGACTTTACAAGTCAATGAATCTCAAGGATCAGATTCCGTCCATGTCTTTGGAAGAGCAGTATCAGCTGCTTTCCACTGACGGTCTGCTGGTCAAACGTCCGATTCTGATCGACGGAAACACGGTTCTTGTCGGCTTTAAAGAACAGGAATGGATCAGCCATTTCGGTGAATGAGTAAACCGGTTGAGAAAGCGCGCAATCCATTGTAAGATTGATCACAGCTTTACAGAAACGAGGATAAACATATGCTGAAAAAACTATCGGCGGTTGTGGCGGATATTGACGGCACACTGGCTCTTAAGGGAGGCAATCTCATGCCCCGCACAAGAGCGGCAATTCAGAGATTACATGAAGAGGGCGTGCTCTTTGGTGTTGCCAGCGGCAGACCGATGGACAGACGCATCCTCGATATGGCAAAAGAATGGGATCTCGGCTTTGAGTTCGACCTTGCCATCGGTATGAACGGCGGCGATCTCTATGACCGCAAAACCAATCAGATCAATCACTTCCACCAGCTGAAAAAAGAGGATGTGAAAACCATCCTGACAATGCTGGACGGACTTGATCTCAACGCGATTGTCTACGTCAACGGATATGATGAGATCAACGCGCTGCGCATGGATGATTTCCTGAGAGACTCCCAGAAGCGCAATCATTCCGTCGTGGAAATCGGCGACATCGATTTTGTCAGCCGTCATGACACCGGCAAGATTGAATGCCAGATGAAGCCCTGGGTCAAACCGCTGTTTCTGGAAAGAGTCGCGGCCAACCCTTCGGACAGATGGACCACGGTGACAACCTTTGAAATGGAGGAGCACTGCACCATCGAATTCGTTGATCCGCGTATCAACAAAGGTCTCGCCCTGAAGGAATTCAGCGCGTCCAGCGGCATTCCCCTGGAAGAGATCATGGCCTTCGGCGATATGGAAAATGATATCGGTCTGTTAAGAGAGGCGGGCTGGGGCGTATGCCTGCTCAACGGCTCCGATCAGACAAAAGCGGTCGCCCAGGACATCACCGAATACACCGTTCATGAGGACGGCGTCGGCAGATATCTGGAAGACCACTGGTTCAACCGTTAAACAATATGAAAACCGCACTGTTCAGAATGATGATTCTGAAACGGCGCGGTTTTTTTCAGTTCTGCGGATATTTCGCTTTGACGAAATTCACGAATGTTTCTTCATTGCGGGTCAGATGATCCGCATAAAGCAGTCCGTGATAGAAACCGAAATCCTGTTCAAGATTGATGATCACAAGATCGGGATCGGGATGCTGAAGAGCGAGCGCACGGGTTTCAATCACGATGCCGCTTTCCGCTTTCATACGTCTCAGGTTTGTCTCAAACCGGCTTTCGGATACAATGTTCGGCTCGATCTCATCCTTTTTGCAGATTTGGCGGAACATCCGGTTGAAGGCGTTATTGTGTGGCGGCAGATAAAGATCGCAGTCTTTGATATCGGCGGTTGTCAGGTACTGTTTTGAAGCCAGCGGATCCTTCGCGGACATGATGGCGACCAGCTTTCCGCGTCCGTTGATCACCATATTGGCAGGCGGTTTCATCTGGGTGGGATAAGCCATCGTTGCCAGCCGGAACGATCCCTTGCGGAATTCCGCGGAGAGCACCTCCAGCGGCTGCTCAACGGTTTTCACGCTGATATTGGGATATTTTTTACGGAAGGCAATGACGTTTTCGGTCGTCGTGTAAAGATGGGAATACGGCGTGCAGCCAAGCACGATCGCATCTTCCGTGCCCTCATCCCACTTCGTGATGGCAACCTTAAGAGCTTCATGCGAGCTGACCGCCTTTTTCGCGTAGGGGAGGAAATATTTCCCGAAATCACTCAGAATCATCCGCCTGGTTGTGCGCGTGAAAAGCTGCTTTCCGACCGCTCTTTCCAATAGCTGCATATGTCTGGAGAGGGTGGACTGGGAAGTGCTCAGCTGCGCGGCTGCCGCGGAATAACTGAGTGAGTCACTCAGTATAATGAATTCTTTCAGAAATTCGATGTTCATAAAGGCCTCTGACTTAATTATCCGTTCATATGCTTCCGAAAATCAATATGAAAGTTCTTAAGCGTAAAACATTCTGTTTAACGTTGAATCTATATGCCGTGGTAAAATGAAACCGGAAAGAGTCTAATCAGACAACAGGAGAATAATACATATGATTCCCGAAAAATACCGGAACTACATGTTCAACGAGAACGATTTTCTGCCCCAGGATTATCATGTCGATGATCCTGAAAAACTGAAGTATCTGAAAATTGCCGCGGCGATGATTTCAGATGACATCAACGTTCTCGGCAATCCCAAAAAGATCCAGGAAAACGACCCGGATCTCTGGCTGCTTGACCGTCTGCTGAGCAAGGAGGAGGTCAAGTTATTATGCTCATTCAAAAAGAAGAGAGTCGTGAAGCTTTCTCTGGAAGAGATTGCCGAGCGCAACAAGCTGCCCATTGATGAGACAAAGAAACTCGTCGATCACATCAGCCAGATCGGCCTGATGGAATTCGACCGCGAAAATGAGGATCATCACCGCCAGTACTTCATTCCCAAATGGGTTGTCGGCAGCGGCGAGTACATGATGATGAACGGCGCTCTGACTAAGGAGCATCCGGAAGTCGCGACCTTCTTCAATTACGCTTCCAGCGTGCCGGTCGGCAAAGTCGCCCACATGGTTCCGCCCGGAGGCGGCGGCCTTGGCATGCATGTCATCCCGGTGGAAAAGGCCATTGAGGCAAACAATGAGGCCGTCTCCCTGGAAAAGCTTTCCTACTGGCTGAAGAAATATGACAAGTACTGTCTGGATATCTGTTCCTGCCGCCGTCAGCAGACAATCCGCGGCGAGGGCAACGGCGATATCGAGGACTACTGGTGCATCGCGGTCGGCGATATGGCCGAATATCTTGTGGAAACACATAAAGACGCTTATTACTGCACCTATGACGATGTCATGAAGGTTTTGAAGAGAGCCGAGGAAAGAGGCTATGTGCACCAGATCACCAATCTGGATGGCGAAGGCAAGATCGTCGGCATCTGCAACTGCTCCGCCGGCGTGTGCAACGCGATCAGAACCTCCCAGCTCTTCAACACCCCCAACATGTCCGCTTCCGCATACCGTGCCCATGTGGACCGCGCCAAGTGCGTGGCCTGCGGCAAGTGCGTGGAAGTCTGCCCGGTCGGCGCTGCCAAGCTCGGCCAGAAGCTCTGCCGCAAGGACGGAAGCGAGATCGTCTATCCGAAGGCGGAACTGCCCGACAATGTGAAGTGGGGACCTGAAAAGTGGAACAAGAACTACCGTGAGGATGCCAAGATCAATACCTATGAAACCGGCACCTCACCGTGCAAGAGCGCATGTCCGGCCCATCTGGCTGTACAGGGCTATATCAGAATGGCAGCCGAAGGCAGGTACATGGATGCCCTCAAGCTGATCAAGCAGGACAACCCGCTGCCCGCGGTCTGCGGCGCCATCTGCAACCGCCGCTGTGAGGACCGCTGCACCAGAGGAACAATCGACGCTCCGGTAGCCATCGATGAAATCAAGAAGTTCATCGCGGCTCAGGAACTCAACGCGGAAAACAGATACATCCCCGAATGCGGAAATGACTTCGGCGATGAGTGGGGCGATGATTATAAGGTCGCCATCATCGGTGCGGGACCTTCCGGCCTTTCCGCTGCTTATTATCTGAGACTCAACGGCTACCCCGTGACTGTATTCGATAAGAACGAACAGCCCGGCGGTATGCTGAAATACGGCATTCCTTCCTACCGTCTTGACCATGCGGTCATCGATGCTGAAATCGAAGTCATCAAAGCCATGGGCGCCGAATTCAGATGCGGCGTCGAAGTCGGCAGGGATGTCACCATTGAACAGCTGCGTGAGCAGGGATACAAGGCATTCTATCTTGCCATCGGTTTACAGAGCGGACGCAAGGCGGGTATCCCGAATGAGGAATACGCAAAGAGCGGTGTTGAATTCCTCAATGAGACAAGCTTCAACCATGAAAAGACACTCTCCGGTACAACCGTGGTCATCGGCGGCGGAAATGTTGCCATCGATGTCGCAAGAACAGCTCTGAGAGCAGGCAGCGATCATGTTGAGATGTATTGTCTCGAAGGACCGGATGAAATGCCGGCTGCCGCGGATGAAGTCAAGGAAGCGAAAGAGGAAGGCGTTCTCATCAAGAACTGCTGGGGACCGAAGGAAATCCTCGTCGAAGACGGAAAGATCTGCGGTATTGTGCTGAAGCAGTGCGTGCAGGTTTATGACAAGGCCGGAAAGTTCGCGCCTGTCTATGATGAGAGCGAGACAAAGACCGTCGCATGTGAGAATGTGCTGCTCTCCATCGGCCAGGCTGCCGTATGGGGCGATCTGCTCAAGGGCACAAAGGCCGTGCTTAGAAGAAACGGCACGGTTGAAGCGGACAGAGTCACACTGCAGACAGCTGAACCTGACATCTTCGCAGGCGGCGATGTGGCTTTTGGCGCACGGTTTGCGATTGACGCGATCGCGGACGGCAGAGCGGCTGCTGTATCCATTCACAGATATGTCCATCCGGGACAGAGCCTGACCATCGGCAGAGATCTGCGCGAATTCATCGAGCTCGACCGTGATGATATCCGCATTGAAAGCTATGACAACGCCAAGAGACAGGCACCCGGCATGAAAGCCGGCGAAGCCGCAAAGACATTCGAAGATCTTCGCCTGCCTTTGACAGAGGAACAGGTCAGAGCCGAAGCCAACCGCTGCCTCAAGTGCGGCGCCACCACCGTGGATGTCAACCGCTGCATCGGCTGCGGCCTCTGCACAACCAAGTGCGAATTTGACGCGATTTATCTGGAAAGAGATATGCCGCAGAACACCCGCATGTTAACGGCGGAGGAAAGCAAGCTCAAGGCAATCATCCCTTACGCCATCAAGCGTGAGATCAGAATCAGAAGAAACAAGAAATAAGATTCCAAAGAAAAACTACAGGCCACTGTAGTTTTTTTAAGGCAATGTTGAGGAGAGGCGGCCGATGATATCGATCTTGTCGCTCTCCCGGCTGTCATTTTTGAAAAAGGCATAATAGGCGCCATAGATTTTATAAGTCAGGGTCAGCTCGGTTTTCGGATCCCCGCGCAGTTCCGGTTTCAGGGAATAAAACAGCTCGCGCAGGGCGTGATCGATTCTTTCGGGCAGAGCGGAAGTACGGCTGTCCGAGAATATAATGGAGATCAGGGAACTGTTTGCCTGAAATGCATTCATCAGATGTCTTGCAAACAAAGAAGGATCACTGACAATCAGTTCCGGCGAGGGCAGGGAGGTCAGAATCCGCTCGATGATTTCATTTTCCAGTTTTTCGGAAAGATCATAGATGTCGCGGTAATAGGCATAGAAGGTCGATTTGTTGATATCGGCCTTTTCGCAAAGCTCCGTGACCATGATCTTTTCCAGCGGTCTCGAAGCTCTCATTTCCAGAAACGCGTTGATGATCCGCCTGACACTTTTGGGCTGCTTTTTCATATATTGTTCTCCGCAATCCGACAGATTGATCTATCCGTCGGAATTCCGACTTTTTCAGCATACAGGTGTGTGAAATTGTCATCTGATTTAAGTATATTGAAAACGGATAAAAAAACAACTGGTGTCGGATTTTGACCGGCAGAAGGAGAAAAATATGGATTTTTACGGATTTTACACCGGAACAGAGTTTGAAGCTTATAAATATCTCGGTCATCATTTCACGGAAAACGGCGTTCTTTTCCGGGTTTACGCACCGGCGGCGCAGAAGGTCTGCCTGATCGGACAGTTCAATTCCTGGCAGGAACAGGAAATGAAGCGCATCCATGACGGACAGTTCTTTGAATGCTATAACAGCGACGCGAAAAACGGCGATCTTTACAAATACCGCATCTACCGCAAGGACGGCACATTCATCGATCATTGCGATCCCTATGCCTTCCATTCCGAACTGCGTCCGGGCACCGCTTCCGCCGTCTTTGACATGAGTCAGTATCAGTTCTCTGACAAGGCATGGTTAAAGAGCAGAACCACCCGCATGAATGAGCCGCTGAATATCTACGAGCTTCATTTCGGCTCCTGGCGGATGAACGGGGACAAATGGTACAGATATGATGAGCTGGGCGATATTCTGATTCCTTATCTGAAACAGCAGGGCTACAACTATATCGAACTGATGCCGCTGAATGAATATCCTTCCGATGAGTCATGGGGCTATCAGGCGACCGGCTTTTACAGCGCGACCTCACGCTATGGCACACCCGATCAGCTGAGAATGTTCATCGATCAATGCCATCAGAACGGCATCGGTGTCATCCTCGACATTGTCACGGTTCATTTCGCGGTCAATGACTATGCCTTATGGAATTTCGACGGCACAAGTTTATATGAATATCCCAACAGCGCGGTCGGATACAGTGAATGGGGCTCCTGCAACTTCATGCATTCAAGAGGGGACGTGTGTTCCTTCCTGCAGTCCGCTTCCTATTTCTGGCTGGAAGAATATCATTTCGACGGTCTGAGAATGGATGCGGTCGGCAATCTCATTTACTGGCAGGGCAACCAGGCAAGAGGCGAAAACAAGGATGCCATCCGCTTCATTCAGAATATGAATGCAGGTCTGAAGCAGAGAAAACCCGACTGCATTCTCGCGGCGGAGGATTCCACCGCTTATCCCAATGTATGCAAACCGGTGAGCGAAGGCGGACTCGGCTTTGATTACAAATGGGATATGGGCTGGATGAATGACACCCTGAATTTCTTCAGGCTTGAAACACGCTACCGCAGGGACAATTATCACAAGCTGACATTCTCCATGGCTTATTTCTATAATGAGCGCTTCCTTCTGCCGCTTTCCCACGATGAGGTGGTCCATGGCAAGGCGACCATCCTGCAGAAGATGGGATGCGAATATGAAAAGAAATTCGGCATGGGCAGAGCGCTTTACATGTATATGTACACGCACCCGGGCAAGAAGCTTCTGTTCATGGGCAGTGAATTCGGACAGCTCAGAGAATGGGATGAAAAGCGTGAACAGGACTGGGATATGCTGAAATACCCGCTCCATGACAGCTTCCGCGATTATATGGCACGCTTAAGCCATCTTTATCTGAGTCATCCTGCTTTATGGAAACATGATTATGAGCGCATCGGTTTTGAATGGAAAGAAGCGGACATGATCAATGAGTGCATCTATGCCTATTACAGAAAGAGTGAGGAGGAAACCATCTTCACCATCCTCAATCTTTCCGGCGCGCCGAAGAGATATACACTTTCAAAGATGCAGGGAAAGCAGCTGGAACTCCTGCTGGATTCGGATGATGAAACATTCAGCGGTTCCTCAAAAGTGCTGCCATTGCTCAATCCGGATGACAACGGGGCGATCTTCATGGATCTGCCGGCGTGCAGCGGCAGGATGTATCTGGTGAAGGATGTGAAGAAGGAAGCACCCAAGAAAAAACGCGGAAGACCCGCGAAAAACGCACAGTAAATGAAAAGGGCGCGAAGCCCTTTTCATAACGGGAAAGAAAAGCAAAAGCCGGCACCGCTGTGCAGCGGCTTCCGGCTAGTGCTGGAATGTGATGTGAGGCTGAGGTTTATGAGGTATATCACTGTAATCACGGGTTTCAAGAATCATATCCGCCATCACGATCATATATTCAACGAGCATTTCCGGGGTCTCCGGACGTTTGCCAAACACATCCTCCACAAGATCCTGCGTTCTGAGCCATTTGTCCATATGAATTGTCCTTTCTGATGAATGATCGGGTGGAACATGTGATACTATTTAAAACAGTATTGATTCGTCATCTATATTATGACACTTAAAGCAAAAATGTCATATAACTGAATTGTGAAATTTTTGTGAGTTTATGCACAAGTGATGACAGAAAAGGAGACCGTATGGACCTTGACAGCATGGAACTGGTTGAATATACCGATGAGCACGGCAAAGTGAGAATGTTCGTGGTGGACGGGGCAATGCAAAGCGCCACTTACATTGATCAGAATATGCGCAACGAGCTGAATTTCGAATACATGCAGGCATTCGCAAAGCTCAGTGAATATCATCCGAAACCGGAACGCGTGCTGATGATCGGGGCGGGAATGTTCTCCTATCCCAAATATCTGATCGCCCATGATCCGGATGTGTGCGTGGATGCGCTGGATCCGGATGAGGAGGTGTTCGATTATGCATGTTCATACTTCTATCTGGATGAGCTGATCCGCGATTACGATCTGGAAAACAATGACCGGCTGAATTTCTATCCCGACTTCGGACGCACATTTCTTGAACATACGGATCAGAAATACGACATCATCATCAATGATGCCTTCGACGGCTTTGCGCCGGCCACGGACCTTTGCACCGTTGAAGCATCCCGGCTGATTCATGATCATCTGAAACAGGGCGGAATGTATCTCTGCAATGTGCCGGGCTTCACGGATATTGAAACAGGGGACTTTGTATGCGGCATCATGAAAACCCTGAAAGAAGTGTTCCCGTATGTTTATGCGGCCAGGGCAAAGAAAACATCATCTGAATCCAATTCGATGAATTACATCGTCGTGGCTTCGGATACGCTTGAAACCATGGCGGAAGCTGTGGATGTATCGTATGCGGACGCACCCGTTTTCAAGGATGAGGATCCGGACACCATCGAAACCACCATCAACTGGTATTAAGACAGGCAGCACGCCTGTTTTTTCTTTCATGAAAAAGACTTTATGCCGTTTTCATAATCGCTGAAAAGAATTTGCTCAAATGTGCTCACACACGGGAAAACGTCAGTTCCCTTATGTCTTTTGCGTGCTGAAAACATCAGCGGAATACTATAATAGATTTAAAGAAACAACTGTTTTGAAAAACATCATTGAATACGGAGGAAACAGAACATGACACATCATGAAGACGGAAAGATGTGGGCTCTTGTCAAGGAGAAGCGTGAGCGCGGTCTCTGGATGAAGAGAGTCCCGATTCCCGAAGTCGGAACCAACGATGTGAAGATCAAAATCCGCAAGACGGCAATCTGCGGAACCGATGTCCACATCTATGAATGGAACCGCTGGGCCCAGAACACCATCGCCACCGGTCTGACCATCGGCCACGAGTATGTCGGTGAAATCGTTGAGGTCGGTGCCGGCGTGCGCGGCTTCAAGGTCGGCGACCTGGTCAGCGGCGAAGGCCATATCACCTGCGGCAAGTGCCGCAACTGTCTGGAAGGACACAAGGAAAACTGCCGCAATGCCAAGGGTGTCGGCGTCAACCGCAACGGCGCATTTGCGGAATATCTGGTCATTCCGTGGGTCAACGTGTGGCCCTGCTCCCCGGATATCCCCGAGGAAATGTATGCCATTTTTGATCCGTTTGGCAACGCGGCGCATACCGCTCTGACCTATGATGTGCTGGGCGAGGATGTGCTGATCACCGGTGCCGGACCGATCGGCTGCATGGCGGCTGCCATCGTGAAATTTGCCGGCGCAAGAAATGTCGTTGTGACCGACTTCAACCAGTACCGTCTGGATATGGCGAAGAAACTCGGCGCCACCCATGTGGTCAATCTGAATGAGGGAAGACTGCCTGATCTGATGCCCAAGATCGGCATGACCGAAGGCTTTGACGTGGGTCTTGAAATGTCCGGCTCACAGACCGCCCTTAATGACATGATTCATAATATGAAGCACGGCGGCAATATCGCGCTGCTCGGTCTTCAGGATGTCGATGCGACGGTGGATCTGGAAACCGTGATTTTCAACGGTCTTGCGCTGAAGGGAATCTATGGCAGAAAGGTCTGGGACACATGGATCAAGATGACAACGATGCTGCAGGCAGGTCTTGATATCTCACAGATCATCACCCATCACTTCGATGTGCGTGATTATGAGAAGGGCTTTGAGGCAATGATCTCCGGTCAAAGCGGAAAGGTCATTCTTGACTGGCAGCACCTCTATGATGAAAAGGAGCAATAACAATGGAACGCAAGGAAATACTGAAATATTACTCTGATACTGTCGCAGGCATCAAAGAGGCAGGTTTGTTCAAAGGCGAACTGCCGATTGTCTCGAGCCAGAGCGCCCACGTGAAACTCTCCGACGGCCGTGAAGTTCTCAATATGTGCGCCAATAATTATCTGGGTCTTGGCGACAGTCCGCGTCTGATTGAAGCGGCGAAGAAAACCTATGATGAAAGAGGCTATGGCGTTGCCAGCGTGCGTTTCATCTGCGGCACACAGGATATCCACAAACAGCTCGAAGCGAAGATTTCATCCTTTCTGAAAACGGATGACACCATTCTTTATTCCTCCTGCTTCGATGCCAACGGCGGTCTGTTTGAAACCCTGCTCGGACCTGAGGACGCGGTGATTTCCGATGAGCTCAACCACGCATCGATCATTGACGGCGTGCGTCTTTGCAAAGCAAAGAGATACCGTTATAAAAATAATGACATGGCTGATCTTGAAGCCAAGCTGAAAGAAGCCGATGAGGCAGGCGCCCGTATCAAGCTGATCGCCACTGACGGCGTCTTCTCGATGGACGGCATCATCTGCAATCTCAAAGGCATCTGCGATCTGGCTGATCAGTACGAAGCACTGGTCATGGTTGATGATTCCCATGCGGTCGGTTTCGTCGGCAAGCATGGCAGAGGTACATCCGAATACAATGGTGTCGAAGGAAGAGTCGACATCATCACGGGAACTCTCGGCAAAGCCCTTGGCGGCGCAAGCGGCGGCTATACATCAGGCCGAAAGGAAATCATCGATCTGCTGAGACAACGGAGCCGGCCTTATCTCTTCTCCAACTCACTGGCTCCCGCGATTGCCGGCGCCTCCATTGAAATGTTCAACATGCTCGAAGAAAGCACGGCACTCAGAGACCATCTCGAAGACATCACCGTCGGTTACAGAAAGGCACTTGTGGACAATGGCTTTGATGTGATTCCGGGAACCCATCCGTGTGTTCCGGTTATGTTATATGACGAGGTGAAGACTGCCGAGTTTGCCAGACGCATGGTTGAAAAGGGTGTCTATGTCGTTGCCTTCTCCTATCCGGTTGTGCCAAAGGGCAAGGCAAGAATCCGCACCCAGGTTTCCGCCGCCCACACAAAGGAAGATCTTGATTTCGCAGTGAAATGCTTCTGCGAAGTCAGGGCTGAAATGGAAGCGGAAGGAAAGTAACAAAGATTCAGATCAGGACCGGCTGAGCTGCCGGTCCTTTTCCATGTCCGAAGACAGGAATGATATACTTTTAAATAAGAGAAGAAGAGGATCATCTCATGGCATTTCCGAAAGATTTTTTATGGGGCGGGGCAACCGCCGCAAACCAGTGTGAAGGCGCATATGACGAAGACGGCAAAGGCCTGTCCATCCAGGATGTGCTTCCCCACGGTTTTGGTCCCAGAACAAAGGGACCGACTTCTGACAATCTGAAACTGAAAGGCATCGACCATTATCACCGCTATAAAGAGGACATTGCCCTGTTTGGTGAAATGGGCTTTAAAGTATACCGTTTTTCCGTTGCCTGGAGCCGTATTTTTCCGACCGGAGAGGAGTGTGAACCCAACGAGGCGGGTTTGAAATTCTATGAATCTGTTCTGGATGAATGTGAGAAATACGGCATAGAACCGCTGGTGACGATTTCCCATTATGAAACACCGCTGGCGCTTGCGGAAAAATACAACGGATGGATTGACCGCAGAATGATTGATCTCTATCTGAAATACTGCAAAGTCCTGTTTGAACGATTCAAAGGAAGGGTGAAATACTGGATCACATTCAATGAGATCAATTCGTTGTTAAGACAGCCGTTCATGTCCGGCGCAATCAATATTCCCAAGGATCAGTTAAGCACAAAGGATCTCTATCAGGCCATGCACCATGAGCTGGTGGCCAGTGCTCTGGCAGTGAAACTGGGACACGAGATTGATCCGGAAAACAGAATCGGCTGTATGGTGGTCGGAATTACCATCTATCCGCTCACACCAAATCCGGATGACATTCTCAAGGTGATGGACCTCGACAATGATCTTTACTTTTTCCTGGATATCCAGTGCCGCGGAGCGTATCCGTACTTTGCGAAAAGACGGTTTGAGGAAATGGGCATTTCCATCGACATCACACAGGAAGACCGCAGGGCATTGCGCAATACAGCTGACTTCATTGCTTTCAGCTATTATTCCTCCAATTGTGCCACTGCGGATCCCTCTCTTGGAGAACCTTCCCGCTCAAACATGACGCCGGAGCTCAGAAAAAATCCGTATTCCTCCGTATCCGAGTGGGGATGGCAGATCGATCCGAAAGGACTGCGCTATACATTGAACAGATTATATGCCCGCTATCAGCTGCCGCTGTTCGTGGCGGAAAACGGCCTTGGTGCAAAAGACCATCTGATTGAGGACGGCAAAGGCTCATATACCGTCAATGATGATTACCGCATTGCCTATATGAAGGAACATATCATCCAGATGCATGAGGCAATCCTTGACGGTGTGGACGTGATGGGATATACCGCCTGGGGCTGTATTGATCTGATTTCGTGCTCCACCGCTGAAATTGAAAAACGCTACGGCATGATCTATGTGGATCTCAACAGTGACGGCAGCGGAACCATGAACAGATATAAGAAAAAATCATTTGAATGGTACCGGGAAGTCATTGAAACCAACGGCGCAAATGTACTGAATCAGTAAAACGGGGGACCGGACATGAATCACAAATGTCCGGTCCTGTACTTTGAGAATATTTCCGGTTGAAATCTTTTTGAAATGTGATATTATTGTAAAGCACATGAGTGCTTAGCTCAGTTGGGAGAGCACTTCCTTGACGTGGAAGGGGTCATGGGTTCGAGTCCCTTAGCGCTCACTTGATAACCGCCTGAAATGGCGGTTTTTTTCTATTCATAAAAAAATTCGTAGAAAACTTCAGCCCTTTTTCCTGTACTTCCTGTTTCTGGATGCTTCTCTTACTTCCTCATCACTGGCAGAAGCGTACCAGTTGACGGATGTGGTTTCATAGCGGTGTCCCATCAGTTTTTTTACGACTGCCGGGCTGACGTGTTCGCGATACTGATCGGATGAATAGGCTTTCCTCATCAGTGTGGAATAGAAATCCTGCTCAATCCCTGTGACTTTCTTTCTCTTGCGGCTGACTCTGCCGATATAGTCGGAAGCTTCCGTACTTGTAAACGGCTCTCCGTTATATTTGGCAAAAATAATGTCATGGATCGAATAATCCATAGCTTCTCTCATCCATTGAGCACCGTCTCCATAAATCGGTATCCGCCGTACAAACCAGGGTGTTTTCGTATTCCGGATTACATTATCTTCTGTCATTGTTGTGCCCGCAGAGTGACGTACAAGCCTGTAACGAAGTCGCTTCATTCTCCCTTCTGTGGTATGATATTAAGAAATCGGAATTTCATGAACCGAAACATGGAAAACGCAAGAAAAGTCTTTAGGTAATATGTCAAGAGATATTAAATAAGGACTTTTAAAGAGTTCTTTGAAAAAGCGCATGACAAAAACAACTTTTCAGTGAAAAGCGGGATTTCAGATAAGTCTAGCTGGAAGCAGCCAGACAACGGTCGTCGAAGAGCTTGTTATTACGCAGCAGACCAAAAACAATTCTGACGAATTTACGAGAAGTTAAAACGAGTGCGCGCTTATGAGCATTTACTTTCACTTCGCTGCGTTTACGGTTGTAGAAATCGGCCAGAGTATCGTTATGACGGATGACAGATGCCGTAGCTTCTACAATATAGTAGCGAAGAAAAGAATTAC
>JNJQ01000018.1 GCA_000701725.1 Erysipelotrichaceae bacterium NK3D112
CGACAGGATATTCCGGAAGTTGAGCAGCCAGTGAGTTCATATCCACGCGGAGTTTCTCCACATGCTCAGATTCAAGGTTCAGCTGCTTGATACTGAAGCGGATGAGATCTCTGTAACCATTCTCCTTCGGGAGGGTTGCCACGAGGCTTTTAGAGGCACTATATATCTCTTCAGCCTTCAGTTCATTGAAGATATAGCCGTGCTTCTTACAGAAAGCCGTGTAACGCTCTTTAAAGGTATTGAGGCTGAGTTTGCGGACACAGTCCACATGCCAGAAAGAATACGCAAAATCGACCCATTTCTCGCTTCCGTCAGCACGTACAGGGGAATCAAACAGATTGTTGACTCCAGGGTAAGTCTGATCCAAAAGAGCGATCAGGTTGGATTTGGCGGCTGTCTTCTGCTTCATGAAGAAGTCAAACTGGGTATTCATGGTTTTCAGTTGTTCACGCTTGGAATCCATGTCTGAATACTCGCTGAGTTCGTGCCAGTTGTCAAGAGCGTACCGGGCAATCTTCTTAGCATCCGCAGGATCTGTCTTAACTTTGCGGATCGTATTATTGCCAAAGTTCCTGATCAGATGCGGATTGACAGCTGATACAAAGATATCTGCTCTATGCAGAGTTTCAACGATTGGCCGATGATAGCGGCCGGTACATTCGAGAACAGCTTTTGTATCACCATCCAATGATTTGATAAAAGTCACAAGATCATTCAGAGCATTCTGATTGTGATACACATCGAAAGGCTTACGGATTACAACACCGCCGGGCTGCAGGACCGCAACGGTGCTTCTGCCCTTCGACACATCAATTCCTACTGCGTTTAACATGCTGATTGTCCTCCATGAAATTGTATGTGCAATGGTACCGGCATTTCCTCATTGCTTATTCAATCTCCTGGGGTATCACACGAACGCATATCCGGAATACGGTTCAACCTGCTTAAATCGAACAACTGCGAATGAGTGACCGGCTGACTGGCTTTCCAACGGACGCAATATGGTCCAAGGAGAAAAACGTCACACCAATGCCATCTCATTCTAACAGTTCCAACAATGAGAGGATGTAGACCTGGCTGGCTATCAGGTATTACACCCTGTACCTATATAGTAGGAGGAGAAAATATGCTGGATACAAAACTTTATACACTATTGAAAGTCGCGGAGTACCGCAATTACACCCAGGCAGCCAGATCGCTGAATCTGACCCAGCCGGCTGTTTCCCAGCATATTCATGCGCTGGAACATGAGCTTGGCGTCAAACTGTTCGAACGGTCGGGAAACCGGCTGATTCTGACCAGGGCGGGAGAAAAGTGTGTCTCGGCTGCCCGGGCGATTTCCAATCTTTACAGCAATCTGCGTTTTGAACTGTCCGGCAGCGCGGCCGGGATCCGTGAGGTCAATATCGGCATCACCCATACGGTTGAAAGCAATCACATCTCCGAAGCGCTTGCCAAATACGCATCGGACAACCAGGATGTGAAGATCAAGCTGATCACGGACACCCAGGCGAACCTGAAAAAGAAACTGAAAAACTATGAGCTGGATCTGGCCATCATTGACGGATCGGTGACGGACACTTCTTTTGAAACAAGGCTTCTTGATACGGACCGTCTGGTATTTGTGACAGACGTCTCTCATCCGCTGGCTGAAAAGTCATCAGTGACCCTTGATGAAATCCGTAAGGAAAAGCTGATTCTGCGTCTGCCCGGCTCAGGCACCGCCAACATGTTCATCGCGGCCCTTGAGGCAAGAGACATCTCCATTGAGGCATACAATGTCATCCTGGAAGTTGACAATGTGGCAACGATCAAGGATCTGGTCATGCAGAAATACGGTGTTTCGGTTCTGGCGGAAAGCGCGTGCCTGGATGAGATCATGAAAAACAGACTGGCCGCTCTGCCGATTGACCAACTGCAGATGAGAAGGGAGATCAATATTATCTATACAAAGAATCTTCAGTATATGGATTTCCCGGATGAAATCATCCGCGCATACAATGATGTCAGATAATTTATATCGAATTCAGTTGTGTGAAATGTTATGATTGTCCATGTATTGAATGTTCATGGAGGATCATATGAACAGACTGAAAAAGATATTCACAGCTGTCATGGCGGTTATCATGCTCAGCAGCTGCAGTTCCACTAAAGATTATTCCTTTCTGACAACGGGAGCCGGCAGTGTTTCAACCATCACCGCATCCGGCGGAATTCTGGAAGAACCGTACAATCTCGGCGGTTCGGGCATCACCGAATTCTGTTCCGCTATGAATCTGATTCAGAAGCTGGTTGTCATTGACAAGGATGAGATTCCGGAAGATACCGGATATGAACTGCTGATCTATACAAGAACCGGTCATACCACCATGCATGTGGCGCCGCCTTATATCGCGGTTGCGGACAACTGGTACAGAATTGATGATGAGGAAGGTCTTTACTATCTCAATATGATGGTGAAAGTCATTGAACGTCAGAATATTCTTGATCCCGAAGCGAATTCGTAAAAAAAGAGCTCTATGAGAGAATCTCAGCGATTTTCTCAAAGAGCTCTTCTTTTGTTTCATAAGCAATCACATGGAAGTAAGGATCACCGGTGATCATGGCGGATAAATGAACCTGGCTTCTGCGGTAGAACACATAGCATGGCTTGTTCAGCTTTTCCGCAAAGGCGAGCTCATATCCGACTCCGATCGAAGGGGTTGTGCACTCGGCAATGAGCAGGTCGCACTCCTTGAGCCAGGAGGTATCCTGTTCATAGATATTCCGGTCCCGTTCCGCCTGTTCAAAAGAGGAAAGCGAGAGATCGCCGATATGTTCGGTGAGAACGGTATCGGTCTGTTTGATGAAACTGATCACATCATGATAAAGCTGCGCGTCCGCCCGTCCGCCGCGGATGGAAGCCGCAAAATATACTTTCTGATTCATAATGAACCTCCATGGATTATCGTATAATGATGGCAGGAGAATGAAAAGTGTTATGAAACTCAAAGAAGAACAGGTGAGCGCTGAATATGTGTTCAGAGGAAAGATCATCAATGTGAGATGCGACAAGGCGAAGATCTTCGATGGCAGGATCGTCGACCGTGAAGTGGTTGAACATCCCGGCGGCGTCGGCATCGCCCTTGAGGATGATGAAGGCAGATTCTTCATGGTTACCCAATACCGCTATGCCCAGGAACAGATCATGCTGGAATATCCTGCCGGCAAGAAGGAAAAGGGTGAAGATCCTCTGACGACCGCAAAGCGAGAGATCGTCGAGGAAACCGGCTATGAGGGCAGAGACTTTGTCTATCTTGGAAACATGGTTCCCACTCCGGCCTATGACACGGAAGTGATTGAACTCTATTACGCCAGAACCGGAAAATATATCGGCCAGCATCTTGATGATGACGAAAGCATCCGTCTGTCCAGACTGACTCTGGATGAGATTACCGAAAAGATTGTCAAAGGCGAAATCAATGATGCCAAGACAATGGGCATGACATTCCTGATCAAGGAATTCAAGGAGCGCAATCAATGAAAAAGAAACCTGTGAAAATTGAGGATCTGTTTGATTACAGATATCCGGAAAATCTGACTTACAGTCCCGATGGAAAAACGCTTGCCTTTACTCTGGCAAAAGCGGACAAGGAAAAGGATAACTATCATCGTGATGTGTGGATCATCCGTGATGGAAAAGTGTCGCAGCTGACATCCGCTTTCTCCTCATCCATCGTGTTCTGGGATGATGATACCCATCTCGTGATCAGAAGGGCGAAAGAGGAACATGAGCCCGGTGTCACAGAGCTTTATAAGATTGATATCAATGGCGGCGAGGCGATGGAATGGCTGAAGCTTCCGCTGCCCGTGGACGGAATCAAAAAGGTGAGCGATTCCCTTTATGCGGTTGCCGCAATGATTGACAAGAATGATCCGGACGCATGGAAGAAAGATCCGGAAACACGCAAAAAGGAAGCGGAGGAAAAGAAAAAGCAGGGAAATGTCCAGGTTGTGGATGAAGTTCCTTACTGGTTCAACGGCGCCGGCTTCACAAACGGAAACAGAACCGCTCTGTTCATTCTGAATACAGCGGACGAAAACAAAATCAAAAGAATCACAGCGGCTGATTTTTCCATGGGTGAATTCATTGTGGATGACGGGGTTGTCTACTACACAGGCAATGTCATGAAGACCGTGCAGAGTCTTTACAGCCGTGTTTACAGCTACAATACAAAGACAAAGAAGAAAGAAACCGTTTATAAAAAGGAAGATCATGAAATCTACGCATTGATGAAAGACAATGACCGTCTTGTGGCGCTGGCCAGCGATATGAAGGAATACGGCGTCAACCAGACACCCGATCTGGTTGAGATCAGAGACGGTAAGATCAGGACCATCCTCGATCCGCACAGACAGTTCGGCTCCAGCGTGGTCGGCGATACATTGCTTGGCGGCGGAAAGAGCGGTGTCATGAAGAACGGCTCCATCTATGTGATCGTCACCGAAGAGGATCATAATGCCATTTGGAAATACGATTCCGCTTATGAGAAAACGGTTGTGTATGATGCGCCTGGCAAAGTCGCGATGATCGATGTGAACGGCGAAAAGATTGCGTTTGTGAAAGAGGATGCCGGCAGCCTTGGCGAAATCTATGAAATGAATCCTGACGGTACGGAATGCGTGAAGCTGACTGATTTCAACAGTGCATGCCTGAAAGATAAATATGTCGCTCTTCCGCAAAGAGTGGATTATGTGTCAAACGGCACAGAACTGCACGGCTGGGTGCTTCTGCCTGAAAACTATGAGAAGAAAAAGAAGGTTCCGGCGGTTCTGGATGTCCATGGCGGTCCGAGATGCGTCTATGCCGAAATGTTCTTCCATGAAATGCAGGTCTGGGTATCACGCGGCTACGCGGTATTCTTCACCAATATTCCGGGTTCCGACGGCAGAGATGACGCCTTTGCGGATATCCGCGGAAAATACGGTACAATTGATTATGAAGCACTGATGGATTTCACCGACGCGGTGCTGAAAAAATACGACAGGATTGATCCGGAAAAGGTCTGTGAAACCGGCGGCTCCTATGGCGGCTTTATGACCAACTGGATCATCACCCATACTGACCGTTTCTGCGCGGCTGCTTCCCAGCGTTCGATTTCCAACTGGATTTCCATGTCATTCATCTCCGATATCGGCCCGTACTTCGGACCTGACCAGTGCGGCGCACCCGGTCTTTACGGGGATGAGAATACAAGGCTGATGTGGGAAAGAAGCCCGCTGCGCTATGCGAAGAACTGCAAGACACCGACACTCTTCATCCACAGTGATGAGGATTACAGATGTCCGCTGCCTGAGGGCATGCAGATGATGCAGGCGCTGGCAGCCAATGGCGTGGAAACAAGAATGGTGATCTTCCACGGGGAAAACCATGATCTTTCCCGCGGCGGAAAACCGCTCAACCGGATCAGAAGACTGAAAGAAATCTCAGACTGGTTCGATGCGCACACAAAATAAACTTATCGGTATTCAGATAACAGAATAATCAGGAGGTTTCAATATGACTTATCGTATTGTATCGGATTCCACATCCAATTTATTCACGCTCAGCGGGAATATTGACTACAGAACAGTTCCGCTGAAAATCCTGGTGGACGGCATCGAGTATGTGGATGAGCCGGGACTGGATACAGAAGCGCTTGTCGCCAAAATGGAAGCCAGTCAATGGGGATCATCGACTTCCTGCCCGGCAATCCAGGAATGGCTGGATGCCTTTGAAGGCGCGGATTATATCTTCTGTGTCACAATCACATCAGGACTTTCCGGCAGCTACAACTCCGCCCTCAATGCCAGGGACATCTATGTCAGTGAACATCCCGAAGCGAAAATCTATGTGGTTGATTCACTTTCCACCGGCGGAGAGATGGAGCTGATCATCGAAAAGATCAGAGAATGCATGGAGAAGGATCTTCCCTTTGAGGAAGCCGTCCAGATCATTCAGGATTATCAGACGCATACTCATCTGCTGTTTACGCTGGAATCACTGAGCAATCTTGCCAAAAACGGCCGTGTTTCCCCGGCGGTTGCCAAAGTCGCCGGACTGCTCGGTATCCGTTTCCTTGGCAGAGCAAGTGAGGAAGGAACTCTTCAGCAGGCGCATATCTGCAGAGGTCCGAAGAAGACGCTGACCATGTCATTCTCCGAAATGGTCAAGATGGGCTACAAGGGCGGCAAGGTGAGAATTCATCACTGCCTCAATCAGGCCGCGGCTGAAAAGCTCAAGAATCTCATTCTCTCCGAATATCCTCATGCGGATGTCACCGTGACACCTTGCACGGGCTTGTGTTCCTATTATGCGGAGCGCGGCGGAATGATCTTCGGATTTGAAGATTATTGATTTCAAAAAAATAAACATCAAAAAATCGTCCCGACGGACGATTTTTTAGTGATTTCATATCAATGTTCAGATCATTTGCGGCTGTATGCCGTGATGATGATAAAGGTGTTTAATCCGAGGATTGCCAGCATCATGATGAGAGTTGTCGCATAGCTTCCCGAAGCGTCAAACATGAAGCCGATCAGGGAAGAAAACAATGCGTTCGCAATGGTTCCGGCAAGTGAGATGGTCGGATAGGTGCGGCTGTAGTTTTCCAGACCGAATGTATCCTTTGTGATCATGACAACACCGACTGTGCCCAGGGAATAAACCAGGCCGAAGAGCGCAGCGCCGACATACATTGCGAATGTGGCGTGAACAGTCAGAAGGATTGCGGCAGCGGCAATGGTCAGAGCACAATACAGCAGCAATGAGGTTCTTGAGCCGAGCTTGTCACCAAGCGCACCCAGGACGATCTTTCCGGCGCTGTTTGCGATCATGCAGATTGACAGCATGAGCGCGCCGACCGAAGCGGCCATGTTATAGGAGCCAGCAATTCCCGGGAAATGCTGGGGAAGCGCAGTTGCGCCGCAGGCTAAGAATGAATAGACAATCGCCATGGCGAAGAGAAGTTTGTTGATTTCCTTTCCGCCTGTTTTTGTTTCGGAAGGAGTGTTTGTTTTCTGTTCTGCTTTTTCTTCATATCCCAGCGGAACCATCCCCTTTGTTTTCGGATCAAGGGAAGGCAGGAAGAAGATCGCCGGCAGATTGAGTACCGCCATCAGGATGGCCACAAACACATAGCCTGCCCGCCAGCCCATGCTTTCAATGACGGATGAAATAACCGGTGAGAATAATGCGCCGGCAAGTCCCGAGCAGCTCATGGCAATGCTTGTCGCAAGACCGACATTGGCGATGAACCAGTTGTTGATGACCATGGTCACCATGACAAAGCCGAGGATACCGCAGGCAAATCCGCGAAGTGCGTTAAGCACATACATCACAAAGATATTCGGGGAAAGGGCAAGCAGGGCGGTGGAGCCGGCAATGACGGCCGTTCCCGCAATCAGAAGGACTTTCAGCTTGTCCTCTTTGAGCAGCTTAGGTGCAACCAGTCCGCCAAGGGCGAACACGATATTGCAGATGGTCAGGGTCATACTGACAGAGCCTTTGAGAATTCCGAATTCTTCCGCCACCGGTGTGAAGAACAAGCCGGCGACATTGGTCGGCAGACCGACCGAAGTGGCGATGAGTCCTGACATGGCGATCAGGATGAGCAGATATCTTCCTTTGATTTTCACAACCAATCTCCTCTGTTTGTTCTGATAACGGAAGGAAGCGTCTTTCCTTCGTTATTGCGGACAGCGTTGGGCAGTCCGCTATGGTTTTCTTTTCAACGATTACAGTTTAGTGCAGACGGAGAATGATTACCAATGCCTGTTTCACATATAAAACCATACGAAAAAAGTATTATTATCCTTTGACGCATTATATGAGAATGTCAGTGATCAGTATTTGTGATGAAACGGATCTGAAAACGGAATTGAAAATACAGTGCACGCATGCAAGAATACTCATGCAAAACGGAGGAATGTATGACCGGATGGCTTGAAAGATGGATTGAACCGAATATTCAGATTGATGAAAGCAGGAAAAGATTTTCCAATCATCAGCTTCGCAGAATGATGATTCCGCTGTTTATCGAACAGCTGCTTCTGATGGTGGTCGGACTGGCTGATACCATGATGGTTTCGCATGCCGGTGAAGCTACCGTTTCAGGTGTTTCCCTGGATACGATGATCTATACAATTTTCATTCTGATTTTCTCATCGCTTGGCGCCGGAGGCGGTGTCATTGTGGCGCAGTATATCGGCCGCAAGGACCGTGAGAACGGCAATACAGCCGCTTCACAGGTATTTCTCGTCTCCTTTTCCGTTTCGATTGTTCTGATGATTCTGCTGCTGTTAGGCGGCAATACAATCCTGCATCTGCTTTATCCGGGTGTTGATCCGGCAGTCATGGAAGCGTGCAGAACATATCTCTGGATTGTGACGCTTTCCTTTCCTGCCAATGCGGTCTATAACGCGGGAACAGCCTTATACAGATCGATGGGAAAGACATCGGTGACAATGCGTGTGTCGATGATGATGAACGTGATCAATATCGTCGGCAATGCCATCGGTATCTTTGTATTGCATGCGGGTGCGGCAGGCGTCGCGTGGCCGACCACCATTTCATGGTATGCGGCAGCGTTTGTGATGACATATCTCTGTTTCTCTTCTGAGAATATGGTTCATATTGAGTGGAAAAAGATCTTCACTGTCAACAGGGAAATGATTTCCAGAATCATGAGCGTTGCGGTTCCCAATGCGGTTGAAGGCGGACTGTTCCAATTGGCAAAGGTTGTGCTGGGATCCCTCATCGCCACCTTTGGCACCGCACAGATCGCAGCCAACGGAATCGGTCAGACAATCTGGTCGCTCGCGGCGGTTGTGGTCAGCTCCATGAGCCCGATCTTCATCACCGTCATCGGTCAGTGCATCGGCGCCAGGGATACAGAGGCTGCCCGCTATTATCTCTGGAAACTTCTGCGCATGACGACGGCATTGACATTTGTGTGGAATATTCTGGTATTGCTGGCACTGCCGTTATTATTGCCGCTGTATGATATCTCTGAAGAAACAAGACATCTTCTGATCATCATTGTCATCATTCACAATGTCTTCTGCGGCACCATCGGCGCTTTCTTCGGACCGATGTCCGCCGGCTTCAGAGCTGCGGGAGATGTGAAATTCGCCATGTATGTATCGATATTCTGTACGGTCATCTTCCGCACATCCATGTCATTCCTGCTCTGTTCGGGATTCCGTCTTGGTGTGATCGGCATTGCGATTGCCATGGTCATGGACTGGTCGCTTAAAGGAATCATATTGATGATCCGCGAAAGAAGCGGAAAGTGGCTCAGCCATCAGCTGATCTGATAAAAAATAAGACTGTTCCGGTTAAGCATTGCTTTTGCGGATCAGTCTTTTTCGTGAACTGGTTCAGCCTGCCGCGATTGGCTGAAAGCAGCTCTGTGATATAGGTGTCAGTATTTTGAAAACATTAATTCCATTCGATCACGATTTCAGCTGATTCATTCTTTACTTCACAATCGATGAAGCAGAGATTGTCACAGATCTGAAGATCATCCGTGCGATCAATTCCATTAACTCTCAGTCTTGAGACTGAAGATCCGGTGCAGAAGCAGAACGGGCCTGATTCTTTCAGGACAATCCGGTCGTGATCATCGGATTCATCCCATTCTTTGACAGCGGTGAAACCTGCATATAGATCGCTTCTGCCGATCACAGCCATATGTCTGCCTTGCGGCGCAAGAACATACCATCCGTATTCTGTGGCATCAAGCGTGAGTGAACTGATATCCTGCTTTGTCAGGATTTTTCTGCTGAACCAGTCATAAACAACATAGTTCAGCGAGGAATCGAGCTCTTCGATTTCATCCGGACTGAAGCTGCACGGCAGTTTTGAATCCGTCAGGTTGAACAGAAGGAATCCGCCGCTGACGCGATCAGCTGTCATTCCGTAATTGTGAAGCTTCAATACTGTGTGATCCAGAGGGTCTTCAAAGACACATGAATCAGAGGGTATCAATGATCTTTCCAGCGAAGGAATTTCTCCGTTCAGATAAGTCATCGGCCTGAAGATGGAAGTAACACTTTCATCCACGCGGTCGCTGAAATATACCGGTCCGCCGGAAAGGGCACGGATCAGGCTGTGCTTGACGGCATCGGCTTCCTTTGTCCAGAACATATCCCAGTCACAGGTGTACAGAATGTTGTGATAAAGGGAATTCCATGCGTTCTGCAGAAGATGTTCCCTGAAACCGTCCATGCCTTTGGCAGGCACAAAGTCATCTGAATTGCGGGAAATGCCGGTCAGTTTTCTGGCGGCGATGGATTCCATTGCCATACCCATGCAGTTGATCACATTGCAATCAAACAGCTGCGATGCGGTTTCAATATCATGGGCGATTCCTTCCGCAGCCTTTGGTGCAGGCATATAGTTGCGGAAGAAGTTGGCAACAGTACTCTGTCCGTCAACCTTGACGAAGCTGATTCCGTCCTTTTTCAGATATTCATACCAGTTCATGTAGAACGGTGTGCCCTTGACCGGATCGGGATAGATATTGCCGTCTTCTGTGAAATGCAAAGCCTCATCGCAGTCCAGGCTGTTTTCAGATGCGATTCCTTCCCAGAAACCGCATACCGCATGCCAGACACCGAACCATTCGATTTCAGACATTTTGCGGATTTTTTCAGTCATCGGAAGGAATCCGTGAGGGAATTTGACGCGGTCCGGTTCATACGCTTTCAGTTTCATTCCTTCGGTGCTGAGCCAGCCGTCATCAATCAGCATCCATCTCGCCGGAATCTTCTTTGCGGAAAGTTCTTCCGCCTTGGCAATCAGGCCTTCCTCATTCACATCACGGTAGAATGCGTCCCAGCTGCACCAGCCGAGATATTTCAGCATTTCCGGAACAGGTCTTTCCGTGCGCAGAGGCAGATTCATAAACTCTGCCATTGTGCACATGGCTTTTCCGGCTGCCCTGCGGGCGCTGATATCATGTGACATCACGAATAAGGGCTGATCGCATTCTTCATGAATATCTGTATTTGAGAATACCCGGAGTCCGAAAGAAGTATCTGTACCGGCTGCCAGCTGTGTTTTGAAATTCTGATAAGCAAGCGGAAGGATGCAGAAACATTCCTTCTCACTCTGGATCAGAAGCACCTGGGTGCGCTTTGGGATGTCCTGGAATGACCGGATGAAGGCAGGTCTTGTCCACCAGTCATTGAGCATATACAAAGCCGTCATCTTCACAGGCTTCAGATCTGTTTCAGTCAGAATCTCATACGGCTCTTTCTGATCCGCAGAGGTTTCACCCTTATGCATGAATACAATGGTGCTTTCTCCGTATTCACTGCATCTGAATGTGCAGTTTTCAATATTCACCGGTTTGAAGTCAAACATATTCACCTTCCTGCATCATATCCGTCCGGATTCTGACTCTGCCATCTCCAGGCATCGCGGCACATGTCCTCAAGATTCTTTTCAGCCTTCCAGCCAAGCACATCATATGCCTTGGAAGGATCGGAATAACATGTGGCGATATCGCCGGGACGTCTTGGATCGATGACATAGGGAATCTCTTTTCCGCATGCCTGAGAGAAAGCCTTGATGATATCAAGCACGGAATAGCCTGTGCCTGTGCCGAGGTTGAAGATATTCACACCGTCGAGCTTTTCCATTCCTTCAATTGCCTTGACATGTCCCTTGGCCAGATCCACGACGTGGATGTAGTCTCTGACACCTGTTCCGTCCCGTGTGTCATAGTCATTGCCGAAGACATGGACCATTTCAAGCTTTCCGCCGGCAACCTTTGCCACATAGGGAAGCAGGTTGTTGGGAATGCCCTTGGGGTCTTCACCGATTAATCCGCTCTCATGCGCACCGATGGGATTGAAATATCTGAGCAACATGACTTTCCACTCATTGTCCGATTTCCAAAGGTCCGTCAGGATTCTTTCCTGCATGGATTTGGTTTCGCCATAAGGGTTGGTAGTAATTCCCTTGGGACATTCCTCTGTGATCGGAATGAAGGCGGGATCGCCATAGACAGTCGCGGAGGATGAGAAGACGATCTTCTTACAGCCATGGTTTCTCATGACATCGGTGAGAACCAGAGTGGAAACCAGGTTGTTGTAATAATATTCAATCGGCTTGCGGGTGGATTCACCGACTGCCTTGTATCCGGCAAAGTGAATCACGGCATCAATGCTTTCCTTATCAAACAGATCGTTCAAAGCCTCTCTGTCACAGACATCGATCTCATAGAACTTCGGGCGTTTTCCCGCGATTTTCTCAATGCGGTCAATGACCAGGGCTTTGGAATTATAAAGGTTGTCGGCGACGATGACGTCATAGCCGCTTTCAATCAGTTCAACACATGTATGGCTGCCGATGAAGCCGGCACCGCCTGTCACAAGAACACTCATAATCTCTTACCTCTTATACTTTTTTCAGGAAGCGGATAAAACCGTCTCTTCCTTCCTGATTCCGTTTGTAGACACCTGCGTCTTCAAGAACCCGGGCAAACACTTTGCCTGTTTCAGTCTGCAGGATTTCATTCACATTCTCAGAAGTGACATCATAGGATGACGCGATCTTTTCCGCCCATTCACGATGCTTTGCAATATCCGGCCCGTATTCATCAAAGGGAGTTTTCTGAACAAGCGCTTTTGCCAGTTCATCGAATTCCTTTTTCAGTCTTCCGGGCAGCACGGCAAGTCCCATGACTTCGATCAGACCGATGTTTTCCTTTTTGATATGATGCAGATCGCTGTGCGGATGGAAAATGCCGAGGGGATGTTCCTCACTGGTGAGATTGTTTCGAAGCACAAGGTCCATCTCATAATCATTTCCTCGTCTGCGGCAGATCGGCGTGATGGTGTTGTGAGGCACATCATCAGTCATTGCATAGATACCGCAGGTCTCATCGGTATGACTGCGCCATGCGCTTAGAATTTTTGCGGAAAGCTCCGCGATCTTTGCGGCGTCCGCACTTCTCAGACGGATCACACTCATCGGCCAGCGGACAATTCCCGCATGAACATCCTCATAACCTTCAAAGGTCCATTCCGTTTCAACCGGCGCCTTTGCCATGGCAAATGTGTATCCGCCGCCCTGATAATGTTCATGGCTGAGAATACTTCCTCCGACGATCGGAAGATCCGCGTTGGATCCGATGAAATAGTGGGGGAACTGCGTTACAAAATCGAGCAGGGTACGGAACGTTGCACCGGAGATGGTCATCGGCTGATGGTTTTCATGGAAGACAATGCAGTGCTCATTGTAATAAACATAAGGACTGTATTGCAGGAACCAGTGTTCACCGTTGAGCTCAAGCGGAATGATTCTGTGATTTTCTCTGGCGGGATGATTGGTTCTTCCCGCATAGCCTTCATTCTCAGCGCACAGCTGACATTTCGGATAACCGGACTGGACGGCGTTTTTCGCGGCTGCGATCGCTTTCGGGTCTTTTTCCGGCTTGGAAAGGTTGATGGAAATATCCAGGTCTCCGTATTCCGTTGCGGTCTGCCAGCGGATATCTTTCGCAATTCTGTCAACACGGATGTAGTTCGTATCGCGGCTGAAACCGTAATACCATCGGGTTGCCTTCTGAGCGCCTTCGCTTTCGTAAATCCTGCTGAAACGATCACGGATTACGGAAGGCCAGGGGGTCAGGCAGCCCATCAGTTTTGTATCAAACAGATCACGGGAAACAATATTATCTTCACAGATGCCCTTGCGCACCGCCTCATCCGTGAGGTTTTTGAGGATATCGCAAAGAGGCAGATCCTGATCCGTGAATGATTCCGTATAGTCGTCCTGTTCCATCACGCTGAGCAGCTGATTGCGGACAAATACGATATCAGCAGACCGGATCAGCTGTTTTTCAATGCCATAGCGGACCAGCAATGCAATCATCTTATCAATCATGAAATTCTCCTTTTACAGAACACGGATACCGCCGTAAGGACGGATTGCCATGATATGGCAGGAGCCTTTGCCGAGGACCGCTTCTGTTTTTTCAATCATTTCGGCTGTCATTTCCAGCGGCACATATGCCTGCACAGTGCCGGCGAAACCGCCGCCATGCACTCTGACCGCTCCTTTTCCGCCCAGGATCTGTCTGATCAGTGCAATCGTCAGCGCGACGGCCTGCTCTTTGATTTCACCCGCGGGAGTGATGTTCTGCAGATATTCCCAGCTGCTGTGGGCGGATTCATTCACAAGGTGCAGGAAGCGCTCATAATCGTGCTGTTCAAGGGCGTCGGCTTCTTCAGCCGCACGTCTGTTTTCATTGAAGAAATGAATGGCACGAAGCAATGCGCGGCCTGAACAGGTCTTTCTCAATTCAGGAAGCTTATCCATGAAGAGATCTTCGGGGACTTCCCTGAGATATTCATAACCGCATGCTTTTGCGACACTGATGCATTCCGCCGGCACCGCTGCGTATTCATCCGTAAGATCCGCATGATCCGCACCGGAATCAACAATGACAAGTGCCAGACCGGCTTCTGCGGGATTCATTTCAATCTGCTTTACGGAAGGGTTCAGAGGATCTTTGAAATCCATACGGACCGCACCGCCGAAGGAGGATGCCATCTGATCCAGCAGACCGCAGGGCTTGCCGAAATATTCGTTCTCTGTTTTCTGGCCGATCTTTGCGATTTCAATGGCGTCTGCTTTGTTCTCACCCATGAACAGTTCATTCATGACAGTCGCAAGAAGGGTTTCGAATGCGGCGCTGGAAGAGATGCCGCTGCCTCCCGGCACATTGGATGAGATATAAAGATCAAGTCCGCAGAGTGATGCGCCTTTATCGCGGAATGCTCTGCAGATGCCGCGCAGGATGGAAATGCTTGTTCCGTATTCAGCCGGATTGATATCAAGATCATCCAGGCTGACACAGCAGGGCTCATAGCCTTCGCTCTTCAGGCGCATCTGCGAGCTCTGATTGGCTGAAACAGCCGCAATCATATCCATATTGACGGAAGCTGCGATGGCGATGCCATGCTGGTGATCGGTGTGGTTTCCGCCGATTTCCGTTCTGCCGGAGGCACTGAACAGGGCAGCTGTATCATGGTGTCCGTATTCAGACTCAAGACCGTCGAGTACATGGAGATATCTTTGCGCATGGTCTTCTGCCTTCTTTTTATCGCAGCAGTACAGGCGTGAGAGTTTACTCAGGGTTTCTCTTTCCGTGAGTGATGTTTTCAATTGATTGACCGGGATCATTTTTTAATACCTTCTTTCTGCTCGGAATTTCTGAAAAAAGCAGCACGGATGAACGTCCTCTCTTTTTGAAAAAGATTTTTGAGTGATCATCTGTGCTGCATCACACCGTCATATCGCAGTGCACGTGAGGATATCCACGGTGTTTATTTGTTATGCGGCTGTATTATGCCTCCAGGTTGATACCTGTTTCCTTGGAGAACAGGTGGCAGACATTGCCGGGGAAGTCAAATTTGACATCCGCTCCGTGATTGAGAGAATCAAGCTCTTCGGTTGTCATGTTCAGGGTCGAAACGATCAGGATCACATCCTGTCCGAATGAATTCACATGCAGGTGAACGGAGGAACCCATCATTTCCGTTACATCGACTTTCGCATCGATTCCGCTTGCACTGAGACTGATATGTTCAGGACGGACACCGAGGGTAACGGGCTGCGCAGCGACATTTTTCGCGCTCAGGGCTGCCTGTTTGTCTTCTGAGAGCTCAACGGTGTAATCACCGAGTTTCACACTGTATCTGCCGTTGTTTTTCAGAAGCTCGGCATTTTCGAACAGATTCATCTGCGGTGTGCCGATGAAGGTTGCAACGAAGATATTGTAAGGATGATTGAATACTTCCTGAGGAGTGCCGATCTGCTGGATAAAGCCGTCTTTCATAATGACGATTCTGTCTCCGAGTGTCATCGCTTCGGTCTGATCGTGAGTGACATAGATGAATGTGGTGTCAATTGTATTGCGAAGCTTGATGATCTCGGCACGCATCTGGTTGCGCAGTTTTGCGTCAAGGTTGGACAGAGGTTCATCCATTAACATGACCTGCGGTTCTCTGACAATGGCACGTCCGATCGCGACACGCTGTCTCTGACCGCCGGAAAGAGCTTTCGGCTTTCTGTCAAGATACTGCATGATATCGAGCACGGATGCGGCTTCACGGACCTTGATGTCAATTTCATCCTTCGGGATCCGGCGCAGTTTCAGCGCAAAGGCAAGGTTTTCATAGACAGTCATATGCGGATAGAGCGCATAGTTCTGGAAAACCATGGCGATATCTCTGTCTTTCGGCGCAACGTCATTGACCAGCTTGTCACCGATGTAAAGCTCGCCGCCTGAGATATCCTCAAGACCTGCGATCATTCTGAGTGTGGTGGATTTTCCGCAGCCGGAAGGACCGACCAATACGATGAATTCCTTATCCGCAATATCAAGAGAGAATTCCTGGACTGCGACGACCCCCTCATCTGTGATCTGCAGATTCACCTGTTTCTTTTCAGGTTCATCGTCTTTTTTCTTCTTTGCTTTTTTCTGTTCGTCGCTGCTGAACGGATAGATCTTCTTGATATTCTTCAGTGTTAAAGATGCCATTATGTTCTGACTCTGTGCATGCTGAATCCTCAATCCATGCACTCGCGCGGTCCCGGGCAAAACGTTACCGGCATTACGGCAGGTCTCCACACTGCCGCACCGTGAGCCGACGGTTATCTCCTTTCTGATCGGTTTATGAAATACGTGGAGAACTTTTCGTTATTTTTATTTCTGGTCAACTTTTTCCAGATGAATCTGGAAGGCTTCGTACAGGGATGCGCCGCGCACCCAGTCATGACCGGACATTTTGACTCTCGGAATCGTGATACCTGTTGTCATCAGCACATTGGCAGGGTAGATAATGCCGGTCTCAGTATCACGGTAGGACGCATTGCGGTCCAGTCCGTCCAGACGGATATAACGTTCCGGTCTGTTTCCTGTGACATCGAGCACGACGATATTGAGAAGCGCCTCACTCTGATCTTCCGAGACCATCATCCAGGCGGCTTCCTTTGTGTTTTTCATGACATCGGTGAGCCGGTAATACAGTCCGTTGTGCAGAAGGCTGCTGTATTTTCTGAATGTGATGATCTGCTGTCTGACTTCTTCCTTTTCCTCATCTGAAAGATGATTCAGATCGAGTTCATAGCCGAAGGTGCCTTCCATGGCAACGACTGCTCTGGTATTGATCGGTGTGCTGCGCCATGTGTCATAGTTGGGACATGCGGATACATGGGCGCCCATGGTGCGGATGGGATAGCCGAAGCTTGTTCCGTACTGGATTCTGATTCTGTCAATCGCGTCGGTATTGTCGCTGCACCAGATCTGCGGGGTGTAATACATCATGCCGGCATCGAATCTGCCGCCGCCTGAACTGCATCCTTCCAGAAGCAGATCCGGATAGCGTTCGAGCAGTTTTTCCATGAAGCGGTATACACCGAGAACATATTTATACTGAAGCTTTCCTCTGCTCTGTGTTGAACTGCCATGGGAGTACACATCAACCAGAGGTCTGTTCATATCCATCTTGACGTAGTCGGCTTTGCATTCATCAAGAACCTTGCAGATATCATCGAGAATGCGGTCAACGACTTCTTCTCTTGAGAAGTCCAGAACCAATTGGCTTCTGCCAAGCACCGGATCGCGTCCGGGGATCTGCAGAGCCCAGTCGGGATGTTCACGGTACAGGTCACTGTCTTCATTGACCATCTCCGGTTCAATCCAGATGCCGAATTTCATGCCCAGGGAACGGATCTGATCAGCCAGTTCGCCCATGGTGCATCCGAGTTTTTTCGTATTGACATACCAGTCGCCAAGACCTGAATAGTCATCGTCTCTCTTGCCGAACCAGCCGTCATCCAATACCATCATGTCAACACCGAGCTCGGCGGCTTTCTTTGCGATGGAAATAATCATTTCGCCATCGAAATAAGGACCGGTCGCTTCCCAGTTGTTGATGAGAACGGGACGGGGGCGGTTTTTCCAGGGACCTCTGCACACATGATCAGCGATCAGTCTGTGATAGATCCGGCTCAGGCTGCCAAGACCGTTTTCACTGTAAGCCAGGGCGATTTCCGGCGCCTGGAAGATTTCTTCCGGCTCCAGAGGATAATCGAAGTGTTCCGGCTGAATGCCCATGACCGCTCTGACACTGCCGAAGGCATCTGCGCCGGCATTGCAGCTGAAGGATCCGCTGTAAAGCAGATTCATGCCATAGCACTGGCCGTAACGCTCATCCGCATTTCTTTCGGCGATGATGACAAATGAATTCTGGTGATGGCTGCTGACACCGCGGCGGGTGCCGACCAGCTCTTCACGCTGGGATAAAGATACTCTTTCAAATGTTCTTTCTCCTGCATGGCGTCCGCTGAAATGAATCAGATCCCATTCGCCGGAAAGAATATCGAGAGATGCGCTTGCGGCATTTTTCACGATGATTTTCTGAGCGGTGCGGTTCTCAATGCGGGCTGCTCTTGTGATCACATCCAGTTCAGGGAACACACCGTATTGCAAGGTGACAAAGATATCAGAGAATCTGTCTTTCAGTGTGACTTCAAGCGTCTGCGCCTCTTCATCCGTTCCATATACGGCAGGAAGACCTTCCAGGGAGTATTTTCCCTGCAGGATGCGGTGGCTGTGATAACGCATGTCAGCCATGAATGTTCCGTCATCTGCAGTAATGCTCAGGGCAGGTGCGCGGAAATCACCGGCAGCTTCACATGGATATTCCAGCGGAATGGTATCGGCGGATACATCTCTGCATCTGCCGGCATCATGCGGGTTGGGGGAGAATCCGTGGTCGCGGTAAACGATACTGACAGACGCATCGCCGCTGATTTTCGGACCGTAGTATGTGTGAAGGAGGAATCCGTAAGGACCGATCTTCATTTGGTAGCTGGTGTTCTCTGTGTTGAGGGTGATTGTTGAATTCTGTTCATTGTAGATAACTGACATAGTCATTAACCTGCTTTTCTGTTTTTAAGGAGCTGTGCCGACCGTTCGGAAAGAACCTTTTCGATCTCGAAGATTTCATCGATCTTCGGATAGATCAACTGGAAACAGCACAGAAGAGGAAGCCAGAGTCCTGCTGTGATCATCAGAAATACGGAACCCGGAAACAGCGCTGCTGCGATAATCAGATAGACGATCATGACAGCTGAAGCAGCCAGCGAGTTTTTCAGGAAGCGGAAGAACAGCAGAACACTGTTTTTAAGAAGGGCGGAAGTTTTCAGCTCGATCAGGGAGTGCTGCGCAAGCGCCCATAAGAAGATTCCGATGGAAACGCACATGCTGATGAGCTGGCAGATGATCAGCCATCCGCCGCCTTCAAGCACCGGCAGGTGCATGAGTACAAATAACTGCAGGGAGAAGATGAATCCGAAGATGCATCCCGGAAGGAGCGTTTTGATCCAGTTGGTTTTCACGGCACGGCTGTAGCGGTGCCACCAATATCCCGGCTCATCCCGAAGACTTCTGAGAAGAGTATCCGAGAGACCGTAGAAACAGGGTGCTGCGATCATACCGCCGACGATTCCGCCGATCATTGCGATCAGCAGACTGTGTGTCACATATGCCCAGCCGATCAGGAACAGAAACGGTATCAATGACAGGAAATTCAGTATGCCCGCCCGCCAGAAAGCAGTGTAATCTCTTGAGATCATCTCCCAAATTCTCGGTAAGCCCGTCGCCCGCGGCGCGTCTTCCGGAATACCGGGACCGGGTGTGCTGTAATTTGAGAAAAATAACATAATTCCTCCTGCAGTGAGATTTCACAGTTCAATTTGATATGGTTCCCCTCCCTCCGTTACCGGAGGGAAGGGAATCATTATGAATCAGCCTTTGACACTTCCCAGGGTAAGACCCTTTGTGAAGTAACGCTGAAGGAAGGGATAAACCATCATGATCGGCAGTGCGCCAAGGAACAGCTGGGCGGCACGTCCGGTGCGGGCATTCATCTTGGAAAGGATTTCCTGGATGTTGCCTGATGTGTCAGACTGCAGAAGCTTTTCAAAGTCGACAAGCAGTGTCTGCAGATAAGTCTGAAGCGGATAGTTCATCGGTTCACTCATGTAAATCATTCCGGAGAACCAGTCATTCCAGTGGCCGACCATACTGAACAGGCCGACTGTCGCAAGGCTTGGTCCAAGCAGCGGGAAGATGACATGCACGAGTGTGCCGAACGGGGATGCACCGTCAATCCAGGCCGCTTCCTCAAGTTCATGAGGAAGTCCGCGGATGAAGTTCATCAGGATAATCATGTTGTATACAGGCAGCGCACCCGGAAGGATGAGAGCCCAGATGGTGTCTTTCAGGCCAAGACCTGAAACGAGCAGGTAAGTCGGGATCATACCGCCGCCGATGAGCATCGTTACGACGAAGAATCCGGAGAGGAATCCGCGTCCGGGCAGATCACTCTTGGCCAGCGGATATGCAGTCAGCACCATGAGTACGATATTGAGCAGTGTTCCGAGAATGACTCTTTCAATGGAGATTCCCATCGCATGCAGGAAACGTCCTCCGGTGATGACATATTCATAGGATACCGTTGTGAATTCCACCGGCAGGAAGCCGACTTTGCCGGCTGCCACTGCCGAGCTGCTTGAGAAGGAAACCGCAAGCAGATGAACAAACGGAAGTACGCAGGTGATGCAGATAATACCGAGACCGATGGTCAGACAGATATTGAATACGGAGATTTTATTCTTCTTTTTCATATCATCCTCCATTACAGAATTCTGTAGCCTGCCAGCTTGTCAGCCAGACGGTAGGAAGTGACAACCATGATCGCGGAAACAAGTGATTTGAACAGACCGACAGCAGCACCGACGGAATACTGGGCCTGCTGGATACCGAGACGGTATACATAGGTGTCGATGATATCGCCCGTTTCCCATACAGCCGGGCTGTACAGGTTATAGACCTGATCGAATCCGGCGTTGAGTACGCTTCCCAAAGAGAGGACAGTCATCAGGATGATTGTCGGCATCAGCAGCGGGATGGTGATGTTTTTGATCTGCTGCCAGCGGGTGGCGCCATCCAGCATCGCTGATTCGTAGAGACTCGGATCAATACCAAGCAGGGCTGCCAGGTAAACGATTGTGCCGTAGCCGAAGCCTTTCCAGACATCAGATACAATCATTGTCCAGGGGAACACTTTCGCATCGCCAAGGAAGTTGACTGTTCCCATGCCGAGTTTTGCGAGAATGGTATTGATCGCTCCGGTGCTGCTGAGGATATCCATGAGAACGCCGGCCATGATAATCCATGACAGGAAGTTCGGGATGTAAATCAATGTCTGATAGAAACGCTTCAGTTTTTCTGAACGCATTTCGTTCAGAAGAACCGCGATGGTCACCGGAACAATGATTCCGAGTGCCAGTTTCCAGACAGAGATGAAGAGTGTGTTCCAGATTGTGCGGGTGAATGTCGGCTGGCTGAACAGATAACGGAAGTTTTCAAGTCCGACCCAGGGGGAATTGAATCCCATGCCGACATTGTATTTTTCAAACGCGATGATGACACCGTACAGCGGTATATAGCTGAAGATGAAGGTCAGTACAACACCGGGAATGAGCATGGCGTAATACTGCCAGAGAGTGCTGATGTTGAATTTCTTTTTCTTACCTTTCATAAAACCAGACTCCTATGATAAGGGATCAGCCGCCGTAGATTTCGTTGACTTCCTGAGTAGCCTTTTCTCCGCCTGCTGTCTTCCACTGTTCAACAAGTTCGTCAAAGTAATCGATTGTTTTTTCGCCTGTGATGATCTTTGTGAAGCCTTCGATCAGAATGTCATTGAGAGTGCTGCCTGCAGACTGAAGAGTCGGTGTATCCGGTCCCCACTTGGCATCCTGCACATACTGTTTCTCATCGACATATTTCTTGGCGATTCCGTATGCGGAGCGATCATTGCCCTGCTGCAGCCAGTCGCCGACACCGTTGGGATCCTGTGATGTGAGCCAGTTGACGCAGCTTTCATACTTGGCAACGTTTGTGCCCAGCTCGCTTGTGTCAACGTCTTCGCCTGCCTGATATGCGTCAACGGCAGCCTTGACCTGGATGTACTGGTTGTAGTCGTTCATCGGGTTGATGATACGTGTTTCTCTGACGCAGTTCGGATAGTTGAAGCTGTGCAGGGAGGAGAGATATTCATTTGTTTCGACGCCGACTGCATCATTGACTGTGTAAGCATAGAAGTTGACGATTTTCATGATCGCTTCCGGATTGACGCAGTCTTTTCTGATGACAACATAGCCTTCATTGGAGAACTTGACGCTGCCGAGGATGTCGCTGCCGTCCTGTGTCGGAATCTCATACGGATAGAAGATCGCTTCCGGTCCCTGGTTCTTGATCAGGTCGGGCAGAGGGTTATAACCGAACCACTGTGCAAACGGGATGACACCGCATTCGCCGTTGATCATGCCCTGCATCATCTTGTCCCAGTTGAGTGTTGTGAAGTTCGGATTGATGATGCCGTCCTTATACCATTGTGCATACTGGGCAAGAGCTTCTTTCATTTCCGGCTGAATCATTCCGTATTCAATTGTGCCGTCATCCTTTGTTACCCAGATATCAGGATGTGCGCCCCAGCTGAGTGCGAGTCTGAAGAGGTTTTCGAGAGTCTGGCATTCAGGCAGTGCATATCCGCCGTATTTTTCAGCGAAGGTTGTGGCGATCTTGATGACATCGTCCATTGTCTTGGGAGCTTCAAATCCGCATTCCTTCATCCAGTCCTGACGGATCCAGATGTACTGGAACTGGTCGATGATGCCGTAGCTCATCTGCGGCATGCCGTAGAGTTCGCCGTCGAAGCATCCGGTTTCCCATGTTTCCGCATAATCCTTACGGTAGTTCTTAAGTACGTCGGAAGCGTATTTGTCAAACACTTCCTCGAGGTTCATGATCAGGCCTGCTTCATGCAGGGTGTTGAGACGGGCCGAATCGACATAGAAGACATCCGCGAGATCCTTGTCGGCGATGGCAAGATTCAGCTTTGTGTCATAGTCGTTGGAGACCCACTTGTTCTGAAGATTGATATTGAAGCGTTCCTTGTAAGCACGGTACCAGGGGTTGTTGCCATAGTCGTCGTCGCCCTGGAATTCTGTTCCGCTGTTTTCCGGAACAAATGCTGTGACTGTGACTTCCTCGTCATAGGGTGCCCAGATATCTGCCGGCGGTTCAACTCTGGGTGTGGTGTCAGCGGTCGGTGTGCTGGGCTTGGACATGCATCCGGTCAGCGCGCTGAGAGCGATCAGCGAACTCAGTGATGCTTTGAATAAACGAGAGATGTTTTTCTGCATTTTCTTTCTCCTTCTGAATAATCATGCATTCCGATTGATGATAAGCTGCTGTGATATTGATGCAGAATCATCCGCGTATCGTGCACTATACGGGGATGTTTCTGTATGCGCTTTCATATTAGCCTGTTGAAATATCGAAATAGAGTGTATAATGCGATTATTTATATCTCAGTTTTGATATATTTAACTGATTTTCAGATATTAAGTCACATTATGATATATAATTGAATTAGGAATGTAAGCGGTTACCGGAAAAGGAAAGTATTATGAAGAAACGTTTTTATGATGAAAAGGAAAACAAATACCGTTTCTACGTGGCACAGGATCAGCTGTTCATCGATCTGAATCTGATTCAGTTCGGTTGGGAACACTGCGATTCACTCCATTCTTATGGACCGGCAGTCAGAAATCATTTTCTGTTTCACTATGTGATTGACGGGAAAGGAACGCTGGATACCAGCGGTAAAACCTTTACCATCACAAAAGGACAGGGGTTTCTGCTCTGTCCCGGTCAGACGAGCATGTACGCGGCGGATGAGGATGATCCCTGGTATTACGCATGGATCGAGTTTGATGGCATGCAGGCAAGACAGATGATGACACTTGCAGGCATGAGTGAAAGCCAGCCGGTATATACGCCTGTCGATTCATCGGATATGGAGATTGAGAAACTTCTCCTGAAAATTGTTGAAGAGGCGGAAAAATCCCCGATCAGGCTGGTCGGAATGGCCATGATTCTGATTGACAGAATTGTAGAGACCAGCAAAACCAGAATCCATGAGGAAAAAAAGAAGCTCCGTGACTTCTATATGAGAGAAGCGATCAATTTTATTGATGGAAATTACATGCGTGATATTTCCGTTGAGGAAATCGCGGACAGCAGCGGTCTGAACAGAAGCTATTTCAGCCGCATATTCAAAGACACATTCGGGGAATCGCCGCAGCGCTTTCTGCTGAAATACCGCATGTACAAGGCATCCGAGCTGCTGAAAAACACAAAGATGCCGGTTGCGGAGGTCGGTGCATCCGTCGGATATGATAATCAGCTTCATTTTTCCAGGGCATTCCGGAACATCTTCGGAATCTCACCGAAGAATTACCGTGACAATCACAGACTCAGTCAAAAATAATTAGCACTCACTACTTGACAGTGCTAAAAAAGTGAGCTAGAACATAATTGCAAAGGAAAAGAGAAGATCCCCGAAAAGAATCCGAACCCTCCTTCCCTTGTTCAGACACATAGTTTATTTCGATAAGCAATGAAGAAGAACAGGAGGTGAATGACTATGTTGTTACCGGAAATTTTCAATGACAATCTGTTTGATGACTGGATGGATGATTTTTTCCCCGCAAGGTTTCATGACATTGACAGAAAGCTCTATGGCAGACATGCCAACAGAGAAATGCTGACGGATGTCAGAGATCATGAAGATCACTATGAAGTGGAGATTGATCTGCCAGGATTTAAGAAGGATCAGATCCATATTGAGCTGAACAACGGCTATCTGAGCATCACCGCTGCCAAAGGCCTGGAAAAGAATGACAATGACAAGGAAGGCAGATATGTGCGTCAGGAGCGTTATTCAGGAATGATGAAGAGAAGCTTCTATGTCGGTGAACAGATCACCGAAGCAGACATCACCGCGAAGTTCGAGGATGGCGTACTGAAACTGAATGTTCCGAAAAAGGAACCGGTGAATGAGATCCCCGAAAAACATACGATCATGATTGAAGGCTGATTCAAACGACAGGGATTCCGGAAAACCGGAATCTTTTCGTTTTGACGCAAATACGGAAAAGTATACCGGCGGTTTATTTTCTTCCTTATTTATAAATGCTTAAATGAAACTGCAAATCGGAAACAGAGTCCCGGAGGTAAAGACAGTCAGACAGGATGAGTGCGTCTGTATGACATCCGGGGCTTTTGTGTTCCTGAATGAACGGAACATGAAAAAAAGCGTTTTCCGCAGTCATATAAGATGTATCCGCAATGAAAGGTCTGACTGATCAGAAAAGGAGACAGAAAGAATGAAAAAAATCAACGATCTGCAGGTAACTGACATCACCTTCAATCCCCGCTGTGTACAGATCACATGGGTATCTGAAAAAAATGATCTCACCGCACAGAGCTGCCTTTATCAGCACTCGGACGGCAGCTGGGCAGTCGACCCGATGACAAGAAGTCTTGGCGCCGAAGCCGGTGAGCAGATTCTGAGACAGCTCATGAAGCATTTCCTCGATCAGGCATTTCCTTACAATGATTCATCGCATATGAGTCACAGTGAGGTCGACCGTGTCGAAGGCATCCTCAAGAAAGAGGAGATGTATCTGAACAGCCTCAAAAAACCGAAGGCTTCCAAAAAGAAGTCAAAGCCAATCATCCGTGTATGGCGGGCTGATTGACTTTCCACCGGCATTGCCGGTTTTTTTCTTTGGCGCAAAGGCATATAATGATGCTTGTTTTGACAACAGGAGTAATTGCATGAACACAAAAAACTTTACGAGAATTGCCATGATTGCGGCAATCTATACAGCAATCTGCTTTGTGCCGGGGCTTTCCATGATTGCCTTCGGACAGATCCAGGTGAGAATCGCGGAGGCTCTGACACTGCTGCCTCTGCTGGATAAGCGGGCAATCGCGGGCGTGACGCTCGGATGCTTTCTGACCAATCTGCTTGGCGCAATGCTCGGTCTCAATCCGACCGGTTTCATTGACGCAATTGTCGGCACCCTTGCGACATTCCTGGCTGCGGTATGCACTTATCGTCTCAGAAATGTGAAAACAGCAGGTATCCCGGTTCTTTCGATCCTGATGCCGGTGATTTTCAATTTCTTCATCGTCGGAGCGGAGCTGGCAGTTCTGTTCATGCCGGACAACGTGATCGTGGGCACACTGATCAACGGAGCCTATGTGGCGATCGGTGAACTGATTGCGGTGATTGCCGGATGGTTCATGATCAAAGCGCTGGAAAAGACAGAACTGTTCGATAAATCCGCATTGTCATGACGGTTTCGTCAACCGGTTTGTGATAACATACATTCGGAGAAATGAATATGGCAAAGAAAAAAAGTCCAAAAAGAAGAATTCGATTTGACCGGATTGCCATGATTGTCATTCCGGTTCTGCTCATAGCGATTGGTGTGCTGCTGATTATTTCGCTGTTCAGCGGAAATAAAGGCAAGACAAAACCGTCGCCGGAACCAACGGCCGAGACCACGCCTGAGCCTGCAGCGACACCGACCCCTGAACCTACACCGGAGCCGACCACTGATCCGGAAACCGATTCCCGTTTCTTTGATACGGACAGTTATCTGATCATTGCCAATAAGAAGCACAAACTGCCTGATGGCTATGTGCCTGCCGATCTGGCCTATCCGGAAGTGGATATGCGTTACAACAACTGGACGATGCGCTGGGATGCGGCAGTGGCGCTTGAGGAAATGTTTGCGGCAGCTGCTGAGGAAGATGTGCATCTGGTCATGGGATCAGGCTATCGCGGTGAGGATTTCCAGAAAGTTCTGTATGACGGCTATGTGGCGGAAGGCGGTCAGTCCTATGCGGATTCGATCAGTTCAAGACCCGGCTATTCCGATCATCAGACCGGACTGGCAACCGATCTCTGCGGTCAGGACAGCGATTATGATCTGACCCAGGATTTTGAAAACACCAAAGAAGGCAAATGGCTCGCAGCCAATGCCCACAAGTACGGATTCATCATGCGCTATCCCAAAGGCAAGGAAGATATTACCGGCTATGCCTATGAGCCGTGGCACTTCCGCTATATTACAAAGGAAGAGGCGCAGAAGCTTCACGATGCCGGAGAGAATATGACATTCGAGGAATTCTATGGCCTCTCGGGAGGCGATTATGCCGAATAAAAAAAGAAGAAGGAAAAGAAGCGTGAATGTCCGCAACCTTCTGATTGTGGTCATCGGCGCCATTGCGGTTCTTGGGATCGCGGTATTTGCAATCAGCCGTATTTTCGCACCGAGGGAACCGGAAAAACCGGCAGTTGAAACGATTGATCCCGCGGAAGCGGAAGCTGCTGAACAGCAGGAGGAATCCGCACCGCAGGAGAGTCCGCAAAGCGCCTCCAATGAAACACGCGTATCCCTGTTTCTGAGCGGGGACGGCCTGCTTCATGAATCCGTTTATGAGGATGCCGCAAATGCGGATGGAAGCTTTGATTTCGCAAAGCAGATGGACAGAATCACTGCCGTTGCGGAAAAATATGATCTGCAGTTCTATAACCAGGAAACCATTCTTGGGGGAACAGAACTCGGATTAACGGGTTATCCGGTATTCAACAGTCCGCAGGAATTCGGCTCATATATGGTTTCCAAGGGATTCAACCTTGTCTCAACCGCAAACAATCATTGTCTTGATATGGGATTCACCGGTGTCACCAATTCCAGAAACTTCTGGAACGCTCAGAGCGGCGTGCTCATGCAGGGCACCAATACATCCCAGGAAGAATATGATGAAATTGCCGTGACAGAGGTCAACGGCATGAAGATTGCATTCCTTGCCTATTGTGAAAACACCAACGGCATCGCGCCGGATTATAACTGGGAAGTGAATTATTTCCCGGGTTATGAAGAGGAAATGCTTGCCAAGGTCGCAAAGGCGGATGCGGAATGCGACGCTGTGATCGTCTCCATGCATTGGGGAACGGAATATTCATTTGATGTCAATGAAACCCAGAAGAGCCTGGCACAGCGTCTTGTTGATGCCGGCGCGGATGTGATTGTCGGCAATCATGTCCATGTCATTGAACCGTTTGAATGGATTGACGGCACACCTGTCTTCTATGCGATGGGAAATCTCATCAGCTCACAGATTGACGTTGAAAACAGAATCGGCATGATGGCCGGTATGGATCTTGTGAAAACGGTCAATGCGGACGGCACAAGCGAAGTGAAAGTTGAAAATCTCAGAGCGGATCTTCACTATACCTATCTGGAAGGGGAATATCCCGAACTCAGAACCAATATCCGGGTATATCCTTTCACGGAAATGGATGATTCCATTCTGGAAGGATATCAGAGCACATACGAGGAATTCAAACAGATCATCACATCCATGGATCAGAATATTCAGATCGGGGGAGTATAAGAAATATGAAAACAGCAAAGATTATGACAGCCTTCCTGCTCGCATCTCTTCTTGCAGGATGCGCTCAGAAGACACAGACAACATCCCAGACAGACGGCGCATCGGAAAAACCGCAGGAAACAGCGAAAGCAGAGACACAGGACCTCATTGAGGAAACCGTCTATGTTGAAATGGAAGTGGAAAACTACGGCACCATTCTGCTGGAGCTTGACGGCAAGGCGGCACCGGTCACGGTCACAAATTTCGTGAACCTGGTCAATGACAAATTCTATGACGGCATTACTTTCCACCGGATCATGGACGGCTTCATGATCCAGGGCGGCGATCCCACCGGAACAGGCTACAACGGCAGCGGAACAACCATCACCGGAGAATTTGCGCAGAACGGATATGACAATCCGATTTCCCACACTGCCGGAACCATTTCCATGGCCCGCAGCAACGATCCCAACAGCGCAAGCTCCCAGTTCTTCATCTGCGTCGCGGATGATCAGTTCCTGGACGGCAGCTACGCCGCATTCGGACATGTCATTGAAGGCATGGATGTCTGTCTGAAGATCGCATCTGACGCAAAGCCTGTGGATGACAACGGCACCATCAAGCCCGAGGAACAGCCCGTCATCAAATACGCCAAAGTCGTGGAGCACTGATATGAACACAAACCGGAGAAATCCGGTTTTAATAATGTGCTAAAATGTTAATACAAAGCAGGAGAAACAATCATAATGAGTGAACTGGGCATATCGGTGTATCCGGATCTGAGACCGATGGATGAAATCCGGGAGTACATGAAGCTGGCAGCCTCGCACGGATGCACAAGAGTGTTTTCAAGCATGTTTTCCGTCGAAGGAACCAACGAGGAAATCATCAGTTATTTCAGGCAGATGATCAAAGATGCGCACGCATGCGGTCTGCAGGTGTCGCTGGATGTCAATCCGCAGTTTCTCGAAAGACTCGGCGTCACACCGGATAATCTCTCTTTGTTCCATGAGATCGGATGCGACATTTTGAGAATGGATCTTTCCTATGGAAAGGAAAAGGATCTGATCCTTTGCCGGAATCCGTACGGAATCAGAATCCAGCTCAACGCCTCGATGGGAATTGAGAAGGAACTTCGGTATTTAAAAGAAAACGGCGTCACAAAAGACAGACTGCTGCTGGGACATAACTTCTATCCCCAGCGCTATACCGGTTTGAAATGGAATGCCTTTGTGCAGACCAATGAAGCATTGAAACAGTACGGTTATCCGATCGATGCGTTCATCGCCAGCCATAATGAAAACACCCATGGTGTCTGGGATGCCAGGGATGGTCTGCCGACAGTGGAGAAGATGCGCGACTACAGTGCGGATCTTGCATATCGTGTTCTGGATGCGATGGGAATCGACTGCATTCTGTTCGGCAATGCATATGCGTCGGAAGCGGAATTCTCGGAAATCGAAGAAATCCGCAAAGGCGGCAGAAAGATCGAAGACTCTCCGCTCTATGAGATGTTCAGATCCTTTCAGGCAATGTTTGCTCAAAGCAGAAACATCGTTCTCAAAGTGATCACGGATCCGGAAATCACTGAGATGGAAAAATACATGATGTTTGAATGGTTCCCGCAGATTGATTTCGGTGATTCCAGCGAATGGATCTGGCGCAGCCGCACAGGCAGATTCGGCAATGAAAAGCGGGAAATCCCGGTTCGCAGAGTGCCCGGTGAATATTTCGAAAAAGGCGATGTGGTCATGGTCAATGACTCTTATAAACATTACTCCGGTGAACTGCAGATTGTCAGGATTCCGATCCGTAATGACGGACAGCGCAACCGCGTCGGAAAACTTGCGGAAAATGAGACTGATCTGCTCGATCTGATCAGTGACGGAAACATCGTAACCATAAAAGAAATGAAGAAAGGGTGAAACATTATGGATTACAAGACGTTGAAACCATTCCCCGAAGGATTCCTCTGGGGAGCCTCCTCAAGCGCCTATCAGTGCGAAGGCGCGTATCTGGAAGACGGAAAGACACTTTCTGTTTCCGATACTGCACCGGTACCCGAAGGCACAACAGATTTCAAAGACGGAATTGATCACTATCACCGTTTCCGCGAGGACATCGCGCTGATGGCCGAAATGGGATTCAGGGAATTCCGCTTCTCCATCGCATGGCCGAGAATCATTCCGAACGGCAGCGGAGAAGTCAATCAGGTCGCGGTGGATCATTATCATGAAGTCATTGATGAATGTCTGAAGTACGGCATTGAGCCGGTTGTCACACTGTATCATTTTGATCTGCCCCAGGTTCTCCAGGACAGATATCACGGCTGGACAGACCGTCAGTGCATCACAGATTTCGTTGAATACTGCAAAGTCTGCTTCAGAGAATACGGCAAAAAGGTCAAGTACTTCCTGACCATCAATGAACAGAATATGATGGTGCTCTATCAGGGCCATATGTACGGGGATGAAAAGGATGTCTGGAAAGCCAATCACCATATGCTCGTGGCACAGGCGCAGGCAATGATCGAATGTCATCAGATCTGCCCGCAGGCCAAGATCGGTCCGGCTCCCAACATCACCGCAATCTATCCCGCTTCCTCTTCTCCTGAGGATAATCTTGCGGCAATGGACTTCGATCAGATGCGCAACCGTCTCTTCCTCGACACAGCCGTATTCGGAACCTATCCTGAAGCGCTGCTGAACTGGTGGAAGGACAGAGGCGTCGCCCCTGAAATTCCGGAAGAGGATCTGGCTGTATTGAAAGCGGGCAATCCCGACTTCATCGCCTTCAACTACTATGGCGCCGGATGCGTGAAGTATGTCGGTGTTGAAGAAGGTGAAAAACTGAAAGCGGAAGCGAAGGAAAAGAAGGACTTCATGACAGGCCTCATGACTTATCCGGGTCTTTGCACAGCAGTGAAGAATCCGCTCCAGGAACAAACTTCCTTCGGCATGGGCATTGACCCCGTCGGTCTGAGAGTCACATTGAGACAGCTTTGGGAAAGATATCATCTGCCGCTGCTGATCACGGAAAACGGATGCGGTGTTCCTGACAAACTGGAAGAGGACGGATCCATCCATGATGATTATCGTATCGATTATCTGAGAAGACACATCATTGCCTGCCGTGAAGCGATCACAGACGGCGTTGATCTCATGGGATATTCACCCTGGAGCGCATTTGATCTGATTTCCACACATCAGGGCATCACCAAGAGATACGGATTCATCTATGTCAACCGCGATGAATTTGATCTCAGGGATATGAAGAGACTGAAGAAAGACTCATTCTTCTGGTACAAGAAGGTATGTGAGTCCAACGGAGAACAGCTGGACTGATCGGTTTCATAATTCATTAATATTAAAAAGTGAGATATTGATTAAAGCGCTTACATGCTATAATAAATTCACAGAAAAGGAGATTCAAGAAAATGTTAGTTAATATCAGTGCACCTATGAAGCGCGATGAAATCAAGGCGCTCCTCGAAGCAAGCGAGAATCCCACATTCAAGTTCGTCAAGATGAAGACTCCGATGGAAATGCAGTTCGAAGTCACATACGCTGACGGAACAGAAGGCGATCCGACTTCCTATGCCAAGAAGCTCATCAAAGGCCAGCCGTGGGGAGCAGTCCTGATGGTTCGTGCTCTGATCGAAGGTCAGGCATTCACAGGCGGAAAGATCTAAAATTCAATCCGGAACCCATCCAGGCGATGGGTTTTTTTTGCGTCATTTACGCAGAAACACATAAATCGTTTCTTTTTCACTTCCGTCTGCTACAATACTTTCTCAGGGGAGAAGAAACCTATGAAAACAGCAGATATCAGAAAACATCTGAATTTCCGCGAACTGGGAGGCTATGAGTCCGCAGACGGAAGAAAAGTTGTGCACGGACAGTTTTTCAGAAGCGGGCCGCTCGCTGATCTGAATGAAGAGGAAATGGCATACGTGAAATCGCTCGGTATCCGTCATGTGTTTGATTTCAGAAGTGAGTATGAGGCAAATGAGGTTCCGGATCCCGATATCGGCGCAGAACACCATCTGATCAATGCGATGGTGGACGGCAGCGGCAATCAGGTGCAGTTCGATCCGAAAAGCATCGAGGAGGCGGCGAAAGACCATGAGCAGGCCAACGGCTTCATTGAGCAGATGTATGGAAATCTGCCTTTCTGTCAGGCTTACAAGGAAATGTTTGAAGTCATCAAGGCAGAACAGACACCCATCCTGTTTCATTGCTCGGCAGGCAAAGACCGCACCGGCATCGCAGCCGTGCTGATTCTGCTTCTGCTCGGGGTGGATGAGAAGACAGCCCTGGATGATTATGAACTGACCAATGAATACCGTAAGGAACTCATTGAGAAATTCTTTGCAAGAGTGGCGCATATCATCGGCGATGATATGGAGCTGAAACAGAAAATGCAGGCGTTCGAAGGCGTGAACCGTTCTTCTGCCGAGTATTCTCTGAAAACAATCAAAAGCCGCTATGCGGACTATGGCGCATACTTTGAGGATGTGTTCGGCATCGATAAAGAGATGCGTAAAAAACTTCAGGATAAATACCTGATCTGAAACGTCAATCAGCAGAGTTGACACAATTGTTTCAGTGCCCGGGAGGTTTTATGGCACAGGAAAAAACAGACAGACGAACACCGGAACAGAAAGATTACAGGGCAAGGCCCTCTGTATCCGGTGCGAAAAGCCCGCAGACAGCTGATAAAAAAAAGACTCTTCAGTCTGAACTGGATGATCTGAATTTTGACTTCGAAGCGGTCGGGGATGAACGGAATCCGGAGACGGAAGACACGAAACTTTCGCTCAAACTGATGATTGATGAGCTGACCGATGAGGCGGTTGAAAACACAAAGAGTTCAGAATTAAGCTTCAAGGATGAACTGGTTCCTTTGTACAAGGTGGAACTGGAGGATGATGAGGATACCGCTGAACCGGAACGATTCCGCTGGGAAATCCTGATCCCGGCAGTACTGGCAGTGATCGTATTGATTGCGGGGGTTCTGATCATATTGAACAGAAGTAACGATCAGTCTGCGGAAGCACCGGCTGAAACCCCGGCGCAGGAAACAGCTGAAATACCTGAAACCGAAACAGCTGAGACAGCGGAGGAACCGGCAGAAGAAGCGGCCGATCCCGCAGAAGCGAGAATGACAGAACTGAATGAGTCAGTCGCTGCTCTTCTGAAAGATGCGGACGGCACATGGTCGGTATATGTGAAAGATCTTGATTCCGGACGCTCGTTTGTGATCAATGACAGCCAGATGTCAAGCGCCAGCCTGATCAAGCTGTTCACGGCAGGCAAGTATCTGGATATGGTTGAAAAGGGTGAACTCATTGAAACAGAGGATTCCGCCTACAACCTGATGGCAATGATCTCATGGTCGGACAACGACGCCTGGGAAGCGATTGAAACAGACATCGGATACGGCGATTATGTCAGCGGACTGATAGCCGTGACGGAATTTGCCCAGAGTCATGGCTTCATTCAGTCGGGAAGGGATATCGGCGCCGAAACAGTCTATGATCCGGGGGCGGACAACCTGACAACCGCGGCGGAAGTCGGTGAGCTTCTTGAACAGATTTACCGGGGATCCTATGTCAGCGCATCAGCTTCGGAAAGACTTTACGGGCTGATGGGAATGCAGGGATACATCAACAAGATTCCGGCCGGTCTTCCCGAAGGCTTTGAATACGCATCCAAGGCGGGAGATCTTCCCGGCATTGAAAATGATGCGGCAATCATCAGCGGACCGGATACAGACTACATTCTTGTGGTCATGTCCAATGATATCTATGACAACAGCGTGGCGGTGAATAAAATCGTTGAAATCTCAAATCTCTGCGCCAGAACGCTGAATCCTTCCAAACAGCAGTAATCAGACCGAATATGTCGTCCTGTGAATCAGGATGATTTTTTTTGCGGATGTGATATGCCGGCAAGGGAAGAAACAGGCGGCATATGCGTTTCAATGAATGAGGCGATCAATGCCAGAATCCATACAGCCGCAAACGGAAGAACACAGAACAGCAGTCCGCCGAAATACATATTGTCGCAGATCAGCACCGCACAGCATTTGTTGATCAGTGAAAGCGTCAGCTGATGCGCGGCATAAATAAAGAATGTGTATCTGAACCAGAATGCCGGAGCGGGGAAATGAATATTGGCAGCCGCAATCATCAGGCATGCGCCGCAGATTGTGCGCATGAGCTGAAGCGCATAGATATTGCCGTTATGAATAAATATGCCGGTGAGGATGAAAGGGAGCACGGCGGATATTGCGCAGATGCCCCACGGTATATGCGTCTGTTCAAAAAGAGCGTGTTCATGTCTGCCGCAATGACAGCCGAAAAGGAATCCGCCTCCGGAAAGAACATACGGATAAATCACATGAAGCCCATGGCCTAACGGATGGTAATACATGCGGATGCCGAGAAGGAAGACGAGAATGACCGCAATGATTCCGCCGGCCCGTTTCCTTGTCACAAGATCAATCAGCGGTGTCAATGCCATGAAAATGATCAGATGTTCCATGAACCAGAAGACCGGATTGTATTTATAAAAGATCACGGCATCGATGAAATCCTGCACGGAAAGAGAAATATCCTTGCCGGCAAAGAGCAATTTGATCACAGGTGTTACCGAACAGATCAGATACAGCAGATAGATCATCAGATTCCAGAACAGAAACGGAATCACCAGTGTGTGAATGCGTCTGCGCAGCTTGTTTATAAGATCCTCAGGTTTGAAATTGCGGAAGAAAAGATATCCGGAAATAAAGAAAAAACCCGCAACGCCGATATAGGCGAAACTTCTGGTAAGAATATCCTCACACTGTGCGATCCACGGAACCTGATCCGCACGGAACCAGTCTGTATTCCGGGCATGGACCGTAACGACCATGAAACAGAGAATTGCCCTGATCCAGCAGATGCGGTTTCTGACTTGTCTGTCCATGTGTCAATATTAACAGATACCAGCGCATCATTGTTCATCAGCGCAGTAAAAAACCCCCGATCAGAAATCAGGGGGCGTATTTTCGGGCTTTCAGAAGCGGTTACTGCTCAGAGGTGCCGGGCTTTTTGGCGGCAGGGGTGATACGTTTTACACCGCTGCCGATATTGGCAGGCATCTGTTCACCGCATGCGGAACAGAACTTTCCGGTATTCTCCTGGCCGCAGTTTGGACAGAACCATCTGACAGACGTTGGCTTTTCCTTTCCGCACCCGCTGCAGAATTTGCCCGTGTTGCCTTTCTGACCGCAGCTGGGGCAGTCCCATGTGACAGTTCTTTCTTTTCCGCAGGCAGAACAGAATCTGCCGAGGTTGCCTGTCTGTCCGCACGAACATGTCCATGTTTCAGCGTCGATCGGGATGGCGGTGACAGGTTCTTCTTTTTCCGGTTCCGGATAGAGCCTCGGACACAGGACATGCTGGATCATACGGCATGTGTATTCCAGCCGGTTGTAATTCTCATCGTTTTTGTTTTCCGGTTTTTCCCCGTCAACTACCGTATAGCTGATTTCGGAGAAATACGGAGAATCGACTGTGATCTTCATGGTGAAGGTATAGTCATATTCGTAGCGCTTCGGATCGTAGCTTTCCTTTTTCTCCTCGTCCTTATAAATTTCATCGGCTCTTTCAGCAACTTTGTATTCCGCGTTGACAACCTGGCTGCGGCTGATGATGTCAGGATTGCCGTCTCTGAAATTAGACCTGGAAGAAACCAGGAAGACTTCTTTGGATGAGTCGTAATAGAGTTTTTTGTCCGTTCCCAAAACAACATCCGGATTGAATAAGGCAAGTGCCGCCTGATTCTTTTCTCTGTATTCGAGGTGGCGCTTTACCTCGGCCGTTGTCATCTTGTTGATTCTGGTGGCGTAAGGGGAAAATTTGTGTTTGCAGTCATTGCATAAATGGCCGTCCGCGATGGAAGAACCTCCGAGAAGCCCGAACTGCTTTCCGCAGATAACGCACTGTTTCTTATCGAATAAACCCATGTAATCCTCCTGAAATATTCAATAATGATCTGATTATGATTTGAAAATGCTCTGACACAGATGTTTATAAATTCATTCTAGATGAATTTGAGGATAGGGTAAACAGATTCAGTGAGGCAATTGTAAGGAATGGAGGAAAATGAAGCGTTTTCAGATCTTAAAATCATGCATAAACATTCATGAGACCTGTATATTTTCAGCTTTTTTGATATAGAATAAAAAGATAGCAGAGGCAGAAAGGAGATGAAGTTTATGAATAACAAGCTTCCTGAAAAACTGACGCTGCTGCGAAAACATTTCAGTTATGCGCAGGGTGATGTCGCGGCCAGACTCGGCATCCCTGTGACTGAATATATGAAATGGGAAAACGGCAATACAATCCCTCCTGTTCTGAAGCTGAAAGAGATCAGCGATCTGTACAAGGTCACACTGGATTCACTTGTCAACAACACCGAATCCGTGATTCTTCCGGCTCTGGATCAGGATGTCAGCGTGGATATTCCGTTCATAGCTGATGACAGCGAAAAGACACAGATCATCACAAAGCAGATGAATCAGGTGTCAGGTGAAACCAAAACAATTGATCTCGGTGAAACAAAGATCATTGATACCCAGCCGATTCAGGAAACAATGGTGACTGAAATCGTGGATACCGGAGCGTACAGCGAACCCGCAATCGAGGCGGAAAGTGTCGCGGACAAAAAGAAAAAAAGAAGCCGGATGATCATCGGCAGCTCCATCGGAGCCGCACTGCTTCTTCTGCTTGTGATTCTTGTACTCAGTATGGCAGGCAAAGATGACAGCGCAGTGCGCAATGATGTGAACAGACTCGCACTCGGTGATAAATATTCCATCTACGTGGATAAAGGCGGAAACTTTGTGAAGCACGGTCTGTTTGAGCCGCCGATCAGTTTCAGCGGTTCCGTGCAGGTGGATGCGTATTATGATCACGCCCTCGGCCTGAAAGCCAACGGCGGCGTGGTAACCAGTGACAACGATCAGAACATCGTGACCTGGAATGAGATCACAATGATCGCGGCAGGACGCACACACAGCGTCGGTCTGAAAACCGACGGAACGGTTGTCTGTTCCGGTTCAACGGCAGCCTGCCAGGTGAACACATGGGAAAATGTCGCATCAGTTTATGCCGGCAATGCCGTAACCATCGGTATTACACAGGACGGAACAGTGCTGGCCAGCGGTGAGGGACTTGATCCCGTCAGAGGCCAGACCGGAATCCGCTCAGCCGCCATCGGCGACAGCCAGGTTCTTCTGGTTCACAATGACGGTCATGTTACATCCTATTCCCTGGCATCGGAAACTCCGTTTGACACATCGTCATGGACGGATGTGGAAGAAGCCGCGGTCGGCAGTTCGGTTGCGGTCGGACTCAGATCCGACGGAACGGTTCTGGCAGCCTCTTCCGATGACAAACTGGTCAAGCGGGTTCAGTCATGGACGGATATCCGCTATGTGGACGCATGCGGTTCCACAGTTGTCGCACTGAATAAAACCGGCGCGCTCAAGGGTGCCGGGCCGAATGATTACAACCAGTATGAATCTTCCGAGCAGGAGGATATCACTACGGAAACCGAACAGCTGGAATCTGTCCAGAATATCACATTCACCGAAACAACCGCGAATGTGCAGATCAAATGGGACAAGGTCAAGAATGCGGATTATTATGAAGTCACCTTCTCGCCTTCCCTGACTGTCGGCATTCCCCGCACGGCAAGCAATTCAGCCAGTGTTCCGGCCAGCACATTAAACGATGGCACGACATATACCGTTACAGTTGTGGCAAGGGCAAATGATGAGGAGGAATTCACACCGAGTGAGCCTTCCGCAATATCATACACATTCAATGCCAAGACGGTTCAGCTGAGCGCTGTGACAGGTATCAAGGGCACAGGCGATGTGGCAAGCTGGTATATTGACTGGAACGCGGTGGATCATGCGGACTACTACATCATCAACATTGACGGTCTGCTGGAAGACAGAACAGACAGAGCGGTGTACATCATGGACCTGACCGGATATGAATGGGCGGACGGTTCCGTCCACACAGTCAGCGTGACTGCGGGATCGGATTCCGATACCTATACGCAGAGCGACGCATCCGTGGCGGAGCTTCAGTTCAATCTGCCCCGCTACAATGTGACCGTGAATATCGCCGGCGGCCAGCAGGTGATTCAGCTGCCTTCGGGACATTACACACTTGCGGAAATCCTGAGTTACATCAGTGTTCCGGAAGGATTCAGAGTCACGGATGATGTGAACACCGAATATGAGATCACCACCAATTACGGCATCACGATCAACGGTACAACTGATGATGCGCCGGGTGAAGGAGATTAGGCATGGATAAAGTCTGGTATTACATGACAGCCGCCAACCGCAAAAAATACGGTCCTTATGATGATCAGGAACTGATCGCCCTGATTCATCAGGAAATCCTTCTGGCGAATGATTATATCTGGATGCCGGATCTGAAAGGATGGATCAGAATCGGTGATTCGATCTATTCCTTCTATCTTCCGGAAAACCAGCCGACGATTGAAAACACATTGAAATGATCAGAAAAAAGGCATGTTTCATTAAGAGAGACATGCTTTTCATTATTATTGTATTCAGCCAGGTAACTATCTGAGTCTGCGTCCGCCGTCAATGGTGAACACCGAACCGGTGGCGCGTTCGGAAAATTCCGTGAGGATGGATCTGACAAAGGAGGCGATCTCTTCCGGTTCGCCCACCCATCTCAGCGGGATTTTTTCTTTTGCCTGTTCCATGTGTTCGGGATGTTCGATCCAGTCACGGTTCATCGGGGTGCGCACCGCTCCGTATGAAATCGCGTTGACGGTGATTCCTTTTTCCGCCAGCACCAGCGCCGCCTCTTTTGTCAGCATCGCTATCCCTGCCTTAGAAGCGTCATAGGCATATTTGTTGAGACGGGGCTGTTCATAATGAACAGATAACATGTTCAGAATGGTTGAACCCGGTTTCATGATTTCGCACAATGTGCGGATGGCCGCGAAAGTGCCGATGAGATTGACATTGATATCATTGGCGAAGTCCTTCACGGTGAAATCAAAGAAATTCTTCTCCGTCTGTCTGGCGGCATTGTTCACAAGGATATCCAGTGAGCCGTATTCCGAGACGATATGATCCCTGAGCGCGATCAGATCATTTTCATCGGAAATATCGGTTTTGAAAAAATCACATCCGAGCCTTTGCGCGGTTTCGCGTCCGGCTTTTTCATCGACATCCGCGATGATTACCCTGGCGCCGTTTTCTTTCAGAAGCGCGGCACAGGCTTCGCCGATGCCCATGGCGGCACCGGTCACGACAATCGTTTTGTTTTTCAGTTCCATAAAGTTAAAAATCTTTCGTAATCAATAATGGTAGGCGACGGTCATCAGGGTCAGAATGACGCCGATGACGATGAGGGTCAGGAAATACGGTCTCCAGTAGTATTTGATCAATGCGACGTATTCGCGGATCATCGCGGAAGGCCAGTAATACAGAGCGGTATGGGCACCGATTCCGGTTTCCGGGAAATTCAGTTTCGATGCGTAGATGTTTGCACGCAGAATGTGATAGCCGCTTGAGACAACCGCGGTAAACTGTCTGCCTCCGCGTTTCCGGATGATCTCCTGGGAATTTCTGAGATTCTCCATGGTATTGACCGACTGATCCTCAAGAATGATATCCTTCGGGGAAACACCGTGTGTTTCAATCAGGTAATTCTTCATCGCTTCCGCCTCGGATATATTTTCATCAGGCCCTTTACCGCCGGAGCAGATGATCTTGCATGCGCTCATGGAACGGTCATAGACCTTGAATGCCTTGTCCAGTCTGTCACCAAGCAGTCTGCTGACCTGATCGCCGTTGATCAGTCCGCAGCCAAGCACGACAACGTAGTCGAAATCGACTCTTCTCGGCAGCCAGCGGATGCCGGTGGAATAAAACATGAAGGCAAGGAATACGAATGAAATATAGAAGACACTGTATCCCGTCAGCATCAGCCCCACACTGACCCAGGTCAGATGGGCGGGGAAATCGTTGTACAGAAAGACAAGCAGTGCGATCTCTCCGCTGAAAATAAAGACGGCAAACAGAGCGGCCAGCAGCGAGGAAAGTGAGAAGCCCTCCCGCTTGATCATCAGAAAGCCGTCATATATGAGCAGACACGGCACAATCAGCACCAGAAAAAACACCACGGCACTGAGAATCATGGCGATCGCGCTGCGCGTATCCGGATCTTTGGCTGCAACAAGCAGCCACAGGCAGAATGTGAGCAGTGTCAGCATCAGCAGCATCGCATTGCGGAATCTGCGCGGTTCTTTGATGACGGACACCACAAGCGCGCCGGCACTGATCAGAAAGGCAAAGAGATTGAAGTTTTCCCTGATAAAATCAAAAATCGGCATAACAGTATTATCGCATCTGACCCGCTGTGTTTCCACATGACAAAAAAAGAAAATCCGGCAGAATCATCTGCCGGAAGCGGTAATCATGATTATTCGTCTTTGGAACCGAGCATGTCTTTGACTTTGTCAACGGCACCCTTGGCAGCGCCGACTGCGCCTTTGGCTGCGTCGATGGCATTGTCCTTGATGCGGTTGACATCTTCCATGTCAAACTTTCCGTCTTCACCGAGGATTGCCTTTCCGACTTTTGTGCCGGCGAAGTCATCGCCCATTCTCTTGAGATCTTCCTTGCCGAGTTTTCCGTCCTCGCCGAGGATTTCCTTTCCGACAGCGGAAGCCTTGAACTTTTCAGCGACATTTGCGCCGACTTCCTTTGCCTTATCGAATGCTTCCGCAGCTTTTTCAGTTACCTGATCCATTAATTCTTTCTTTTCTTCGGACATTTTTCATGCCTCCTTTGAATTCATTATAGATATGCGCTGACCGGCGGTCAACACATAATATTTTTAAGATGAAACTGACCGCGGATTGTATGCATGCCCGCAAAGTGTTTATTTCCGTTTTGAATGATTTGATATATACTGATTGAAACCGGTGAGAAGGAATAGTAGCGCAGGCATCCGCTGCCATAAGAGAGGAACAGACAGGTGAAAGTGTTCCGCTGAAGGAACTGTGTGAATGCGCCTTTGAGGGTTTCCCCGACAAGTAGGGGAGAACGTGATGCCGCGTTAAGGCGAAGAGTGAAAAGAAAAGTGGAACCGCGCTGAGGCGCCTTTTTGGCAGGGCGTTTTTTATTTGGAGGAGAGTATGATCAGACTTTATAATTCCAGAACTTTGAAAGTGGAAGACTTTGTGCCGATTCATGAGGGACATGTGGACATGTATGTCTGCGGACCGACCGTTTACAACTATGCGCATATCGGCAATGCAAGACCGATGGTTGTGTTCGATGTGCTGAAGAGACTGTTTGAGGCGGAAGGCTATACCGTCACTTATGTGTCCAACTTCACGGATGTTGATGACAAGATCATCAAAAAGGCAGCCGAGGAAGGCACAACTGAGAATGTCATTGCGGAAAGATACATTGAGGCCTACCAGCAGGTCAGAACCCAGCTGAACACCGAACTGCCCGATATCACACCGCGTGTCACGGAAACAATGGATGAGATCATTGCGTTTGTGGATGAGCTGGTAAAGAGCGGACATGCCTATGTAGTGGACGGGGATGTCTATTTCAGCGTGGACAGTGTTCCCACATACGGGGAAATCTCCCACCAGAAGCTTGATCAGCTTGAGGCAGGCGCCAGAATTGAAACCAATGACCAGAAGAAGAATCCGTATGACTTCGCATTGTGGAAAAAGACGGATATGGGCATCAAGTGGAATTCCCCCTGGGGTATGGGAAGACCGGGCTGGCACACAGAGTGCGTGGTCATGATCAATGACAACCTCGGTGAGAAGATCGATATTCACGGCGGCGGAATGGACCTGAAATTCCCCCATCATGAAAATGAGGCGGCCCAGCAGGAGGCGTGCCACGGCAATGCCCTGGCCAACTATTGGATTCATAACGCGATGGTCAACATCAACGGTGAAAAGATGTCCAAGTCCCTTGGAAACACCATGTGGGCAAAGGATGTCGTTGATGCGCTCGGCACAAATCTGACCAGATGGCTTGTTTCAAGCGTTCACTACCGCAAGGAGCTCAACTTCTCCGATGAGACCATTGAAACCGCCCGCAAGGAGCTTGACAAAGTTCTTACTCCGCTGAAACAGGCGGATATCAAGGCAGCTCTTGCCAATGCGGATATGGGTGAGGCATATGATGAGGCGGAATACCGCGCATTCCTTGATGCGATGGATGATGATATGAACACTCCCAACGCATATGCGGTCATCTTTGAGACCGTCAAGAAGCTGAACCAGACACTCAGACAGCGTGAAATCAACTTCGAGGCAGCCGGCACATACCGCAACGCGGTGGAAAAGATGCTCAATATCCTCGGCATCGTTGTGGAAAAACCGGTGATCACGGATGAGGACAGAGAACTGTTCGCAAAGTGGAATGAGGCCAAGAAGGCTAAGGATTTCGCCAGTGCCGATATTTACCGCGCGCAGCTGAGTGAGAAGGGACTGCTTTGATGAGTCCGAATGAATGTTCAGGAAGAACGCTGGCATTCCTCGGTGATGCGGTCTGGTCCATGTATGTGCGGCAGTCGCTGATCATGAACGGTCAGGGAAAGGGAAGCCAGCTTCAGAAGCTGAGCATTGCCTATGTGTCCGCAAAGGCGCAGGCGCATATCTACGAAAAACTGCACGAAGAGGGTTTCTTCACCGAAGAGGAGGAAGAGATCTACCGCCGCGGCCGCAACGCGAACGGCGGTGCCGTTCCGAAAAGCACGGATGTGCAGACATACCGGATGTCCACCGGTTTTGAAGCAGTCATCGGCGCATTGAAACTGAACGGCGATGAGCGAAGAATCGAAGAAATCTGGGAAGAAACAGGGAGAATTCTGGAGGTGTGATTATGGCACAATATGTATACGGGAAAAACGTTGTCAGGCAGATGCTGAGCGACCATGCACAGATCAAAACGATCTGGATGGCAGCTGATGACAGGGAAATCTCCTCGATGGCGGAAAAGAACCGTGTTGCCGTAAAAAAGACAGACCGCAGAACCCTTACAAAAATGACCGGCACAGACCGCCATCAGGGAATTGCGGCGCTTGTGGATGACTATAAGCTTTACAGCGTCGATGAGATGATCAGTTCTGTTCCCGAAGGACAGTACGGTCTGATCATCATGCTGGATGAGCTTGAGGATCCGCACAATCTCGGCGCGGTTCTCAGAACGGCAGATGCTGTCGGAGCCACCGGTGTCATATTCAAGAAGACCCATGCGGTCGGACTGACACCGACGGTTGCGAAAGTCAGCGCCGGAGCGATCGATACCGTCAAATGCGCAGCAGTCACAAACCTTTCCAGGACACTGGATGATCTGAAAAAGAAAGGCTACTGGGCAGTCGGAGCGGATATGGACGGTCAGGATTACCGGACTTTGAACTACGATTTCAATACCGTGCTGATCATCGGCAATGAAGGCAAGGGAATCTCAAGGCTCTTAAGCGAAAAATGCGATTACATCGTCTCGCTTCCGATGGCCGGAAAGATCTCCTCGCTCAATGCCTCGGTCAGTGCCGGCATCCTGATGTATTCCATCTATGACAAACGTTTTCCCGTTAGTTAACGGGAGGGCATATGCTGAATAACAATCCCTACGAACTTCTTTACATGAGCCGTCTGAAGGACCGTTATGCCTTCGAGGCTCTTTTTACGCAGACCCGCGGAATTCTGTACAATGTCGTTTCGCAGAGCATAGACAGCTACAAGCCTCTGGCTCCGCACAAGGAAGACATTCTGCAGGAGGCCAGCATATCGATCTGGAGAGCCATCGAAACCTACCGTGAGGACAAGGATGCGAGTTTCTACACATTCTTTCTTCTTCTGGCACGCAGAAAGGTATGGAACATCTGCAAGCATTACAGCCGCAAAGTGATTCCGCTGTCGGAAATGACAAGCCTTGATGAGATGGTCATGGAGGGTGACAGCCTTTATGAGGCGGTTGCCCAGAAGGACCCGATGAACGATCCGGTTTATGCGATGAACTACCGCATGGCTGAGGAAAGGCTTGATGCCTTGAAGAAAGACATGAGCGAAACCGAGACGGATGCGCTGGACGCGTGGGAGCGCGGCGAATCTTACAGAGAGGGTGCCGAAAAGCGCGGGCTCAGCTGTAAAACGTGGGATGGACGCAGGTTCAGAGTCAGAAGAAAGGTCCGCAAGGCTGTTCTGAAAGACTGATCAATTGATGGTATACTGTCTGTGCCGAAAAAACGGCAGTTGAAAAACACTGCTGTCATTATAGAGGACGCCTATGAAAAAGATATTCAAAGAAGCTGATTTTCTGATTCCAAACGACAACGATCTTCTTTTATGGCCCGTGATTGCGGTTGATCAGTACACCTCACAGCCGGAATACTGGGAGAACATCAGGAATACCATAGGCGGTGCGCCGTCTTCCTTGAACTGTGTTTTTCCGGAGGTGTATCTCGGCGATACCGAACTGGATGAAATCCGCAGAATTCACGGACAGATGAAAGCCTATCTGGCATCCGGTCTGTTCAGGGAATTCAGGGATTCCTATATCTATATTGAAAGAACCGTTTCGTCGGGACGTGTGCGCAAAGGAATTCTCGGCAGTATTGATCTTGAGGCATATGACTATGCCGATTTCACGGATCTTCCGATACGTGCAACCGAAAAGACCGTCACCGAACGGCTGCCTTCGCGCATCGCCATCCGTGAGGGAGCTCCGATGGAGCTGAGCCATGTCATCCTGTTATGCGATGATGAAAAAAAGCAGCTGATCGAATCCGTTGATCCAGAAAGACTGCCCTTGATCTATGATCTTGAACTGACGGGCAACGGCGGACATATCAAAGGATGGCTCATGGCGGGCAGAGATGCTGAAGCGTTCAATGAACGGCTGAATCAGTATTATGAAGACAAAAAAGGTCATTCCCTTCTGTTTGCGGCAGGGGACGGAAATCATTCCATCGCCAGCGCGAAGGAAGTCTACGAAAAACTGAAAAAGGCACATCCGGATGTCGATTACACAGACAGACCGCAGCGCTATATGAGTGTGGAGCTGGAGAACATCCATGATCCGATCCAGGAATTCGAACCGATCCACCGGATTGTATATCACGTGGATCCGCTCCATGTGCTTGAGAAACTGGAGGAGGAATGCGGAGATGAGAACGGAATCAGCGTTCCGTGGTATTCCTCACAAAACAGCGGAATTGTGAAAATCGACATTTCAGACAGCGGCTATGCGGCCGGAACCGTCCAGAAATTTCTGGACAGATATATGTCACTTTACGGCGGAGAAATTGATTATATCCATGATCATGACAATCTGGTGAGCCTTTGCGCGCAGCCGGAAACGATCGGATTTGAACTGCCGCCGCTCGATAACAGCGCATTCTTTTCCACCATTGAAAAGAACGGTGTCTATGTCAGAAAGACATTCTCAATCGGGGAATCGGATGACAAACGGTATTATCTGGAAGCGAGAAGGATAACAGAAGATATATGAATGTTTCAGTTGTAATGACAACATACAACGGTGCAAACAAACTTCTTCCGCAGCTGATCTCTCTTCGGGATCAGAGCAGAAAAGCGGATGAGGTATTGATCTTCGATGATTGTTCGAAGGATCAGACGGTGGAGGTCATTCAGAATTTCATCTATGAAAATCATTTATATGACTGGACACTGATTGAAAATGAACATAACAAGGGTCTGCGCAGAAACTTCGCCGATGCCCTCAATACAGCAAGAGGAGATCTGATTTTCCTTTGTGAGCAGGACGGGGAGTGGAAGGCGGACCGGATTGAAAAAATGGCCATGATCATGGAGGAGCGCGATGAAATCAAAGTGCTTTCCTCGGATTATGACATCCGCCGCGGCAATCAGGCGGTCCGTTTCAGAAAAGGCGTGCCGCAGCCGTATGGCAGACAGAGAATCGAAAAAGCGGAAGTCAGCGCGTGCACGATCGACCCGCTGCGTCCGGGATTCACCTATGTGCTGCGCAGGGAAATGATCCATCAGATCAAATCCGTGACAGAGGCGGATGATGAATATGACCGCGTGATCTGGGAGAGCGCCTTATTAAGCGGCGGTCTTTATCTGCTCAACGAAAAACTGTCCGTGCAGATCCGCTACAAGGATCATGAACGGATCAGCGCGGCTGATGAGAAAAACAGAAGAATCCGGAAGATCCGCGAACAGTGCGCATTGACAGAGCGTCTGCTTGCCCGCATTGAAACTGTGGAAAACCGGCAATGGCTGGAAGAATACATCCGCATTCAGAAAGAGCGTGCGGATGCCGTTGAGAACGGCTCCGTCCGTAATCTTTATGCGCTGTCAAAAAACAGCGGCTTCATGCCGCAGTCTTTCACCTGGCTTGCGGATGCCGTGTCCGTGATCCGTGCAAAGCTTTAAAAAAAGACGTCTTATAAGTAAGACGCCAATTTCTGTTTGAACTGTTCTTCGGACAGATGATCGCGGTGGAAGGCAATCACATTGTGACGCATCGACTGATAATCCTCTTCTTTGACGGAGAGGATTTTTTCAATGTCGGCGGATGAGCCGCTGATATTGAAACCGAGACAGTTCTCCTCAACCATCTTCCAGGTATCGGCCGGCACATTGTTGAGAACCGGCAGATCATAGGCAAAATAATCCAGCGACTTCATGGTCAGGCCGATGCATGTTGTATCCCGCATCATATTGAAGCCATAGTGGCACTTTGCGAAGATCTTCCGCTTTTCCTCTTCATCAAACACGAGCCCGTGGTATTCATAATCAATCTGTTCTCTGTCCAGCATTTCCAGCAGCCTTGCCCTGGATTCGCCGTCCCCGATGATATGGAATTTCAGCGGCACACGTTTTTTGATTTCCGTCAATGTCTGCGCAATCGCATCCACATCCACGACGTGGTTCAAAGAACCGACATAGGCGAATGTCAGCACATCCGAATCCACCGGAAGCACCTCTTTGACGATCTGTCTGCGGCACAGCCAGAAGGTTTCCATGATATCTTCCGGAACATATTTCCGGATCATATCGGCAAACAGACCGCACTCGCTCATGATCAGATCCGCATATTTCATATATCTGTTTCTGAGTCCCGCCCAAACGGAGAAGGGTGCGGCGAGCACCGGTTTCATTCCCTTGACCGGGAAGGATTCGGGCCACATATCGCAAAGGTCAAAGATCAGTCTGTAAGAAGGATCCTTTTTATGATGTTTTCCGAACTGAGCCGCCATGGAATTGGGCGGCACCATCACATAGACCAGATCCGCCGGATCCTTTTTCTGGATATCAAGGCAGCTCTTGGCAAATTTCATATGTGAGCGGATACGGGCGAATGAGAAGTTTCTGGAATAAGGAAGCACATCGATATATTCGGCATCCTTGCGCTTTGTTTTGTATTTCTCTTTGTGGAAATGATCAAAATCACTCAGATACATGGTCACCTGATATCCCTTTTCCGCAAAGACATCACGGACATATCTGAGCCTGATTTCATAATCATCATAGACATCAAAGATATATGCTTTTTTCTTTTCACTCATTTCAATACGGCTCCGACTGTCGCAAACATGGTTTTCAGATCATTGATCAGGGAGAAATCACGGATTGACTGCAGGTTGTATTTCATCTTTTCCGGCAGGATTTCCTCCACATACGTCTTATCCGGATCGGCTGCGTTTTCAAGCAGCTCGGCCTCATCTTTATAAAGAATCGAGGCAACCGATGTGATGCCGGCCGGCAGAAGCAGGGTGGCCCGCATTTCGGGGGTGTACTGCTTTACATATTTCACCGCTTCGGGTCTGGTGCCGACAAAGGACATTGTGCCTTCAAGCACATCGATCAGCTGGGGCAGCTCATCCAGTCTTGTCTTTCTCAGGAAATGACCGGCTTTGGTGATCCGGGGATCCTCACCCACGGTGACGGCAGTTCCGATTTTCTCGGCATTGGTGACCATCGTTCTGAATTTGTGGATGCGGAATTCCTTTCCGTATGTTGTGACACGGCGCTGTCTGTAAAAGATAGGTCCTTCGGAATCGGTTTTGATATAAACCGCGATGATGATCATCGGTATGAGAAGAATAATAAAAAGGATCAATGCGATGAGAATATCGAAAATCCTTTTCAGGAAGAGACTGCCTTTTTTCTTCGAAAGAATATCGTAGTATTCTTTCACTTCAGGCTGTCTGATCCATTCGTCAAGGTTTTCCCATTTTCTCAGCATATTTGATCCTCAGAGTTTTCCGCAAGCGTCAACTGCCTCACGCAGAGTTTCGATGACGTATTCAACGTCCTCATCGCTCAGCAGAGTGTGAAGCGGAAGTGTGATTTCATTGAGATAATGCCTGTATGCATTGGGGAAGGAGCTGATTGACCATCCCAGTTTCTTATAGGCTGTCATCATCGGCAGCGGCTTGTAGTGCACATTGCAGGCAACCCCGTTCTCGGCCATGCGGACGATGATCTTGTTGCGGATGGCAGCGTCGATGCCGGGAATGTTGATGATGTAGAGATGACCGCTTCCTGAGAAGTCATCGCCATAATGTGTCAGATGATGAATGCCCATTTCATCCATCGCCTTATCATAGCGCGCAATGATTTCTTTTCTTCTTGCGAGCATGCCCGGATAGCGTTTCAGCTGGGCAAGTCCGATCGCAGCGGCGATATCGGTCATATTGCATTTGTACCAGGGTTCGACAATGTCATATTCCCAGTTGCCGATGGTCTTGGACATCGCATCCTTGGACTGACCGTGCAGGCTCATCAGCTGAAGCCTGTAATAAAGATCCTCATTGTCGATTCCTTCGATATTCTTCCAGGTGACACATCCGCCTTCTGCGGTGGTGAAATTCTTGACCGCATGGAAAGAGAATGAGGAGAAGTCACCGATCTGTCCGGCCATCAGTCCATGGCGTTTCGCACCTAAAGCGTGGGCGCAATCGCTGACAACGATCACACGGTTCAGAATCTGCTGGATTTTATTGTCAGAAGCTTTGAACAGGTGCTTTTTGTTTTCAACCGCCTGGTAAATGCGGTCATAATCACAGACGATACCGCCGAGGTCAACTGGCACAATCGCCTTTGTTTTCTCGTTGATTGCGGCTTCCATCGCATCATAGTCCATTTCAAGACTGTTTTCCTGGCAGTCAATGAAGCGGACAGTGGCTCCCGCATGGATTGCGGCGGAAGCGGAAGCGGAATATGTATATGCGGGAACGATCACTTCATCCCCTTCGCCGATGCCGAGCAGATGGAATGTCAGTTCTTCCGCAGCCGTTCCTGAATTCAGGCAGACGACTTTTTCAGTATGAAAAAAGTTCGCGAGCTCCTTTTCCAGGAGCTTTGTGCGCGGACCGGTTGTGATCCATCCGGAGCGCAGTGCTTCGCTAACTTCATTGATTTCGTCTTCGCTCATATCAGGCGGGCTGAATGGAATATTGCGCATCAGTTCTTTATCCTTCCGGAAGCTGTATAACAACTCTTAATGTATTCTATCATAATCCTGTCAAAAAGGATAACAGATGGAAGCAGTATAGCATAAACCTTAAAAGAAATCTTCCACGGTTTAAAATGCCGGGGATGATCCGCTCTGTTCAGACAAAAACGGAATCCCTGAAATAATAATCATAATAGCACTCATGCATGAAAGCGGGGAGGTTTATGCGGCCGCAACTGTTATGCATGGACTCTTGAAAAGAGTTCAGACAGGCGTTTTTTAAACGGACCGCAGGTGGTAAAAGACTACAGTATTTGGTATGATTACTCTGATTTGGAGATGAGATAAGATGACCAGATTTTTTGTAACAGGAGTCGGCGGCCAGCTGGGCCACGATGTGATGAATGAATTATATAAAAGAGGATATGAAGGGATCGGAAGCGATGTCGCGGAACACTACAGCGGCATTCAGGACGGCACTCCGGTCGTGAATATGCCCTATGTTTCACTGGATATCACCGATGCGCAGGCGGTCATGAAGACGATCACAGAGGTCAGACCGGACGTGATCATCCATTGCGCCGCATGGACAGCGGTCGATCTGGCTGAGGATGATGACAAGGTGGAGAAAGTCCGTGCGGTCAATGCCGGCGGAACAATGAATATCGCCAAAGCCGCAAAGGAAACCGATGCGAAGATGATTTATATTTCCACCGACTATGTGTTTGACGGACAGGGAAGCGAACCCTGGAAACCCGACTGCAAGGACTATAAGCCCCTCAACGTCTACGGACAGACCAAACTGGAAGGGGAGCTTGCGGTTGCGCAGACGCTTGAAAAATACTTCATCGTGCGCATTGCGTGGGTGTTTGGTGTCAACGGTTCCAATTTCATCAAGACAATGCTCAGAGTCGGCAAAAACCGTGATGAGGTCCGGGTTGTCAACGATCAGTTCGGCACACCGACCTACACTCTCGATCTGTCCAGACTGCTTGTCGATATGGCAGAGACAGAGAAGTACGGCTATTATCACGCAACCAACGAGGGCGGCTATATCTCCTGGTATGATTTCACATGCGAAATCTATAAACAGGCAGGCTATACAACAAAGATAACCCCTGTCACAACCGCGGAATACGGTTTAAGCAAGGCTGTCCGTCCGTTCAACAGCAGACTGGACAGATCCAAGCTTGTCGAAAGCGGATTTGAACCGCTTCCTACATGGCAGGACGCATTAAGCAGATATTTAAAGGAGATCGAATACTGATATGGGACAGATCAAAGTTGAAAAAGACGTTAACGGAATCAAAGGACTGTGTGTCATCACTCCGGCGGTGCACGGTGATTCCCGCGGATATTTTATGGAAACCTATTCACAGCGCGATATGGAGGAAGCAGGCATTGATATCACTTTTGTGCAGGACAATCAGTCCATGTCGACAAAAGGCGTATTGAGAGGCCTTCATTTCCAGAAACAGTATCCGCAGACAAAGCTGGTGCGGGCAATCCGCGGCACAGTCTTTGATGTGGCGGTTGATCTGAGAAAAGATTCCGAAACATACGGAAAATGGTATGGCGTGGAGCTCAGTGAGGAAAACAAAAAACAGTTCCTGATTCCGAAAGGCTTTGCCCACGGTTTCCTGGTGCTGACTGACACAGCTGAATTCTGCTACAAGTGCGATGATTTCTATCATCCCAATGATGAAGGCGGACTGGCCTGGAACGATCCGGAAATCGGCGTTGACTGGCCGCAGCTCAAAGGTGATTACAAAGGCACCGCATCCGCGGAAGGATATACGCTTGAGGACGGCACCCCGCTCAATCTGAGTGAGAAGGACCAGAAGTGGTTCGGTCTGAAGGATACATTCAGTTTCTGAACATCATGACTGATGAAGAACAGTCATAAGGAGAACATATGGAAGTAAAGATGTATACTTTTGAACCTCACGGGGACGCCAGAGGCCAGCTGGTCGCGATTGAGGCAAACAAGGATATTCCTTTCGAGGTGAAGCGTGTTTATTACATGTATGACACAACCCCCGGTGTTGCCAGAGGCCATCATGCCCACAAGGAGCTGGAACAGATCCTGATCTGTGTGCACGGTTCATGCAAAATCCTTCTCGACAACGGAAAAGAGAAGGAAACGGTTGTGCTTGATGAGCCCAACAAGGGCCTGTATATCTCTTCGGATATGTGGAGAGTGATGTATGATTTCTCACCGGATGCCGTATTGATGGTCATGGCATCCACTTATTATGAGGAATCGGATTATATCAGAGACTATGATGAGTTTCTGAAATATGTGGAAAGCAGAGGAGAATAAATCATGAAAGTACCTTTTGTGGATCTGAAACCGATGCATTCGGAAATACAGAATGACCTCGAAGAGGCATTTGCGAATGTTCT
>JNJQ01000019.1 GCA_000701725.1 Erysipelotrichaceae bacterium NK3D112
CCTCTGTTGATACAGATCTGTGTTTGGCATCGTACCACTCGTGGACAGTGGCACTGATCAGCTTCCTTGAGACGGAGTTCTCCTCTGTTTTATCCCAGGGAAGATACTTCAAAGAGCTTCCCCAAGAGGAAGCGTCGTCCACATATTTACACATAGTTTGGCGGTCGGATCTTTCAGGAATGAATTAACGGACCGCCAAGCCCTAGCATTAATTCATTCCTGAAAGGTTCCTAGGTGTTCCCTTTCCAGAACGAATTTATTATACCGTTATTAGCGTTGTTTACCAACGCAGTGCAAATTGGGACTTTTTATTATTTTAAGGAATTCAATTATTCCAAAACATTTAATATATCCAGTGAACTTGTTGGTTAGTATGTCTAGATTATAATTGTTATCATCAATCAGCGATTCTCTTTCACGATCTGCATTTTCATGAATTATTGCATCTATATTATCAAGCTTTGTCGTCACCCCTTCAACGCTTGAATCATCGCCAAAAGACAGGTAATTGTGTTCGAAAGAATATTGTATGCCGAATAATTCGTTAACAGTAATTAGTTTCATTTTAAGTCCTCCGTTTTATTATTCAACTTTTTTGAAAATACCAGAATGTATTTTGGTTGTTCCTTTGTAAATAAGTTTTTGTTAAACCCTAGGCAGTCCTCTGCTTCCTTCCTACCATTATTTTACTCTGAAGACATACCTCGTAAGAATCTATTTTTACTTATGTTGATTCATTTGATTTTGCCATCAAATATCACTAGAATTCTACATTACAAGGTCGCGTACCCTAATAAGAAGTTTCCTCTCATCCAAAACCGAATTAAATGCTTATTTGCTATAGCCATCAAAAGCCTTCCCAGAAACGTATTCGGTTTCATTAGCATAGTCATGCATGTTTTAGCTGGATTCATATCCTTTCTACCTTTATGGGCAACTTATTTCGATAGTCATTTTTAATTTGAATAATATGGCTAATACTGCTCTTCTCCATTCCCATAAAATATCTGCTTTTTCCGATAAATACTGCAAAGCCATCAGTCTATGCAGCAATTCCCTTAAATTAGGGATTCATCCAAATGTTTTCAGTTACCAGCTTGCTAAACTTTAACTTATTAGTATCTCTTTCTTGTCCGAATCCTTAGGAAATTTTCAGTACAAAAAAATACAATTTGGTCATTTTCTTTTCCGAATCATAGATTTTAAAAAAGACTTTTCAAATGTTTGAACAATGAAAGAAGTCCGGTATTCCGGACTCTGCGCTGTATCAGATGCATAGCCTGCGGTGGATGATCTTTACTGATCATTGCGCATTTTTTGTTCATCTTCTGTATTCAAAATTCAGTTTGTCATATCCTATAGAGGTGCGGATACTTAACACCATCACTCTCAAATGGATCATTAACTTCATCAATCTTTGAAGCATACACCCCCCATTTTTTATACAGCTTTCTATATATTCTATGCCTGTATATTTGAAGAGTGTACTCTTTGACTTTGAGAACTTCTCGTCATTTTCGGTCATCTCTGTTGACAACTTTACCATGCTAAATTCTCCTGTTTCACGTCTGATGTTTTTCCTGATTTTTGATAATCAGAGTTGCTAGTTTGAAACAATAAGCTTCTATTGATTCGTTATTTTTCCTTAACGTAATAATATGAAGTCAGCCATTTTGCTATTCCATCAAGACCAGGATAAATGATTCTGGCATTGATATTCATATGATCAAGCAGATCTCTCAGTTCCCAGCGTATGTCCTTATCAATGACATATCTGACAGTATCCGGCATACGTCTAGCAAAGAAATCTTCCACACATGTTATATGAGCAGGAATAACCGTGAAATAGGAATACTGATTGATGATTCTCTGATCAATGGAAGGCGGTTCAATCATGACCATTGAATCAGCAGCTTTCATATCTGTATCATATCGCGCAAGATTAGGCGCAAGACTGTTAATCATATCAAGTGTATAAACGAAGGCATTATCTAATTCGGCAAGATAATCCGGAGGAAGTGTTTTAAGCAGGTCATTATTGTTAATTCTCCAGACAGTGCAGTCATGTTTGCTCAGTTCAGCCGGATTTCCTTCATCAACCGCAAAATGCAATCCCACCAACGGTGAATAAGACCAGTCCATCAACCTTGTCGGCAAACCATGATGCTGTCCTAATGTCAACTGAGTCCAAACTGATTTATTGACATTCGGATTCACATCAGCAGCGTATTTTGCAAAGTTGCGCAGGATTGAATCTTCAAGAGCTGTCTGTTGCTTGCCACAGTTTCTCTGAATGGTTGTCGTCAGGTTGTAAGAAGAATTTGCAAGACCTCTGTAAAAGTAAGGTGATCTGTGTCTGTGAATCTTCTCATCAAATTGTTGATCGTTTAACATCTTTAAGACATCATCGATTGTAGACAAACGAACGGTTTTAATTGAATCAAGAGCTTTTTTCATAATTTCTTCAGATGTTTCCGGCATAAATCTCCCCTTTCCGCTTCAGATAATTGTCCCTTACAACTATGCATAGGCTAATGATTATTTCATTAAGCGTATATAACTCTTTTAACTGATTGCACTTCTTTTACATACAGCTAAAGAAAAAGTTTTTGACAGAAAGAAATCCGTATTATCCATTCTGTCATCTCTTTGATCCATAATACTACATAATAGAGATGAAAGTATCGAACTCTGCTAAGTTTTCCATTTCTAAAGAGTCAAAAAGCCGTTATATAAAGGAGATTCATTTCAATGACTGATAAACCATATAAAATCGGAATGTATGGAGGCAAGTTTCTCCCCTTTAATAAAGGGCACAGATATTGCGTTGAATTCGCTGCAAAAGAATGTGAGACGGTTTATGTCATTTTATTTTGGGGAGGAGCAGATGAAGATTCGATCAGAGCAGAACAACCTGAGATCTGGCTGTCCGTTGAAGAGCGTCAGAAACAGATGATGAAAATCTGTGAAGATGCCTCTGCATATGCAAAGATCATTCCTGCATTGATTGATATCACGCATCTGCGCAATCCGGATGGATCCGATGACTGGGAAGCAGAAACACCGTTAGTCAGAGGGTTGCTTGGTAATCAGCTAGATGCGGTTTACAGCAGTGAAGAATCCTGTGGCGAGTATTTCACAGAAGCTTATCCGGAAACCGTTCACCGACTTGTGGATATCAGACGGATCCATTATCCGATCAGCAGTACTGAAATCCGAAGTATGAATGATGAGAAGGAACGGCTGAAATGGATGATATGAGAATGGAAAATCTTATCAAAATCTTCCGGGAGCTGAAATGATATGTATGTCTTGACCAACCTATCAACGAGCCTTCCATCTACAACTGTTCTTTTCTGCTTATGCAGTACTTCAGATACACGCCTCACTCTGTTTCAGATAAATATATCAATTGCTCAGCCATTTCCTGAAAACCGTTAGACCAGAGGATGGAGGTGCCCAGTTGTTTCCTGAAGTACATAATCAGAATATCAAAATAAGTTTTCACACATGCATAAGCGCAGTCTGGATGAGCATCCACTTCAGTATTATCAATCAGCTTCTTCAAATCTGAAGAATAATCTTTCATGAGATAAATTTTCTTTTTGTTTTCTTTATCAATCCGCATTACTGGGTTTTTATCTGTATCATCCAAGAAATGCATCAACATACGGTAATTGGAATCATCTCCGGAAAAGCCAATATAAAGTGTATTATTTCTGGACATGACGTCCGCAAGATGAATGTTGCTCCAGTTCAAAGAAGTTCTTTGATAACTTTGATAACTGTTTTCACTGAATACAACAGGTTCCGTTTTACATTCTTCATCCAATAATCCATGGACATGATAGATCTTATACACTTCTGCCGGCTTTTTGCTGTTGAATGATTTGGGTTTCAGCACAAGTACAGGTTTGGAACTGGTGAAACTATATATCTCATAGATATAGTTTTTACTGCTATGCGGTGCATAGTATTTCCGGATTTTTTCATCTGCAAGCAGCCGATCTAAAATAGTATCAAAATTATATGTAATAATTTCTTTTACCCTCTTTCTGATACAAAGCTGGACAACACCCGAGAGCGTATTATCTTCACCATTGGGATGGCAGTGCCTTTTGTAAAAGCAGTCAGTTACAGATTTAGCACTGCCATCAGGAAAATGATTTTCAATTTCTTTCTTTGTCCTTTTTGCAATAGAACGTTTAACTTGTTCTGCAAAAAACAATTCGCGATACTCATTTTCATCTTCTGTACCAATTGGCAATGCTGTGTCTGATGAGTCATACATAAGATATTCACCGCGTTCAAGATAATTGACACTCTCCCTGATGAATGAACTACGATACTTTGCCATGAATTCATCAACATCGCCCTCGCTAGTATTCATATTGCCAAATCCACAGCCATTATATTGGAGTTCTTCACTTGAGCAGCCACGCAAAGTACTATAGCAGCGCATACCCAAAAGACTGTTCAACAGACTTGACCATGAACCAACATATTCTTGAGTGATACCTGCTCCGACACATACCGCCAAAGATTGTTCATTCAAAAAAGATGCTATTCTGTGAAAATAGTTCTTTTTTTCAGGATTCTCAAAGCCAATAATACTAGTATATTCTTCCGGATCGACAAGATAGCTGTTATTGAACCCGGCAAAATAGCGATCAAGAGCGCCGCGAAGTGGATTTTTCAATGCAGTTCCAAGATAATTTTCATATTGCCGAAGAACATCATCCAATGCCTTAAATCTGTTCCGATCTTTATGAGATTTGCGGCTTCCAATTTTTAATGCATCCGCCATGCGTGTATTCAGCATCAACAACATTTGCATGTAATACTCATCACGTTCAGGTTCAATACTGTTATCTATATATGATCTGCGGACTGCTTTCCTGTCAAACATAGGCTTTTTTTGCAAATAGTCTTTAATCATTATGAGTAATTCATCAGTTGGATTCCAATGAGAACTGTGAACCTTTTTTTCATCATGATATTTATTAATGATCTCCTCAAGTTTGGGATCAATACTAATTACATATTCCATTGCCATTATTTTTCCTTTTCTGGTTTCATCAAATACTGGTAGAAAAGATAGATGCCTTCAATTTCAGAAGTTGAGTTCTTTTTAAACATTTTTCGCAATGAATTCAATGAGTTTTTCTCATCATTCGCTATTGATTCAAGCATTCGATCCATCTCTTTATCGCATTCTCTTGCATATTGTTTCAGATAAGGCAGATATGTTCTGCCGGAAAACATATGCCAATGTTTTGTGATTTTCAATACGTCTTCGATTATTTCTTTTACTCCGTCACCACCATGACTGCCCAGCAGTCCGAGAAGCTTTGTACAGAAATCCGCATCATTTTTTTCATTGACCGTATCTTCGAGAAGAGATAATGCTTCATGCTTGTTGAAAGCACTGTTTCTAACTCTGACTGATTTAAAAAAATTGATATCCGTAATACCATGAACATAGGCGTATATAGTATTGACTGTCATTTTATCAAGTGTCTTATCACTATCAGCCAGGATTGAAATAGCATCTGGCTCTTTAATGGTTGACCAGTGCGTTTTAACGACAACATAGACACGCATAAGAGGGCTTATCTCTTCGCTTATATATTTTTTATTTAAGCCGAGCATTCGGGGGATTACACCTACATAAGCCTTCCAGTTTGCATTAAGCATCTTAATTGCAAACAAATCCGCATAAATGTCGCTGAAAACAGAATGCAATAGCTTCAATTCACCTCTATCTATCCTGTAAATGTATATATCTTCAATGTTTGTCACAAATCCTCTGGCAAACTTTTCAGTGTCTCTGTACACTGTTTTGAGTCTTGATGCTTCACGGGCATTTCCATTCACCTTGCTCAGATCTTCCGCCAATTCGCATGACAATTTATAAAGATCCGCACCTATTAGACCTTCGATGTTGTACATAAGCATATTTCTGTATATCTGATTCTCTGAAAACTCTTCTTCTGTTTTTAGACCATTTTTAGAGAATCCAAAAATCTTAGGCAAAAAGTAATCTTCAAGAAAACTTTTTGTTTGCTCTGCGTAGTAGTTTGTGTGGAAAATCTTTTCAAATCCAACTTCTTCTTTTTTGTCGGAATCATATCCATTTATAATGTCCTCATCTGTCAGCATACTCTCATCCGCAAATGCAGGTATAGTCTCCTCCAGTATATTTTTTATGCGCTCCTCATATTTTTTTCGTAGTTTTTTAATATCCTCATTCTTTGAAATAGGAGCTCCTGAGAAAAGCACCTCTACCTTCTTTTTTCTAGCTTCTTCCGTATACTCTTGATAGGCATTTCCAACAAACACCTCCAGTGGATAGTCCATGTATACCCTGCCACCGATCAGCTCCATTACGAAACACACCGCGGCTCTAGTGAAATAAATAAACCTTTTTTTCCTGAGTCTGTTTCCCAAATGGTGGCCGCTTTCATGCAGCAGCATAAAAATGGAAGGTTTGATATCAAACATTTTTGTGAAATCCAGAGAAATATATGATATCCGTTTTTCAGGATCAGAGTGGCTATATAACAGCATATGCTGTGATAGTGCCTTTCGGTAAGGGAAAATCACAATGGCTCTTTCTGTATCTTTATAATCGCCATCTTTTATGATCTGATCCGGAAAGTTCCTTTTCAAAAACTCAATAATTCCCTGATATGCGTCAAGCAGTTTATCCGCCGCCGCGAGTGAGCGCATATTTGAACCATATGTTTCCATATAGGTATGTGGTGAAACAGCCATAACCGAAAAAAGGTGATGCAGGTTTTCAATTAACCGGGAGGTATCATCAATATATTCAGAGATCAAATTATCCGCATCATCAATACGCCCCGCATTCGCAAAAATAATCATATTATTTTTGTAGTCTTTCGTGATGTCGGCAAGAAGATTGAAAACCGGCTGAATATATGCATACAGGTCTTCCTCGAATCTGCCTTTTTTCAGACGATAAAGAAACTTTTCCATACCAATCAATGTATTACTGAATGACTTGATTGCTTCACACAGATCCTTTTTTCTGGTTGTTGAGAACCCTGAACAAATCTCGATTTCTTTAATCAAACCTATCATTGCATCTGACAGTAAATCTCCCCAGTCATCGTCAGCAGACTGTAATGCAATTGTGTTTACATTCTCCAGGCGGATCGCAGGAATAGTGTAAGAAATCTGAAAAGGTGCTGTTTTTTCATTTTTATTCAGCAGCTCCATAAATGTATCAGTAAGATAATTGACCAGTTTTCCAAGTTTTTCATTCTTTTGAGTCGCATCAGTACCTTTATCCCAGAACTCATTCATATAATCCCACTCACCGAAAAGAAAGCTCATTTTCTTTCCATCCGGTTCTTTTAACGGAGTATTACCGAGTGAGAAAAATACAGATTCAGAATCATTCCATTCTTTTCTGAGCCAATTTTTCAAGTGCTTCCTGATTTCTTCTTTATAATCATCGGATTCGCTGCAAAAAACTCTCGGGAAAGCACAATGTGAAGAAGTTGCAACGACTTCAATTGAATTAGCAATTTCACGATTTTCAGTTCTTAAACTATTCAGTTGCTTTGCAACGCTGTTCAGCTTTATAGGTCTGAAAATTACCACGATATCTGATTCGCCAAGATTCCAGAAAACATCAAATCTTACATTTTTGTCTAAAATCTTGCTTTGTTCAAGAGCTGTATGAAAGGCCTTTATCAGTTGATCCGGAGTCTTGTAAATGTTAGACTTTGCCAGTTTGATTTTATTGAGCTGAAACAGCGTCAGAACCAGCGGCCTGTCTGAATAAATGCCATTTCTGCTAAATACCGACTGATTATCATTGAGATCTCTCACCGGAGATGAAGAATACAGATAGAGGGGCTGTCGATCAAATACAGCCGGCATACTAGCCTGCTTTGTTTCGAATATATGCTTCAACTCATTGATACTCTTACCAGTATCAATGCACATGGCATCAAAACTTCCTAAAAGAAAAAATGAGAAGTCTGCCGTATTATCTCCAACTGAACAGACTTGTCTCAGCATTTCAACAAAAATATAGTGATTTCCTGACTCTTTCATGACCGTGTCCCCCATTGCATGAACGTTTTCAAAAGTCTTTGAGCAAATAAACAACACTCTTTTTTTACCACTCTTTTTCGACATTTATTCTATAGTTTTCGCCAATACCTCTTGACAAAAAATTTCTCCACAACGCCTTCACTCACTTAGTGGTAAAGACGAATAGAGTCAGCTATATGCTAAAATCTATTCCTTCGATTCAAAGGATAAACACCCAAAATTTGTTTTTGAAAGAATTCTATGTATAAGATAATTTTTATTGCGCCTGTCCGCAGTTTTTATATCTGAGGTTCTCGAACCAGCAGATACCGCTTATATCCGCTTCAAGTTTTCGCACTTACTCGTATAGGATTGTCATCTAAAAGAAAAACCATAGGTAATATAGTGCCTATGGTTCATAAACAAAAAAACCAGAAATTATCTGCCAGCAATTCTGAAGAAAACAGGTTCCCATGCTCTTTTATCAATTTCAAAGGCATCCTTGAAATCGCTCCTGTCCCAAATTGATTCAGGTTTATTGCTGCCCCATTTAATTTCACGTAGCGTTTTTTCAGACTTACGTTTATGTTTAATCAATTCATACGGATTGACCAGTAACTTCTTTGCCATGAATTTTTCCTCCTAAGAGTTTTTGTCTGAAATACACTTCCAAGACAACTGTGCCACGTGTACCAACAAGTGTGCACAAAATATAATACTCTTTAATCAAGAACTATACAACAAAATATCCCGGATTTAATAATTAGACCACTTTCCCTTCCGGTGGGGGAAAGTGGGGAAATAATCACGGCCATATTATCTCACATGCATGAAAAATGCACAAGCCGCTTATCGGCACTAATTACAGGAGATAAAGAGATAAGTACAATGAAGGTTTTTCTTGGCGATTACACTCGCAAAGCGGCTTTCTTTACTCTGTGCTATATCGGATATACTGCGCACAGTTAGAGCTGTTAAGAGAGTAAACGTCAAGAAGATACCACTCATTTCATACTATCTATCAAATTGAACGTATTCCCTTGCATTGCGGATATCTGGAACAGCCATAGAATTCTTTGCCGGCGTGTGGTCCTTTTCTGGCTGTCCGTCTGATCATCGGCGCACCGCATACCGGGCAAACTGGTTCACGGTTTTTATATTCTTCTATCAGCGCCTGATACTTTGAGGTGTAATCCACCGGATTATCCTGATGCATTTTCAGCAAAGCTTCCGCGTTTACCATCATTTCTTTTTCTGATGAAATATCCAATGAACTGAGTCTGCTGTTGATTTCATGCATATATGCAACCAGCCGGTCAGCTTTGATCAGCTGGTTTTTGATTTCCTTAGGGGCATAGCGGTCATTGACTGCACACTTTGGATTAGCAAAAACAACCAGGCTTTTATAAAATGTCTGGAAGTTGTTTGAAACCAGTGATTTCCTGAGAATATTGGATTGCCTGGATACAATGATTTCCTTAAGCAGATCCATGTGTCTTTTGTTCTGGGTAATCGGTGAGTATATACCTTCCTGATAAAATCTGTTTCCGATATTCAGCTTTCTTGTAAACTCGCCTTTATGATTGACACTGATCTCACCGATGAGATTCTTTGATTCAATGATAAAGATGCATCCTCTGGTAACGATCAGATAATCAATCTGTGCTGAATTATTGTCATGGGTGAGATACAGATCATGCAATATTGCCATTGAATAAGATGCCTGTGATAGTTCATATTCTATGTTCTTTTCACCTGCAATGCCTGCTTTTAAAATGAGAATATCTTTATCGATTTTCTCTAATATCTCATACGGAGCTGTTTCTCTTAATGAGACTAATTGTTCGAGCTGCCGGTTTAGATCCGAATCATTTTTCAGAAATACCGGTTTGGTTGTTTTGGTAAATAACTGCATTGGATTGCCTTTCTGTATGGCTCAGTTATGAGGAAATGATAATCATTGCTTTTTGCTTATCTTTAATCTGATCATTTAGATCAGAACCCTCAGGAAACATCTATGTTAAGTAGACTTTGATATCAGGAAGAAATGTCTTTTATTCAGGCATCAACACTTTGTTGTACGGATCAGCTTCTACCATTCAAATTGAGTGCATATCTACCTGTTCTCTTGATAAAAGAACGGATCTCATTTCCGGGTTGCTTGTTCTATTTGGCAAAATAATGCAATGCATGTATATTCTGATTTTGCTTTATTCTCTTCTGAGGAATGTCACTGACACATTAACCGTAAATGTAGCTGCATTTCCGTAGTATCTTCCTCTGTTTTCTACGACAGTGACATTGAAGGAACTCTCATAACCATCCTCCAGGGCTATCGTTGTACTTCCATATCCCTGTTCCGGCCAACTGTCATTCTCAGTTATCTGCATACCAACTGAGATAACACTGCCTGGATTGCCAGTTATCTCAAAACCGTCATGTGTATATGCACCATTGCAATAGCGATCATAGCTCCAGTCATTTCCCACGTGGTTATTGCTTTCCATTGAAGCATGCATATTAACACGATATACATATGTGGTGTATTCAACCAGATTGTCTTCAGCTGTCTGCAAACGTGTAACTGCGGAATCAACGTCTTCCTGTGAGGCATTTTCATTGCTGAGAATTGATTTGACTGAATCCACTTCGGATACCAGTTCATCATATCCGCTCTTATAATTGTCACCATTCAGCTGACTGCATTCATCGATCAGACTCTGTAATGATGTTTTATCCGCCTTCAGCACCAGATGAGTTTCAATTGACTCCATCGCCTTAACCTGAAGATCTACTTTAGACTGTGAAGCATCGTCATCAGTAATCAGTTTTTCTGCATTTTTAACTTCCTTTTTAAAGCTTTCTGCTGATGCAGGTGTATATTCATCCAGTTCATAAATGCGATATTTGTCATATAATCCAACCAGTACGCTCTTATCTGCCTTCAAAGTCAGTTTCTGATAAGAATCGTCAATGCTTTTCTCGGCAGCAGTCACTTCCTTTTTGGTTGCATTTACATCATCATAAGTCGATTTCACTTGCTTAATAACAGATTTGAAATCCTTCACTGAAGCAGGTGTATAAGCGGAAGTATCGTATTTCTCCGCTTTATTCAAAGCGGCTGATAATGCTGTTTTGTCAGGGATAGGCTCCAGTGACTTATATGCATTTGATACAGAATCAAGATATGCCAGCTTCTCCTCATCGCTCATGAAAATATCGTTCTTCTTGGCTTCGGCATCCTGAAGATTATTCATATATTGTTCATATGTATCAGGGGTATAGTTATCTGCATTGACTGTGATATTTTCAAATGATCCGATCATTGCCCTGAATGTCGTCTGCTCGCCATGATAGTCTAATGGCTTGAAGAATAAACCTCCGCAATAAGCCACACATGCAACAGCGCATCCGATCGCGACTTTCGGCGCATGCTTTATGGCTTTTGAGGCAAGTTCTTTCCTTGCAGCAGCAGCCTTTTTTTCTGATTCAAGCTGATTATTGTACGCTTCATTAAGGCCGCTGATTTCCTCATTAATAGCCGTAATCTTATTCTCAAGCTCTTCGATCTTCTTCTGGCTTTTGAAGAAGATCATCCTTTTCTCTTCTTTTTCAAGCTGCTTTATGGTTTCTTCCAGAGCAATGCCTTTTTCTTCGATTGTCTTTTTTATATTTGAAGATTTCATATTTGTTACCAATTCTGTGGTTTTTCAATTCACGGGAATACTCTTTTTTGTTTATCTGGAGCGCGGTCTTTGATAGTACCTGCCTGCTCTCCAAAGCCAGTCACAAAATCCCATGAGTTTGAAATTGGACCAGCCTTTCATTTCAGGGTTGCTGTCCTTGTAATCTCTCAATGCTACATTTCTGATTACCATTGGTTTATACGGATCAATGTATAAACTTACATGATCACAGTATTCTTTCAGAATGTCATTTGTCACAACTGGAACATAGAGATCCGGATAATAAACAGTAATCAGCTTATATCTGAAAGAACTGTTCAGTTTGACGGAATCTATCGTATCATAGTCTTCCTTCTCAGCCGCCTTCAGAAGTGTGACGATTTCTTTCTTGATATATTTGAATGCACTTGAGATGTCATCTCCGAACAGCTTTTTATAAGTCGGTGATAATGCAATATTGCCGTTTGGATTGGTATAGACACCAAAGATATTGAAACGCACATTTCCCATACTGGACAGCCATTGCAGATCATATCGCATTCTGCGGCAGAAAGATCGGTCATTGCCTTGCCCTTCTTTACTGATCAGATAGTCTTCCAGTGACAGATCCTTCAGCTTTGAAACAGGATAGTCATTGACGAATTGTCTTCTCATTATTTCAGTTTGATAGTGCTGTCCATCATATTGCCTGTATATTTTTTCGTATTCATCAATCAATGCTGACATAGCTTTATCCTTCTTTGATTTTGTTTGCAGTCAGAAAGTATTTATAAAGCTGAAGAGCTTTTCCTTCGCTAGGTGTTTTTTTTTTTTACTTCAATGATGTCTTTGAGAAGTTTGATTGCTGTTTCATCATCTACATATCTGAAGAGACCAGTTCCCCATGAAACAGCATCTGTATTCCTGTTCATTGCAAATAATTGCATTTGTTTATGCTAGAACAATTGCTAATCTTTATAGAAAACATTGGCAAAAAAGCTCTCTTTTTTTAAAAGCAAAGGTATCCGATCTGTTAATACCTGCATCAGATCAACTGCGCACTGATGATAGGCCGCAAATTCATCTTCAGTTTTTAAACCACCTTCTGTGCTGTACGCATCCCATGCTAAATCATTGATTTTATCGATTTCTTTGTCCAACCCTTTATAAACGTTAGAGCTTAACTGATCTTTAAAAACGCCCTTCAAATGTTTTTTGAGTTCTTCTATTAAGGAATAATCCGTATCATGTTTATCAGCAAGATGAATCATTTTTGAATACGGATCATTACCTTTCCATTCTCCAGCAATATAATCCCCAAGCACATGTACGTAATAAATCAAAGCCGCAAAGCTTTCACCTTTGGGATCATATTTTTTAAACCAAAGAAAACCCGTATGTTCAATGTTAAGTTCTTTGTTTACTGTATTGATCAATAATTCTTTTCGTACTTTCCACTTTGCTTTATCATCAGGATACTCAAAATCCCATCCTCTATGTGTATAATCTCTGTGTCTGCTGTTACTGCCAAAATCAATATCATCGATGGAAGGAACATTGGATATTCCTCGACTTTTCAAAAACTGTATCTTTTCTTTATCGTTTGGGTGACCAGATGCATTATACTGGTCGATTGCAATATACGAAGCATATTCAAGTGCTTGAATTGTTTTCTTGATCTTTTCGGATTTTGTCTTCTTAAATGTATCTGAGCCAAACAACACTTGTTCTAGATACTTATCATGTTCGCTATCATCAAAGGACAAAACACTCATACTACTAAAAACCATTGAAAGCAAAAGGATGCAGATCAATGTCAATCTCCTTGCGCACTTTTTCATTTACTCAACCTTTTCCAATTCAATAGAATCTATAATCCAAAGTATTTTCTTGTGAACTGTTTTATATTTAACAACAACCGGAGCACAATCGACTGTCTGCGTTGGTCTGATTTCAATTATGACAGTGGAATTTTCTTTGTATTTAAACTGCTTGTTATCTTCACAGGACATTCTTACAGTGAATGTATTGATGTCTTTCTTATCTTTTCTGTCAACCACATCAATTGTCCACTCATCAAATACTGTGACAGCACTTCCGTCATCAACAGTTACGGTAATAGCATAGTCATTTGCTATGAAACTCGCTGGTATAGTCAGAACACGCTTGTCATAGTTCACTTCAGCAGTTGAAATTTCCATATTATTATCAAACCAATATGCATTATCAAGAACCGTATTCAGGAATAAAGGATTATTACTTTGATGGAGAATATCATTGATTTTCTGTTTTTCCCTGCTATCAATTTTGATTTCATCTGCAAGCGCAAACAGCAGATCACAGTTCAGCAACAGTGCTTCAGACACAGGCGGAAGCGCTGTTTTCCGTTCTTCTTTAAGCAGTTTGTTATATGCTTTGATCTCCTTTTTCTCTTCTTTGGTTGCATTGGAAGGTTCCTTCTTCTCCATAATTTCAGCCATATATACACTGTTATTGGCACTTTGTTCTTCAACCAGATAATTTACATTCGAACGGCATACTTTGTACGCCTTTTCCAGGAAATCCTTTTTTCTGAGTGGGTCTTTTGTTTCAGAAGCCAGTTCAACATATGATTGTGCCGCAAAATATCTCAGTGCCCAGTCATTATTCTTTGTGTTGTTGATCAGAAGATCAATATAGTGCTCAATCTGTTCGATCCGGTCGTCACTGTTCTTAATTGTCTCCTGCAAAGAAACAATTACATATGGAAGGACTTTGGCAAATTCATGATCGATTCTGAATATTTTCCCCTGTTTTTCCTCATACGTTCTGACTGCATCGAGACAGTTGGGATAATCACCTTTTTCATAATAGCTTGATGCAAGAATCAGCCAATATCCACCATACTCACGGTATGTTTTTTCGTTATCTTCAAGGAACTGAATTCTGGATGTCACATTCGGATTGTTTTTCCATTTTACAAGCTCATTCACTGATTCTTCATTCAATGCAAATTCACCAGAAAGATGATTCAAATTGACAATATCAATCATATATAAGAATGCATCTTTTCTGTTTTCAGAAACAATTTTTGTCTCTTCATCATCCAGTGCCCATCCTTCCTGCAGATACTGAAGATCCAGCTGATTCTTATATGCGTTATAGCTCGTCACCGAATCAATTGCCATGTAGATTCCGGAAACAATCAACCTTTTCAGATCAAACGAATTGACAGCAGTGAGAAGCGCAAGCGGATTCGGGACAGCAGAACGGATTGCCTGAGCTTGGTTCTGCTGATACAGATAACTGAGGCGTTCACGCTTAACGTCGATCATTCTGAATTCTTCGATAATATCCAGAAGATTCTCCAGCTGAATCTTTGTTCTCGGATCCACTGAGTTCGGATAAGTGTCATTGATGATGGATGAATATGCCTCTTCAAGGAACAGTCGGCTGTTTTTTGATGAAGTGATTTCCTGTGACAGAACCGTCAGATAATTCAGCATTGATATAGAATTATTCTCCATATCAATTTCTTCAACGTCACTAGGTTCCTCAATTTCTATATCCAAATCCCCCGGTAATGTATCAAGATTTTCTTCTTTCACTTCCGGATTTTCTTCTGTTGCATTTGAAACTTCTTCTGTTACTTCCGTAGTTTCTTCTGTCACTTCCGGAGATTCTTCCGGCACATCTTCAGTTGCATGTATCTGGATCTGAGATGAAATAATCAGCGCTGCCGCCAATAATGTTGTCAATGATTTTCTGGCCATGATTTGGTACCTCTAATCAATTAATATAAAGCAATAATTCTTTTCAGATTATATGACTGTACTCCAGCGGAACAGTCAACACAATCATGATATATGTTTATCTGTAGTATATATAGCCATCATGATTAATTAGGAATGAAATATCAATCAATCTTGTCTACTAAGCGCAACTGTTACTCTGGTAGCCTAAAATCAAAATACAAATCCTCAGGTGCAGTTACACTCATTGGTATTCTGAACAAGTGTGCACCATTAGGTTTCTTTGACCCTTCGATGTATTCCATATGCCCTTCTCCAATGTAAGTGAATGGAAGCTGGATACCATCTTCGTTATCTACTTTACGTACAAAGAGATGAGCTTTTTTACTGTTCTTTAAATTGTGTAACTCTGTATCACTTACATTCGCAACGGTTTCCCATCTGAATGTGTCTCGATCGATATAGCCATCTACGTATTTTAATTGTTCTTTGATGCCACTGGATTTGATGATTGTGACATAGATATAAACAATCTCATCATAGATCTTAGTACCTAGCATAATATCTTTTGGATTATTACCAAGTAATTGCTGGACCTGGCCTTTTGTATATTTTGACCAAAGGTGGAAGAGCTGATCATCTTGTTCATTATCGAAATCTACGGAATATTTTCCTAAACCATATTCAAGTAAGTCATTCAGATATTCAGTCAATTCAACTCCTAAATCGATATCCTTGAACATCAGTACATCTTCATCTATTTCAAAGAATCCTGTTTGTAACATGTAGTGGATCGCATGTTCATATTGAGATTGTTTGAAATGTTTTGTGCTAATTTCAACGTAGTGCTTAATATCTTTAAGTTCTGCAATACCAGCATTCATGACTAAAGACTGAATAATCAAATACTCGTATGGTCTTACTACTGGCAACATATCTGAGACATACTTAATAAATGATTCTTGTCTTTCATCAAAAGCAGGAAGATTTTCTTCATTGATTGCTTTCAAGAATCCGTAATAAGAAAAGTTCTTCTTTCCACCAATCTTTGATTGCATGAACTTAATTAAGTCTGGTGCATAATCATTGTTCAGATAGTCCACATGTCTTGGATATGTAGAGGCGCTGCTATACTTCTTAAAGTTCAAGTAGTCTTGCTGTAAATATTGTTTGGTATTGAAATTCACTTCATCAATATATGAAAGGACTTCTTTCTTACTAAGATCATCCAAATGAATTTCAACGCCATAGTCTTCTAATCCAATAGATTTGAAATCATCTTTGATTAATGCACCTAACAATTGTTTTTCGATTACGAAGTTTTCAGACAAACTACCTAAGGCAAATGCAATCTGAACACTTCTCTTATAGTCATTACCAATGAAGTCTAAGACTGTTACAAATTGTTTACCTTCATATTTTCGTAAGCCTCTTCCTAATTGCTGGATAAAGATTGTTTGTGAATCGGTCGGTCTTAAGAATAAGACCATATTGACACCGGGGATATCGACGCCTTCGTTCAAAATATCTACTGTAAAGAGTATCTCTAAATCAGCGAAATCATCCTGTAAATCCTTATATGCACGAACTCTTTCACCGATTGAGTTCTTACCGGTTAAGTATCTTGTATTGTAATAATCATCCATTGCCTGTGACATGCGAATGGCATGAGATATATCTCTACAGAAGGCTAATGCTTTCAGCTTTTGCCCAGGAATTCTATGTTTCTCAATCATTTGATGAATGAACTCACAATGCTTTTCATCTGAGAATTGTTCAACAAACTTATGCCCTTTTGTTTCTTTGATTCCATATTCAATTAATTCATCTCGGATACCATAGTATTTAAATGGAACTACCAATCCATTCACAATGGCATCTCTGAGTCTTAATTCATAAGGCACATTCTGATCAAACAGACTGAAAACATCCTCTCCATCCATTCTTTCTGGAGTTGCTGTAATACCTAATAAGAATTGTGGTTCAAAATAGTTAATGATCTTCTTATATGTTTCAGCTGTCGCATGATGGCATTCATCAATGATGATGTAATCAAATGTATGTGGTTCAAATAATTCCAATGAGTTTGCCATTGTGATGTTTGTGGAAAATACGAAATCAGCATCGAAATCTTTGTATTCCGCATTATAAACACCATACGTCTTATCACTACCAAAGATTCTCTGGAAGGTTTCATATGACTTCATTAAAATCGATCCTTCCTGAACCACGTAAAGTAATTTTCTAGGATTGAAATTTAATGCATCGAATGCGGCTAAGATCGTTTTACCACTACCAGCTGCAGCACAAACAAGAGCTTTACTAGCTCCCATTACGCGGATTCGATTTAATTCTTTTAAGGCTCTTCTTTGCATGTAATTCGGTTTTACTTCCGAATTTGCAATGTCATAATCCATATCCCATCTTTCAATGGAATAATAGAGCCTTGTTTTATATTCATCGATGAGATCTCTTTCTAACGGAAGTGTATGATCCCATAAACTCTCAAATTCTTCTTTCGCTGCTTTGATTGTTTCGTTATCACCACCATCGATAATGGATACATCCCATTCAATGTTTTTTAATAATGCATAAACTGTAATATTCGAAGAACCAACTAACAATTCACTATGATCTTCAAAATCAAATAAATATCCTTTGGAATGGAAGCCTACTGTATTACCTGAGAAATCATGAAAGCATTCCCGATCTAATCTGCATTCAAATTGATCAGGATATCGATTTTGTAAATCATAGAAAAATGCTAATGAATCTATATCGGTGAAGTTCTGATATGTCGAAGTAATCAATCTTCCTTTCGCACCACGTTCTAAAGCCGATTCAATATTCGGTGCTAATAACTTCAATCCAGGCTTCTTAATAAAGCTCACTGAAAAATAGAAAGCCTTGCAAGTATCAATATTCTTCTTAAGCTTGTCTATGAATTTCAATTCAGTGTAATTTGTATAGAAACCTGACTTCATGATTACCCCTTCTGTTAAAACCCATTCAAATCAGAATAACCTCTAGTTCGACAATAATATGATGTGATATCAGCCAGTAACCGATTGCTTCCTAGCAATTAGGTTTAACCATATCTCACCATTACGACTAGGTATGACACTAACGGAAGTGTTCATTTCGAGTGTTTCAAAGTCACCTACTGTTTCTAGAATCGACATTAGTCTTTCTTCGTTTAAATCTGTGTAATACCTATTACCTCTATACCCTTCAAAATCACCATATTTGAATGAAGTATAGATGATCCCCTTATCTTTAAGAGCTTGCTTCATTCTCTCGAAGATTTCTGGTAACTCTTTATATGGAACGTGCAATATTGAAGCACACGCAAAGATGCCATCATATCGATTCACTTCATTTAATTCATTGAATAGCATCTGCTTCACTTGAATACCTGTATTCTTTGATGCTATCTTAACCATCTCTTCTGAGCCATCTATTGCTTCAACGAGATAACCTTTATTCAAAAAATATTTCGTATCTCTTCCTGTTCCACAGCCAAAGTCAAGAATAAGTGCACCAGCTTTTAGGTACTTTAAAAAGGAATCCTGAATACTCGCAAAATCAATATCAAAAGTGCTCTGTTCATATTGATCTGATTGTTTATTGTAATAATCAAGTGTGCTTTTTGATACCATTTTCATTTTCTATTTACCAACAACTAAAACAGCCACATTTGAAATCCTTGTAATCGTGCAGATTTATAAATTGGCTTCATGTTTTCTTCCAAAATGGCGCTGAATTCACTGAAACTATTATCGTGAAGATATAGTTCATTATTTGCCCAAAGTGAATTAATATGATGATTTGCACATTTATTAAATAACTCTTCTATTTCCTGATCTTTTCTTTTCCACTCATACAATTGATATTGGTTTATTTGAAAGCTTGGAAAATACTTATCCCATTCAGGAAGTCTATCCAACTTAGATGAATTAATGCTCTTACTTATTGGGTTCAAATTCCACAATTCATCAGATGCTATATAAGCCCATGGTATGAAATGATCAATTGCAAATGGCTTGTCATTAATGAGTTCCTCAGTAAATATATCTATGACATTATCCCTTTGCATAATCGCTTTCCACAAATCGCGAACAGCTTTCAAATTAGAACGATCACCAGATTTTCTAAGTTTATAAACAATTCCTGGAACACCGGGATTCCTATCCTGAAGATACCTGATCTTTTTAGCATCAATCCATTCGAATAGAATATTTGCGTTTTTTCTGAACATCTCAGCCCAGATTGTATTAATCACCACAACTTTTTTCAGTCCGGGTTGATATCGAATTGTATAAGGCAAAGGATGCTCAGCTTTTTCATTAGCTTCCGTTATCAATTCATAAATATATCTGAGACTCTTTTTGTGATTACCTGGTAAATTCACATAAGATGATAACAATCGCTGTGGAACAAGTGCTGTCAATTGCATTTTATCTTCATATAAATGAGACCCATATTCCGACAGAGCTTTTCGGATATCCGTTTCATCTGCTGAACTTGCTAATCCAGATAGCAGCTGTACCTTATTGATAATCTTCTCTAATGCTCCAACATCTTGCTTCCCAGCATATGGACTTCCCATATGTAAATGAAACTCCGAAACTGTATACCAGGAAGAGACAATCATTTCATCAGCAGCTTCATCAAATGTAATCTCTTCTTTCTGATCTCTCACAAGAATTTTGATTAATGCTTCCAACCAGTAAAATTTATAGCATTGGGAATTGGTATCCAATACATGGGAAAACAGATCTATATCAAGATCCTTTCGATAAAGAACATCTTTTTTCAATAGATCAACCATGTTATTCCCCTTAGCATCAGATCTTTGCTTTCATCAGCATTGCAAAAAACCGGTATATAGATTGTAATGTTTCGAAAACTTGGTTTGTCAATTATGGTATGTAGGATATCTGCGGAGCCTTACTATTTTTAACTTGAGATGATGATTAGATTCTGAGTCAATAATCAATTTCATCATCCTCTTCTGATTCATATCCACTGACCTCATCAAAGAGTTCAATTTGATTCATTGCGATCTCCATATCATCACCTGCTAATCCGCGGAACCTATCATAAAGAATTTCAACACCACCGCGTGCAAATTTATTCATGAGTTCAATATTCTCATCTATTTTTTTCTGATTCCCTTCCGATTTAAATGCATTAGCTATTTTTTCCTCATCTGATAAACCACGTTCATCTTCACAAAGCATGACAAGGCGATATAAATAATTCAACCGAACCTGTTCTGAGTGAACAGTTTCTGCCATAATTTCACTAGATGTTATATTTTTCCCCTTGTTTTCCTCAGTTTCTCCAAAAATCTCCGATACCGGGACCACATCATCATTCGCAACTGCGGTTCTGCCATATTTCAAGCCAATAATAACAGCTGCGAGATAAGCATCCATAACTCTGGAATAAATGTTTACCCCGCCTTCACGTTTCTTTTTCCGCTCAGTACATAAGTATTGAACATATGCGGCATGGGTCCCCCTGAAACGTATAGGTCTGCTGAAATCAATCATGCTGCTTCATCCTCCTCATCAAAAACTGTATGTGTTTCTGTGACTTTCTTAAGTTTATAGAATTGTCCAACTTTATCCCGCAAAACCTTTTCTGCGTAATTCCAGTCCTTTTTCATAACCACCAGAATAATCTGTTCAGCATTTTTGGATATTAATTCACTGATAGCAGGTACATGTCGTTCATCAGCCTGTGAGAAAGGTGCATCAAGAACAAGCGGATAAGTGTTCGGGTTTGCTTCCTCTTCTCCTTCATCGCCAATAATCTTTTCTTTTGCACACTGCACCAAGCCTGAAATGAATGCGAAGTTCTTTACAGTTTCCAGACCGGGTGATGTCTCGGATTTTATCCAGCTGTCCCCTACCCTGTTCCAAGCTACTGCATTGTATTTGTCATCAATCTCAATTCTTCTGTCACCGCTATAAACTTCATCAAAATTCTGATTGACATAATCCTGCAATTTGGATTTCAAAGTTCTTTCGTTTTTCTTGTATTCTTCTTTAAAACGATCACGTACCTGCTCTGCATACGCCATCTGCTTTTGCTGCTTTATGAACTTCGCATTTTTGTTCATCAAAGATTTGATGGAATTGTTATTTCTAGAGATCTCCTGCTCATTCTTTTCTTTTTTAGAGGACAAAACCGCAAGCTTTTTCGCAGATTCTTTAGCTTCCTGGAGGGCATCCTCATACTTTTTATTAATTCTCTTTAAATCTGATTTGCCTGTAATCAATTTTTTTAAGCTGTTGACTTCATATTCGAGGTCAACAATTTCATCATTGAGCTCCTGAATCTTTTTATAGTCCTGATGAATAGACTGATAATAATTGTCATTGGACGGACCTCGCCGTTCTGCCTGTTCAATAAATGAATTAATCACTCCACCAACCACATTAGGAGCAACTAGGTCTCTTTGTTTGATCAGATAATTATAAACTTCACTGCCTTCGCAAAATTCGTTTCCGCAAATACATTTTCCACGTTTGATGATTTCATTAATTGCATTGAGATCGATATAGTTCCAGCCTACAACTGGTTCAGGATTATTCTTCAGAATTTCAACTGCCTTTTTTTCAAGTTTATCTGAAAGAAAGTATGTAAAGTTTTTTGAGTCACTGAAATGCTTAAGGAGATTGTCTCTTGCTTTTTCAAGTTCATTCTTCGCATTTTCTAGTCGATTACTTTTGTTTTTGAATTCATTCTGTCTTTGCTGCAGTTGTGTATTCTCACTTGTGGTTAATTCTTTAAAGAGTTTTTCAGCTTCATTCTCATAGTATTTCTGATTTTCTTCTAAGCTTTGCTTCTCTTTTTCGAATTTTTTGTTTTCATTTTCAAGTCTGCGTATATTAGCTCTAAGTTTCTCAATCTCGTCATCAACAGGGCCGCCCTTATTGTCCGCGATGATCGTCCTGATTACCATATCAAGATGCTTGATTGCGATCGCCATTGTATCAAGACCTAGGAACTGCTTAACAGCTTGCGTAAGCTCCTTTCTCTCACTGAGTTTTTCAATTCGTTCGCCCCAGAAAAAGAAGTAATCTGAAAGATTTTCAGGCAAAATACTCTGAATTACATTACCTGCCTCACTTGGATCAATAGGCGTAGCATTACCCATTTGATCAACTGAACAAACTTTAAAACTATTCTCTTTTGTCACCTTTCTATATTGGCTAACTCTACTTGTTTCACGCCTTTCGATAACATAGTTCGTATCATTATGATTAAGCCGCACAATAACACTCGCCGTTTCAGCAGACCCGCTGGGTTTGCTTAATAAATCGTTATTTACTTCAGCATTTAAAATATCTTTGTCTTTAAATTCTGTCTTGTTATACAAACACCAGATGAAGGACTGAACAAGAGTGGTCTTTCCGTTAGTGTTTTCGCCAAGAATAACTGTTACGTTCTTTTCCGGATCTGTTGAAAACCTAATTGTTTGAGTACCTTTATACTGCCTGAAATTATTCAAGGTAATGGATTCCAAAAGCATACTGATCAGTCCTCCTCATCTACGAATCTCTTAATGGTTTTCAGGATATCTTTTGCCATCTCAGAATCATTCTTTGGATCCTTTTTATGTTGATTATATGATTCCATTCTATAAATTCTGTTCCTTAGCTTATGGATTTTCTCATCCCTTGTCTCAACAACCACAGTCGTCTTCTTGATAGAATTCGTCATAAATGTTCTCCTCGTCTATATCCCCATAAATATCTTCTATTTTTGAAACAAGCTCTGCTGACTCATACTTGTTTAAAGATAGTTCCGCAAAATCTTTTACTCTAGAAAGCTCTCTTTTTATTAAGCCCAAATCGTATCCAGGTTCATACGAATAACGTGCCTGATCTAGCGGTCTAGGCAGAGTGACAAAATCATAAATTGTAGAATATAGTTTTCCCGGATAGTTTCGTAAAACTCTGCCTCTTCTCTGAATATATTCTTTTGGATTTGTACTGCTTGCTAATATGATCGCTTTATCAATACTCGGTATATTCACACCTTCATCCAAACATCTGATCGCTACCAACGCCTGAATGATACTTCCATCATCAAATTCTTTTTTTAATCTCTCACGTTTAGCCGCATCTTCGTCTGAAGTAAACTTTGAAGAAGTAATACCAACTTTCTTCAGTACTGCAGTGGCTAGATCAACCTGCCTCAACTCATCTTCGCTTGCTTTATTCTCAACATAGTCATTGTCAGCTACAGTTGCCGCGCCGCAATAGACAAGCAAATGCTTACTATCTTGATATTTCCGTGCAATCTCTTCGAGCATTTGAAGCTTCATTTTTGCACCGGCAACGATTCTTGATCTCTGTATAAGAATCATTTCACCTTTCTTTGTAAACTCGATTGTTCCGTCCGGATGGCGAATTATGTATTTTGACAATTCAGCAGATAATTCATAATACTTTTCTAGTTCGCTGCTGTTCAGATTAACCAGAACAGGATGATAATAATAATTACATAACATTCCAGCTTCAATTGCTTGCTTCAATGTGTACTCAATACACTTTGTTTCGAAGAACTCGTAAAGCTTGCTTGTTCCGTAGAGATCATTATGTCTTTCTAGTGTTGCTGATAACGCTAAGCGGTAAGTGTATTTATTATCTAATGTACTCAATAGTCTCTTTGTCCCGAAATTATGAGCCTCGTCAATTACCAATAATAGCGGTCTTTTAATTCCTTCAAGGCACCCCTGTACATATGGAGTAGCAAAAGATGCATTCGTTGTAATAAAGCAGAAATTGCTCCGCACATTATGTTTGTAATCAAATGTTGCTTGCTTAAGTTTTTTCTTCCAGTCTTTTTGTCTTGATCCAGTGAAGCCCATAATGTACTGAAATCCAAATGCATCAAGATCCTCTGACCACTGATTCACAAGATGTTGATATGGACAACAAATTACTATTCCAAGCTTTTGATTCCTTGCATTCAGCAAGTTAACAATTGAATAAATTGCTGTGTAGGTTTTTCCAGTACCTGTCGCCATATCATAAATACCGCGATAGTGATTTTCCTGCCATGCATCAAATGCCTGCTTCTGATAATCCCTAATAATTAAATAAGATGGAACCTCTGGATTTGAACGCTTCTTTCCTCTATTTATATGTTCTCGTTCTTCCTGATCGACATTGAAATTAACAGACTCTTTTCTATAGTAATTAATCCTTCTAATAACCGAATCAGGGAACGGAATAATCTCTATATTTGTTTCTTTGTTTTCCCAAAGTCTTTCAAAATATCGCCGCTTTTCACTAGCTCTGACATAATCAGACCCTAGACTCGTATAAACATCAATAGTTTCACTATTGCCATAAAATGCATTGCCCGATTCATTCATCGAGCCTGTAAAAGCGACAAAGTTTTGGGACGTGTCAAGAATGATTCCGATTTTATCGTGGAACAATGCGTATTGATCATCATTATTCATAAAAGCAACTTGAATATCCAATACGCCTTCCGATATCAGATGTGACAATATATTTAAACGTTCTTCTTCGAATCCATTTATAGGCTCAGTGAATGAACGATTCAAACACTCTTCAACAATTCCCCTTTGATCGTATCCTTGCTTAATCGCTTTATAATCTTCATCAGAAAGTCTGGGAGAACAGATCATTTTAATTCTGCCACCATTTTCAACTAACCCTTTGATACCGACTGAAATAGACAACAATGAAGTCGACGAAAAGAACCCAACAGCTCTGTCATACTCGATTGCTTGTTTAAGTGCGGGTGTCAGGAATTCCATAACCACATCATTTTTTTGATTGTGATAAGTCAGTTCAAATTTCAAATCAGCAAGTGACATTCGTTGACCTTTCTAAAATTATTAATGATTTTTAAATAAGCGAAGTGATTCTATTTTTAATATCTCCCTGGATAAAATCAAATCTGCTGGAAAGAACACTCTTAATATCTGAACTCTGATCATAATTAAATAGATGCAACGATGTTTTTGCAGTATTATCAATTTTTTTAACATATACATCTAACGGAGTTGCAGAAATCGCATTATTTGACCGCGACGTGATTAACACGAAGTTTACAGGTGAATTACAAATATTGTAATAATCTTTTCTTAAAGCTTTAGTACTCTCTCCAATCGTTGTACATGACCCTAATGGCACAATATGATGCATTTCTAACGCATCCTTTTTGTAGAAAACACTGACCTTCTCAGAAGGATCAAACATATCGGAATACGGTCTAGAAAGCAAGAACTGACACAGATAATAACGCAACAGTGTTTTGGGAGCTCTTTCTTCAGTTGCGACTCTTTCCATTAATATCAAGCGCTTATCAGAAAAATTATTAGTGTTAAGAACCTGATCCTTCATTGAATTAATCCAGGTTGTGTCAAACGTGCCATTAATTGTCCTGATCATGTTCTGAAGGTTCTTATTGAATCTAGCGTTCTGATCTTTATCAAATTCACCACTGAATATGGATGCCCAATACCAAGCCTCAAGGAGTCTATGAACTCTGCTGCTTGCATACCATGCGTCATTTGTAAATATTGTTGCAATCAAAACAAGCATTAATGAATAGTTAATATCATTAATGGATCTAACTCCACATCTTGTCTGAAGAAAGAACAATGCACGATCAATTGCTTTTACTGTTTTTTCGGTATTCCGATTTAGATCTTCGGCAGCAATGGAAAGTATCTTATCTTTCTTAATCATCGAAACATTGTAACTGTTTGTATCATAGTTTTCATTGTGGCAAGTTAAGGAGATCACATCGAGGAACACATCAATGTACTTTGACACAAGAGCTGTTTCGTTATCTGAAATACATCCGGTGAATATAGTCGCATTGTAATTATCATTTTTTATTGCATTATCTAATAATGTTTCAATTTCACTCGGCACAACATTCAATAGATATTTGTTTGGATAATTCGATTTAATATAATTGATAATTCTTGCAATATACCTCTCATTATTAACCACTGCGACCTTTGCCATTATCAGATCGAATGTGCTCAGACTGACACCGCCTTTATTCATATTTTCATAAATATCAATCGCGCGCTTACGATCCTGTTCCTCAACAACAACTTCATTGAGAACCATATGTTTAAGACAGCTGTCGATGTATTCTTTGATTCTTAAAGCCCAGACTTTAGAACGATTAACTAAGATCTTATTAAACTCTTCAGTTGCAAATAAAGTTTGCCTTATGTATTCAATTTCATCCGGCTCATCCAGGAAGCTTTCCATAAAAGCCACCTGTTCATTTTCGGACATACCAGCGACATAAGCCTCGATTTCTTTAACAATCGTTGCTGCGATACCATCAATTATTTCGGTATATCGGAGCTGCATCGTGGACACTCTTGTTGTACTTCCTGTTGCAATGCAAAGAAATAACGGAATCAGATAAGTATCAGGATATCCAATACAGAAATTATCCAACTCAGTACCTAGCAAAGTACGCGGATTATACGGTTTATTATCAGATGCATTAAATGGAATCACTTCAATATAATCTTTAATCTCTCCCGAAAGGAACGCAGGATTTTCACTATCAGGATTGACCATTGGAAATACGAGATGTGTCACTCCAAACAAATCCTGAGTTGAATCAGCTCGATTATTCCACAGAGTTTGCCAGTGCGGAATCTCCAAGAAAAATCTTCTTTTTAATGATGCTGAAGCCAGTTCAGTCACTTTGGATACATTATTCTGGATAACATTTGAAAAAACATTTGTAAGAACCGTTAATCTCTGCTGTCCATCTAACAGAAAAGAAATCTTTCCTTTGATTTGTGTGCTATCAACACCAATATTAGTCCCGATCTTGATGCAAGCATAATCGTTTGAGCTCGATTCCAATAGTAATATGCTGCCAATTGGCATTTTAGCCAAAACGGAAGCTACGATGCTTTTCTGAGCTTCTTCACTTTTCCAAACGAAATCTCTTTGGAAATCTGGTAAAAGGATTTTGTTTGCGTTAATGTTTCTTACCAACTCCGTAAAATCTGTTTTATCCATAATATTCTCCTCTATCGCATATCCATGATGCCATTGATCAGTTGATCGATTTCAGCTTTTTCAGTGAATGCTCCAATACTGATCCGTACTGTTCCTGATGTGTCCAATGATCCAATGAATTCATGCACATATGGTGCACAATGATAACCCGTTCTAACATTTATACTAAAGTCTTCTGAAAGGATTGTTCCTGCATCAGAGCTGGAATAACCATTAATGGCAATAGATACAATGCCAAGGATGCTTGATTTGTTTTCAGGCAGATATAATTGCACATTATCAAGTGTGTTCAGCTGCTCGATCAGATATTCAGTAAGTTTCTTCTCATGTTCATAAACAGGAGTTTGTTTCAACCAATCCAAGCTTGCATTCAATCCTGCTGTTGCCACACTGTTCAAGCTTCCAGCCTCATATCTTCCATATCCTCTTTCAGGCATTTCCGGATTCAGTGAATCGGAACCGGTGCCCCCGCTCTTAGTAATTTTCAGATTATGATTTGTCAGATTGATAAAGCCTGCAATGCCAAATGATGCATACAAGGATTTATGTCCTGCGAATACGATGAAGTCTGTATTCTCTTTTAAAGGATTGAGTACACCCAAACTTTGCGAACAATCCAGAACATTGATAGCATTATATTCTTTCGTCTTTTCAAATATCTTTTCAGATGGAAGGATATATCCGGTGACATTACTGATGTGAGAGAGGAAACATGCTTTCGGTTTATTCAATGCAAACATGTTATTCATCTTTTCCTCATCCACTTCCCAAGTGGTTTTATCAAATGGAAGAATCCGAATATTGATACCTTTCTCCTGCTTGAGTTGATGCAAAGGCCTTACAACTGCATTATGCTCAAATGGAGAAATATAGACGTTATCCCCGCTATTCATATCCAATCCGTTGATGATAATGTTCAATGCTTCGGTTGCGGAGGACTCAAAGGATACAGTATCTCCGTTAGCACTTACCAATGCAGCCACTTTATTACGAGTCTCCTGGATCAGATCCGCAACCTGTTTAGCCTCCGGATAGGAACCTCTTCCAGCATTAAAAGCCAGATTGCGATTTGCATTGTCAAGAGCCTGATAAACGCATTCCGGTTTTGGATAAGTAGTAGCCGCATTATCTAAGTAAATCATTTCATCCTCCTAAATAATGTTCTTCAAAATTTTGGAAAGAATTGCAATCTTTTCTGCTTTGGAAACACCGTCACCAAATTCGTCAATAATGCTTTCAATACTATTTTGGAACAGTGTTCCCATATCGCTATATTCTGTGACGTCAATTTCAGCCAAGATGTTGTCAATTGTAGATGTTGACTTCGTAATCTTTTTTGCCCCGAGAATTTCATCAAAGAAACGACTCAAGCGATTCGTAAGCTCAGTCTTGCGATCATCTGTCCAGTCTTCAATAAATACACCCAGAACAGTATTTGAAAGACGGTTAACCGCATCCATGTCTTCAAATGAAAGTTTTTCGATCGCCAAATAGATTCCCGCATGCGCATCATTCAGCACCGGCTTAGTGCCATTCAGCATTTCAGCCATTACTGTTGCGAGCCCCATATGAAGACTTGTTTCATTTGAAAATCTAAATGCAGATTTCAGTTCAGCAATGACTGACTTCTTATAGTCATCCATTAATCCCTGCCAGCCATTGATTAAAGCGAATAGGTGATCTTTCACCACTTCATAAGAATCCGTATTGAAGATCCTCAATGGTTTTTCAAAGACCAGATCATATGGATTTAGACTGAATGCAAGGAAATATTTCTTATATTCAATCATTTCCTCGCTCATACCCATGGTATTCAGAGAATCTGCATTTCTCATGATCATCGGAAGACCAACGAAGAACCTTCTGTAGTCTTCACAGAGCTTTTTAGTATCATTGCGGAAATTGCCGCTTGGCTGATCACCTAAAGCAACAATCATATCCGCAAGGAATTCTGCCTGCGAACCTGAACCCTTTGCTGCACGGAATGAATAATCTCCGTCAGTATAAACAGCCTTAACAAGGTTGCCCGCATTCAGATCCATTTCTTTATTCTTGAAATAAAAGAGAATATTCTCGGGCATTTCCTTAATACATTGTGCAAGCAAGACTGGAATGATTCCCTTTCTGATTCCATAGGGCTCTTTTGTATATTTCTCAATAAGCTTAGTGACTGTGATTGTCTGCTTCTCTGAATCAATGATCATCTGTTTGATCTCATCGATGATCAAACGGACATTTTCCTGTTTAAACTCCTCTACGATACTTGTCTTGATCGTTGTCTCAGGACTGGTTGCGGAGTATTCTGTTTCCCGGTTATTGAGAATGTCATCGATGATGTTATTAGCTGATTTCTGATATACCTTTGTCAGTGTATTTTTATTAATCAGTTCATTGTTAAAGACGATCTTTACATTGTATACAGCATCCATCACATCAGAAAGCATCTCATTAAAGCTTGATGTCTTCTTGGCAAGACTTGAAATATATGCGCAATTATTTTCAAAATAATCTTTGATCAGCTTCTGAGTATCTTCGGCTGTTTCTTCCAGCAGCAATTCCACTTCACTTGTTACGACAGGATCATTTCCGCCTTTGTTCAGGATTTCCTGAAGAGCCAGATAACGGATCAGTTCCTCAAACAGGACACTGTCAACCTTCTTCTTCGGATAACGGAGTATAGTCTTCTGGTCATTGATTCGGGCAAAGTTCTCTCTGATCTGCTCCTCATTCATTTCCGTTCTAATCAGATTCAGCACCAGGCCATCGGAAAAACGATATTCTCTATATCCGTCAAAAGATGTGAGTTTTTCAAGCTGATCTTCTGTGATAAATGAAACCTGATAATAGCGTGTGATTTTATTCTGCTCGTTATAACGTCTCGGCAGGAGGAATTTGGAATCATTGATTTCATCAAGAACAGTATCATAAGAAACAGAATTGATTCGTGTCTGTTTGAACACATTGATTCTGTCTTCAATTTCCTTGTTGTTTGAAGAAGTAAAAGTCAGAAGATTATTCAGCAGATTCTTACGAAGATAATGCGATTCAATCAGATCTGCGATTTTTGCTTTGACGATTTCTTCCGGCAGCATCGTTGCCAGACTGATCATCTCTTCATTAGGAGGATAAACCTCAAAGTTGTTAAGCATCAGAATGACTGATAATGCTTTTATGATCTTACGTTCATCCTGATCCTCAACTCTTGCAAGTGTCCCTTCTGTTCTGAACCAGATATTTCTGATCTGATTACCCTCTTCGCGCTTTAGAATCGGACTGAAATAATCATAAATCTTATCCACATTGAACAATCCACTGTCATTTCTGCGAATAAAAGAATTCAGACTGTTGTCATCTGTATCCGAGATAAATGTAAAGAGTGTTCTTTCGTTCTGTGCAACCAGCTCGGACAGCTGAATCAATGAATAGACTGTCAGAGGGTTCAGCGGGAAGCATCCTTGGAAGAGCTGTTTTAAATCCACTTCTTTGGAGAACGGCTGAAACTTTGTCAGTGCAGAATAAAAACTCTCATGTTCAGAGACAAACTGAGCAATCCTGTCTTTCGCATTTCTGTTATCAATTGCAGCTGAGATAATCTGATAGTTTTCATTCAAACTTCTGTTAAATCTGACTTCCTTGAATCTCCCCTCAACTGTTTTGAACGAGTCAGCTCTTTCCTCAGTTTTATAAAGATTGAAACTCTTATGAGTAACGCAGCAAATATGCATCTGCTCATCAAGACCGCTTCTTGTGCATACTTCTGCGAAGTCCTGAATAATCTTCAGATCTTTGGATTGAGAGCTGCTGGAGGATTCAAGGAATTTGGAAAATTCATCAAAGATGATGAACATTCCTGTATATCCTCTTTCTTTTAAAACATGGTTCACTTCTGAATAGACATGAACAATGTCATCATTCACTAACGGGTTGAACGGCTGCCCATGTGTCACGCAGTTATAAAGCTCAACAAACTGCTCATAGGCTTCAGGTGAATAATCCCTTAATCCCATGCGAAGTTTATCTTTGGAAATATGAAGTTCTTCCTGGCATCTGATATAAACTCTCTTATTCATATCCTGGTCTTCATCCCAGCTGTCAAGCAGTCTCAGACAGATGGAATAAGCTGTAACAGGAATAACAGAAGAAATCTTTTCGCGTTTTAATGCTTCGTTCAAGGCAAGCATGAATGCCTGATTCAGATTGTCATAGTTCGAATTGATGATTATCGGCAGAAGTTTTTTGTGTCTGCTGTTAAAATCTGTAATCAATTTAAAGAGTTCACCATCAATCTTTTTGATTTTCTTGAGAAGTCCGACATACGCTTTAGAAGTAGAATTCTGGCTGATCAGATAAGACAGCACAAGAAGCAGAAAAGACTTGCCTTTGCCATAAGGGCCGACAAGTGTAGTAGCTCTTTCACCGCTCTTTGAGACAAATGACTTCATGTACCGTTTCAGCACATCACAAATGTCGCTCGTCGGAATATATTCACCGATCTTCTGCTCACTGTTAAGATCAAGCTCAAGATTGACTGAAGACTGGAAGTTCTTGTTAATCTGAATGATATCGCTATACATTGAGATCACCTCCAAAAGCTTCCGCAAACACTTCTTCGAGTGTAAGCTTCTTTTCAAAGTAAACCGTGTTCAAACCTGCAGTACGGTCAATATTGATCAGACCGTTTCTGGAAGCCTCATCAAGGAATTGCAGATACATGAATTTATCAAGATTAAAGATCCGATACGGGGAGTTGATCACATGCATGGAGTCTTCAATATCAAACGGCTCATAGTTGTAAATCTGTGAGAGCACATAATAAACAATCAGATATGAAAGACTTGTATATGCAGGTCTCGTTTTCATGTATCCGTTCTTATCTTTTTTAATTAACCGCAGCCGTGAAAGCGGACAAACATAGTTTTCTTCTGGATTGGTTGCCGGTTCATCATTGAAATATGATTTCAGGAAAACGGTCACATCACTGTCAATGGAATTTCGGTTGATCTTCGGATCAGTCAAAGCAAATTTTTCAAACAGATATTCATCGAGATCAGTTTTGCTGAAAGTGTTCATATCAGAATTTACGATTTCATAGAAAACCGGACATTCCTCCTGATTGGCAATTAGGTAATAGTGAATCAGATACCACGAGAACGATTCATCGAGATACTGATCATACTTAAGCAATAACTGTGCAAACTGTGTCAGCTCATTTTCTTTTCCGTCAATGATACCAGCAGCTTTAAGCCAGTATTTCAATGACTTCACCATATTTGCACCAATTCCGAGATACCGGATGCCATCGTTTTTATAGAAGATGTTTGTATTGGATTCATGAATGGTGTTGATCGCTTTTTCGAACCACCCTTCACGGATATAAAATGATTCATGTTTTCTAAGCTTGATTGACGCCATTCTTATTCTCCTCTTTTGACACGGAGTACTTTCTTCATATAGCATCCGCCGTCAAAATGTTTAACGCATTCCAGGCAGCCCACGCAGGCATTCTCATTAATGGAATACCTGACAGTGGAGTTGCTGACATTTCCTTTTGAAAGATTTGTGACTTTGAGCGCATTGAATCTGCATACAGACTGACAATAGCCACACGCAATACATGTCTGATACTTTGTAACCTGATCATTCAGCAACTGCTCAGCAGTCTTTGCATTCTTGAAATGGTGATTTTTCTTTAAAACCGAAATCTTCAATGTGGTGGATCCAATCCTTCCGCTCAATTTCAAAAGCGGAGCGCCGGTTCCTCTTTCCAGTACATAGACTTCATTCAGCCTCTGATTGCCCATTTCAAAATTCAATTCCCCAAAAGGTTTAAACAGTGTATACAAGTCTTTTGAGATCGGACGCGGCAAATCAAAATTGTATGCATTATCTTCCAGAACACATGGCTTAAAGCTGACCACGGCATTCTTCGAATAATCCAATCCATTTCCACCCTGTCTCGCCTTCCAGTTCCCACCGTCTACATACTCCTTCCAGTCTTCTTTGCCGACTTTCTTTGCAAAGGAATAGAGAAGTTCTTTCCAACGGAGGAATTCTTCTGACATATAAATCGAAGCAAGGAATTCAGACCATCTGCTGTTGTTCGGGCAGCACCAGCATCCGACTCTTGTGAATCCCTGTTTGTAAGCTTCATTAAAAGGGATCTTATTTCCTAAGATATAAAGCCACACATCAAAATCAAGCCAATCAATGATCGGTGAAGCTGCAATTTGCTTAGAGATTTTCGAACTATCTGAATCTCTGTCATATTTGCTTCGTGAAGCTGACTCTGCCCTTCTGATTCCCTGAAAGGAGAGAATCCTTGTTTTATCCTGAAAAATCTGTTCGATTTTCTTGGTGATTGCACCGGTCTTGAAGACTGTGCAGCACCAACGCAAAACACGGCTCGGTGGGCCTACTACTTCACATAAATTGTTAAAATCCTGATCTCTGTTTTTTGCCACAAGAACAGGTGTTGCCGGATACCTTTTTCTGAATTCCTCCACATACAATTTTGATGTGGGATATTCAAGTGTCGTATCGCCATAAATATGAAGCACTTTCTCAGTGCCTAATGCTTTGAGAACAAGATTGCTTGTGACGGTTGAGTCTTTGCCGCCGCTGAATGACACAAAGATTGATGACATATCAAATCCCTTTGATATTTTCCTTATATAATTGCAAGCTTCTTCTGTAATAGAAGACAGTCTGTAACTATTAAGTTTTAAAAAGCGGGCAATATTCTCGTTATCCGTATCATGTTCAACATACTGTCTGTTGTCTTCTTCATACTGTTTCAGTTGTTCGATTATTTTTGCCGGATCTTTCTTTCTTAATTCAGATAAATTGATCCTGACTTTTTCACCGTCAACCCAATATGTATTGCTTTGAGAAGACCAAACGGATTTGCCGGCAAAAGCCATAGGCTTGCCTGTAAGGATTTCTAATAACAAACGTTCCTGTGCGAATACGGGTCTTAAATCCGAACCTACTTTAGTGCACTCAGCATGACACTCAGGACATTCCTTTGTAAAGGACGGTGCATTACAGTGCTTGCAATAGTATATTTCGGCAGACAAAAGATTTGTCCTGCTTCCGCACACAGGACAAACACTCGACTCACATTCTAGATCGTTACAATGTCTGCATATATATTTGATCACAATATAGCCTTTCTTTCCCATCTCTGGAGAACATATTAACAAAATTATAACATATGCCAGAGACGGCTAACTGTCTCACACTGCGTATACAGCTATTCCTGATTCTTTTTGCCAATGTTTAATTTATCATTTCAACTATTTGAAATGTGGACTCGCCTTTATTACAATCTATAAATCAATGATTCACTGCACTTTTGTATAGTATTAATATTAGATTCCCCCAAATCCTCACATGTTAAAGTATATTTTAATCAATCGCCCTTAAAAAAATTGGACCCACGAAGAATATTTGAATATTATTTAAAACTATTAATTCGATAAAACCCGACTTTCAGCTGTTCCTGCCATAAGCTTTGGCTTCTCAGTCTGAAACTGTCGGGTTTTATTGGTAGGTATCAATTATTAATGTAGCACTTTACTCAGAACTGGTACTGTGTCGGATAAGCATAGATCTCATAATGATCAACAACGTCCGCAGTCACACCATCCGGAAGTGAGAATCCCGACATGGAGAAACCAACCTTATCTCCCGCCACCAGATCATCAGTAAGAATTGTGAAATTGGAACCGATCATATTGTTGTCCGCGTCATACAGGAAGGCAACGACATAGACCAATTTGCCATCTTCGGAAGTGGTGTTCTCAACTCTTCCGGTAACTTTGACTCCGCCATATGTATCATCTGTGATACTGATGTCACTTGTTTCATAGCGGATGCATTCAATGGTTGCTTCCTTGACCTTGACATGAGGAAGAATATTTAGTTCATCCGGAGTACCTTCATCAAGAATGGTTTCCTCATAATAATATGCTGTTTCACCAGGCTGAAGCACTTCCGGGAATACACTGACCAGATTCTTGCTGTCAACAAGATGTCCTTCGGAGTCTTCGAGATCCATCGTACCGGCGCTGAGATAAAGATTCTTTGTACCTGTATTTGTTACAGGGCAGACAATCTGAATCCACTTTGAGCCAATGCTGTCAGTCCATGTGACTGATTTTGCTTCACCGACTTCCCAGGCTGCTTCCTCCTTGACTTCTTCTTTTGGCGCTTCTTCTTTCGCAGTTTCTTCTTTTGATTCTTCGCCTTCTGTTTCAGCTGCTGTTTCTTCCTTCTTGTCATCATCCTTTGCAGATGAGCCGGAAGATCCGCATGCACTCAGTCCAATGCAGAGAATGCCTGCAAAAAATGCTTTTGTTGCTTTTTTCATGGCTTTTGTACCCTCCTTATAATGATTCAGACAAAGCAATTAGAACTTACTCATTATTGTCGGAAACATAAGTTTCCATATCTTTGGAAAATCTCAACCACGGATATCCGGCTTTTTCAAGCCGGTCATTCAGTCTGTACAGTGTCACTCTGTCGTTCAGTGCATCCAGAATCAATCTGTCCCTGGGATCATTTTCATTCAGAACCTGCATACCATTGATTGCCAATGCATGCTGGGTCTCCCTTGCATTCATTCCAATCACACAGCAGATGGCAATGATGTAATCAATCTGTGCTGTATGTTTCGTTCCGGAAAGAATCTTGTATAAATAATCCTGGGAAATCCCTGTGATTCTGGAGATGTCGCTCCTTTTGATTCTGTATCTGTTGATCATTTCCTGCATGAAATCAGTAAAGACAGGATTATACGGGTCCTCGTTTTCAGTCATGTCATTCACTGTTTCAATTTCATCAGCTGTTTTCAGTAATCCGTTATGATCCATATGTGAATTTCTCTCCCCTTCACATCTGATACCTACGTTACTGAATTTCTTTCTGATTATTTGGACCCACCAAGATGTTTTTTACAAAAATACTTCTTTTATGCTTTTTCTTCTTCATTCATCCCTCACTTCTTCCTTTCCCATTATTAGAGTAGAAGAGAAGGTATGTAAAAAAAGTGCCAGCGTTTTATCACTGACACTTTTTTAGTACAGCATCATGTCGAGGGCTATATATGCTAATCTGATAGTCAAGGGATCCAAAACTCGATCCCTCTCACTAATGTTTATTTGTTATCCTTCAAGGTATAAGCCTAAATCTTCAACATCATGAAGCTTTTCAGTTATTAGAACATAACTATTTATCTGTTCGATTGATCCATGGATTCCGTTATTCTTCATCGATTTCGGAGTTTGTTTCATCATCCATCTCATCATCTGTGCCGAAGTCGATTTCTTTACCATTCAATTCACGCCATTTTTGATAATCCTTAATATCACCTTCAACCATCTTCCAGCAAATGCTTATTACAGCAGCATCATCAGAAAGACCAACAAACGGTATACTGTCAGGCAAAATATCGACTGGTGATAAATAATACATCATTGCTGCTGTAATAGAAACAATCGTTCCAAAAGGAATATCACGATAGTCTTTATCGTAGTAGCTTTTCAAAAGAGAAATCATGACAAAGGCCTGAGACATTTTGTTTCCTACCAAAGGAATACGTTTTGATTTGTGCTCCAGACTTTGAAGAGTACGTTCAAACTCTTCTTTGTTGTTTAGTATTTTGCGAGCTTCTTCAAATCTTTTTTCAATTTCTCTTCTTGCCGTCGATTCAATAAAGGTTTTAGAACGTTCATTACCCTTATCACCGCTGTCATCAAAAAGAACTTCAGATTCTCCGTTCAATTTGTTCAATACTGCTTTTCCATACTCCAAGTGGAATACTTTCAGAGTTTTTCCTGTCTCCTCGTTATAGATTGCTTTTAGATTCGGAGAATAATCCAGGGCAAGATTTGCATAAATAGGATCAATTTCGAAGACTGCATCTCCAGTGTATCTTAACCATGTTTTATCTTCGTTGATTGCAGTGATTTCTATACTTGGGTTTTTAGTAATCTGATCGTAGACATCCTTGTGTTCTCCGACAGCAAAATACAGTCTTCCATATTTTTCCATATGAAATCCAAGAGGTCTGCATTTAGCTTGATTACCGTCTACTGAAGCTAAAAAGAACACTCCTGCCTCATCTAGAAACTCATTGATTCTGTCAATTTCCTGCATAACTCCTCCTTATCAATTTCCGATCTTCAATACATATTGAATCTATTATCTTAATACTTGTAGCTCCTATATATATTATCCCGATAAACGCGGGAATCTGTACACTGATTTTTCTCAACTCAAATAGGTATGATTATTATGGTTTAAGTATCAGTCGGAGAATTCCGCATCAATAATATCTTGTCTTTTATAGAACCCCGGATCGCACAGATTATAGCTCATCAAATTTTTACGCAATCTGTTGCAGTTAGGTTTAAACATAGCGTAAGTAATTCCTCCCGACAAAACTGCACCTATTAAAGGTATTGCGGAAGCAACAGTGTCAGCAAAGACTTGTTTAGTCATATGAACACCAATTTTACCGGCTATTTCTTTAACAATCGGATACACGACGCCCTTAGTTAATGCTTTCTGAGCAAGTTTTTTTGCAACATGGGCTGCCATTGTATCAGCAAGTTTGTGTAATGCCACTGCAGCTCCCTGAACCCCAAACATAACACCCACAAATACCAGAACTGTATTCATTGTCTCAGAATCAACATCATTTTCGTTAAAGTCGAATTCTTCAAAACCATATAAATATGCCAGTTCCTGCACTATCCTGAGTATAAAAGCAAAGAAAGATGTTATATCTGCTGTTGCAGCAGGAATTGCAGCAGCTGCAGCGAAAGATCCAGGAACACTGGCAGCCACTGAAATTGCAGTTACTTTATTCGTTTCGTAATCAATTACATTCTTAGAAATCTTGTTAATCAGTTTCTTTTCTATGCCCGCCTGAGCAGGATTATATTTAATTGCTTTGATAATGACGTCTTCCGTACAATACTTTTTTAGTTCTTTTCTCAAGAAGGAAGCCCTGTTTATTTTTACACCAGGTGTCTTTATTGCAGTAGATAATACTTTTTCAAATGTGATATCCTGCTTAATTTTATCAACTATATTTGCCATGATTCTCCTTAATCCAGCTACTTCTCTCTTGTATACTACTATGTTCAGTATTCTTAATAAACTATGTCTGTTAATACATTTTCAAGACCTTCTGTTGCAATCATTTTTCCTCATAATGCTGCTTTTATTAATAATGATTTTGTTTATAATATCGGGCTAATCATATTACTTGATTATCAGATTATTTTCTTTTTCAGCACCTCATATTCTTCTTTGCTGATGGCGCCATCATCCAGCAATGCTTTCAGTTCCTTAAGCTGGGAGATGACATCCTTTGTTTCCGGTTCACTCTCGGGTTCAGGAAGAAGCTCAGGCTGATCAAATTCGATATATGCCCCCTGCTCAAGATTGACTGTGATATTGTTCCGGATTCTTACATCCATTTCAGATGTGCACTCAAATGAGATATTGACCAGCTGATCTCTTTCAAGATCACGCAGTTTCATATAGGCATTCACAGGAACTTCCCTGGTTTCAACATGTGATATGGTCTGTCCCCTGGTGTTTGAATTCTCTTTTTTACCTGTTCCGACGGCTGCACCGATCACCGTACCAAGACCGGGCATCAGGATTGTGCCGATGATTGCGCCGACAAGTCTTCCTTTTCTTCCGCCTCTTGTCTGAGTGGAAGAGTCATTGTTCTGTATCATGACATCCTGATATCTCGGTCCGCTCCAGGTATATTCAAGGACTTCATATTCTTTTTTGGTATTGTAATCAAACCAAATGATTCCCGGTAAACCGGTGTTGAAGAACATCCGGATATTACTTGAAAAAGCATTTTTTGAAACGGCATCTTTTCCGCCGGTGAGTTTGAGTTCAATGGAATCCGTATCCGGATCAAGTATATTCAGCAAAGACATATCCGTACTCCTTTTACCTTCTTTGATCTCTTTGAGTCTGCGGTTCTCCTCAATCAGTCTGTTGTATCTGCCAAGCGCATCTCCGATTCTGATCTCTGCCCCGCAATGGGCACACTCAACAAAATCATCATCAGTCGACTCAGGTGTGATTTCAATATACAGCGATCCGTCACAGACCGGACAGAACGCAGGCAATTCGTTTCTTCTTACCATTGTATGCCATCCTTTCATTGTTTTTTTGGACCTCGAATCTCTTTTTCAGGGATTGCATACAGCGCATGGCTGATAGCCCATATCAATGATTTCTTCTCTGGATGAAGTGATCACCTGTTTGTTTTTCTCTTTCATTGCCTTCACACTGTCGCAATCGGGATAATGGAATCTCTTTGTATTGGTATTCAGGACATATTCCTGAGAAAGAGAAGGGATGGATCTGGTGATAACATGTTCCTCTCTTTCACTTTCTCCTGTGAGGTAATTGATTTTGATGCCCGGCTGAACGTTATAACAGAAGATACAGAATTCCATATCATTTTTCTCAATGGAGGAGGCTTCCATCAATACACCTCTGCATACCAGTTCATCATCGATGAATATCGGTGTGCAGTGAAAATAAACATGATTGTCTGTCGTTCTGAGATAGGAAACAATCTGATTTTCCCATGGCAGCATACCTTCCACATTCATGTACCTTGTGCCAGTGACAAGGTTATGCTCATCATCGTTGATCCCGCTGATTTCATAGGCAATCAGATGGCATCGGTTGTAGAGATAATTGCCTTCGATCAGATCATCATATCTGACCGTCTGCCATCCGGTGGGTCTGATTCCCCCGATCGATCCTCTCTGGTCTTTGGGAAGTGTATTGATGCTGAGGATGGCTTCCGCATCTGTGCATCTGCCAAGTTCATCCGGTTCTCCGATCCTGATATATTCAGTAACTGAATCATTGATGGAGTACGGATGATTATCATTCATAATCACATACGGTTTTCCATCAAAGGCAGGCACATCCTCATAATGAAAACCTTCTGTATCAACGTCTGATACAGAATTGTTTTCATTAATGATTTCACCATCTGACTTCCCTTCATGATTCATGATGTCTGAATGCGGTATGCAGGAGATCAGACACAATGAAATCAGGAATAAGAGGAATCCCTTATAAATGACTTTCATGAATTGCATTCTTCATTATGGATTGCAGATATTGCAGGAATCATATCCTTTATCTGTCATTGACTTGCGGGTGACATTGTTGAAATAAACTTTGTTGCTTTCTTTCATCTGTTTGACTGCACGGCAGTGAGGATAATGGAACACGCCGGTATTGCGGTTAGCAATATAGTCATATTTCTCTGCGGGCTTCTTCTTGCGTTTAACCGTGAATGACTTTTTGGTTTTATTGCCGTGTTTGTCACAGGCATGCACGGTAAATTCGTATGTGCCGGGCTGAGATGTGTATTCAGGTTCCTCCAGATAATACCAGCCATTGCCTGCTTCACCGGGATCACGCTTCACCATTTCAAGGGCACCATCCACGGGGTCCTTGACAGAAACGATGTTGCCATAAGGATCGAACTCCTCATCCCACTTCAGAGTTATTTCTTTGTTTTCAAACTTGATCTTCGGTTTGGCTGTATCCTGAACGGTAAATGTATGTGACTCATTGACGGATATCTTTCCTCTTGCCACGGTATAGGTAACTGTATATTCGCCTAATTTGCTCAAATCAATTTTGTCATTGGTAGTAAAGGTAACCCCCTTTTTATCCGTTGAAACAAGGGTGGTCAGATCAATTTCCTTGTTTGAGTATTCCAGAACATCCGTTTCATATTTGAGTTCATGGCCTTTGGTCAGAACATCCTTGAGCTTGTATGTATAATTCTTGATTGAATTCATGACAGCCATGAAATCTTCAGAATAATCCAGATCAGAATCATAAGGCTGCACAAAATTGAAGATCACCGGTTTCTCAAAGAGCTTATCGGCGAACATATATACTTCGTGAATGACTTTCTTTTCATCATCCGCATTTTCAATTCCCTTGATATAGGATGTTTTGTTTCCGGCAAAATAATAATTTGATTTCTGATCAAGGACTTCTTCAAATTCAAACTGCTTCACATATTCATTGAAAATCCGCGGAACAGAATAAAATTTCACTTCTTCCTCTTCCCCTTGCGCAAAAGTGAAATAGGCGCCTTTCCCTTTCTCATCCAGATCAAAGCGTTTATCACCCTTGACCCATGTATCGGGAACCTTGAACTGATAGGAGCCCACCCTTCCATTCTGAAATTCCTGAGCATCCGCATAGAGTGTGGAGAATGGTTTCGGAGTCTCTTCCAGCTCAGGAGTTTCCAGAGGTGCGACCGTTTCTTCCGGCTGCTCTTCTGTATTCTTTGTAATCTCTGCAGGCTCCTCAGTTTCAATCGGTTCAGCATTTTCCAGAGGTGCTTTCGCTTCTTCGGCTGCAGCCGGATCAGTACTTTCTTCTGGTAATGCAGTCTCTTCGGGCTGTGCAGGCACTTCCGGTGTAGCGGAAGATTCCGGTTCAGCACTGACCGTTGGTTCAGGTATTTCCTCAGGTGCCGGTGTGATTGCCGGCTCCGGTGAAGGGCTGGGTGTCGGGGTTGGGACAGGTGTCGGTACTGCCCTTGCCGTGATTTCCTCCTTCTCATTCATCCGGACATTTTCAATCGAAATATCCGAACGGCCATGGGTGACTTCAAAGGCGATCTCCGTATCAGCTTTGAGTTTCAGGATGTATGTATCCGTAAGCTCATTGTCATTGTGTTTGTTTACAGTCAGGATATGCTCCCCTTCCAGGGCTTTCACACTCTGACTGACTGTCTCACCGTTTTTAATGGTGGCAATCTTCTCATCATCCAGGGAAACATCCATGTCATATTTGGAAAACAGCCAGTTGTCATCAGATGTCATGGCAAGAACAATTTCAAACTGTTTCAGACAATCCAGGATCACTGCTTCCGAAGGGTCCAGCTGACTGCCTGCCTCGTGATTCTGCGAAACCACGACAAAACGATTCTCATCGGCTGTCTCATCGCTCTTTGTTGTCTGCACATCTGTAAAGCCGAGATCTTTCAGCTTCTCAACAGCCTTTACCATTGATTCCCCGATTAAGTCAGGCATCGGTATTGTTTGTGCGGATTCATCATCCGCCTGTGAAGCTGAACAAGCTGCCATACATATGGCCAGTACCAGGATTAACAGTATATTTCTTACTTTCTTCATAAAGCAGTTCCTCTTAACGTTTGCATCGATTCCGGATGAGCTGAAATCTCAAGACAGATATCAATTCACTCAATGCACACTTCCATGATTGTTTTTAGTCGGAATATCACAATTTCATTATACGTTGATTGAGACCTCTATGATTCTTAATACATTGCGATTCAGCACTTGAATCCTTCTGTTAAGCGAAATTCTATGACCGTTCCCCGCGGAACGGTCAATGTTGTGTCTTCTATTGTCATTAAGATGAATACAAAAAAACTGAGCCTTAGCCCAGTTCGTTCTGCTGTTGATTGGTTTGTTTATGCTTCGTGGTCAATCAGGATTTTCAATGATTCATTCTGATTGGCTGCCATTGCAAAGGCTTCTTTGATCTGATCAAGCGGATAGTGATGTGTGATGATACCGGCAACCGGTGTCGTTTTGTTTTTCAGAACGGAAATCACTTCACGGATGTCATCATTTGTATAGGCAAAGGAACCTTTGATCTCAATCTCCGCACAGCTGATCAGATACGGATTGAGTGATACGTTTCTGTGATAAAGAGCGACAATGGATACCCTTGCATGAGGTTTTGCGCAATCCAGGATAGTCGGCAGGATCACCGGTGCACCGGATGTGTCAATATAGACATCCACATCGCAGGCAGGACTGCCGCCGAGATTGCTTACATCTTTACCAAAGAGATCTCTTAAGAACTCTTTGACATCGCCTTTTGCGGAGTTGAAGGGAATCGCTCCCATATCAGCTGCTTTCTCAAGACGCCATTCATTGATATCAATGACTACGATTTCCTTAACGCCTTTGGAAAGGCATGCGGACAATGTGCAAAGTCCGATCATACCTGCTCCGAAGATGACGACTCTGTCACCTGCTTTGACATTCACCTGGTTGATACCGTGCATGGCAACGGAGAACGGTTCGATGATTGCTGCTTCATCGAAGCTGACATTTTCAGGCAGTTCAAACAGGTTGTAATCAAGTTGTGCATCCTGGATCTGCACATACTGGGAGAATGCGCCGCACTCATCGCAGATCTCAAGCATGGACAGTCCGCTGTCCGCTCTTTTGGAGAGAGTCGGGTTAGGGAATACTCTCATACCGATCTGAATATCATCTGAAACATTCTTACCTTTCTTATATACAACCGCAGACATTTCATGTCCGAATGTATGTTCCGGGAAAATACCAGCATCATCGCCGCCGTGATAATATGCGCCGATATCAGTGCCGCAGATGCTTCCGCGCACGTTTTTAGAATGACATCATTGTCACCGCATTCGGGCATGGGGATTTCTTCCACGCTCACATTTTCAATTCCATGGTAGATTGCTGCTTTCATTGCTGTTACCTCTTCTCTTTCTTTGTGACTGTATTGTATTTATGTTTTCTTGCGCCGAATTGTAAAATTCTGTCAAGAGGATAACAATCATGCTGTTTGAAAAGGATCATTCCCCGGTGATTACCGAAATCGTCTATATCGAAGAACCCGCGGGCTCTTCGTGGTCTTTCCCTCTGCACCGTCATCAGGACAGGCTCGAACTCTCCTGTATCATTTCAGGCACACTGGAATGCTGGTCTGACGGCATATCCAAAAGACTGTCAGAAGGTGATCTTCTGATCAAAAACGCAGGTGTGATCCATTCAAAGTTTGCACAGCTCCATAGAAATCATCTGTTTGCCGCATGAACTCTTCAGCCATCCCACTCTCATATACGCAGTATTCTGAACCGATGAAACCTGATCATGCACATGCACTTATTTTCCGATACTGCATATATCACAGTATCAGACTGTGGATAGTTCCATATAATATATAGTATGAGTGTTTTAAACCATATCTGATCAGAACTGATGGAAAGGAAGTGTAACAATGCTCTATTATCAGCCAAGCTGCTCATTCAATGAGATGGATCCCGTATCCGCCAAATACCTCAGAGACTATGCAAAAGAAAAGAACATGAAAATCAGGGCTTGCTGCCACTTTGATAAGAATATCCTGACAGATGATGATATCGGGATATATTTCTGTCAGGCATGCCGTGAAGTCATGGAAAAGCAGGGCTTTCGCACAAAGAGCTTCTGGGAAATCCTGGATGAGGATGAATCTTTCGTCCTGCCTGATTACAGCGGTATGAAATTTGTGATCCAGGACTGTTGGCGAGACAGAGAACATCCTGAGATCCACAAAGCCATCAGAAGTCTTCTTGCAAAGATGCATATTGAATATGTTGAACTGCCGAAGAACAAAGATCATTCCGACTACTGCGGTACCCTGCACTTTGAGACTGAACTATACAAAGATCAGGTATCCTCATTTGATCATATTTCCCATAATGGTGAAGAGCTGACAAAAAAGACGATGGAAGAAAAGGCGGCACAGCTGAACGGTCTTCCCGTCATCACATGCTGTGCAAGATGCTATAAAGGATTTATCACCGGAGGCGCACACCCAGTGCACCTGATGACACTGATCACCGGAAACTATCTTGGCAGAGAAAAGGAACTGGAAGAAAAAACAATCGAAATCATGAAAAAGCCTGATCCCAGGTACGCAATGCGCAGACAATGATTCGTATAAACAGTTGAATCACATCCGGATGTGAACGGAAACAATCAGACCGGCTTCCTGTCTTTGTCACAGGATCAGCCGGTCTTTTCTTATGTGAGAATCAAGCTGTTTGCTTTGTTTGCGAATATGAAAACCGGTCCGTTGCAGACCGGTATATGATCCAAAGATCAATTCTTTCTTAATATGAGAAATTCACATATTTGTATTCAATGATCTGCCAGATTCCGTCTGAGGAATAGACATCGAGTTCAAAGATATGGTCATTGTTCTGATCACGCCATGTATACTCATTCTTTACAATGGATTCTTCCAGTAAGGAGCGTATTTCATCATTGTGTTCCACCATCTGGGTCAGATCCCATGTGATCTCCTCATGTGCCTCATCCCTGCTCACATCGGTGGTTGTATCATTGTTCAATTGTTTTTGTTCATTCTTCGGTGTGCAGCCGCCAAGTACCAATAATGCACACAGAAGAGCCTTGATATATTTTCTGTTCATACTGTTCATTCCTTTATTTCGTTATAGTCTTTTACGGTATGTGAATATACCGGATGACGGGATTTGAACATGCAGGAATTTCCTCAAGGGATATAGAAAACACTCAGAGAGGCATCAGTCACATGGTTCTGAGTGTCCATGGGATTAATCTTAATGAATGTATGCGCTTTAAACGGATTTTTAATAAAAATCCGCTTTTGCAGAAGTGTGATGAATCAAGGGTGTTAATCATCTGATCTGTCATTCTTCCGCTTGTAAAATGCTCTATATCTTAATTGGGCTTTGTGCTTTATTGCCATCTCAAGAAACAGTTCTGCTTTCTTGAGTTTATTGGCAGGCGGATTCATGATGAAGACAAACAGATCAAGATATCCCTGAATATTTTCTCTCAGAAATCCTGAATGTGAATCAAGGAACAGTTTTAACAACGCATGAACGTTATTGATTCTTTCCAAAGGATTTTCTTCATCTTCCAGACCTTTCAATTCTTCAGAAGTATAAACTGTTTCCTTAAGCCCTAAGCTCGAAACAAGAATGGAATGAGAATTCTCATCATCATGTATCAGATGGGATCTCTTCCTGATGTGGCCAATGAATGTCTTCTTTGTTCTTTCCGAATCGGGCTTGCCGTTTCCTTCGTATTTACAGTAGATATGCTTATCATCTGCAGCGACACCGATGCACATCTTATTTCTTGAGATTCCTCTCAGAAGTTTTCCATCCTTCCTTACCGCGTCTGCTTTTCTGACAGAATAGAATGTCTCATCCAGATATACATCCCCTTTGAGAACAGTATCAGTCTGACAGTCTTTAAGGACCAGGAACACCTTCTGAAGCCAGTACCTCGATGTAGTAAATGCATTGCGGTTGTTCTTTGAATCTGAAGTCAGGCTTACAAAGTCAAACAGATTCAAAAGGTACTGCAGCCATTCTCCTATAGAGATCTTATGATCTTCAAATATCGTACCGGTTGTTATACAGAACGATTGCCTGCACTCTTTACAGGTATAACGCTGCAGACCGGATTTGTAATATCCGTTTCTGACAAATGAATCTGATCCGCGATAAGGACAGCTTTCCGGTTTATAGCTGTCAAACAGATTCGAATCTTTCATCTCTTCAAGGCTTTTATGATGGGAATCATAGCCTTTGTGATAAAGCTCGCGGAGATATTCCTGCATTGGAGATATCTCGGCATCGTTTAAATGGTCCCACGGAGTTCTACTGCGGGACTGAGATCTTATTCTTGTTTTCATGGAGTGGTAGTCCTTCCAGCCAAGCCGGATAGTTGTACGAAGGACTACCACATCACTAATGCACAACTACCCGGCTTGACTCATTAGCTTGATCTCTTTCAGATCATTAGTATTATACCATCCATCAAGTTCTAAGATCTCGAGTCGTCACACTTCTGCAAAAGCGGATTTTTTAATAAATTGAATGCCATGTGGGGTGTGTACAACTGATTTGGTTCAACTATAATAACGATGACGGCTTCCTTAAATGAGAAGCCTGGAAAAGGAAAGAAAAAACATGACGAATACATTGAAGAAAACAGTATTGAGTGCACTCGGTGCGCTTATGATCACATCCCTTTGCGGATGCAGCAGCGAGTCCACGGTTGAGGTTAACGTTGACACAAAAGCGGAAGTCAAAAAGCTTGTGGATGAATTCTATGCCGGTGTTGCGGATGCCAATCCGATGGAAATGACCACCGTGGTAGACGGCACACAGTCCGGCATCTTTACACGTGAGGGCACAAAGCTCAAGTATGAGGACAATGTCAACAACATGGTGATGTACATGTTTGAGGAAAACGGAAAGAAATACTTCCTGACCGAAGACATGGATCAGCCTACCGAAGAAGAATATACCTATAACATGTATAACAGCACACCGGAAATGGTCCTCACAATGGCAGTCCTGGGATACTTCCAGGATGATCAGCAAGAAGAAGGTCTCACTTACAGTGCCACAAAGAAGGAAGTCACCGAAAACGGAAAGACACAGTCCGAACTCAAGGTGACCATCACAGCGGAACAGGACGGCACCAAGGCTGAACTGACCAGCCTCGGCACAAAGACCGATGACAAGGTGAACCACATCACATTCAGTATCACCCAGGGTGAGCAGTCCATGAGCCAGGAGCTTGATTTCAAATATGACGGTATCAGCATTACCCTCCCCGAATATGAAATCTTTGACATCTCCGATTACTACGAGCATACAGACAGCCCGTTCAAGACCTTTGAGGAAGCCAAGAAGGCAGCCGGCAAAGAGACACTGTCTTACACCATCTATGACAATCTGGTCGTGGCAGTTGTGAATCATGAAGGCAAGCTCTATCAGCTGAGTTCCGAAATGGATGAGGCAACTACGGAAGCTTACAACGGTATCGACTTTGAAGCAGATGATTATTCCGAACAGGTTGACAAGCTGCTCGATCCGCTTGCCATCACAGACTGTGTTGACTTCACTGCCCTCTCTCTTGATCAGAAGACACTTGACGGCTATGTCGGAAAGAAGATCGGCGAACTCATTGATGAAGGCTTCGGTCAGAACGGATACGGCATCTCTGAGGAAAGCTCTGTGATTTACCTTGACAGAAATGATATCGTCTATGAATTTGAAGTCACTCTGCCTGAAGGCTTCGACACCGAAAAGGATTTCGAATTCGAAGATCTCTATGACTGTGTGGTCACCAAAGGATCTTACAACGATACAAACACATCACTGCTTCCTCTGAAGTAAGAAAGCATAAACATTATTAAGGTTTAACGAAATACAGACAGCGCGCGCTGTCTGTATTTTTTGTGATTCATTCATTGCAAATGATGATCATCGTGTATGGCTCAATGCATCATTGAAACAGATCCTTATATGATCCGTATCCTTCTTTTTCCAGATCCTCATAAGGAATAAAACGCAAAGCTGCTGAATTGATGCAATAGCGTAATCCGCCTGTTTCTTTCGGGCCGTCCGGAAACACATGACCGAGATGGGAATCCGCTTCTGAACTTCTGACTTCTGTGCGGATCATGAAATGGGAATAATCCTTCCGTTCTGAAACAGCCTGCGCATTCACGGGTTTTGTAAAGGCCGGCCATCCGCATCCGGAATCATATTTATCCATGGATGTGAACAGCGGTTCTCCGCTGACAACATCCACGTAAAGTCCCTTTTCGAAGAAATGATCATACTTTCCCGTATAAGCTCTTTCCGTCGCGCTGTTCTGTGTTACCTCATATGCCAGATCACCGATCCGATTGCGAAGTTCAGCGGCATCCTTCATTTTTCTCATAATTCCTCCATAAGATCTGACTCAGAAATATCTTCTTTTCTCTGTGCCCACTCTTGTCGGCTCACTGTGTCCCGAATAAATGACCGTATCTTCGGGAAGCGTGAAGATTTTATGGATAATGCTCGAAACAAGGGTGTCATAGTCTCCTCCCGGAAAGCGGGTATTGCCGATACTTGCCTTGAAGATCGTATCTCCCGAGAAAAGAACACGGTCATTTTCCGAATAATAGACAATTGAATCAGTTGTATGTCCGGGTGTGTAAATCACCCGCAGCGAGAACTGCGGATTGGTGCTCAGAACAATCTCATCCCCTTCTTTCACATACTTCACATCTTTGACCAGGATCTCATCGTTGAACTGGGATGAAAGATTGGCATAGGAGCTGAGCAGATAATCATCCGCCCTCTCAAAGGCAATGACGGGAATATGCAATGTGTCACGGATTTCATTGACTGCACCGATATGATCAAAATGTCCGTGTGTCAGCAATATCCCCTCAATCACCCATCCGTTTTCTTTGATCATGGCAAGAAGCCTGTCAGCCTGTGCGCCGGGATCAATGAGAAAACCGTGCTTTGATTCATCATCAATATAGAAAAAACAATTTTCCGAAATATATCCGTATACCGTTACCTGTTCAATCATACCCGTCTCCTTATGCGTCATAGGAACAATGTGGCTTTCCTTTCAGAATTCACATTCCCTAAACTGACAATATCGTTTTGATATGAACCGTGTCAACCGGAATGAAATCTTCCCATGAATCAGATCAAATGCTTAAGACAGCCGTTACAGCAGCACCTGACTTCTTATGAAAAGCCCCATGACGGGGCTTTCGTTCATTTCGTTTCAGAATGTTCAGTCAAGAAAACCGTAAGATTCAATCTCAGAGGCACCCGCCTCTTTCAGATCTTTTTCAAGCTCCGTCTGGATGGATTCCATGAAGCCTTCATCCCATGTTCCCTTTGTAAATCCGAAATCATCCGGTACCAGGGTGTATCTGCAATTGAACAGCGTGAAGCTTGTTGTCACATGCTTCGCAGGCCAGCCGGGATTCTCATCCCATTCCTGTTTCGCCTTTCTGAACTTCTTACGCCAGTTGAAAATCAGATTCGCGATGATATCAGCTGCGATCTTTTCCATCGCTTCCTCATAGGAGATTTCCTCAATCTCATCCATGACGGAAGTGCTGCCGTAACCGTATGGGGAATCTTCCGGTTCGCCTGAATCATATCCGTGGATCATATCTGAAATCACGGACTTTGTATCCCTGATCCATTCCCCGTTCTCATAAATCCAGTAATACCAGTCACTCTTCTTTGCGATCATACCGTTATGTTTCACACGGTAATATGTATACTTTTCCTTTTTCATCCTCGCGGCTGTTTCAGCGGCAGCTGCTTCGGCTGTATAGAAGATTTTGTCATACCCTCTTGAAATGCGGAAGGCATTGACAGCCTCATCCGTTCCTTCGGAAAGATCGAATCCTTCCTTCTCCATGATTGCAAGGATCTCATCTTCCAGCGTGCAGTAAAGACTCTCCCATTCCATTGATCTGGACAGCCATTCACGGTGCTCCTCACTTCCCTTTTCACAGCTATTGGCATAATCATCCGCTTCACACATTGCCAGCAGCACATCATAGATCAGCTCGGCAAGTGTTTCCTCCGAATGGTTTTTCATGTACCAGTCTTTGACATCCGACGGATTCTGTTCTGAAAACTCAATAATTTCAGGTGCTGTGTTCATTTCTCTGTTTTCCATATTCTTTTTTCTTCTCCTTCTCTTTGAGTGTGATTCATCTTTCTTTTTTCAATTCATTGAAAAGTATCGGGCCAATACTGTTTTCAGAAATTCCCGGTCTTTTTTCAGCTGAATCCGTGCCTGTGCGATATGCCCTCTCATGGAAGCCTGAAGCTCCTCATATTCCTCATCGCTCATTCTGTAAAGAATCACTGTTCTGGCCATCTGCGCATAACGGCACGCCTCTTTGTAATCCCGGTCTTTTTCAATGACTTCAAGACGCACATGCCAGGCATGATACAGGCGGACGGGAAGTGAGTACTTTTCATAAACTTCAGACATTCCGGACATCTGCGTGATCAGGCGCAATCTGTCTTCTTTTTTCATTTCTGCTTCTCCTTTCACCATGAGAAGCAGGGAAGAAGAAAACTCCCATCGTTCATGACGGGAGTCTTCTCAAAGGAGAATAAAAACGAACAACACACATCCCATCATGCAAGCTTTAGCACCTTTCCCCGGATTGAGGGGGGGTTGCTGCAGGGTCAACGAGCTTGTCTCTCACCTGTCTCTCTATGGTCAACTGTAGTATCCTCTATAAACCATGGCAAAAAATACGCCAGTATAATATTTTTTTTGATATGTGGTTACTATTCACAGTCAATGATATAAATCAGTGATCAGGGTAATATCCCTGATCATTTTCGTTCCACGACAAAAAAAGCTTAGCACAAATTCAACTGGAATATCTCCTGAACTGTATATGGTTTACCGGATGCCAGTCTTTGCAATGCATCAAACTCGTTGATTCCATTGCGGTGACATGTTTCAACATAGCTTTTGATGATTGCGTAATAATCGGCTGTCTGTACAGTGTGGAACTGGCCGGATATCTTCATCTTTGATTTGACACCTCTTAAGGCACGCTCACTCAGTGAATCGGTCGTAGGCATTGTAAAAT
>JNJQ01000020.1 GCA_000701725.1 Erysipelotrichaceae bacterium NK3D112
ATTTTATGCCCTGGCCGCGTTCCGTCCGCCGGACCCGGACGGTAAAGACAGAAGATAACCGGATCCCGTAACAGATTTATTCCTCGGATATATTGACACAGGGAACCCCATTCCCCGTACCCCTGAAAAACGAAGGTGTCGGAAATAAAAAAGCCCTTTGGCAACACCTTCGCACAAGTGTACACGGGGAATGCCCTGTGTAAATACGATCCTGCGGCATAAAACCTGTTACTCAGAAGAGATCATTCAAAAGGATTTATCAAAAACAGGGGCTTTCACTGAGAAGAATCCGCAAACAGGGGATTTCAAAAATAATTCAGGGCTGCTTTTCTCTTGTTTAAAATTGAGAAAGCATGTTTGAAGGACCATATAAATCGTGTACACTTGAATTATGGAAAAAGATTATGAAACCGAAGTGGCGGAAGCGGTCAACGCGGCCAATGACGCCCTGTATCATCTTTACAATGCGGACGAAATGCTCTCCAAGGCCAGAAACTGGGGAATTGCGGATATCATGGGAGGAGGCATGATCATCACCGCTGTCAAGCGTAAGAAAATGCGTGAGGCATCCGATGAAATGCGCAGCGCTCATCAGTCCCTGAAAATACTCAACCGGGAACTGCTTGATCTCAACGGGTTTTATCAGCTGGATACGGAAATCGATGATTTCCTGGGGGTGGCGGATTATGTCTTTGATAATTTCATGACGGACATGCTCTCACAATCCAGAATCAACAATGCCAGAGGAAAGGTTCAGGATCTCATCGCCCAGGTGGAGGGGATTCTCGACGCCCTTTCGGAAATATAAGGAAACAGCGGACCGCGGTCCGTTTTTCTCTGGAAATGTATTAAGATATTGTCATGAATCTGAAAGAAGAACTGATCAATTACATACCTTTCAATGAACAGGAGGAAAAGGACAGAGAGCTGATTCTTGAACTTCTGGAAACACAGAAAGATATTTATACGCGCGACAACCGTCTGGCCCACATGACCGCCTCGGCATGGGTGGTATCGGAAGATCATCAAAAGGTGCTGATGGCATACCACAATCTTTATGACTCCTGGGCATGGCTGGGCGGACACGCCGACGGTCAAAAGGATCTGCTTGGGGTTGCGCTCAGGGAAGTCCGTGAGGAAAGCGGCATCCATGATGTGCGTCCGTTTTGCGATGAAATCTTCTCGGTGGAGGTTCTGACCGTCGACGGACATGTGAAAAAGGGCGAATATGTGAGCAGTCATCTGCACCTGAACGTCACATATCTTCTGATTGCCGACGCAGGACAGTCCATCCATAACAAACCGGATGAAAACAAAGCGGTCGGCTGGTTTGCGCCGGAAGAGGTTTACGTGAAATCCACCGAACCGTGGTTCATTGAACATATTTACCGCAAGCTCAACGCAAAGATGGAACAGTGGCTGAAAAGGGAAGCGGACTGAGATATGGAACGTTACCTCTCATTTGCCGCCTGGTGCAGGGAAACATACGGCAGAAGACTTTACCGCACCGCTCTTGACGCGAACATGACATGTCCCAACCGTGACGGAAAGATCGGTACAAGGGGATGTATTTTCTGCGCGGGCGGATCCGGTGATTTTGCCGTGAAATATGACGGAGCGCCGATGAAGCGCGAAGATATGATCTTCAATCACCAGAATGCTTCAGAAGGGGATTACATTGCCTATTTCCAGGCTTATACAAACACCTATGCGCCGGTTGAAAGACTGCGGAAACTCTTTACAGCCGCATTGGAGGATACGCTTTTCGCCGGCATTTCCATCGCAACCAGACCGGATTGCGTGGATGAGGATGTGCTTTGCCTTCTGAAAGAGCTGAAACAGAACTATCCCCAAAAAATGTTTATGGTGGAGCTGGGCCTCCAGTCCATTCATGAAACAAGCGCGAAGTGGATGCGCCGCGGATATCCGCTTGCGGTATTTGATGAATGCGTCAGAGGACTTCATGAGGCTGGCATTGATGTGATTGTGCATGTGATCATCGGCATTCCGGATGAAACAACGGAAATGATTCTTGAAACCATTCATCATCTGAATGAATGTCACATTCAGGGCGTCAAGCTTCAGCTGCTTCATTATCTCAAAGGGACCGATCTCGGAGATCTGTATGAAAAAAATCCGGATCAGTTCCATGTGCTGAGTCTTGAGGAATACGCGGATATCATCGCTTTATGCATCGCTCATCTGAATCCGGATATTGTCATTCACCGCTTAAGCGGGGATGGCAACGGGGAGTATCTGCTCGCTCCGCTTTGGAGCAAAGACAAGCGCCGTGTGCTCAATACCATTTCCCGGCAGCTGAAAGTGAAAAACATTACACAGGGGTGTCTGCTGAAACCATGAATAAAACAGACGTGCTGGCATTGCTGAAAAAAGAAAAGACGGAATTCACACTGACTGAACATCCGCCTGTTTTCACCATGGAGGAAATGAGGCAGCTCCATTTGGAACACGAAGAGGATGTGGCCGTCAATCTCTTTCTGCGCGATGACAAAAAGCGGAATTATTATCTGGTTTCCGCGGATGGCAAAACAAGAACGGACCTGAAGGCATTGCGCCATATACTCGGCTCAAGACCGCTTTCCTTCGCGTCGGAAAATGATCTGAAAAGGATTCTCGGTCTTGAAAAAGGCAATGTATGCACATTCGGCATCTTCAATGACAGGGATCATCGCTGCGAGGCGGTCATTGACATCCGTTTTCAGAACCGCCTGATCGGAATCCATCCCATGGAAAATTCGGCAACCGTATTTCTCAAAGGCAATGATCTGTTTGCGCTTCTTCTGAAACACGGATGCAGGGTACGGTGGGCCGATCTGAACCAGATTGTCTGAATAAGGTCATAATCATCGAAGGAACAGGAATGATCGGATATAATTCCTGTGCAGCAAATATCAAAAAAGAGGAGGAAAATCAAGTGAAGGAATTCTTTGGAACACAGATGCCCAAGCTGGGTTTCGGAATGATGCGTCTGCCCCGCTTTGAGGACAAATCATTTGACATCGAACAGGTCAAGGAGATGGTTGACCGTTTCCTTGCGGCCGGCCTGAAGTACGTTGACACGGCATATGTCTATCAGGGATCGGAAGAAGTTGTGAAGCAGGCTCTGGTCGACAGATATCCGCGTGACAGCTATTATCTGGCAACCAAACTGAATGCGGGCAACTGGGCTGCGGCCAATGAGGAAGAGGCAAAGAAGCAGCTGCAGACATCGCTCGAGCGCACCGGCGCAGGTTATTTTGATTTCTATCTTCTCCATGCGTTAAGCAAGGAAAACATCGACAATTATGAAAAATACGGCATCTGGGAATTCGTGAAGGAAGCCAAGGAAAAGGGACTGATCAGACATTACGGTTTCTCATTCCATGATTCTGCCGAAGTTCTCGAGGAAGTGCTGACAAAGCATCCGGATGCGGAATTCGTTCAGCTTCAGATCAACTATGCCGACTGGGATGATCCGATTGTCCAGTCCAGAAAGGTATATGAGGTCTGTGTGAAGCACAACAAGCCGGTCGTGGTCATGGAGCCGGTCAAGGGCGGCACACTTGCCAACCCTCCCCAGCAGATCACGGACATTTTCAAAGAGGCCAATCCGGATGCGTCCAACGCGTCCTGGGCAATCCGCTATGTCGCAAGTCTTGACCAGGTCATGGTCGTTCTTTCCGGCATGAGCACAATCGGCCAGATGGAGGACAACCTCTCTTACATGTCCGATTTCAAACCGCTCAATGAAGCTGAGCAGCAGACCATCGCAAAGGCTCAGAATGCGCTTGCCGGCATCACCCAGATCAAGTGCACATCCTGCCATTACTGCACAAAGGGCTGCCCGATGCAGATCAACATCCCGGGTATCTTCGCGGCCATGAACAGAGATCTCATCTACGGCCAGACGGAAGATGCGAAGAGACGTTATCTTTCCGCGACCAAAGAAGGCGGCAAGGCTTCCGAATGCATCCACTGCCTGCAGTGTGAGGATGCATGCCCTCAGCATATTGAAATCACCAGCTGGCTCGAAAAGGCAGCCGCAAAGCTGGAGCAGTAAATTATGAAAGTGCTTTATCTTGAATGCAACATGGGCGCCGCCGGCGATATGCTGATGGGAGCCCTGAGTGAACTGGTTGATCAGAAGGCCTTTGTTCAGAAAATGAACAGCCTGAATATCCCGGGTGTCGAAGTAAAAGCGGATGAGTCTTTCAAGTGCGGCATCAAGGGAACCCATATGTCGGTTGTGATCAATGGCGAGGAGGAGATCAGCGATGATCTTTCCCATGAGCACCATCATGATCACGATCACGGACATACACATGATCATGAGCATATGCATGAACATCAACATGATCATGAGGAAGAACATGACCATGAGCATTTCCATGAACATGACCACGAACATGATCATGATCATGACCATCATCACGATCACGACCATAATCATGAACACGGACATCATCACCACACATCGCTTGCCGACGTGGAAAGAATCGTGAATGGGTTCAGTGTTTCCGACAAGGTGAAAAAAGATGTGCTGGCTGTCTATAGCCTGATCGCGGAAGCGGAAAGCAATGCGCACGGACGTCCGGTGGAAGAGATTCATTTCCATGAGGTCGGCAGTCTTGATGCGATCACGGATGTGACCGGTGTCTGCGTATTGATGGAAATGATCGGTGCGGACAAAGTGATTGCCTCACCGGTTGCTCTTGGCAGCGGATTTGTGCGCTGTGCCCATGGCGTACTGCCTGTACCCACGCCTGCCACCGCATATATTCTCAAAGGTGTTCCCACCTATGCGGGCAGAGAAAAGGGTGAGTTATGCACACCGACCGGAGCCGCTCTGCTGAAATACTTTGTGAATTCATTTGAAACCATGCCTGTCATGGCTGTTGAAAAGACCGGTTACGGCATGGGTATGAAGGATTTTGCGACTGCCAACTGCGTGCGCGCCTTTGTCGGTGAAACACAGGGTCAGTCCAGAATCAAGGAACTGGTATGCAACCTCGATGACGAAAGCCCCGAAGCGATCGGTTTCGCCATGGATGAACTGTTTGCGGCAGGTGCGCTGGATGTCTATATCACACCGGTTCATATGAAGAAAAACCGACCGGGCGTTGTCTTCACATGCATGTGCAGGGAAGCGGATGCGGACCGTATGATGGAACTCATGTTCCGCCATCTGACCACTCTGGGAATCCGGGAATACACCTGTGAAAGACACGGCATGAGAAGAAGCGAAACAGTTCTTGAAACATCATTCGGACCGGTGCGTCTGAAACGTTCGGAAGGCTTCGGAACCGTTCGTGAGAAACTGGAATATGAGGATCTTGCGAAGATTGCGCGTGAAACAGGCCGCAGTATTGAGGATATCCGTGCAGCCGTGACAGCAGAATGCAGGAAAAAAGGTGACTTATGACAGTAATTAAAAACGGTCTGATCTTTGATGCCGTGCATCGTGATCCGTATTATGCTGATATTCTGATCAGGGACGGAAAGATTGCGGACATCGGAAGTGATTTCAGCGATGATGATGTCATCGACGCTTCATGCAGAAATATCTATCCGGGCTTTGTAGAGGCGCATTGCCACCTCGGTCTGGATGGCTATGGCATCGGCGTTGAAGGCAAAGACTACAATGAGCTTGGCGACATCTGCACACCGCAGATGCGGGCAATTGATTCCTTCAATCCGTTTGATCCCTCCGTCGCATTTGCCGCAAAGGGCGGTGTCACAACCGTGGCAACCGGTCAGGGCAGCTCCAATGCGATCGGCGGAACATGGATCGCGGTTAAAACAACCGGCATCAGTGTGGATGAGATGATCATCCGTGATCCCGTTGCGATGAAGTGCGCACTGGGTGAAAATCCCAAGCGCTGCTATCGCGAAAAGGGCAATTCAGCCCGTATGTCCACGGCGGCTGTCATCCGCAATATGCTGTTTACAGCCAGGGATTACATGGCCAGGAAACAGGCTGCCGGCGGCGATGTCACAAAAATGCCGAAGTTTGATTACAAGTGTGAGGCGATGATTCCGGTATTGAAGAAGGAAATCCCGCTCAAGGTTCATGCCCATCAGGCAAATGACATTCTCACCGCAATCCGCATTGCGAAGGAATTCGATCTGAACATGACACTTGAACATGTCACCGAAGGCCATCTGATCGCCGATGAGCTGGCTGCCAATGCACAGTATATGATGGCGGTCGGCCCGACCCTGACCCATGCGACCAAGTTCGAAGTCCGCAACAAGACATTCGAAACACCGGGCATTCTTGCAAAGAAAGGCTGCCATGTGTCGATCATCACCGATTCACCGGTCATCGAACAGCAGTATCTGCCTTTGTGCGCAGGATTGGCGGTCAAGTGCGGAATGGATGAATTCGATGCGCTGAAGGCGATCACGATCAACGCGGCGGAACATATCGGCGTTAAAAACCGGGTCGGCTCCATTGAAAAGGGCAAGGACGCGGATATCGTCATCGCCAACGGTTCCTGTTTCGACAGTACGTCGGAAATTGAAACCGTTTTGATCGACGGCAGAAGAATCTGACTGTTATAAATACAAATACTGACGGTTCTGCATGCAGGGCCGTCTTTTTGAGTGTTCAGTTTTTTGATGCATGGTTGTATGATTTATTTGTTACTGGGGAGTACATATTTATGCCTGAACTGATCAAGCCCGAACGGAGTGAACTTTCCTTCCGCAGGAAAATGCTCGAGAATCTGCATACAATGAGCTGGCTGGGCCACACCATTTCCTTCCCGAAGGAAAAGTGGGACTGCTTTTACCAAAAGACTGTCATGGCAGATCCGGAAGAGAGGTTTTACCGCCTGATTTATTGCCCCGGCTGCAACGATTTTGTCGGTTCGATCGCCTGGATGCTGGACCCTGAAACCGGACGGTATGAGATGGAGCTTCTGATTGATGCGAGCAGGCGTTTGTGCGGCTATGGCAGATGGGCGCTTGGTGCATTGAAGTCTGCCGCGAAAAAACAGGGCATCTCATCTTTGTGGGTACGCATTGCCAAAACCAACACCGCTTTTGAGTTTCTGGAAAAGTACGGTTTTGTCAGGGCGGAGGAAGACGAGTCATCATATCTTGAATTCTGCGAACTTTAAAACAGGAAGGAAATATCATGGCACTTATTCATCTGGATTTTGAGTCACAATACATGGGTTCCAATCAGGATGTTTACATCATTGTTCCGGACAAGCCGCGTGATCAGACACCTGAACAGTTTTACGGCGCCAAAACAAAATACCGCGTTTTATGGCTGCTGCACGGCACCTTCGGGGGATACAGCGACTGGATCAGAAAATCCAATATCGAGCTTTATGCCGCAGAAAAGAATCTGATTGTCGTCATGCCCGGCGTGGCGAATTCCGATTATGAGGAATGGAACAATTTCACGCTTGGCTATGATGCTGAAAAATATATCATCGATGAATTGATGCCGCTCGTTTACAGCTGGCTTCCGGCTTCGAAAAAGCGTGAGGACAACTTCATCGCCGGCCTTTCCATGGGCGGAGCGGGTGCTTTGAAATTCGCTCTGAAATATCCGAAGAAATTCGCCGCGTGCGCTTCGCTTTCCTATTGTCCCACCGACATGGATGCGCATAAAAAAGAGCTGGAAGAGCTCTTTGCGAAAAAACGCAGTGAAGTGATCAACGCTGCGGATGTCATGCATATGGATCTGCGCAGATACAATTCCATGCACCGCTATGAAAGCGTCGATGAATATCTGAATTCCTTCTCCAATCTTTACCGCAAACTCGATGAGGCTGCCGGCAAGAAGGGCATGCCGAAATTCCTGTTTACCACGGGCACATCCGATCCTCTGATGGCAAAGCCTTTCAAAGCATTGAAAAAACACTTTGCAGAGACTGGTTTCGAGGCAAAATTTGAAAGCGGTCCGGGCAGCCATGAATGGCGCGTCTGGGAGCGTGATATCCAGAAAGCCTTCCGCTTCTTCGGTTTTGAGGAAGACAAGGCGGGAAACGAATTCTGATCCGCATCACATCTATGCATATCTGAAGAAAACCAGGAAACCTTTGAACAGGCTCCCTGGTTTTTTGACTTCATGTGCTTTATTGTTCCGGATCGGGTCTGATGATGACGGCAGCCCCGTTATGGAAGCTCCATGCGTACAGTTCAATCTCTGCTTCCGGATAGAATGAGTGCATGACATCCTTGTAAGTGTTGAGCTGCGGCCCGTATTCTTCCGCGATTTCCTCCGGTTTCAGACGGTCCGTCTTGAAATCGATGACGATGATCTTTTCCGGACTGACTGCTGCGAAGTCGATCGTTCCGTTGATGCGGGCGGTGCTGCTTTCGTAATAGAACGGATATTCCTTATGAATCTCCATGGACTGCGCACGCTTGTACAGATCGCTGTGGCCGAAGACATACAGATCATGGATGGCCTTGTCAGGCAGGGAAGGATCGGCAACCGAGCGGATCAGTTCTTCCGTCCATTCACGATCATCCGGCATATCCTCGCATGCCTTGTGCATGAGGGTTCCGTAATTCGATCCGCCTGTATTCTTTCCGGTAAAGGAAGGCAGGCGCGGTATGGCGGCTGCGGTCAGTGACGCGCTTCTTGATTTTTCCAGTGAGCTCGGGGTTTTGATGTCCGGCAGGATCTGCGGCTCAAAGCCAAGACGGGGAAGCTCTCCGGCTTTCTGAGCTCGCGTCTGTTCGCTCAGATAATGATATCTTGCGGCATCTTCCGAATGCACAACGCGCTCAACCTTGAACAGACCGTCCTCATTGATGATGTTCTCATGATCCAAAGCTGCGGTGATCAGTCCGGTGATTCCCTTGCGTTTGGCGGGAAGCGATGCATCAATGACAGGGGCATATGCTTCTTCGGCATCCTCACTGTCAACGATGATCAGCTGTGCCCTGGCTCTGGTGACTGCCACATAAAGCAGACGGGTGAATTCATCAAGATCCTCTTTGTCAGTGCGGTTCTGGATCACCAGCCTCTGAATGGTGGGCAGGGCAATCCGGTATTTCATATCAATGTCGCGGATGCCGAGCATGAACTCATCGTCGATCATGATCGGTTCCGTTCCGTCGGAGAATTTATTGCCGCCTGTTCCCCAGAGGAATACGATTCTGTACTGCAGACCTTTGGAATGGTGGATGGTGGTGACCGTGACGACATCATCGCCTTTGCCGGTGGTGACCGCTTCGGAGGAGTTTTCCGCCTCGCCGATTTCCATTTCACGGATCAGATCGTTCAGTGAACCGAGATCCGCCGATACGCAAAGATCGAACAGATAATCGAAATTGGCCTGATCCTTGACGGGCAATGCGTCATAGAAAGCGACCGGTCCGTTATGATCCGGCAAATTCAGCGGTGTGTTGGCAATGGCGCTTAACAGCGCTTCCAGACCGTATTCATGCATGATGCCGCGGAATTCATCAAACAGCTTCGCCACATCGGGATCTGTTTCATAAACGCCTTCGGAAAGACTCTTCGCATTTTTCTTTGCGGCGGCGAGCTGCTCATCGCTGTAAGAGAACAGCGGACCGCTCAGAACCGCGCACAGAGCGATTTCATCATACGGATCGCGCATGACTTTTGCGATGGCGAGAATATCCCGGCACAGATCCGACTGGAAGAAACCTTCGTGGGCATCGATGTCATAGGGAATATGGAAGCGGTCAAACACGCCTCTTAAGACAATCTGGTCGCCATGGCTGCGGGAAAGAACCGCGAAGTCGGAAAAGTGCAGCTGACCGTGCGATTCCTCGATCATCTGACAGATTTTCTGTGAGATGAAGGAGGCTTTTTCATTTTTGACTTCCGCAGCGGAACGCTTCACCTTTTTGCCGTCATCTCCGGTTTCCTCACTCTGCAGAAGATACAGTTTCACCGCCGGCTCATCCGTGATCACATTCTGGCCTGCAGTGCCGGTATCAACGTGATCCTCTTCGCCGTAAGTATCGCGGCTGCCGGGCACATTCATGATTCGTTCAAACAGCAGATTGGTGAAATCCACCACACCTTTGTCCGAGCGGTAATTGTAATGCATATGGAAAACGGCATTGGCGTCGTCGCTCATCATATTGCGCATCAGTTCGGGTTTGGCCTGACGGAAGCGGTAAATCGACTGTTTGACATCGCCCACCCGGAAGACGGGCACATTGCGCTCCGCTTTTGCGATGGTTGTGAGAATCGTATCCTGCAGAAAGCTGGTGTCCTGGAACTCATCGATCATGATTTCATCAAAGGCGTGATTCAGCCGTCTTGCGATACGTCCGTTCTGGGCAGTGAGAATCTCAAGCGCATAGCGTTCCATGTCGGAGAAGTTCATGCAGATGAGCTCTTCTTTCATTTGCCTGAACATCGCGGCGGTGTTTTCACAAAGCGCCACAAGCGTGCCGATGATCTTTGTCTGGTTTTCCGAATTGGCCGCAAAGGATGCCTGTTCAAAACTGATCTCAAGAAGCTTTGAGATCTTGTCATTCATCATTTCACGGCTTGCGGCAGCCCTGGCATCCGCGGGCTTCGGTGTTTTCTGCACGGCTGCTTCTTTCAGCAGGGAAAGATAGCCGTCATAATCCTGCTGCTCAATACATAAGAGGGCATGGTTGAGCAGATTGATCACCGGAATGATCATTTCCGGTTTCAGTTTCTTGTCCGGCTCCTCATCAATCAGAGCCTTGATATTCAGCGCGCTGTTCAAAGCCGCCGCACAGTTTTCACGCAGAAGACTGAACCATTCATTCCGGATGAAATCAGGCAGCTGCCGGATGGAATTGAACTTCTGATAAGTGCTGCGGCATCTGTCATACCAGGCGGAAGGATCGACTGCGGCTGAGGCATGAAGATTGATCTTTTTGACAATGCCGTAGAGTCTTTCATAATCCTGCGGACGCGGTGAGAAGTATTCGCATAAGCGCAGAATTTCCGCAAAGCCATCCGCATCCGATGCCATCGCATTGAGCGCGCGGCGGAATGCCTCATGCTGGATCTGCTCGTTTCTGCCTTCGCTGAGAATGTTTTCAGCGGTGGCCGGATTCAGCCCGATCACCGTGCAGAAGCGCTGGATGATGGTCAGACAGTAGGCGTCGATCGTCGTGATATCCGCATTTGCAAGCAGGGAAATCTGGGTGTCGATATACGCTGTCTCTTCGGGATCATCCGTCTTTGCGCGCAGGTCATGGAACTGTTTGGAAAGTCTGTTTTTCATTTCCTGGGCGGCCGCCGCGGTAAAGGTCAGCGCAAGAATCCGGTCCACGCTGATTCTGTCTTCCATGCAGCGCTTGAGAATACGGGCAACCAGAACCATCGTCTTGCCGGCTCCGGCACTGGCGCCGACCACAATGTCTTTTCCGCTGTTTTCCAGAATGATGTCCTGCTGATAGGAATCAAACATTGAAATATCTGTTTTCATTTTGTCTTCTTCCTTTCTTCAGCGAGCTGACCGGTATAGATTTCTTCGGCTTTGCGCTCTTCGCCATGATACCGGCAGATGCCTTTGTAATCACAGTATGTGCAGGCGCCGCTGACCGGTGAGACATCGATCACGGGCATGCCGGCTTCATTTGCGCCGGTGAGGTTTGCATAGAAATATTCATAGAGAACATCCAGACATTCGCGGATCTTCTCATAAATATATGTTTTCTTTGTGCCGGCAACATATCTGCCTTCACTGTCGATCGCGTCGGTGCGCTGTGTGAATGTCCAGCCTGAAAGCTGCCTGCTTTTCACCATGAGGTCATGCATGGCCTGCTCATCATTGCGCAGATCGTTCTCGCTCAGTTTCCATGTGGAGCGGTTGACGGAAGCGGCTTTGGCATCGGTGATATTGTCAGCGGACAAAGAGAAGTAATAGGTTCCGGCAGGAGAGATTTCCTCCTCCTTACCCATCTCATCCATTGCCGCGATCAGATAGGTCAGCAGCTGCAGCTGCTGTCCGGCCTTCACACTCGAAGGACTTAAAGTCTTCGAGGAGGATTTGTAATCGAGGATTTCAATCATATGATTGAGCGGATCCTTTGAAATCCGGTCAATGGTGCCGTTGAGACGGACATGTTCACTGACCGGGAAACGGCGGAAGGTGAGCTCTGCCGCATGGGGCACAAAGGTTGTGCTTTTTTCATATTCCGCAAGGAATTCAGCTGTTTTCTTCAGTGAGGAAACCATTCTCTCTTCGGAAAGGGAAATCCTCACGGTGTCATTGGGATTGGCAATCCGCAGAGCTTCAAAGTACGGACTGATCAGCTCACGGATTCTTTCTTCGCTCAGATGAATCGCATAATCCGGATCGAACTTTCCGTCTTCATCGAAAACAGCCTTTTCCATGACGGCGTGCTGCCATGTGCCGACACTGTCCGCGCTCAGATCCGGTGTCTGAGGTTTTCTGACGTAAAGACCGGATGCCAGGAAATAACGGTAAGGACAGCGGAACCAGCTCTCGATCGAACTGATCGAACCGCTGACATACGGATTGCCGTCCTCATCTTGACGGACAAACAGATCCTTTGCGCTTTGGCTGTCAAGCACGTGGGCGGTATTGCGTTTCTGACTGCAGGAATCCAGCTGCCAGCGCTCTGACTTTCCATAGCGGTCAAGCTCAAAGGCGCTGATCAGCTCACGGCCCTGATAATCATTGGTGGCATATGACCAGATCAGTTCATCCGTGCAGCTGTGTTCAATCCATTCCAGCTGGGAAAGATAGGCTTTCTGTCTTTCATCCAGTCCGGGGAAGCCTTTGATTCTTCTGACATAGGTTTCATCAAACACACCGCCAAGAGGCGCAAAACCGGGATAGGCTTTTCCGCTGCATCCCAGCACATATGTGTTTTCTTTCGGAATCACGGGGTGGGTGAGATCGGTCACGGTGCAGAAGTCGCTGACAAGTTTGTGGGAAGTGCCTGCCGCTGTTTCAATGATCTCTGCAAAGAAGAGAACATCCTCATCGCTTTCGATCAGATCAATGCAGTCCTGCAGTTCACTGAGGATATGACGGCCGGCGGACAGTTCGGTGCTGTTTGCCAGCAGGGGCGAAACACTGAGAATTTCATAGGCATTGATCAGCTTCTGCTTCGCATCCGTGCATTCACACAGAAGATCAATCGAGTCCTGGATTTTTCCGAAATAATCCGCTGCCCGCTGTTCCAGTTTTGTATATACGGTGACCGGATCACGGCCGAGCGCTTTTTCCGGATCATATTTGTCAGACTGTGTTTTCGCATATGCAGCCGCGTATTCTTCCGCCTTCTGAGGCGCTTTGATGTCATCGAGCACCTGGCTCAGGAAATCAAGCAGATCCTCATCGCAATGATGACGGAAAGCCTGCGCTGCAATGGCTTTGATCAGATGCTCGCTGTCTTTGAAGACAGCCAGCTGCGCCAGTGCGCTGAAAGCTTTGGGAAGTGCGGCGTTATGATGCGCATTTGTCCAGGAGAACGGAATGCGGTAGCGCTCAAACACCTGACGCAGCACCGGCAGCTGGGAGGCTGCGTTGCATAATACGATGGTGCATGGCTTTTCATTGCGGCAGATATATTGTGCGCATCCTTCGATTTCCATCCGTGTGCTTAACGCATGCCTGCGCACAGTTGCGGAAGGGTTCTGATCAAAATAAGATATTGTTTTCAATCCCCGTGCCTTGAGCCTGTTCATGGCGGTATATGTGAAATAGTCATTCTCAAAGCTTTCAACCGCTTCGATGGGCGAGGCGAGGATCGCATCCATGGATTCTTCCAGTTTTTCAGCGGTCTTCTTTTCTTTCAGATCCAGTGCCAATGCGGCCTTGACGATCTCGCGCAGCTGTTTCTCATTCTCATCATCCGCAGGCAGATCAGCGGCATCCAGATTCCATAATGCCATCTGCTTTGCAAAGGAAAGAACCTCGCTGTAAAAGGAGGGAAAAGCAAACATTTTCTGATATTCAGGATACTTATCAGCATCTTTGCGCAGCTGCTTTGCCAGTTTCAGAATCAGAACAGTGTCATTTTCCGCTTCGGCATCATTCAGCAGCCGGTTCAGACTGAGTATTTCAAGGCCTTCGGCGGATTCGCCTTTGACGGCCATATCATGAAAGATCATCTCTTTCAAATATTCATGTGCAATCAGTTTTGTCATGGTTTCATCTTATCATTTTCACTGTGCTTTTTTTAGCCCTGCCTTCAGGTTAGAAAATGCGGAAAAAGTTGATTTTATTAATTGTTTTTCTTTTCACAAGCTGAATATGGAGTTATCATATATGAGTCATTTTGACTGTCCGCTCATGCGGGCATGGAGGGAAAGAAAATGAAAAAACTTCTGATTCCGGCGCTGAGCGTCTTTATGATGCTGTCTGCGGCCGGATGTTCCGGCAGCACCGCTTCCGGAACGTACACTCCCGGCACCTACACCGGCACCGGCAAGTCCGATGCCCTGGGCCACACAATCACTGTTGATGTCACTGTATCAGCGGACAAGATTGAAAAGATTGAGATCAAAGAGGAAGACTTTGATTTTGACCAGCCGTATGATACCGTACCGCAGGCTGTCATCGATGCCAACTCAACCGAAGGCATTGACAGCGTCAGCGGCAGCACTGAGACATCCACTGCCCTGATCGACGCCATCAACAATGCGCTCGCACAGGCAAAGGGAGAAGGCGGTGAGGAACAGACAGGCAACGTTCCTGTCACTTACACAGCCGGCACTTACACAGGACATGGCGAAGGCTACAACGGACCGATGGAAGTCAAGGTCACATTCACAGATGATGCGATCGAGACAATCGAACTGGTCAGCTCTGTTGAAACCGAACATGTCGGAACACCTGCATTTGACATTCTGTCCTCTGACATCGTAAGCGCAAACGGAACAGGCGTTGACAATGTCAGCGGTGCAACATTCACATCCGCAGGCTTCAAGGCTGCCATCAATGACGCGGCTGAGCAGGCCGGCGCTTCCGATCTCGACGGCTTCAAGAAGAACACTGTTGAAGTGGTCGCGGAAGATCCGATCGATGAAACATATGACGTCGTTGTTGTCGGCGCAGGCGGAGCCGGTATGGCTGCTGCAGCGCAGGCTGCCCAGGACGGCAATACCGTTCTCGTAATTGAGGAAAATGCTGAAATCGGCGGAAACACACTCGTATCCGGCGGTCAGTATCAGTCTGTCATGCCTTATCTCTGCTGGGAACCTGAAAATCCCGATGCGACAAAGGGCACAAAGTATGACGGCACTGAATGGGACAAGCAGATGGCTCCGGCCAGCACGCTTGACGAGCTGAAGATCATCTCCGAATGGAGCGAAGAGCCGTTTGATGAGGCTTATTACAAGGATCATGAATTCGTTGCCGGCGATACAGCCGAACTCTCCAAGCATGGTGTCCATGCGGAATATCTGCCGACACTGCAGGCTCTGAAAGAGGAAATCAAGCCGTATCTGGAATGGGCTGAACCGAAGGTCAAGGCAGGCGCTGCCGAGATCACTCTGTTCTCCACTCTGAACCTTCACATCTTCCAGACATATTATGGCGGACTGCGTCCGACTGCTGATATGAGCGAATGGATATACGGTGACTTTGATCTGGTTTCCCAGTTCATCACTGACGGCCAGGATCTCAAGCCGTGGCTCGAGGAACAGGGCGGCAAGTTCAATGAAAACCAGCAGACCCTGATCGGCGCTCTCTGGTACAGAGAAAACGAATTCGCCGGTGCTGTTATCGACGGTACAGAATATCCTGGCAGATGGGGCACATACTTCATGGCTCCTCAGCACACACTTCTTGAAACATCCCCGACAGCCGCTAACAACAGAATCCTCCTCAGAACAAAGGCTGAAAGCCTGATTGTTGAGGATGGCAGAGTCACAGGCGTCAAGGGAACAATGTACAACGGAACAGAGGTCACAGCGCATGCCAATAAGGGTGTCATTCTTGCAACCGGCGGCTTCGCAGCCAACGTTGACATGGTTATCGAGAACAACCAGTACTGGTCAGAGGAATATCTGACAAAGTCCACAAAGACAACAAACCGCAGCTCTCTGCAGGGCGACGGTATCGTAATGGCTGAGAACGCAGGCGCTGCCACAACCGGCATGAACTTCACACAGCTGATGCCGATCTCCTGGGTCGACAACGGCAACCTCGCATTCGGTGCCGGCAACTACGCAGTCTGGATCAATCCTGAAACAGGCAAGCGTTTCGTTGACGAGACCAGTGAGCGTGACGTTCTCTCCCTGGCTGAATTCAGAAACGGTATGGAAGTCAACGGCACAAAGGGTGTCTTCGTTGAAATCTACAACAAGGAACAGCCGCTGCCCGCTCCTGTACAGCTTGGTGATGAGGACTTTGAAGGCAGATACTACACAACCACAATTGACAAGCTCGGCGAACTCTTTGACAAGCTCGGCGTCAAGGCTGATCCGGCAGTTGTCAGACAGACCATTGAAGACTATGACAAGTGCGTTCTGAACAACACAAAGGCTGAGGACTATCCTGATGTCAAGAAGACAGCCGCTTCCAGACCGGTCGGCAACTGCGAAAAGGACGCTGACGGCAAGTGGGATGAAAGCACATATGACCTCGACGGCGCTCAGCTCAGAGTCCGTCTGATGGCTCCGTCCACACACCACACAATGGGCGGTGTCAAGGTTGACACAGAGCGTCATGTGCTCGACGCTGAAGGCAATGTGATTGAAGGCCTCTATGCAGCAGGCGAAGTCACCGGCGGCATCCACGGCGGCAACAGACTCGGCGGAAACGCGATTGTTGAAATCTTCGTATCCGGCCGTACCGCTGCCAAGGCAGTCACAGCTGACAACAAGTAATTTCAGAATTACCAAAGGACAGATCCTGAAATCTCCGGATCTGTTTTTGTCTGGCGCGAAAAGAAAAACCGCCCTGTGAAAGGCGGTAAATAACTGTGATATGTGTCAGTGCCTCTTTGTCAGAAAGCGGATCAGAAGAATCAGGATACAGATGAGCGCGCCGCAAAGCATTGATGCATTGAGCACGGATAATCCGCTCAGGATCTGATAAGCCTGATGCAGATAAGGAATTGCGCCGAAGATACACGTTTCAGAAGTGCTGAATGCGAGAACCGCGGACAGATTCAGGATGAAATGCGTCAATATACTCCAGCGGATTTTTTCGGTGATGTGAAAGACATAACCGGCGATCAGACCAAACAGAAATGTGTAAACAAACTGACCGGCATTGCGGTGCCATAAGCCGAACATCAATGAGGAAATGATGACGGCGATGAAGGGATTCAGATATTTGGAAAGATGATGCTGGATCAGACCGCGGAAGGCGGTTTCCTCAATCAGCGGTGCAAGTATAAGCGCAACCGCACACATCGATGACGATGCGGCCAGGGTCTGACAGAAGTTCTCCACCATGATGACAGCCTCAGGCAGATATGCTTTGAGAACCGCCAGCAGACAGGCTGAGGCAGCGGCGGCCAGCACACCTGCCAGGATGCATATGACAAGCCTGATCAGAAAGACGCTGAACCTGAATCTCTTCTTCTCTTTGAAATCTCTGATCAATGTGACGCATACGGCACAAAGAAGAGAAAGCGGAGTCAGCAGGGGATAAACCAGATCGCAGATCTGCACAAACCTGCTGAAATTCAAAGAAGGATATTGTGACATCAGCCATTCAGGAATATAAGTGACGCAGCCGCACATCAGAACAATTGCGCCGAACACACACAGCCCCGCAGACCATGCGTACAGACGGGCTGTGTTTTTGTTTTGTAAAGAGGTGCGGATTGCTTGGGAAATGAGGCGGGTGATGAGATGGACAAACAACAGAAACGGCGCCAGATGAAGATACACGGATACCGCCGGGAAATAACCGGGATCAAGGATTGCCTCTATTGTGCGCAGATATGTGAAATCCGCGGCGCGGTAAAACGGATATACACGGTTCCAGTAACAGACCGCAAACAGCAGCCACAGCGCACACAGAATCAGAACGAATGCGCCTGTGATAATTTTTGAACGTTTGTTTTTCTGTTTTGCACTCATGGCTGAACTCCTTTAAGAAATCATAATCTTTTTCCATGCCGCATGTACAGAGGCAGCCTTGCGGGTTATAGATTCAGACTATTACAGAGGATTCAGTACCTGTATTGGCGCTTTCCTTGAACATGCACGAAAATAAGAGTGCGAAAGGAAATCATCTGTATGAAGTACAAAACATTGACGCTTCCGAAACTTCTGCAGGGCCGAATGTGAAGCGGCTGAAAGATGGATGAATCAAAAGAAAACAGAAGAAAGAAGGAGAAAGAAAATGACAGATATCAGAAATCCGCAGAACTGGAGTCTTGAAACAAAACAGCTTCACATCGGCCAGGAACAGGCTGATCCCGCCACCGACGCAAGAGCGGTGCCGATTTACGCAACCGCATCCTATGTGTTCCATGATGCGCAGCACGCGGCTGACCGTTTCGGTCTGAGAGATCCCGGCAATATCTACAGCCGTCTCACCAATCCGACCGTGGAGATCTTTGAGAAAAGAATCGCCGCTCTCGAAGGGGGAAGCGCAGCTGTGGCCGCAGCCAGCGGAGCTGCCGCAATCACATATACATTCCAGGCCCTCGCAAAGGCGGGCGAACACATTGTCGCTTCCAAAACCATTTACGGCGGAACATACAATCTGCTTGCTCATACATTGCCGCTCAGCGCAGGCATTGAAACAACCTTCGTGGATCCGGATGAGGAAGGATCATTCGAGAATGCCATCCGCGAGAATACAAAGGCGATTTTCATTGAGGCGCTGGGAAATCCGAATTCCAACCTGATTGATATCGAGGCGGTGGCTGCCGTTGCCCACAGCCACGGCATTCCGCTGGTGATTGACGCCACGTTCGCCACACCCGTGCTGATCAGACCGATTGAATATGGCGCGGACATCGTTGTGCATTCCGCCACCAAGTTCATCAACGGACACGGAACCGCGATCGGCGGCGTGGTCGTTGAAGCGGGAAAGTTTGACTGGAAGGCATCCGGAAAATATCCGTGGATTTCCGATCCCAACCCGAGCTATCACGGCATTTCCTTCGCAGATGCGGTCGGACCGGCTGCCTTTGTGACTTATATCCGGGCGATTCTGTTAAGGGATACCGGCGCCACGCTCTCGCCGTTTGCGGCATTTCTGTTCCTGCAGGGGCTGGAAACATTGTCGCTGCGGGTGGAAAGACATACGGAAAACGCATTGAAGATCGTGGATTATCTGGCAAAGCATCCGCAGGTTGAGGCGGTTCATCATCCCTCACTTCCTTCCGAACCGTCCCATGCGCTTTATGAAAAATATCTGCCCTCAGGCGGCGGATCGATCTTCACCTTTGAGATCAAAGGAGATGCTGAGACCGCAAAGACATTCATTGACAATCTGCCGATCTTCTCGCTGCTTGCCAATGTCGCGGATGTGAAATCCCTGGTCATCCATCCGGCCAGCACAACCCATTCTCAGCTGAGTGAGGAAGAGCTGCTGGATCAGGGCATCCGTCCCAATACCATCCGTCTTTCCGTCGGCATTGAAAAGATCGATGATCTGATCGCTGCTCTGGACGCGGCTTTCGCAGCCATCGCGTAAATTGTTATGTTACGGGCATGCCGTTCATACGGCATGTCTTTTTTCATGCATGAAAAGAAATGTGAGACTGTTTCTTTGCGGAAACGTCCATTGACCGGATGAACGCAATCATGAAGAATGAATGTGAGGAAAAAATATGGAATACATCAACAACAATACCGTCAAAGACATACAGATCGCATATATCGGCGGCGGCAGCCGCGGATGGGCATGGACATTCATGACCGATCTGGCCAATGAGGAACAGCTCTCAGGCACCATCCGTCTTTATGATATCGATCATGAGGCCGCAAAGCGCAACGAGGAGATCGGCAATCATCTCAGCAATCGCAAGGAAGTGAAGGGCAAATGGTGCTATCAGACTTCCGCCACATTGAAAAAAGCACTGAACGGCGCCGACTTTGTGGTGATTTCCATTCTCCCGGGCACTTTCGATGAAATGGAACATGATGTCCACATGCCGGAAAGACTGGGCATTTATCAGTCGGTCGGTGATACCGCCGGTCCGGGCGGAATGATCCGTGCGCTGCGGGCTGTACCGATGTTTGCGGAAATTGCCGAAGCCATCCGTGACACCTGTCCGCAGGCATGGGTGATCAACTACACAAATCCGATGTCGCTGCTGGTGAAGACGCTTTATGCCGTCTATCCGGAAATCCATGCCTTCGGGTGCTGCCATGAGGTGTTCGGCACCCAGAAGATTCTGCGGGATCTTTATGAAATGAAGACCGGAAACAAAGTCGAAGACTGGCACGATGTGCATGTCAATGTGACCGGCATCAATCATTTCACCTGGTTCACGGAAGCCTCCTGCCATGGCATTGATCTCTTCCCGGTTTACCGGGAGTACATCGCGGATCATTTTGCACAAGGGTATGAGGACGAAAAGGATCTGAACAATGATCAGCCCAAGGATCCCGTGTTTGTATGCAGACACAGAGTCAAGATGGACCTGTTCAGAAGATACGGCGCCATCGCCGCGGCGGGCGACCGCCATCTGGCCGAATTCATGCCCGGTGATGAATATCTGAAAGATCCGGATACCGCGCACAGCTGGGATTTCACCCTGACCCCGGTGTCATGGCGCAAAAATGATCTTCAGAAGCGTCTGGCAAGAAGTGAAAGACTCTTCACGCATGAGGAGGAGATTCCGCTGAAATCAACCGGTGAGGAAGGCGTTCTTCTCATCAAGGCGCTGCTCGGTCTGGAAAGAGTCATTTCCAATGTCAATCTGCCAAACAGCGCTTTGCAGATTGAAAATCTTCCCAAGAGCGCTGTTGTCGAAACGAATGCCGTTTTCTCACGCAATTCCGTCCGTCCCGTGGCTGCCGGAAAACTGGATGAACAGCTGAAGGAACTGATCGTGCCCCATACGGACAATCATGAAAGAATCCTCAAAGCGGCACTGGATGCGATGAAGGGTGAGAACATGGAGGAATGTCTTGAGCTTGTCGTGCAGTCATTCATGGATGATCCGCTGGTGAAGGGCCATCATCCTTGCGAAGAAGATGTCCGCACCCTGGTGAAGGACATGATCACTTCAACCATGAAGTATCTTCCCGAAGCCTGGAAACAGGTGATCTGAATATGAAAAGAAGCTGCCCGCGCGGCAGCTTTTCAGTTTCAGATTTCAAAATATTTACGCAGCGGCAAACCGTCACGGAAATCGAAGAGACGGTCATATGCGCGGCTGAAGAAGCCGATCAGAATGCCGTTGAGCAAGGCGCAGATGAAGGTGCCGGTTCTGACTCCTTCGAAATGACCGAATCCGAAGAAGAGAAAGGACATCAGTACGGCAATTGCACAACTGCATACGTCATAGATGATCTTGACCTTGTCAATGCTGAGGCTGCGGGCAGCGCTGATTTCACTGACGCACAGCTCATAGGCGGCCGGAGAGATATACGATCTGAAATAGAAGGCAACCCCGGCGGCACAGATGATCATGCCGATGATATAAAGGATGATCCGCAAAGGCATCGAGGGGACAATGGGAGCTGTCAGCTTCATCATCAGATCCAGCGCAAAACCGTAGATTAATGCGGTCGCAAAGGAAAACAGATAGGATTTTCTGAACCGTCTCAGCACGATGGCGAGCAGAATCAGAAGCACTGCCTGTAAAGTGTATTCCGCCATCCCGAAAGTGAAAAACGGAAATGACTGTGAAAGTTTCATATAAAGCAGATAGGCAGGCGCGACCACTGTCGACATGCCGAAATCCGCTTTTTCCATGAGTGCGGTGCCAAGCGCCAGCAATACCGTGCCCGCGACGTACGCGGCTTCTGTGTAAAAAATCTTTTTCATAAGCGTCCTTTTACAAACCCGGGCAATTATAACACATCTGTCAGGGCATGCATTATAATCTGAACAAGAGGAACTTTTTATGAATGATAAGGAAATCAGAGAGCGGATTGAACGGGGCAGAAATTTCATCCGTTCATTCAATGATGAAGCAGAAGATTATTATACTGACCAGCAACTGAAAAAACCGCAGCCTCCGCTGACCAAAGCGGCCATGAGCGATCAGATCATTGCGCTTCCCCATGACCTGGCGGATCTTACCATAGAAAATGATTTCCTGAAAATCATCAACGGCAGATGTTCGCACCGTGTGTATACGATGGAGAAAATGAGCCTTACAGAACTCAGTTATCTGTTGTGGTGCTCTCAAGGCGTCAAGGAGATCCGCGGCAAATCCTACGCGACCCTCAGAACGGTTCCATGCGGCGGAGCAAGGCATGAGTTTGAATGCTATATGGCCATTCAGAATGTCGAAGGACTTGCGGACGGTCTGTATCATTACCTGCCGATGAAACATGAAATCGAAATGCTTGGGACAAGAGATGATCTTAAAGACTTCATCTCGGCTTCTTTGTGCGGACAGTCCTGGGCAGCAAAGGCGAATATCGTTTTCTATTACAGTGCCGTATTCTACCGTGCTGAATGGAGATACGGAATCCATGCCCATGTGCCGATGCTGATGGATGCCGGCCACATCACGGAGAATGTCTATCTGGCTGCTGAATCCATTCACCGCGGCGGATGCGCCATTGCGGCGGTGGACGGAAGAATTGCGGATGCGGCGTTCGGCCCCGACGGGGAAGAGGAAAGCATCTTCTACGCGATGCCGGTGGGCACAATACGCAAAGAGGATCAGAAGGCGGAACAGGATTTCTACGCATTTGTAAAGGAACAGGGACTTTAAGCGGAAAAGATCTTCCGATATAATGACTAAGAGCTTATGAAGATAATATTCCTGATTCTGACAATTCTTGTCTCTTCACTGTTTGGCGCATGCGCATCGAAACCTTCCAAGGCTTCGGATCTTTACAACGGATGCATTTTCGTCGTGAAAAACGGTGAAATCACCAGCTATGGCGTCTATGTGGAGGTCAAGGACAGAGTCAGTGATTTTTCCGTCATGAACTTACGCACATATGATGAGACATTCGCCCCGGAACTTGCGTCCTATGAGGCGGATGAATCAAAGATCTACTACCGCACAGACACTGTTTTCAATGCCTGTCACAAGGACGGATACGGTGACAGATCATATTTCATGTCCGCGACCAGACCGCTGTACAAGCTTCCCGATCAGACTTACACAAAACTGATCTCCAAACTTTCCGCCGCGACCATTGAGGTCATGCTCAATGACGGGGACACTTCGAAAAGCTATACATACAACACGGTTCTGCCGGTGATGGAGGCTTCCGAGACTTCGGAATGAAATGATATGAGTTACAGGACGGTTTCAAAAACATATGCGATCTCTGACCTGCCGTTTACTTCCGTGAGCAGTGATGAACTGCTTTCGGGAGAGCTCAATGCGGAAATCGAAAAGCGCATCAAAGCGGTGATCCGCGATGAGGCTCCGATCCATGAGTGGCTGCTGATCAAACGGGTCATCAACAGCTTTGCTCTCTACAAGGCAGGCTCCAGAATCAAAACGCATATGGATGCCATCCTGAAAGAGCTGAAGCTGAATGCCCTCACGGACAAAAGCGGAACCGTATACTGGAAGGCAAAACAGAAACCGGCTGATTACAATGTGTACCGGCTGTTCGGAGCTTATGATCTGACCTGCCGGGATGTGCTCTATGTGCCGGATATCGAGATTGCCAACGCGGCCGCATCCATTGCCGCAAAGGAAGCTCTTGCCTATGAGGATCTGGCCAGACAGACAGCTGCGTTAATGGGTTATACCCGTATGGGAACCAATGTCGCCGCCGGCATGAAGCGGGGCATCGCGTATGCCGTCAAAACAAAACGGATTTCGGTGAAATCGGGAAAGTATGTGAATTAACAGGCGGGCATTGTCCGCCTTTGCCTATGGAGGATATATGAGAGGAACATTGAAGCTTTTTACACATAACGGAATATTCCACGCGGATGAGGTGTTTGCCTCGGCGATGCTGTCGCTGATGGCCGATGACATCCAGGTCACCCGCGGCGGTGATACAGAAGTGCCCACAGGCGATGACTGGATCGTCTTTGACATCGGGGAAGGGGAACTCGACCATCACTCGGTGGAAAACAAGGAAACCAACGGCTGCCATCCGGGAACCGATATTCCCTATGCCGCCTGCGGTCTTGTCTGGCGGAAGTATTACCGGGAAATACTCGAGGCAATGGATTGCGAGCCCCGTTATATGGAAAAAGTCTATAACCGTCTGGAAACCTCATTGATTCTCGGCATTGACGCCGAGGACAACGGCTTTGATCCGGTTGCCGCACAGCTGGCTTTAATGCCCAATATCACCGATGACCAGAAGGCGCAGATTGTTTCGGCGGCGAAGGTTCCTTTCTCCGTATCCAAACTGATCAAGGATTTCAATCCGCCCTGGAATTCCGATCTGGATCAGAATGATGCTTTCAATGATGCGGTCAGCTTTGCCAGAGATATCCTGATCAACCGCATTGACTCCATCATCTCCTCTTTGGATGGAAGGGATTATGTGCTGCGGGCAATCGATTATTCCGCCAACCATATCATGATTCTTGATCCCTTCGCGCCATGGGAGGGTGTGCTCTACGGACAGTTCCGCAATCCCAAGGCACAGGACATCTGGTATGTTGTCTCACCGGCCTTAAGAGGAGGCTGGAATGTGCAGTGCGCCTTGAGCAATTCGGATGACCGCACTTCCTTCCGCCATCCGCTGCCTTCAGAATGGTACGGATTGCGCAATGAGGAGCTTCGCGCTGCCTCCGGTATCAAGACGGCGATCTTCTGCCATGCCAGCGGTTTCCTCGCCGGAGCTGAGACAATGGAAGACGCGCTCAATATGGCATCCGTTGCCGCATCAAGATAATCACCAAAAAAATTCCGCTCTCACCGGGCGGAATTTCATCTTTTCAGGGCAATATTATCAGTAGCGGATCATTTTTCCGGAGAACAGGGAACAGATGAGATTTTCCAGATATTCCTCATCCTCATCAGCGCCGGAGAGAATATAGCTGCGGGCAATGGAAGTCATTCCCGAAGCGATGAAATCGGCGCTGAATCTGCGGTCCTGTTCGGGATAATCCCGCATGAAGGCGGGACAGCGGATCAGACAGGAGTATTGCTGATCATACATGTAATGAATGATGCCGTTGTTCACCAGAATATTGAGAAGCTGTCTGTTGCTTCTCAGATAGCGGCTGTAGCTGCGGGCCAGCTGGCGCAGGGTCAGCGTGTCATCAGATTCGAAATCCGGTTCAAAGGGACTGCTGATTGAAAGCTCATAGAGAATCACATTCTCCTTGGATTCAAACAGGGAATAAAAGGTCTGCCGGGACACTGATGCCCTGCGGCAGATCGAAGCGATGGAAACAGACTGAAAGCTGCCTTCCTGAAGCAGTTCCAGAAGGGCTTCGGCGATCTGTCTCTGTGATGCGCACGCGGTGCGGTTCTTCCCTTTGTACATATGACCTCGTTTATGCCCATATTGAATCAAAAAACTTGACAGTTGTCAAACTTGATGGGATGATTTCATCATCACCTTGACAGGTGTCAAGTTTTCTTGAAGAAAGGAGAACATTCCATGGTCATTATTCCTGTATATAATCAGGTCATTCTTCCTGATTCCAATATTTTCTTTCCTCTGAACCGGATCCGTTCCGCCAACGGCACAACTCCCTCCGCCAATGAAAGGGTGCTGTTCCTCTTCCAGAAGAGCCAGGACAAGCGTTTCACCGAAGACAGCTTCTATCCGATCGGTGTGGCCGGATATGTGTCCGACACCTCGGTGCAGGGTATGGTCATTGTCCATACCGTGCAGAGAGTCAATGTTGAAAATGTCTTTGTCCGGGCTGACCGCAGTCTTTCGGTCAATATTTCCAGAAGGCCGGATATCGAAGACCTTGAGCCCTCGGTGGAAAAGAGCCATCTCGAAGATGCGAAAAAGTCGCTGCGCGGGATTCTTTCCTCCTATGCATGGGGCAATTCCGTCCTGCCGATTCTGAACCAGGTCAGCTCCCTGTCCGAAATCGTATGCATGGTCTCGCAGTGGATCAACATCACACCCGAGGAAAAATATCAGCTGGCCGCCGAGGATTCGAAGAAAAAGAGAAATGAGCAGATCGAAAAGGTCCTCTTTGAATATCTGGAAATTGCCAAGGTGACCACCGAGGCGCAAAGTGCCCAGAACGAAGAGTACAAGAACGCATACCGTGAGAGCGCGATCAAGAAACAGATGGAATACCTGCAGAAGGAACTTGATGAAATGCATCCGGAAAATGTGTCCGATATCCGTCGGCTGGAGCTGAAAATCCAGGAGAGCGGCATGAACGCGGACGCCAGAAAGGAAGCGGACAAGATTCTTTCCAGACTGAAGCAGGACGGCAAGAACTCGCCGGAATACGGCATGCTGTATGACTATCTGGATTTCATCACCTCACTGGAATGGAGCAAGCATGAGCCGGAAACGATTGATCTTAAAGAAGCTGAACAGGTGCTTGAAGAGGATCATTTCGGACTGCAGCAGGTCAAGAAGAGAATCATCCAGCAGATCGCGGTGATGAACCTGAAAAAGACCCAGTCCGGTTCCATTCTCCTGTTTGTGGGTGCTCCCGGTACCGGCAAAACCAGCATCGGCCAGTCGATTGCCAGAGCGCTGCACAGAAAGTATGTGCGTGTGTCGCTGGGCGGCTCACGCGATGAGGCGGACATCCGCGGACACAGAAGAACATACATCGGCGCGATGCCGGGCAGAATCATGGACGGCATCGCCAAAAGCGGCGTCTCCAATCCGGTCATGGTTCTTGATGAGGTGGACAAGCTTTCCGTTTCCCTTAACGGTGATCCTTCCGCGGCGCTTTTGGAAGTGCTGGACCCGGAACAGAACAGCACCTTCACCGATCATTACATGAATGTGCCTTATGATCTTTCCGATGTGCTGTTTATCTGCACGGCCAACTCCATGGATACGATTCCCCAGCCGCTGCTTGACCGTATGGAAGTAATCCGTTTCAACGGCTATACCATCGCTGATAAATTCCAGATCGCCCGCAAGCATCTGCTTCCCCGCGCCATGGAGAAGACGGGCATTTCTCCGGACAGACTCGAGGTTTCCGATGAGGCTATCCGCGAAGCGATTTCCTCCTATACGATGGAGGGCGGTGTGCGCGGCCTCAAGAAAGTCATGGAAACCTTATGCCGCTCTGCCGCGGTTGAAATTGCCGCAGATGAAAAGGCGAAGATCACCGTCGGTCCCGAAAAGCTGCGTGATCTTCTGGATACAAGACCGATTCACCATGAGCGCATCGCGATTGAATCAAGAGCCGGCATTGTGACAGGTCTTGCCTGGACACCGGTGGGCGGAGAGATTCTCTTCATTGAAACGATGTTCTCCAAAGGAAACGGAAAAATCACCGTTACCGGCCAGCTTGGCGATGTCATGAAGGAAAGCGCCCAGATTGCCATCTCGATTGTCAGAAACATGTTCCCGGAAAAGGCGGAGATGTTTGAAAAGAATGATCTTCATATCCATGTGCCCAGCGGCGCTGTCAAAAAGGACGGTCCCTCCGCGGGTATCACCCTGACCACCGCGATTGCCTCGCTGGTGCTTGGCAGAACGGTTGATCCGGCTTTGGGCATGACCGGTGAAGTGTCATTGCGTTCACTTGTAATGCCGATCGGAGGCCTGCCTGAAAAGCTTATGGCAGCCGAAAGGGCAGGCGTGAAGAAAGTGCTCATTCCGGCTGAGAATGAGGAGGATCTCAGAGATGTTCCCGATGAGATCAGAAACAAACTGGAAATCATTCCGGTAAAGGAAGTCAGCGACGTCTTCCGCATTGCCGGATTGACCGACTGAAGATATTCAGATGTTAAGGACCGTGTGCATGCATTCGGTCCTTTGCGTTTAAAAGCATTCATCGGCATCTGCACTGTGTGATAATATAAATCCATGAATATCAAAGAGCTGAACGCAATCACCGGACGCAGAAGGTCATGGATTGAGCGGGTGGCAAAGGCGAATAACCCTGCCAAACTGCTGATGATCACTTTTCTGATCGTGATTCTGAGCGGTTCCGTTCTGCTCAGCCTTCCCGTTTCAAACCAGGGGGCACCCTCCTCTTATCTGAACAATCTGTTCGTGGCGGTCAGCGCGGTCTGCGTGACAGGACTGTCCACGGTGACAGCGGCTTCCCAATATACCCATTTCGGCAAGATTGTGCTGATTCTGCTGATGCAGATCGGCGGCATCGGACCGATGACGATTATTGCCATCTTCATTCTGCGCAACAGAAAGCGCATGGCCACGGAAGAGAAAAAACTGTTTGCCTCGGCGGCCGGCAAAAGCGATCTTTACAATGTTTCCGGCTATATCCGCAGGATCATTCTCTATACCGTGATTTTTGAGGTGTGCGGTTTCATTCTTCTGAGTTTCCGGCTGATCAGTCTTTATGGAATGCGCGAAGGCCTGTTCAATGCGCTGTTCCTGTCTGTATCCGCATTTACCAATGCCGGCTTTGACCCGATCGGTTCCGACAGTCTGATCCGGTATGTTGGTGATCCCATCATCAATCTGACTGTGATGACACTGATTATTTTCGGCGGTCTTGGATTCATGGTGTGGTTTGAACTGAAAGATCTTCTTGTTTCAAAATTCAGAAGGGGAAAAACACTGGCAAGAAAAGTCAAACGGCTTTCCGAACACTCCGTGACGGTGCTGCGCACAACACTGATTCTGATAGTCAGCGGTTTCTTTCTGGTATATCTGTTTGAATCGGAAAATGCCGGCACAATCATGAATCTCAACGGGGAATCCAGATTCTTCGCATGTCTCTTCCAGTCGGTCACACTCAGAACCGCCGGATTTGCGACGGTGAACTTCGGCATGTGCACAAGACCGCTGCTGCTCATTATGTGCGTGTATATGCTGATCGGCGGCAGCCCGGGCGGTACCGCAGGCGGTATGAAGACAACCACCATCGCGGTGCTCTACAGCAGCGCGCTCAATACGCTGGATGACCGCAAGCCCGACGCGGTGATCAGAAACAGACGGGTCGCGCCGTCTCTTCTGAAACACGCCTATGTCATTCTGACGCTGTATATTTCCATCACCTTCATGGCGGTACTGGCGCTGACCATCGTTGAACCTTCTGTCGGACTGCTGGAACTGCTGTTTGAAGCTGTATCGGCAATTGCGACGGTCGGTGTTTCCACCGGCATCACTTCCTCACTCAGCGCCGGCGGAAAGATCGTGATCATGATCCTCATGTTCATCGGACGTCTTGGTCCGTTAAGCGTCTATGCCGCTTTCCATAAGGAAAGAAGAGTGACCAATCATATCGAATATCCGGATGCGAATATCATCATCGGTTAAAGGAGAGTAATATGTCTGAATCCAATACGAATCTGTTTGTGGTTGTCGGCCTGGGCAACTTCGGCGCTTCCATTGCCAAAACAATTGCGGCTGCCGGCGGTGATGTCATCGCCATCGACAGAAATATGATTCTTGTGCAGGATGTTGCAGAGCTGGTTCCCAATGCGATCTGCGGCGATGCCCGGGATATTGAACAGCTGAAAGAAGCAGGTGTGCAGGATGCGGATGTGGCGATCGTATCCATGGCTTCCCACCTGGAAGACAGTGTTGAAACAATCCTCAACCTCAAAGAACTCGGGGTTGGCCATATCATTGCCAAGGCAAACAGCGACCGCATCCGTTATGTTCTGGAGAGAATCGGCGCGGATCAGGTGATTCAGCCGGAAAATGAAATGGGCCAGAGAGTTGCCATTTCGATCATGAATCCAAAGATTTCGGATATTTTCCAGATGGCGGACGATTACGCGATCATGGAAATCAAGGCGCCGGAACTCTGGATCAATCATGAAATCAAACAGCTCAATTTGCGCGAGCTGTATGGCGTCAATGTCATCGGTATCCGCAAAAACAAGGAACGAAAAGTCAACATCAATTTCAAAGGCGACACCGTGATCCAGGCGGATGACTTCCTGGTCATCGCCGCGGATGCGAACAAGATCGCCTCATTGAATCTTGACTGAAAAGACAAACATGAAAAAGACCTGCAGCCGTAAATCAATTGACTGCAGGTTATTTTCCTTTCCTTAGGATACAAAAAAAGGAACTCCATGTTCCTTATCTATGGTGGAGCTAAGGAGGATCGAACTCCTGACCCCCTGCTTGCAAAGCAGGTGCTCTCCCAGCTGAGCTATAACCCCATGTATATCAATTCAATGAAATGGTGGGCCTGAATGGACTTGAACCAACGACCTCACCCTTATCAGGGGTGCGCTCTAACCACCTGAGCTACAGGCCCATCTCATCGAATGCCTTAATATAATACCAACCGGTATATGGGATGTCAACACAAAAAATATAGTTTTTTCAAAAAATTTTTGGAAGATAATTCCAACCGTTTAAAAGAAGATTAAACGTCAAAATTGAAGTAATGCGATGGCTGTGATACAGTTACGTGGCGAAGAGACGGAGGTGTTGTCATGGTTGAATCTTTTCTTGCCTGGTGGATGGCGCATGTGCCTGTTTCACCGAAACTGTCCGTATTCCTGGTCAGTATGATTCCGCTGATTGAGGAAAGAGGCGGACTGATTCTTGCCAGAATGCTCGGCATTCCCATGTGGGAGGCTGTCTTCTGGTGTGTGCTTGGCAACATCGTTCCGATTCCGTTCATTCTTCTTCTGATCAAGAAAGTCATTCACTGGATGGCGGACCATCATCTTTCCGGTGTCGCCGAGTGGCTGATCCGCAAAGCGGAAAAGAACAAACCGAAGATCGACCGCTATGGATTCCTGGGACTGATGCTGTTTGTCGGCATTCCTCTGCCGGGCACCGGTGCCTGGACGGGAAGCCTTGTCGCGGCATTGTTTGATATGGATCTCAAGAAAGCATCGATCTCCATTCTGCTCGGCATTTTCCTGGCAGCCGTGATCATGACGGTTTTCTCATATGGCCTTCTCGGCAATCTGATCTCCTGACGGAGATCTTTTTTGTTGTATGATGGATGCAGGAAAGAAGAATGCTTATGAAATACAGTGTGATCATTGTCGCCGCCGGCAAAGGCGAAAGAATGAAGCTCGGCTTCAATAAGGTATATGCAAGACTTGAGGATGGCAGAACCATTCTGGAACATGCCATGGATATTTTCATGAATGATTCGGACTGTGTGCAGATCACGGTTGTGACTGACGCGCAGAATTATTATGACAACGTCAAAGGCTTCTGGCCCGGAAAGATCACCCTGGTCAGAGGCGGAAACACCAGACAGGAGAGCGTATCGCACGGACTTGACACCGTGTTTGCGGAAACGGTCATGATTCATGACGGGGCAAGACCTTTCCTTGACAAGGACAGTCTTGAAAGACTGAAACAGACAATGGAAACCGAAAAGGCTGCTTTGTTATGTGTTCCCACCAAGGATACGATCAAGGTTGTCAGAGACGGCTATATCGTGGAGACACCTGACCGCAATACATTGATGAATGCTCAGACACCGCAGGCTTTTGATACAGAGCTTCTTGTTGGCTGTATGGAAAAGGCTTTTAAAGAAGGTTATACCGGCACGGATGACACCTCTTTGATCGAGCGTTACTCGGATGTCAGAGTCAAGGCGGTGGAGGGCTCCTATGCCAATCTCAAGATCACTGTTCCCGAAGACCTCGGTGAGAGGAAATGATCCGCTTTGAACATTTTGCAATCCGTCCTTACACCATGGAGGATCTCGATGATCTTTCAACAATCCTGGGCGATCCGCAGCTCATGAAGTATATGGAAAAGACATATTCTCATGAGGAAACGGAAGAGTTTCTGATTCAGTACGGACTGCGTGAGTGTCCGGCTGTTTATGCGCTTGAAGAATGTGAATCCTCCAGACTGGCAGGCCATATCATCTTTCATCCGTATGATGTAAACAGTTATGAGATCGGATGGATTATCTTAAAAGAATTTCAGTGCGGAAAACTCGCATCGAAAGTAACACGGGAACTGGTCCGGTACGGAATGGATCGTGGTATTCATGAATATGTGATTGAATGTGTCCCGGATCAGACAGCCTGTATTCACATCGCGGAAAAATGCGGATTTGAAAAAGAACGGAAAGACGGAGATCTTCTGGTATTCAGAAAGACTGCCTGATTTCCGTGATTGAGCGGATAAGAAAAGAATAGATCTTCACTCATTAAAGTCAGAAGATCTATTTCATTTGTCTTTGCAGAAGTCATGGATGATATCCATGCACGAGCGGATCTGAAGATTCAGATACTTGTTCCTTAAGGAAACCAGATGGAAGCGCCGTTTCAGCTGCGCATTTTCAAGATGAATCTCATGCAGTGTTCTCAGGTTTCTGACACAGCTGTGCGGCAGGATGGTGATTCCCATATGGTTTTCAGCCAGACTGATCAGTGCCTGATCCGATGAGCTTTCCCAGATCTGTGATGACGGATAGCTGATTGCCTGCAGAAGGCTTTCCGTGGCATTGCGGTTTCCGGATCCGCTTTCTCTTAACAGCAGCCGGTAATCCAGAAGTTCTTCCGGTTCCATTTCCGTTTTTGCGCAGTATTGCCTGGAAGCGAAGAGGCCGAGTGCTTCCTCGTAGAGGAAAACGGAATCAAAGAGCTGATCATTGCGGTGATCGATGATGCCGATATCACATTCATTGTTTCTGAGCATGGATTCGATTGCAGAGGAATTATGAATTCCGATCTGAAGATCCAGAAGGGGAAGCTTCTGTGAGATCTGTTTGACCAGCTGCGGCAGAATGCTTTCGGCGACGGTCACATTGACACAAAGCCTGCATGTCTGAAAAGCGGTGCGGTCTCTGAGTACGGAAACCGATTCATTGAACCGGGTGATCACATCACCGGCATACTGCCTGAGTGCTTCGCCTGCCTCGGTCAGATAGATTCTGCGGTTGAGTCTGTCGAACAGGGTGACATTGTAAAAAGCCTCCAGCTCACTGACTGCCTTGGAAACAGCCGGCTGGGTCATATTCAGATCTTTCGCGGCCTGCGTCATGGACATACTGCGGCATACCGCCATGAAAATCTCAAGATGTCTCAAAGTCATATATACATTACCAATCAGTTATATAAAATATATTAACATATATATTGTTATATGCGATTGAGAGCACCATAATGAGACGTGCAAAGAGGTGGATGAGATGGAAAAGAAAAACGTGAGTCTTGTGAAACTCTTTCTGTCCATGATGACAATCTCCGCGTTCACATTCGGCGGCGGATTCGTGATCATCGGCATGATGAGAAAGAAATTCTGTGATGAGCTGCACTGGGTCAGCGATGATGAGGTCCTTGATATGACGGCGATCGCCCAATCCGCACCGGGTGCTCTGGCTGTCAACAGCGCGGTGATCTTCGGTTACAGAATTGCCGGACTCGCAGGCGCATTGATCAGTGTGCTTGCCACGATCATTCCGCCGATTGTGATCATCAGCGTTGTATGCATGATCTATGACGCCTTCTCCACCAATGTGATTGTTCAGACAGCACTGCAGGTGATGAGAGCAGGTGTCGCGGCAATCATTGTGGATGTGGTCATTGACCTGGCTTCCAACGTTGTGAAAACAAAAAATATCCTGAACATCTGCCTGATGATCGGCGCATTTGTCGCCACATGGTGGTTCAAGGTTTCATCTATTGTCATTATTCTGCTGTTTATCGCGCTGGGTCTTGGCATGTCGATGCTGAAGGGAAAGGAGGCTGCCTGATGCTGTACTTTGAACTGTTCCTGGTTTATTTCCAGATCGGTCTGTTCGCCTTTGGCGGCGGATATGCGGCAATGCCTCTGATCCAGAACCTTGTCGTGGAAGGCAAGGGATGGCTTACAATGGCGGAATATGCGGACCTGACAACCATTGCCGAAATGACTCCCGGTCCGATCGCTGTCAACAGCGCGACATTCGTCGGACAGAAGATGGCCGGTCTGCCCGGTGCCATCGTATGCACACTCGGCTGCATTCTTCCTTCTCTCATCATCGTCCTGGCGCTTGCCTGGTTCTATACAAAATACCGTGAACTGAAAACCGTGAAGGCGGTGCTGGCCGAGCTGAGACCGGCGGTTGTCGCAATGATTGCCGGCGCGGGCCTGACCATCCTTCTGCTGGCGCTGTTTGGAACCTCAACCCTTTCGGAAATCTCATCCGTGCGCTGGATTGAGCTGGCGCTGTTTGCGGGAAGCCTCTTCCTGTTAAGAAAATTCAAAACCAATCCGATCATGATCATCTTCGGAACTGCCGTGATCGGAACCGTCTTATACATGGCGATTTAAGCAAATGAAAGCTTCCTGATTCATATGAACCGGGAAGCTTTTTTGCATGTGCACATCAGGCTCATAAGGATCTGTTCTTTTTACTCAGAAGGATAATTCAACCGAATCATGATCCCTCTCATATATGGAAAAAGATTTGCGATATAATCAATAATGACATTAAAAGAGGAACCGATCGTGGAGAATCATAAACAATTTGATATCGTGTGCGCGGGCATTGCGACTTGGGACACACTTTTTACGGGGATCGACCGTGATCTCATGAGTATCGACGGCATTCTTTCCAAAGGATATACCGCTTCAAGCGGAGGCGACGCCGTCAACGCTGCCATCTCAACATCGCGTCTTGGCCTGAGAACCGCCGTATGCGCATCGCTTGGCAAAGACAGCGCGGCGCAGATGGTGATCGACGAGCTGGAAAAAGCGGGAGTTGACTGTTCCTATCTGCATCAGAGCGAACATGTCCATACCGCAGCACCGGTCATTCTGATCGATAATCAGGGCGAGCGTCATATTATCCGTGTTCCGGACAACGGCAATCATTTCTTTACCCAGGACATGGTCAGCGATGAGCTGATGAAAAAAACAGGTCATCTCCATGTCGCAAGCGCCAATGTGATGAGAATGCTCGACGGAAAACCGCTCGGTATTCTTTTTGAGCGCGCCCATGCGAAGGGACTGACAACCTCCATGGATGCCTCCTATGACCGCGAAGGCAACTGGATGAAGAATATCGAGGATGCGCTTCATCATTGCGACATTTTCATTCCCTCCATGCAGGAGGCTTCCATCTATGCGTCCAGTGATGATCCGGATGCCATCTGTGAATTCTTCAGCACCTATCCGCTGAAAGTATTCGGCATCAAGCTTGGCGAAAAGGGCGTGCTGGTCACAGACTTCAGGGAAAAATGGCACCTGCCCACACTGTACAGAAAACAGCCGGTTGATACCACCGGGGCAGGCGATGCCTTCCTGGCCGGATTTGTCAGCGCATGGCTGAAAGGCTATGACATTCCTTCCAGCGCATATGTCGGCAGCGCCCAGTCATATTCCGTGCTCGGAGCGGCTGGCGCCAATGTGTCGGCAGGCACATGGGATGATGCCATGAAGCTGCTGAAAGAGAATCAGATCATTCTTCACCATAGAGAACAGTGAGGTTTCATATGAAAGAACTTCTGCATCACATGCTGAAAAACATGGAGCTGACCATCGGTTACGGCCGCAATTATTTCACCATGAGCCGGGGCAGCTTCCGCTACCGCAAACTGGTTCAGTGGCGCCGTGATCTGAAAAAGACCGGCTATGAACTGACTGAGGAAGGCTTTAAACTGACTTTCCTGGATGAGAGGGAAAACCGCGAATACATCGTCGATGTCACCATGCATGACGGTATCTATGATGCGGTGATGCGCGATGCGCCGAAGAATATCAACCGCTTCTGGGTCAGGATGCCATGCGGAAAGAATGAACACTTTTACGGATGCGGAGAAACTCATTCGCGCTTTGATCTCAAAGGGGAACGGGTGCGTATCTTTGTGGCGGAACACCAGAACGCCAGCCGCATTTCGAGAAAGATTGTGCGTGACACGGTCGTCGGCCATGATCCCGAGCGTGATTTCGACTTTTCCCAGTATGAGTCGTATTATGCCCAGCCGACCTTTGTCTCCTCGCGCAAATATTATCTTTACGCAAATACTTCGCGCTATGCCGAATTCGATTTCCGTAAGGAGAATCAATTGAGCCTGCGTCTGCAGGAAAAGCCCGTGCTGCATATGGAATCCGCAAAAACCTTTGAGGAGATTTCCAAAAGGATGTGCAGGCGTTTCGGCTCTTATGGAAAACTGCCTGAGTGGCTTTATGACGGCGCCATCCTGGCCATCCAGGAGGGATGTGACGCGGTGGAACGCAGAGTGCGGAAAGCGCTGGATGCCGGTGTGAAAGTGAACGGTGTCTGGTCGCAGGACTGGTGCGGCTGCCGCAGGACCGGCTTCGGCTATCAGGTCATGTGGAACTGGCAGGCGGATGATGAACTGTATCCGCATCTGAAAGAAAAGATCGCAGAGTGGAAGGAAAAGGGAATTCATTTCCTGGGTTATATCAATCCGTTCATGGCAATTGAAAAACCGTTATACAAATATGCGAGTGAACACGGATACTGTGTGAAAAACAAAAAGGGCGAGGATTATATGGTGACCATCACCACCTTCCCCGCGGCGATGATCGATTTCACCAATCCCGAAGCCTATGACTGGTACAAGAATCTGATCAAGGAAAACATGATCGGTATCGGCATGTCCGGCTGGATGGCAGACTTCGGCGAATATCTGCCTGTTGATTGTGTTCTTTATGACGGCGATCCGAAGGTGTACCACAACCAATGGCCTGCCATCTGGGCAAGGATGAACAGAGAAGCAGTCGAGGAATGCGGCGTCAGAGACAGCGTGTTCTTCTTCATGCGGGCGGGTTATACCGGCTCCATCGGCAATGCCTCATGCATGTGGACCGGCGATCAGCACGTTGACTGGTCAAAGGATGACGGTCTGCCGTCCGTCATTCCGGCAAGTCTTTCACTGGGCATGAGCGCGCAGCCGCTGGTGCATTCGGATGTGGGCGGATACACGACCATCATGAACATGACCCGCTCGAAAGAATTGCTGCTGAGGTGGGAGGAAATGAATGTATGGACCCCGCTGTACCGCTTCCATGAAGGCAATCAGCCTTCACGCAATGTGCAGTTTGATGCGGATGAGGAGCTGCTGAGCCATCTCGCAAAGCAGTCACGGATTCACGCCGCGCTCAAGCCGTATCTGCTCAAAGTGGAAGAGGAAGCCCATAAAGGCATACCCGCCATGCGCCCGCTCTTCTATCACTACGATGAATATTTCGAGGACGACAAGGAATATCTGCTCGGACGTGACATTCTGGTGGCGCCGGTCCGCAAACAGGGCAGAAGCGACCGTCATGTGCTTCTGCCGGATGACACATGGATTGAACTGGCAACCGGCAAGGAATACCGCAAAGGCGATTATCTGATCAATGCGCCTCTCGGACAGATCCCTGTCTTTTACCGGAAGAACCATACAATGCTGGATGATGATACAATTGCAGAGCTGATCAGCCTGATCAGATCGTAAGCTGATAACAATATTGGAAAGAGGAAAGAAAAATGAAAATCGGATTTATCGGACTGGGCATCATGGGCGAGGCAATGTGCGCCAATATCATCGCGAAACATGATGACACGGTTTATGTATATGACCATGTGCAGGAAAAGACAGACCTTCTTGCAAGCAAAGGCGGCACTGCCTGCGCGTCCTGTGCGGAAGTGGCTGAAAAAGCGGATCTCTTCATCACCATGGTTCCCAAAAGCGAACATGTCAGAGCGGTATGCGAAGAAGTTTTGCCGATGCTCAATCAGACAAAGACATGGATTGATATGAGCACCATCGACCCGGATGTTTCGGTGGAAATCAGTCAAAAGGTAAAGCAGACCGGAGCTTCCTTCCTGGATGCGCCGGTGGTCAAGTCCCGTCCTGCCGCGGAAGCTGGGAAACTGGGCATTTATGTCGGAGGAACTGAAGAGGATTATGAGCGGGTCCGTCCGGTGCTTTCATATATGGGTGAAAATATCATCCGCATGGGAGACAACGGCAAGGGACTGGTCATGAAGATCTGCCATAACGCGCTGGTCAGCCAGATCCAGAACGGCGTCAATGAAACCTCATCGCTGGCGGAAAGAAACGGCATTGATATTCTCACATTCGCCAAAGCGATCAGCTATGGCGGCGGTCAGAACTTCTATCTGGATTCCAAAAAGGATGTGATTTCCCGCAATGATTTCACCACCGCATTCTCGGTTGCCAACATGCACAAGGATGTCCATATCTGCCTGGATCTGGCAAAGCAGTGTGAACTTGCCATGCCGGGCGAGGAAAACGCGGCGCGTGTGTATGACGATGCGATGGAAGCCGGCTATGGAAATGAGGATTTCTCGGCAACGGTAAAGGTTGTCAGAGGAAAATGAACATGCTGGAAAGGCTGAACGAAGTCAATGATGTGCTCATACGCGACATCCATGATCCGTATTTCGCTTCCTATGGCCGGATTGTGAACGGCTTTGACATGAGCGCTGCGCATGCGTTCATGGAAAACCATACGGACATTCCGGAAAGCGGAAATATCTATAAAGCATCTGTTTCAGAACTTGAGGAGCTTCCCGTCAGAAAAGAAATCGAAGCAATCTGCTATGGCTCAATGCCCATCGAGATCGGCTACTGCAACGGCAGAAACACCACATACAACGGCTTTGAATACCATAAGGGCAGCGAGCTCAACTACGCGGTCACTGACTTCATGCTGGTGCTGGCCCATGTGTGGCAGATTCATGACAACTCCATCCATGTGAATGATGCCGAAGTCTTCTTTGTGCCAAAGGGCACCCTGATCGAAATGTATCAGACAACCCTGCATCTGTCGCCCTGCCGGGTGTGTGATGAAGGCTTCCGGGATATCGTGATCCTTCCAAAAGGCACCAATACTCCGCTGAGTGATGTGGAAAAGGCAATGCGGGATGCGAGTACTGACAAAGAAGCACGTCTTCTGCTGCAGAAAAACAAATGGGTGATTTCCCATCCCGAACGCAAACCGCTGATTGACCAGGGAGCCCATCCCGGTCTGAAGGGTGATAATATAGAACTGAAATACTGAGGTAAATGAAGATGAAAAAGCAATTCCAGGCGGCTTATGTGCCGATCGGTGTGGGAACCTTCCACATGCCCAGTGCCCAGGCGCTGTTTGACGCTTCCAAAACACTGCTGAAGGAACTGAATGAGGATACGGCTGTTCCGGAAGAGATGATCCTGAACACAGACGCGCTCGGCGCATATCTTGACACGCTGGATCCGGATCTGATCATATTGCAGAATCTGACTTTCGCAAACGCGGCATACACCGCTGAAATCATGCACAGATTCCGCGATGTGCCGGTGCTGTTATGGACGCTGCGCGAGCCGGTGATTGACGGGGGAAGACTGCGTCTTAACGCCTTGACAGGCGCCTTCTCAGCAGCCAATACCATCCGTCAGTTTAAAAACGAACAGTTCGAATTCATCTACGGCTCACCGGAAGAGGATGCGGTGAAAGATACTCTGGCAAAGATGATCCGTGCCGCAAAGGTGCGCTTTGAAATGAAATCGCTGAAAGTGTGCGCGATCGGTCATACGCCCCAGGGCTTCGGTTTCGGCAGAGCGCTGGACAATGATCTGCTGGAAACTTTCGGCATCCGCCAGGAGGCCATCGAGGCAAGGGAACTCATTGACCTTGCAAAGTCCTATACCGATGAGGAGTGTGAGGAATATCTGAATGACGCGCTGAACCGCACCGAGGGACTGGAGAACACACCGGAAAAGAACCGGCTTGATTTTGCCAGACTGTACAAGGCATACGATGAGTATGTGAAGAAAAACAATATCGGCGCCATCGCTTCAAGATGCTGGCCGGACTTCTTCACATCTTTCGGCACACCGGTCTGCTCGGTGCTTGCCATTCTCAATGATCTTGGCGTGGCGGCATCCTGTGAAGCGGATATGTATGGCGCAGTGTCAATGTGGATGGGCATGCGTTTGAGCGAAAAGAGCGTTTTCTTCGGCGATCCGGTCAGCCTGGATGAAAAGGAAAACACCATCACCTTCTGGCATTGCGGCATGGCTGCCTGCTCACTGGCAAGAAAGGATACCGGCGCCTGTGTCGGCGAACACTGCAACAGGCATATCGGCCCGACCATGGAATTCGGCACCGAGGCAAGCGAACACGCCACCGTCTTCAGGATTGGTCGGAATCCGGACGGAACATTCCGTTTCTTCATCGCAGAAGGTAAAGCGCTTGACAGACCGAAGCAGTTCTTCGGCACTTCCACCGTCATTGAGATGGATTTCTCGGCGGAGATGATCATCCATGAGGCGGTGCTCGACGGATGGGAGCCCCACTATGCGGTGATTTACGCGGATGTGGCGGATGAACTGGAAATGCTCGCCCATATGTTCCGGGCGGAAGTCAGAAGATACTGATACAGCCCGCTTAACACAGATATCATCAGACCTTCCGTGCATGCGGAAGGTTTTCATTTCCGGGGAAATGCCGCATGAATGAAATTAAGATTCAGAGAATGAATGATATCGTACAATGGGATATGGAGGTATCCGTTTATGGCAATGAATCAGAATGTGTTTCTTCATGAAACAGACCGGGCGGCAATGGATGCCCTCAAGGCGATCCCCGGTTTTTCCCAGGTCACCAAGGCTTTCATGAGCGGCTGGAGCGAAAAGATGATGTACATGGAGAATCTGGCATCCTATGTCAGAATTTCCGAGGATCAGCTGCCCCGCTATCATGCGATGCTCAAAGAGATATCGGAAAAGCTCGGCATTGAGACACCGGATCTGTTCCTGAAACTGGATGTGCTTCCCAATGCTTATACAGCCGGCGACACAAAGCCTTTCATCGTGATTACTTCCGGACTGCTTGAGACAATCCCGGATGAGCTGATTCCCTGCGTGCTGGCCCATGAATGCGGACATATCGTCTGCCATCATGTGCTTTACAGAACGATGGGCAGCTGGATTCTTTCCGGTGCGATGGCTCTGATTCCTTTAAGCGCGGCGCTGATCTGGCCGGTGATGAATGCCTTCCGCAGATGGATGCGCTGCAGTGAACTGTCCGCGGACAGGGCGGCGGTTCTGTGCATGGGCGGACCCGATCAATTGATCGAGATGTGCATGCGCTTTGCCGGATTCACCAAGAAAGTGAATGATGAGATGAATGTGGAAGCCTTTATGAAACAGGCGGAAGAGTTCAGTCAGTTCACATCGGACAATGTGTTCAACAAGACGATGGAACACCTGCGCTTCTCCCAGGCAACCCATCCGATCCATGCGGTGCGTGCCTATGAATGCCGCAAGTGGACACAGAGTGACGATTATCTGCTGGCAAAAGAATACTTTGATGCATATCAGAGAAACGAGAAGCCTTCCAGACTTCCGGTTTCCTGGAATAAAAAGTCATTCACCGGCAGAAGCACGAAGGAAACGATGAAAGCCCTCTATGATCTCGGCTTTGAACATATCGCTCTGACGCCTTCCAGTCAGGGTTCGCTGTTTATCAAAGAAAACGATGTTCTGGAAACTCTCATCAACGGCTCAGGTGATTATCAGGAAGGAAACTGGATTGACGCGGATGCGAAGATCGAACTGAAATACTACCTGCCCGATTCTTCCGCACTCAGTAAAAAAAGCCGCAGTAACGGAATCAGTCTGAAACAGTCTTCCGCCTGGTATACCGGCAGGCCATATGAGGAAAGCGAAAAGGAATTCGTCAAAGCCGGTTTCAGGGATGTCAGAAGTGAAGCGGTTTATGATCTGGACGATCCGGCGGATGAGCGGCGCGGACGCATCATCCGGGTAAGTCTTGGCAATGACACCGTATTCAGACAGGGAGAGCTTGTGGCCCCGGATGTTGAGATCGTGATTTCCTATCATGACATCCGCAAAGACTGAAATCAGTCATATGCAATGAAGAAACGGAAGCTTCCGGCGGAATAAGAATGCCGGAGGCTTTTGTTTTATGAAATGTCCAAGATGTCTCAATACGGATCCGGAATATTTTTACAAAGGAAGCAGAGGCTGGTACTGCCGCAGATGCATTTCCTTCGGCAGAGCGATGATCGAAGAAGAGACAGAAAGTCCGAAACTGGCTGAAATCGCGGATGGCGCTCAGGAGTACACCCTGCAGTATCCGCTCACCCCGGCCCAGGAGAAAATTGCCGTGCAGTGCGCGCAGCTGATTGATGACACTTCGGTATTGATCAACGCGGCCTGCGGCTGCGGAAAAACCGAGCTGGTTGTTTATTCAATTGCGAAAATGCTGAAAGAAAAGAAGAAGGTTTGCTTTGCCATTCCCCGCAGACAGGTGGTGCTGGAATTGCGGGAAAGACTTGCGCAATATTTTCCGAAGGCAAAGGTGATTGCGGTCTGCGGCGGCCATACAAAGGAAACGGACGGAGATCTGATCATCTGCACAACCCATCAGCTTTACCGCTATTACCGCAGTTTTGACCTGCTGATTCTGGATGAGCCGGACGCCTTTCCGTTCTATGGCAATGATGTTCTGCATGGCATTGCGGAAACCTCGTGCAGAGGCCATACAATCTATCTCACCGCCACCCCGGATGAGACGCTTTGCCAAAAAGCTGAACGGCATGAGCTGGTTCAGCTCAATCTCTTCAGACGTCCGCACGGCCATCCGATTCCGGTGCCGCGGATGATTCTGGGACCGCGTCTGTTTCTGCTGGCGCAGCTGCTGATATGGATTCACAGATGCCGCGACCATCCGCGCATGATCTTTGCGCCTTCCATCCGCACCGCTCATATTCTTCACCGGTTTCTTTCCGTCTTCATGAAATGTTTCCTCTGTTCCTCGCATACTCAAAACCGCGATCAGGTGATCGCTGAATTCCGCAAACAAAAAGCAGGCATCATCATCGCCACGACTGTGCTGGAAAGAGGGGTGACGGTGCCCGGTGCGGATATCTGTGTATGGAATGCGGACAGCGGCGTGTTTTCCGAAGCCTCATTGATTCAGATGGCAGGCAGGGCGGGCAGATCATTCCAGTATCCGGATGGCGATGTGCTGTTTCTGTGCATGTCGAAAAGCAGTCTTGTCAAAGCGTGCGCGAAAACCATCGAGGAGGCCAACGCATGCGCTGTCTGATGTGCGGAAAAGAGCTTGGTTACGGCAGCCTGAGCGATATCATTTCCGGAGAGGATCCGCTGTGCATGGAATGCAGAAGAAAGTGGCAGAAGCGAAGGATCAGCTTTTGCTTTGAGGGAATCAGACTGCGTTCCTCTTATGTGTACAATGAAGCTTTTTCAAAGTGCCTCATCCAGTACAAGGAACTGGCCGATGAGGCTTTGAAGGATGTGTTTCTGTATGAGGATCTGAGATGGTTTCAGCGTATGTACCGGGAATATCAGCTGGTCATGATGCCTTCATCCCTTCATAAACTGCAGAGCAGGGGATTTTCACATCTGCGGCAGATGTTTGAATGCACCGGCATGGAGATCATTGAGCCGTTTGTCAAAACGGATGAAGGGGATCAGAAAGGAAAATCAAAGGCCATGCGTCATGCGATCGAAAGCGGAATCGTATTAAGACCGGATGCGCAGCTGCACAAAAAAATCGTATTGTGCGATGACACAATCACCACCGGCTCCACCCTCAAAGGCGCACTGAAGGCGCTGGCAGGCATGGATCTGAAAATCCGGATTTACACGGTGAGCGCGAATTACCGGTGGCTCAAGTGATTCATTGCACTTTACCATTTGAAAAGATATAATACTATCGCTGATTTATCGGCGGATCGGAGGATTTATGGCAAATTTAATTTCAAAATTATTCAATGAAGACGGCCGTAAACTGAACCAGATGAAAAAGAAGATTCAGCCCGTACTGGATCTTGAACAGAAATACAGAGCAATGAGCGATGATGAGCTCAAGGCGATGACCCCGTATCTCAAGGAGAAACTCGCCAACGGCGCAACTCTTGATGACATTTTTGTCGAAGCATTCGCGACTGCGCGTGAAGCGTGTTACAGAGTCATCGGCGAATTCCCTTATCCGGTGCAGCTGATCGGTGCCGCGGTCATGCAGGGCGGCGACATCGCCGAAATGAAAACCGGTGAAGGTAAAACCCTGACCTCGGTTATGGCGGTCTATCTGAACGCGCTTGAAGGCAAGGGTGTCCACGTGGTCACTGTCAACGAATACCTTTCCCAGCGTGACTCGGAATGGATGGGCGCCATTCACAGATGGCTCGGTCTTACGGTCGGTCTCAATCTCAGACAGCTTTCCAAACCGCAGAAGCGGGCGGCATACAACTGCGACATCACCTATACAACCAATTCCGAACTCGGTTTCGACTATCTGCGTGACAACATGGTCACCAGAGTTGAGGACAGGGTTCAGCAGCGCGGCCTGAACTTCGCGCTCGTCGACGAGGTTGACTCGATTCTGATTGATGAATCCAGAACACCTCTGATCATTTCGGGCGGCCAGAAACAGACGGCCAATCTCTATCTGCAGGCGGACCGCTTCGTCAAGCGTCTGAAGGCGGATGAGGATTATGAGGTCGATGTCAAAAGCCGTACGGTTCAGCTGAGCGAGCAGGGTGTTGCCAAGGCGGAAAAGGTCTTCCGCATCACCAATCTCTATGACCTTTCCCATACCCAGCTGCTGCATCATATCAACCAGGCTCTCAAGGCAAACTATGTCATGATGAGAGACATTGAATATGTCGTTGACAATGAGAATGACGAGATTGTCATCGTCGACCCCAACACCGGACGTCTGATGAAAGGACGTCAGTGGTCCGACGGTCTGCACCAGGCGGTGGAAGCCAAGGAAGGCATCTCCATCAAGCAGGAGACAACCACACTGGCAACCATCACATATCAGAACTTCTTCCGTCTTTACAACAAGCTGGCCGGCATGACCGGTACCGCCAAGACTGAGGAAGAGGAATTCCTTGAAATCTACAACATGTATGTTTATGAGATTCCGACCAACAAGGAAGTCAAACGTATTGACTATCCGGATGCGGTTTACGGAACCAAGAAGGCAAAGTTCAAGGCGCTGGTCGATGAGGTTGTGGAACGCCACGCCACAGGCCAGCCGATTCTGGTCGGCACCATCGCCGTTGAAACATCCGAACTGATCTCCAAATATCTCAAGGAGAGAAAGATTCCCCATAATGTGCTCAATGCGAAGAACCACGCCCGTGAAGCGGAAATCATCGCCATGGCAGGCCGCAAGGGAGCGGTCACCATCGCCACCAACATGGCCGGCCGAGGCACCGATATCAAGCTCGGCGAAGGCGTACGTGAGCTTGGCGGTCTGTGCGTGCTTGGCTCCGAGCGTCATGAATCCAGACGTATCGACAACCAGCTCAGAGGACGTGCCGGACGTCAGGGCGACCCGGGTATGTCACGTTTCTATGTATCCGTACAGGATGATCTGATGGTCCGTTTCGGTTCGGAGAGAATGGAAGGTCTCTTCGCTTCGCTCGGTGACACCGCGATTGAATCCAAGACGGTCACAAAGTCCATCTCCAGCGCGCAGAGAAGAGTCGAGGGTGTGAACTACGACTCCCGTAAGCAGCTGCTCGAATACGATGATGTCATGAGACAGCAGCGTGAGACGATGTATGAAACCAGAAACTACATCCTCGAAAACGATGATGTCCACAGCATCATCCATGACATGTTCAAGCGTGTGATCTCCGATCTTGTCGCTTCGCATATCAACTACGAGTCCAAGAACCAGGAAGTGGATGCGGAAGGTCTGATTTCCGCTATGGATGATATCGGATTCAAGGGCGTCGCAGCAATTTCCGATATCCAGGGCAGAAGCCGTGAGGAAGTCATTGACATCTGTCTTGAGAAGGCATGGAACTTCTATGAGGCGCGCATCGAAAACAAGCGTGAAGCAATGATCCGTCTGGAAAAGCAGATTGCCCTTCATATGTTTGACCGTGCCTGGTCCAACCATATCGATACCATGGACAAGCTCAGAAGCGGAATCGGCTTGCGCAGCTATGCCCAGCACAACCCGCTGCAGGCATATGTCCAGGAAGGCTTCGAACTGTTCCAGGAAATGATGAGAACCATTTCCCAGGACATCGTCACATATTGCATTAACGTCTCGGCACCGGCTGCTGAAGACGCACAGTAAACAAAGGAGAAGACCATGGAATTATTTGAAATGAAACAGAGCGTGGCCCGCAGTCAGGCAAAACTTGAACAGCTTGGTCTCTCTCTTGACCTTGCGGGCAAGCAGGCGAAAGTCGAAGAGAACAACGGGCTCATGAATGCGGCCGATTTCTGGGAGGACCAGAAAAAGGCGCAGAGAATCATCAAGGAAACAAACCAGATGAAAGGTCTGATCGACACCCACGCCTCGCTGAAAACGGCCCTCGATGATCTGAGTGAGGGCCTGGCCGAACTTTCCGTATCCTTCGATGAGGACATGAATGCCCTGATTGAGGAGGAATTCACGGAAACCATGAAGAACTTCGACAACTTTGAAATCCAGGTTCTTCTTTCCGGCGAATATGACAACCACAACGCGATTCTGGAAATCCATCCGGGTGCCGGCGGCACCGAGGCAATGGACTGGGCGAGCATGCTTTACAGAATGTATATGCGCTGGGCGGAGAGAAAAGGCTACAAGATCACCCTGATGGATTACCAGGAAGGAGAAGAAGCCGGCATGAAATCCTGCTCGGTTCTGCTGGAAGGCCCGATGGTATACGGCTATCTCAAAGCGGAAGCGGGCGTGCACAGACTTGTGCGTATCTCACCCTTTGACTCCAACGCGAGAAGACACACCAGCTTCGCCTCCGTCGAAGTCATGCCGCAGTTTGAGGACGATGCCGAGATTGAGATCGATGAAAAGGATCTCGATGTCATCACCATGCGTTCCTCCGGCGCCGGCGGACAGCACATCAACAAGACGGACTCCGCGGTCAGAATGACACATAAGCCGACCGGCATTGTGGTCTTCTGCCAGACCCAGAGAAGCCAGCTGCAGAACCGTGAAGCCTGCATCAACATGCTCAAATCCAAACTGCTTCAGTTAAGAATCAAGGAAAACGAAGCCAGAGCGGCGGCGGTGCGCGGCGAAGTCAAGGCAAATGAGTGGGGATCCCAGATCCGCTCCTATGTCTTCCATCCGTATTCCATGGTCAAGGACCTGAGGACCGGATACGAAGTCGGCAACATCCAGGCTGTCATGGACGGCGATCTCGACGGTTTCATTGACAGCTACCTGCGTTCCCAGATCAAGAGCGAGTAATGAAAAAGTCCCAATTTGCACTGCGTTGGTAAACAACGCTAATAACGGTATAATTAATTCGTTCTGGAAAGGGAACACCTAGGAACCTTTCAGGAATGAATTAATGCTAGGGCTTGGCGGTCCGTTAATTCATTCCTGAAAGATCCGACCGCCAAACTATGTGTAAATATGTGGACGACGCTTCCTCTTGGGGAAGCTCTTTGAAGTATCTTCCCTGGGATAAAACAGAGGAGAACTCCGTCTCAAGGAAGCTGATCAGTGCCACTGTCCACGAGTGGTACGATGCCAAACACAGATCTGTATCAGCAGAGGAAGTCACGCTG
>JNJQ01000021.1 GCA_000701725.1 Erysipelotrichaceae bacterium NK3D112
AGATCCACAAAAGGTACTTTCATGATTTATTCTCCTCTGCTTTCCACATATTTCAGAAACTCATCATAGTCTCTGATATAATCCGATTCCTCATAATAAGTGGATGCCATGACCATCAATACGGCATCCGGTGAGAAATCATACATCACTCTCCACATATCCGAAGAGATATACAGGCCCTTGTTGGGCTCATCAAGCACAACCGTTTCCTTCTCTTTTCCGTTGTCGAGAAGGATTTTGCATGAACCGTGCACACAGATCAGGATCTGTTCCAGCGCCTTGTGGGCATGATGGCCTCTGGCAACACCGGGGGTTGTGTCATACATGTAATAAACACGCTTCACCTCGAAGGGAATATCTTTATTTGCCTCGACCGCGACCAGCTGGCCTCTTGCGTCTCCGTGAGGTTCAAAAGTATACATCTTGATTTCCATATGTTCTCCTTCCAGTTATCCGGCATTGAATGTATTCTTATACTATTTTAAAAATCTGTGAAGCCTTGATCGTGACTTCAGATAAACGGCTTTTAAGTCAAAAAGATCTCCGACGAGAAAACCAAAAGCTCTCATATGGAGATCATCTGTCCTGATCTCCTTTCCATCTCTTACTATCGTTGTCAGTATCCCGATAATCTGTGATCGATCCACCGGCTGATCTTTGAAGGTATTATGATCTCCGGCAGTTATAATACGATCACCACTGATTTTCAGGATTCTGTGCAAAACATATTTTCCTTTATCCTTGAACAATACAATGTCATGTTTTTTCAGTTTACCAGCCGGCTTTCGGATAATAAGGATATCCTTGTTCTGGCGCAAAAGCGGATACATTGAAAAACCCTTGCACGTATAAACCAAAACCTCATCTTCTTCAAGGATCTGCTCAAATGTTTTAGATTCACTCATCTAATGCACCGATATTGCGAAGTGTTTCTAAAACACGATCGATATCCTTTTTTATTGTTTCCTGATCTGCATCATATTTCTTCATCATCTGATCAAGAATGTTTTCTTCATCAGTTTCTTCTTTAAGGCAGGAAATAATAAATGCTGCACTTGCATTCATCTTTACAATCCCTTTGAAACTGCTGGCCCCTGTGCCTACCATAATTTCCTTATCATCTACAGGATATGTCACATATTCGCTTTTCAATTTCATAACAAACTCCTATTTTCAGTTTTCACTGCATAGCTTATAAACTAATTCATACATATTGCAGTATATAACATAACTGATTTGTTTATCACCAATTCTTTTTTCACCTCATTCGTTTTATGACTCTTTTCTGTTTTCAGCGGCATTGTCCACGCATCAACCGCAAACCAGACTTTCAGCTCATGAAGCTGAAAAGCATACAGCCATTCAGTCATGATGCTGAACACATGTTTTGGTTTTCTATTATAAGTCAGCCCCAGCCCGCTTTACGATTCTTCTGTCACTTCATCAGCCGATTATCCGATGACAGATTTATTCCGCATTGCACATTTACGATTTTCAGGAAGTGACAGGTCTTTATATCGGTTCTTCCTGGAAATTCAGCAGCTCTCCTGCAAACATCTCTTTATATCACTCGGAATTCAGCTGTTTTCGAATCAGTTCAGATTTTTATCTCATTTTTGGTTCTGATATAATTATCGAGAATCATCATAGATTGGGGGATAAAATGAAGCAGCGAGATTTTAAAATTGATACTATTAAAGGAATAATGATATTTTTAGTTGTATTTGTTCATTGTATTGGTAAAGTTTCTGCCATAAACACAGATACGACCTGGCTAAAATATATTGTCCGTTGTGTTTATCCTTTTCATATGCCTGTTTTTATTTTTATCTCAGGATATTTCTCATCTCCCGAAAATGGGAAGAAAGCTATTTCAAAATATCTGATCCCATACTTGCTGGCAAATGCATTATTCGGGTTATTAGGTTCATTCGTCAATTCTCAATTTTCATTTAGTGAGGCAGACCCATTCAGTCCACACTGGACCCTTTGGTACTTACTCAGTCTGTTCTTTTGGAAAGTCTTCTTATCGAGTGTATTAGAATGGAAACATCCATTGCTGACGATGATAATCCTGGCTTTGATAACTGGTATTTTCAGTGCTGATTATTATTTATCTTTATCAAGAACGATTGCTTTCTTTCCGTACTTTATTGGTGGCTATCTTGTACGGAAAAATAACATACGTCATGAGTTGAAAAAAATCTTAAGCAAGTCAAATGCTATCCTATTATTTGTTATTTCCGAATTAATAGTTGCATTCCTTGCATATAACAACGTAAATGGTCTGGCTTTTCAGCTATGCTGCTCATACGAAACTATGAATCAATCAATTCTAACGGGCATACTATTACGTCTGTTCGCTTATATATCAGGAACTGCAGGGATAATATTTTTCTTTTCGATCACCCCAGAAAAAAAGAACTATTTCTCTGTATTAGGAAAGTACAGCCTTACAATATATTTGGCGCACTCATTTTGCCTGAGATTAATCTCAAAATTTGTTCATTTGAACTCAGCAGCACCGATATTCCTGCTATCGGTGATAATAACAATAATCATTTGTGTTATCTTCGGTAATAAAAAAATGTCCAATGCATATAACTTTGTAATTTCTGGAATCACACGGTTATTGTTTATCGATAATCTGTAATTCAAATAAGCATATCCTGATGGACTATTTATAAGCAGCACGTCCGTTTCTGGCGCAAATTGCATATGTTTTAAAGAATCTCCCAAATGCTATAAATACTGAAGGGATTGAAAATAACTCTAAAGGATATTACCCAATATCGGACACATGCTGTCCAAGCATTGATTGCGAATGATGAAAACTGCTTTTCCTCTGCATTTGCATCAGCTGCGATTGCAAAAAAAGAAATGTCTTTCCTGCTATGAGAAAGAGTCTGACCCTGTTCCGCTAAATTGCTGAAAAGAAACGCATAACCGCTTAAGGATATTTACATAATCCTTCAAGGATTTTATTGTTATCATTCACTTCCTGTTTTAATCAGTGTTCATTCTGTTTTTCTATGCGGAATAGCCGAGCTGGTTGGATGTTTTGAATAAACTGCGTGGCGGATTCCCGAACTGTCTTGTGCAAAAGTCCCGATGCGATCTCAACAAAACACCAAAAGCAACCGACACAATGATATAAGGAATACTCAGAAGCTGTATTTCCTTATACCACTTTACAAACTCTCTCAGACCTTCCTCAACCGTAACGGAAGGATGAAATCCGAAGTCTTTTTCAAAGGCGGAACTGTCCGCGTACGTGACAGGCACATCTCCCGCCTGCATGCCCACAAGTTCCTGATGAGCTTCAAAATCATCATCCTTTGGAAGGAGCCCTGCCCTGACCAGTTCAGTCTGAAGCGTACGGATAAAATCGAGCAGATTGACAGGTGTGCCCCCCGCCGATGTTGTATACCGTATGCGGTGCCTTGGACAGTCCATCCTCTCCCTTTTCCTTTTCCGGTGCATTTCTGATCGCCCGGATCATGCCTTCGAGGATGTCATCAATCGTTCATCGAGCTTTACTTTCAGACCATTCATGCATGTATTACTTTATCACATATCATACATAAGCTGATGCCCGCAAAAAAAGATATGCCCATGCGGACATATCTTCGTAAGTGTTCAGCTTATTCAACTGTAACGTGGATACCAGGACCCATTGTTGTGGACAGTGTGAGGTTCTTGATGTAAGTACCTCTGACAGCTGCCGGCTTGATCTTGACGATCTGGTCATAGATAGCCTTGAAGTTTTCAGCCAGAGCCTCATCTGTGAAGGAGCACTTGCCGATCATGACGTTGACGTTTCCGTCTCTGTCTGTACGGTATTCAGCTTTACCCTTCTTGATTTCATCAACTGCCTGGGCAACATTCATTGTGACTGTGCCTGTCTTAGGGTTCGGCATCAGGCCCTTCGGACCCAGCAGACGGCCAAGCTTACCAAGCTGACCCATCATATCCGGTGTAGCGACGATCTTGTCGAAATCGAACCAGCCGCCCTGGATCTTTTCGATCATGTCAGCGCCGCCGACATAGTCAGCACCTGCATTCTTCGCTTCGTCAACCTTGGCACCCTGTGTGATGACGAGAACTCTCTGTGTCTTACCGGAACCGTTCGGAAGAACGATAGCGCCACGGATGTTCTGATCAGCCTGACGGGGGTCAATGTTCAGGAAGAATGAAAGTTCAACTGAAGAATCGAACTTTGTGGAAGCGAGTTCCTTCGCAAGAACGATTGCTTCCTTATAGTTGTAGAGTTTGGAGCGGTCAACCTTAGCCTTCGCTGCTTCGTACTTCTTGCCTGCCATGGTTTATGCCTCCTCTACTGTGATACCCATATTACGGGCTGTGCCGGCGATGATCTTCATCGCTGCTTCAACGTCATTGGCGTTGAGATCCGGCATCTTGTACTCAGCGATTTCTCTGAGCTGTGCCTGTGTGATCTTGCCTGCCTTGACTGTGTTCGGTGTTCCGGATGCCTTCTGAACGCCTGCTGCCTTCTTGATCAGGAATGCAGCGGGTGTTGTCTTGATGACGAAGTCGAAAGACTTGTCTTCATAGGCTGTGATGATGACAGGGACAACTTCACCTTTTCTGTCCTGTGTCTTCGCATTGAAATCTGTGCAGAACTGCGGCATGTTGATACCAGCAGATGCGAGAGCGGGTCCCGGCTTAGCGCCGCCTCCAAGGAACTGGAGCTTGCTGACCTTAGCAATTCTCTTCTTTGCCATGTGGGCTTCCTCCTTTTAGAAAATTACCACATGCAGTGGTTTTCACGGATGTCTGCGCATCCTCCCACGCATGCGCACACAAAAAATGTGTGCCTAATAATATTATCCGTTTCAGCCTTTCACGTCAATGCAAAAATCACCGGAATTCCGCATAAATACGCTGTTTTCAGCGGTTTTGATACACAGCGAATATATCATCATGCCCTGCGCGTATGGAAAACAATAAAAGCAGGCAGGATGGAAAAGTCATTATTCATACAGATCCATGAATCCGGTATGTTTTCATCACACTTTTTTATCCTGTCTGCCTTTTTTCAATGATTTGCGGCCGTCTCGCTTCCTTCATCCGAAGGCGCGATCACGGATGTCTGTGCCGCCTGGTATTCCTTGAGATTTCCGGTGATATCAGGCAGATGTGAATATTCACCCGATGTGTTGAGCACATCGATTTTGATCACTGCGTCAGTGATATCGATATCCGAGATATCAATATTCTCTGCCCAGCCGTAGTTTTCCGTATTGTCGAGCTGGTAGGTTTTCTGGTTTCTCGGATTCTTTCTTCCGAAAACGGTCACTTTCACATCCGCAACGCCATCGCGAACTCCTGTGATGTCCTTGATGCGGATCGTCATCAGACCTGCTTCTTTGTTCAGCTGGGTGATTCTGACATCTCCCTGCGGAACACCCCAGCGGGTATCGAAGTAGGCATTGTTGGCCATCTCGCCGTTAACCTGATCCCAGACAACAACGTTGATTCCCTTTGCGGAATTGCTGTACTGCTCATAACCCCAGTATCCCTGATTGGCGATATATACCGGTGCGGTTGTATAGGAGCTGACAATGATATACGGATAGCCGCCGGAAGTCACGCCATAGCGTTCCAGATACCATGAGGAGGAATCCTCATGAACCGTTCCGTCCGAGATCACCGCGAACCAGTAGAATTCCTGCTGTCCGCGCAGATCCGTCTGTACGCCAAGACGGAACAGGCTTTCCTGGATCTCATCTGTAATACCGTTGACCGCGTTGTCCTTAAGTGTGATAAATATCGCGTAGCGGCTCTTGTCCAGGGTGGCCAGTGTATCCAGATACGCTGCCGCATCATTCTGCACCGAGCCGAGGAAGAGAAGACTTGCGCCGCTGTATGTGAAGACCGTATCGCCCTTGATGCCGCTGCCGGGATCACCTGTCTGTTCAGAGATGACAATTCTGAGTCCGGTTGTCTCAAGCTCAGCCTCCGGCACGATCAGATCCGCCTGCCATGAGCCGTCGCTTGCCGCCTGCGCCTCATAAATCGTGGAGCCTTCCTCGTTTTCCGTGATTGCCATGACACGGTAGATCGGTCCGTTTTCATTGTGGATATCCTTGATGGCAATGCTCAGTGTTTCGCTCTCGCTGTCATAGCCAAGTACTTTGACCGTCGCATCCGCCACGATATGTCCTTCTGAAAGAAGATCCTTGCTGGTCAGATCGATTCCGGAAAGGGATTCCATGAATTTCGACTTCTTCGAGATTTCAATCGTTTCTTCAGAAAGACCCATTTCCTCAGTCAGTGTTTTTCTGGATGAGAACAGATTTGTGCCAAGGCCGAGTCTGTCGCCTTCAATATAGGCGCCCATCGCCGCAAGGGTTGTCGGGAATTCATCCAGGGTGGAGAATACTCTTCTCTTTTCGGGATTCATCGGCTCAGCTGCCGAATTGATATAGCATGTGTAAACCTTGCGCTCATAATCCGCATCGATGTTTTCACAGTAGTCCACATCCATGGTCGGATGGTCGCCGGTGATCACGATCGTCGTGTTCTCATACCAGGGCTGTTCCTTGCACCAGTCGATAAACTCCGCGATCCGCTTTGATGAACATGCCATGACATTGGAATACTGGGTGTCATATTCATCGTCGCAATCCGGACATACATAGCCATCCTCAAAATGGGTGTCCACCGTCAGCATCGTGACATTGAACGGTCCGTCCATCTGTGAATATTCGTCAAGAGTGCTCTTGGCCATGGAGATCAGATAGCTGTCCTCCATACCCCACCAGACATAATGTCCCTGTGGCACATAGCCGTGCTTGCCCGCCCAGTAATAATCACGGATCTCATAATTGCCGTGTGTTTCGAAATATGTCTTTCTGCCGCCGAACACCGCATCCGAGCCAAGCAGAAGCGTACTGTTATAGCCTTCCTTTTCCAGAATATCGCCGAGTGTCCAGATATCCGGGAAGAAGTTGAGCTGGGTGTCCATGTCATTGCGGTCAATGCTTGTCTGCAAAGGCAGTCCGGAGGTCTGGCCGAACATGGCGCCCATAGTCCAGGTTGTATAAGGAAGTGAGATGCCGCCATTGAGCGCTTCATCGCTTCCGGAGAAATCCTCATTCTCCTTTGCCAGCTGCGTCAGTTCGGGAATATATGATTCATCAAACGCGCCGCCGCTTGCCTTGTCGGTGAATGTGACTTCCATGGATTCCAGGAAGATATAGATGAGATTTCTCTTCTGTTCCGGGAACACCACATCCACTTCCTTCGGATCCGCGTAATTGTCGCGGATGAATTCGGAATTGGTTGTCTGGGCGGCGATATAATCTCCGACTCCCACCCTTGAATAGATGGAAGCACCCGCGCATATCAGTGAAGCGATGGAGATGATGATCATCCAGACTCTCAACTTGTGTTTCGGTTTTCCCTTCATCGCCACAAGAATACCGATCATCATGATGAATACCGCGAGGGTCGGCAATACACAGTGGATGCCGTACTGACCGAACATTTCACCGCCGGTGCCGTAAAGTCCCTGCTGGAACTGGAACATGAGCTCTTCCATTTTCAGGTTTGGCCATGTTTCAAGTGTCCATTGCGCCGAGAAGCCCGCCAGGATTGACACAATGAAAAGAATCGATACCAATGTAGTGCTGACAACTGAAAAGAATTTCTTCACACCATGCCTCCTGTCAATCCATAAATGTAACACAACAATGTGTAATTTATCAGAATTAATGCACAGTTTTTTTTAATTTTCATGTATGCATTTGCAAAGGTAAAAAAAGACAGCGCTTTCATTCATCCTCTGCATATCCGCACGATGCAGCAGCACCGTCTGTGCATGTATTATTCATAAGTCCTGAGTGTAAAAAAACAGCTTTTCAGCTGTTTCTTACTCCTCTTCGACTTTCTGAAGATCGTTGTAGTTGATGTCTGTCGGTGTCTCTCTTCCAAACAGCATGGTCAGAACACTTGCGGTCTGGGTCTGATCATTCATGTAGGAAACTCTGCCTTCCATACCTGAGAAAGGACCGTTGAGAATACGGACAGTATCGCCGATCTCGAAGTTGACAACGACTTTCTTGTCGCTCTGACCCATTCTTCTCAGAATGGATTCCATTTCATCCGGTGACACGGGGAAAGGCTTTGCGCCGCCGCCTGATGAACCGATGAATCCGGTGACTCCCGGAGTATTACGGACAACATACCAGGCCTCATCTGTCATCTTCATTTCAACGAAGACATATCCCGGGAACATGTTTCTCATCTTTTCGACCTGCTTGCCGTTCTTGATTTCGATTTCCGGCTCCTCGGCCACGATGATTCTGAACAGGGAATCCTGGATTCCCATTGTTTCCAGTCTCTTTTCCAGATTGTCCTTGACTCTGTTTTCATGTCCGGAGTATGTGTTTACCACATACCATCTTTTTTCATGTTCATCATCAATGACAGGGTTGATTTTCTTTTCACTCATGTTTAAGCTCCGATCCCGATAAATCTCAGCAGGAATGTGACAATGAAATCACACAGAACGAAGAATGCACAGAAGAATCCGGAGAAAATCAGCACTTCGCCAGTGTTGGCAGCGATACCCGGTGTATTGCCTTCTGTCTTCCACTTCGGCCAGCGAACACGCTTGGCTTCTTTTTTGACACCATCGATGGTCAGCCAGTGGTCTTTGACCGGTTTGTTTGTTTTCTTTTCATCAGCCATAATGGGAAACCTCCTATTTTGTTTCCTTGTGGAGCGTTGCCTTCCCGCATCTCGGGCAGTATTTTTTCAGCTCCAGCCGTTTGGTTTTGTTCTTCGAGCGGTGCGTTGTGTAATTCCTGGACAGGCACACCTCACATGTCAGGATGACTTTATCATCTTTAGCCATGACGAAAAACTCCTTGCAAATGCTTCCTTACATTAACATAAGAAAAATATCTTTACAACAGAAAAAAGTCAGAACTTCTCAGTCCTGACTGTCCCATTCCTTTCTGCAGATTTTCAGTGTCTGGGCAATGACTTCATCCATTGCATACAGCTTACCGCATTGATTCTGACCGCATCATTCCTGATCACGCGTCTTTTGTAATAATATTGATAATCTTCTCATTGTCAGGGGTTATCGACTCAACGAGTTCAGACAGCCTCTTTAATTTGTTATTGACTGTTTCCAGTGTGATATTTTCCGGTTCAGCCACAAAGATGAGATTGTTGGCTGTTCTGGTGCATGACTTCGGATCAACCAGAAGCTCCTCATATAATTTTTCGCCCGGTCTCAATCCCGTATAGCGGATTTCAATATCCACATCCGGAATCAGTCCGGCCAGCTGGATCAGGTTTCTGGCAAGGTCCGCAATCTTCACCGGATTGCCCATATCAAGAACGAAGATTTCACCCGAGTTTGCAAATGCACCGGCCTGAAGAACCAGCTGCGCGGCTTCGGGAATTGTCATGAAGTAACGGATGATGTTCGGGTCGGTTACCGTTACGGGTCCGCCGCTTTCAATCTGTTTTTCAAACAGAGGAATGACTGAGCCATGGGAACCCAGGACATTTCCGAAACGCACCGCACAGAGCTTTGTCACGCCGTTGTTGCGGTTTGCCTCAAGAATGAGTTCGCACATTCTCTTGGTGGCGCCCATGACATTGGTTGTTCTGACCGCCTTGTCAGTGGAAATCAGCACAAACTTTTCCGCTTTATGGGCAATCGCGCTTTCGATGACATTCTTTGTGCCGAAAACGTTGTTTTTGATCGCTTCAAGCGGAGAGTCCTCAACCAGCGGAACATGCTTGTGGGCTGCCGCATGGAAGACGACCTGGGGATGATACATATCAAAGATCTGATCAATTCTCTTTCTGTCTCTGACCGAACCGATCAGGCATGTCACTACTGTTTCCTTCTGATCTTTTCCGGATCTTCTGGCAATGTTGATCTCCTGCTGAAGCTCATACATTGTGTTCTCATAGATATCCACCAGAACAAGCTGTTTCGGTCTGAATTCCATGATCTGTCTGACCAGCTCGGAACCGATCGATCCGCCCGCGCCGGTTACCATAATGGTCTTGCCGCCGAGGTAGCTGCCGATCTGTCCGTTGTTCAGGCTGAGTTCCCCTCTGCCCAGCAGGTCATCCATGGAAACATTTCTGACGGATGTTTCCGGCTTGTTCGGGTCCGCATGCAGTTCAAATGAGACGATTCTTGTCCGCAGATGCAGATCGCGGCACTTCTCAATCAGTTCTTTCAGATTTGATCTGGAGATGTTCTTGATGGCAATGAAGGCGGAATCGATATTGTATTCATTTACAATTCTTTCCATGTCCCTGTCCGTGCCAAGAACCTGAACGCCGTTGAGCACTTTCTTCACTTTTGCGGGATCATTATCCAGGAAGCCGACAATCTTTGCGTCATAGCGGTTGGAATATGTGATCTCACGCAGAGCAGTGGCGCCTGCGCTTCCCGCACCGAGAATCAGCGCACGGTGGGAACGGTTGTTGATCGCATCGTTTCTTCTGACAATCCGGTAGATGATTCTCAGACCCAGCATCAATAACAGCTGGAACATCGCCGCAATGATCGGAATACTTCTGATGTATTCCGTAAAGTGCGCGACCATGACAATCAGGAACCAGATGAAGTTTCCGGTGAATACCGCCATTGCGACTCTGAGCGCCTCGTCAATGGAGATGTACATCCATAACGATCGGTTCAGTCTGAATGCCAGAATACTGCCGAGGTTAATGATGATAACATACGGCATCAGACGGATCAGAGAAGTCCATGCCAGATCATATGACAGTCTTCCGAGGTCCGTTCTCAGATAATATGCCCACAGATACGAGGCAAGCACCAGCGCTGTATCAATCAGCGCCATGATAATCTCCCTGTATCTGCTCATGAATTTATATAGTTTGTTCATATCCGCCCTTCTGTTTTATCAGCCGGTTCGTTCAGTTGCCGCTGCTGTAGTCATACTGCCAGTCATACATGCCTTCCGGCATTTCCTGCTGTTCGACGATCTCCCCGTTCAGAACCTCACCCATCACTTCAGAAACAAACCTGACCTGGTTGTCATAAGGGAATACAACGGAAAGCTCCATGCCGGGAGCGGATGCGCACTCTGCGAAATCCACAAGTCCGAGCACATGGTAGCTGACGATGTTCCAGTCAATATTCTCTTCCAGCTGTTTCCGGCACAGCGCATAGATCGAATCTGAAGACAGGTTGGTCAGGAAAGTCCCTTCCAGCGCATCAAGAAGATCATCAACGTGTACGATGACCTCCGGACTGGTAATCTTATCAATAATAGCATGCATCACCTGCTGCTGATGATAATTTCGTCCGAAGTCGCCGTCAGGAAGCGAATATCTCTCTCTTACGAACATTAAGGCATTATCGCCCTCCAGATGGATGGGGCCTTCCGGGAAGTACATTTCGTTGATTGCAGTAAATTCATATTCGTTATAGATATCGACGCCTCCCAGCGCATCGATGATATTGCGGAAAGTCGTGAAGTTGATGACGACATAGTTGTCGATCTGATGGCCGAGATAGTCTTTCAGTCCTCTTAAAGTATTGTCGATACCCTGCATGCCGAGATGGGTCAGCTTGTCCCCGTACCCGAATGCGGGATTGTCCACATAGGAGTCTCTGGGCATTGAGACAATCGCGATCTGATGGGTGTTCGGATTGACCGTGACCATCATATCCACGTCGGTCTTGCCCTCAAGGTACAGATCGCCTTCCTCATCATTTCCGCCGAAGAAAACAATGAACGGCTCCTTTGTCAGAGCGGTTGTGCTTTCCGGCAGTTTGTTGTCAACTTCCTTCTGCGCACTGTAAATGATCTTGAGATCATTGCGGAAGTTTTCGTATTCCTCATTGTCAGCGATCATCGCCTCAAAGGAAGCGGACATGATCAGAACATCGCCTTCCCCGCGGTAAAGGGATTCAAGCGCCTCAACATAGGACGAACGGTCGGTTGTCTGAATACTGACATTGAAATCATCTTTGACTTTTGAAACAGCCGTTGCCGCATTCAGCGCGTCCGCAGTGATTGAAGTGATGAACAGATCATTCAGATGATCTCTCATTTCATAGGAAACAGCGGATGTTTCAAACACCTCCGGATGTTCCGCGCGGTATTTTTCATTCACCACGTAGAAATTGATATTGGAAATATCACCGGTCACGATGTTGAACAGTTCCGTGAGTTTATTCTGATATACAGGCAGCAGCCATGCCATGATCAGCAGAACACCGCACAGCACAAGATTGAGTGTCTTGACCCCGTAGCTTTTCTGTTTGCGTGATGAAAAGATCAGCGTCACAAGCAGCACAAAGCCAAGAACACCTGCCGCGATCAGTGTCCAGCTGAACGGCAGCATCTCCAGTCTGCTGAATGACACAAGGAAAGCAGCCGCAGCCAAAGCTGACAGCAGCCACAGAAACTGCGCATTGATATATCTCTTCTGTTTTCTTCTTTTCTTAGCCATATTTTCGTTGGGGCGCATTGAAAAAAATCGATATGCACCGATTCAATTCTATCAATATTCAATATTTATGCAAATCGTAGCGGAAAATATTAAATGATTCGCGGAACAATTAAAAAGCCGGAACAGGATTTATGAGGCCCTTCCCGGCTGTGTCTGTATATGAATTCAGTTGCCGATTCATCACTGAAGCAGTGAGGCATAAGCGGGATCAAGTGCCGTCAGCTCCCTGAACGTATCGATTTCCGCGATATCCGCGAAGGAGCACTCTCTGATATGAACGATATAGTCATTCTTATGATACTGAAGCGGAACCAGATCCCAGAATCTCTCTTTTCCGCCAGGCGCCAGGTAAACCTCTTCAATATGACCCGCAAGTTTTCTGCCGTCCTCCTCATTCCAGTATGAGATGCCGTACATGTGATAACAGTTCATTCCGCCGACCACAACGCCGGTGATGACATTTTTGCTGTTGACGGTGAAGCACCAGTCATCCGTGCGTTCCACCGGAACACCCAGATAGTTTGATTCATACTGATATTTCTGAATAAGATCCGGATTGCGCAGAATGAGATCCCCTTCCAGGACATAGGCGTTGGAAAGCAGATCCTTCGCTCTTAATACCGAAGAGATATTGTTTGTCTCACGGTAGTCATCATTATCAATAAAGTGGATGTCCGGATATTTATACAGAAGCTGGTCAAACTGTTCTCTGAGATAGCCTCTGACAATATAGATTTCATGGATTCCCTTTGCATAAAGCGCATCGAGCATGGTGTCAATCATCCGCACACCATTGACGCGGATCAAAGGCTTGGGTGTGTTCAGGGTGATCGGCATCAGCCTGTCACCGAATCCCGCCGCCAGGATCACAGCCCGTTTCACTTTGTACGGTTCAAGTTCCTCATATCCTTTTTCCGTAACCTGACTTCCGTCAAAAAGACCTGCTGATCTGAGCTCGTCAAGAATGTGATTGACGCTGCCGGCTGAAATGCCCGCTTTCTGCGCAATTCTGCGCTGCGGCAGATGGGTATCCGAATTGGCAAGGATATTCAGAACTGAAAACTCTTTTTTATTTAACATGGCTTTACCTGCCCTAAAAATATAATATTTTCATTAATATTTGTCCAATGTGTTCATTTCTTCCACCAATGTGATATGATTTGAACGTTTAAATGCGGCATTTATGGATATATTTGTTTAAAGTTTATTCTCGGCCGCATTTTTTGAACAAATCTACAGACATAGAAAGGAATTTTCATGACCAAAGCAATATTAATGGCAGCCGGACTCGGCACACGCATGAGACCGCTGACCGAAACAATGCCCAAACCGATGATTCCGGTGAACGGCACACCGATGATTGAAACCGTCGTAAAAGGCCTGCTTGCCAACGGCGTTGAGGAACTCTACGTTGTTGTCGGCTACCTCAAAGAGAAATTCGCACCGCTTGCGGAAAAGTATCCGCAGATCAGACTGGTGGAGAATACCGAATATACGATCAAGAACAATATCTCTTCCATTCACGCGGTGACGGATTACATGCACGGCGATGACTTCTTCATCTGCGAAGCGGATCTTTACGTATCCGATCCTTCCATCTTCGCCATCCAGAACAAACAGTCCTGCTATTACGGTGTCATGGTCAAAGGCCATTCCGACGACTGGGTGTTTGATCAGGATGAAAACGGAAGAATCACCCGTGTGGGCAAATACGGCGATGATGTCTATAACATGTGCGGCATTTCCTGGTTTGCACAGAAGGACATCGAAACACTGCGCGACTGCATCCTTAAGGAATATGAAAAGGAAGGCCATGAACAGCTTTTCTGGGATGAGGTTGTGGACAGAAATCTCGATATTCTGAATCTGACCGTATGCCCGATTGACAGAAAGCAGATCATTGAAATCGATACTGCCGATGAACTGAAGGCATTTGAAGAACAGCTTAACAGTTAATGATTCAGGGGGAGCATTCAAAAATGAGCACAAAAAACAATCAAAACGGACAACAGGGTGAGCTGAAACGCCAGCTCAGTCCCATGCATGTGTGGGCAATCGCCTTCGGATGCATTATCGGCTGGGGTTCCTTCGTCAATCCCGGCAAGAAATTCCTTCCCAACTCCGGCGTAGCCGGAACCGCCATTGCCATGGTCATGGGCGGTCTTGTCATGATGATCATCGCCATGAGCTATGCGTACATGGTTCCGAGATACCCGAAGGCAGGCGGTGAGTTCACATTCACCAAGGCGTGCTTCGGAAAACGCGCCGCATATGTGTGCGGATGGTTCCTGGTCGCCGCTTATCTGACCAACGTTCCGATGAACTCCACCGCGATCAGTCTGATCGTGGACGGTCTTGACGGAACAGCGGATATTCTGAAATTCGGTTTCCATTACACCGTGGCAGGCTTCGATGTCTACATGGGTGAGATGCTGTTTGCGATGGCAATATTGATCCTGTTCGGCTATCTGAACATCATCGGCGTTGAAAAGGCCGGCTTCGTGCAGACTGTTCTCGCGACACTGCTCGTCGTATCCGTTTTCACCCTCACAATCGCCGCATTAATCAGTTCCAAAACAAGCTTTGCCAATATGGCTCCGATCTGGGGATTCGACAAATCAGCTGCTGTTGAAGCCTATAAAGCCGGCACATACACGTCGGTGGACGCTTATGCCAACCAGAACGTCATGTCCGCAATCCTTGCAACATTTGCCATCGCACCCTGGGCGTATGTCGGTTTCGACACCATTCCCCAGGCTGCCGAGGAATTCAAGTTCTCTTATAAGAAAGTCAGCTTCATCATGGTCATCGCGATCATCTTCGGCTGCTTTGTCTACACCGCAAACAACACAATCACTGCCGCCGCTCTTGAGAACTGGCCGGATCTGATTGTTGAGTCTTCATCCACACCCTGGCTGCTTCTGGCAGCTGCGGAAAGACTGCTCGGAACAGCCGGCAAAGCGCTTGTCGGTGTGGCTGTCTCCTGTGCCGTTCTCTCCGGTATCATGGGCTTCTATCTGGCTGCCAGCCGTCTGATGTATTCCATGAGCCGCGACGGCTATCTGCCTGAAGTCTTCGGTGTCATCGATGAAAAGCACGGAACACCGAAAAACGCCATGCTCTTCTGCATCGCCGTCTCGCTTTCCGGACCGATCCTCGGCCGTGAGGCACTGGGATGGTTTGTGGATATGTCCGCGATCGGTGCATCCATCGGCTTCATGTTCACATGCATGTCCACCATCGTCACGATGAAGAGAAACAACGACAAGAGTCCGTTCTTAAGATGGATGGCGGTTCTCGGCGCCACTTTCTCACTCACATTCATCGTTCTTCAGCTTGTACCGATTCCCGGACTTGAAGGCGTGCACTTCGGCGGTGAATCCTATGTGCTGCTGGTCGTGTGGATTGTGCTTGGCATTATGTTCTACATTCATCAGGTTGATGAAATCAACGCAGCCTGAAACGATAGCGAGCTCAAAACTTGGAAAAACCGGTTCTCTTTACGGGCAGAACCGGTTTTTCCATTTTTCTGTTCAGTTGTAATTTCAGTTCAGATAGAAACGGTCGAATGACTCTCTGTCTGTGATGCCGTAATCCGCATAACAGAATGAATTTTTTTCAACGGCGATTTTCTGATACCAGTCCATCACCTCATCGATATTGGGTGTTTCCACACCGGCAAAACGCGCGATCTGCTGGATAATGGAAAGTCCGTATGAGAAATCAGCCGTGAAATATCTGGAATGCAGATCCGGAATATATCTTCCGTTGACTTCAACCGACGGTGTGGTGATTCCCCTGAATGCGCTGATACCGGAAATCTTGGCTGTCATAGCCTCAACCGTCTGGCTTTCATAATGATCTCTGAGCGACTTCACAAAATTCAGATGATGCTCAGGCAGAGCACGGCATATCGCCTGCACCTCATCATCGCATTTCATCAGCAATTCTGAAGACTGATCTGTCCAGTCCTCATAGAATAACGGAATACTTTCATATGTCACTCCGGGCTGATAATCCTCAAACATCGATTTCAGTCTGGTTGTGTGAAGAATCGGATTGGAGGGTGTCATGGTCAGATTCAGAATGCCCGGAATCACAATGCATTTCATATCAAAGATACTGCTGATCAAAGCGGCGCACTCCTCTGCTTTGCTTTTGGGAAGCGCGGCCAGATGCAGTTCATCGCGGTAGCCGGTGGCTCTGACGATACTTCCCTTTTTCACAATACGCGCCACTGCCGGAACTCTCTCCAGCAGGAAGAATGTGTTTCCTCTTTCAATCAGACGATGAAAGACACATTCGCTGCCGCCGTTGCCCGGTACAGCGCCGATGATTGTTTCCGATGAAATATACGGTTCCATCGCTGCCGCTGCCTGTTTCATGACATTGGCCGGATAGGTCGCAATGACCAGATCACAGTCTGTGAATGCGATTGACGGATCGCTGGTTGCTTTTTGGATATCTCCTTCGTGCGTGACATTGCCGCACTCATCCACAATCTGCAGATGATTGTCATAGAGTTCCGGAGCGGATGTGTAAATCATGACATCATGATTTTTTTCAGCGCAATGAACCGCAAACTGTGTTCCGATATTGCCGCCGCCGACAATTGTGATTCTCATTTGTTTTTTTTATCCGATCTCTGCTCTTAAAGCAGCAAGTAATGTGTCATTATCCTCTTTGTTTCTGACGGCCAGACGAAGATAATTCCTGCCGTTTGTTTTGGTTGTGAGTTCCTTGATCAGGATCTCATATTTGATCAGAAGCGTTTTGAGCAGCTCTTTGGGCGAGATGCTCTGATCAAGTTCCACCATGATGTAATTCGCCTGTGACGGAATCACACGGATGCCTTTGATCTGTTTCAGTTCTTCCGCAAATCTTGCCCGCTCTTTCCGCAGTTTTTTCAGTCCGGAAACATAATCCTTCCGGTATTTTTCTTCAATCTGCATATAGAACTCCGCAAAGGAGTTGATATTCCAGATCGCCACATCCTTTTTCATGAACTGAATGGTTTCAGTATCGCCGGATGCCAGCACACCCAGTCTCAGACCGGGAACACCGTATGATTTGGAAATGCTCTTCATCACATACAGATGCGGACTGCCGTCAAGAATATCCTGAGCAATCAATGTGTTGTTTTCCTCATCCGAGAAGTCCGCAAATGATTCATCGATGACCAGGTTGATCTTTTTGTTTTCCGCCCAGCTGATCATTCTGAGCAGATCCGCTTTCGGAATATAGTTGCCGCTGGGATTGTCCGGATTGACGACGATCAGGTTCTGAATGTTTTTGTCTTCAAAATAATTCATCACATCATCCGCCGTATAGGAATAATCCTGATTTTCCGGAACGAAATCGACTGAATTCTCCCGGTCGTAGCGGTTGGGATATTCGTCAAAGGTCGGACGGATGAAGCCGGTTGTTCCGTTCAGTCTGCCCATCAGTGATTTGATCAGTTCCGCCGCGCCGTTGCCGACCAGAATATTCTCCTGGTGAACATCGAAGTTCTTCGCCGCCAGAAGGGAATTCACCTTCATGCCCGAAGGATATTCCGTCAGCAGAATATCAAAGTTGGCACGCAGCTCTTCTTTCATCTTCTTCGGGGGATAGTACGGATTGACCAGATAGCAGAAATCCAGAAGTTTCGGATATCTCCAATAGCCGCCGTATCTGCTCTGGATCAGTCTGACCTTCTCATCTTCAACAGGAGTGAAGATGGACTCCGCGATATCAAGATCCTGGATATCATCGATCTCATACCATTTCTGACCGTTCAGTCTCTTGGCCCTGATTCCCGGATCATCGAGCATTGTGATGACGCGCAGAACCTGTTCATAATATTCATTCTCACCAAGTGCCTTTTCATATGCATCAAGGAACGGCACATAATGGGTGGTTGAAAATTCCTTTGAGAATTTATAGATATTTACGGTTTTGTAGTATTCATCCTTTTCGTCGAATCTGAACCGCTTGCCCGGAACAAACTCCTCAATGGAATCATCATCGGACAGCTTGACACAGGTGCCGTCCATCCATGATTCATACTTGTCCACAAGCGCGAGGGTGTCTCTTTCATCATTGAGCAGCTCATCCAGAACGGAATCCTCGAAAATCAGATCCGATTCAAACAGCAGCGTATCCTCTTTGCACAGCCAGTCCTTGGCCAGCGCGAGGGAATAGATATTATTGGTTTTGTTGTAGACGGGATTGTTGATATATACAATCGGCATATTGATGCCCAGCGTATCAATGTAGTCAATGAGCTTCTGCCCTTCATAGCCAACAACGATCACGATCCGTGAAAGGTGCCGCGATTCAATCTGTCTGAGCATGCGCTCGATCAAAGTGACGCCATTCACCTTGACCATGCATTTTGTGTTGTTCTGAGTCAGTTCTTTCAGCCGTCTGCCCATTCCGGCGGCCAGTATGATTGCCTGCATAAAAACCTCCAGCTACAGTTATCAATCATCGGATTCACGGACAGGAATCAGCTGTCTGTCCGGAGTTGTGGAATATCCTGCATATATTGATGCAGGTGAATGATCGGCCGCATAAACCGCCATATAGTATAAATCCAAAAAAACCGGTAAATATTATGGTTTTTTATGATCATATTATACATTTTATTCATCCATGCTGATTGTACATGTACGCAAACACAGCGTCAACTGAATATTTGTTCACAATAATTGTCGAATCAGGAGACCATCATTGCCGTTTGCCGGTGCATTCTCCAGCCTTGCAAAGTCCGGATTTCATCCAGAAACTGTGCCAATTTTCCATCATCTTCATATATGATATATAGGTTGACACAGGAGGCTGCCGCAATGGGTTTTCTCGGACAGTTATTAGGGCCGGTCATGGGTTTCTGCTATAACCTGACAAAGAACTACGGACTGGCAATCATATTATTCACATTCTTCAGCAAAATCATTCTTCTTCCCATCTCTGTATGGGTTCAGAAGAATTCCATCACAATGGTAAAGATCGAACCGGATGTCAACCGGATCAAGATCAAGCACTTCGGAGACAAGGATGCCATCGCAGAAGAACAGCAGAAGCTGTATAAAAAGGAAAAGTACAATCCGCTGGCTTCCCTGGTTCCTCTGATCGCCCAGATCGTATTGCTGATGGGTGTGGTCGAAGTCATCTATCATCCGCTGGATTACATTCTCCGTGTTCCTGCGCCTGTCGCTAAGGAAATGATGAATGTGACTCTGAACAATGTGGACTTCCTGGATGAGGAATCCAGTTCCATCCAGATCTACACGGTTGAGGATATCCAGAACGGCAATGAGGCGGATTATTATCAGCTTCAGGAACAGTTCCCCGAAACAGATATGAATCAGATCATTGATTCATGCAGGAACTTCCATATGAAAGCCTTCGGCATTGATCTTGGCTGGATCGCTTCCGAAGTCGGCGGAATCGCTCTGATCGCTCCGTTACTGGCAGGTCTTTCTTCCCTTCTGCTTGCGGTTGCACAGAATAAGATCAACGTTCTTCAGTCCGAACAGTCCAATGCCAACAAGTACGGCATGCTTGCCTTCTCGGTATTGTTATCCCTGTATCTCGGCATGTTTGTGCCGGCCGGCGTTGCCCTGTACTGGGTGGCGAGCAATCTGATGGCCATCATCCAGCAGTACTTCATGAACATGGCAATCAACCCTGCGAAGTATGTTGATTATGAAGCGCTGGAATCCACAAGGAATGAGCTGAAGTCATTGTCCGGCGGAGATAAGAAACTCAAGTTCAATGATCCGCTTGCCAAACGTGCCAAAGCAGACTATAAACGTTTCTTCTCAATTGAAAACAAACACCTTGTCTTCTATTCCGAAAGCAACGGCTTCTATAAATACTTCAAGGGAATGATTGAATACATTCTGAAATACACAAACATCCCGGTTCACTACATTACAAGCGACCCCAACGACCAGATCTTTGAACTGGCAAAGACAAACGATCAGATCAAACCGTATTTCATCGATCCGATCACATTGATCACATTAATGATGAAAATGGATGCGGACGTGGTGGTTATGACCATGCCCGACCTTGAGACATATCAGATCAAGAGATCCTATGTCAGAAAGGATATTGAATATATCAATGTGTCCCATGGCATGGGTTCACTGAACCTGACCTTCCGCAAAGGCGCGCTGGATCACTTTGACACAGTATATGCCTCAGGCAAACACCAGAAAGAAGAGATTGAGAAACAGGAAGAATACTATCATCTTCCGAAGAAGAGAATCATCGAAGGCGGCTATCCGCTGCTGGATGATATGAGAGCTTCCTACGCGAAGATGCCCAAGGTTGTTCATGAGAAGAAACAGATCCTCATCGCGCCTTCATGGCAGAAGGACAACATTGTGGACTCCTGCCTGGATGAGATCCTGAATCAGTTAAAGGGACACGGATATCAGATCACCGTGCGTCCTCACCCCCAGCATGTTCGCCACATGCCTGAGAAGATGGAACAGCTGAAACAGAAGTTCGCCAACGACCATGACATCGAGATCCAGACGGACTTCTCCAAGACAAGCAATGTCTTTGAAGCGGACCTGATGATCACGGACTGGTCGGATATCTCCCACGAATTCGCATATACAACCTATAAGCCGGTATTGTTCATCGACACACCGATGAAGATCATGAATCCGGAATATCAGAATATCGATACCGTACCGATCAATATCTGGGTCAGAAATGAGATCGGCATGGTGGTTGAGCTGGACAAGCTGGATGAGATTCCGGAAAAGGTTGATTACATGCTTAACCACACAGAGGAATATCATGAGCGGATCGACAGACTCGTTCACGAATATGTCTATCACCTGGATGAAAGTGCGCCTTATGATGCGCAGTATATTATTGATGCGGTATTCCGCAAGACAGAAGAAAGAAACGGACTGGTCAGTGAATATGCGGAAAATATGTAAAAAACTGCTGCGGTATGTTTATTTCCTGACCGCCTTCCTCTTTCTGTTCACGATCAATGTCAACGCGTATATCGATCCGTCGGTCATGACCTATGCCATTCAGGCACTGGCGGGAATCGCGATTGCCTTAGGCACATTCTTCGGCCTGTACTGGCGCAAGATCCGCAAACCGGTGCTTCGTTTCTTCAACCTGGATGAAACAGCCGGCAAGGAAGAGGAGAGCGATGAGCTTGTTTATTTCGATCCTTCCGTCATGAAGGAGGAAAGAAAGATCATCATCCGGAAAGATTTCAAAACCAAAGACGGCGTAAAGCCAAAAGGAAAGATCCGGACCATTCTGGAAGATATGATTCCGGCACTGTTCATCACCCTTTCCGGATGTTTCATGGTCTGCATCTATGCGCCGCTGGATCTCTATTTCACCAACAAAACAGAATTCTGGTACAACTCCGCCACCCTGTCCGCACAGCTGTTCAGAATGTTCGGCTATGCGGTGCCTGCGGTATTGCTGGTATATCTTGTATCAAGACTGATCAGTAAGAAACTGTACAACGGTGTATTGTTCATCACCCTTACCGCATTCATCTGCTCGTACATCCAGGGAAACTTCAGAATCGCAAACCTTCCCGCAATGGACGGCAGAGCCATCGACTGGTCTGTTTTCGGAACAGAAAACATCATCACACTCATCATCTGGATCATCGTGACCGGATTGCTGGTGACAGTATACAGATTTGTGAAAGCGAAGGGTTTCAAATCCGTCGCTGAAGTTGTCAGCTGCGTCCTGCTTGTTGTCTGCACCATTTCATTGATCTCCTCATACATGGGATCATGCCATATCGTCAAGGAATCGGAATTTGTCACTTCGACGGATCACGAACTTGATGTGTCTGATACGGAAAACTTCTATATTCTGGTGCTTGATGCGCTGGATGCGGATACCTACCGCACGGTCAGTGAGAGCCATCCGGAATATCAGGAATGGTTCAGCGATTTCACCTTCTTCCCCAACACAACCAGTCTTTATCCCTTCACCTCACATGCAATTCCCCATATTCTGAGCGGCATTGTTTATGAGAATGAACGGGACTTCACCGAATTCGCGACAGAGGCACTGGATCAGAGTCCCTTCCTGAACACCCTGGAAAAGCAGGGATATCATATGGGAATCTATGAGCCCGATCTCATTTACGGCGGCGATCAGCTGAAGCGTTTCGACAATATCCAGACAGACAATATCCATCTGAATCCCGAAGCGAAAAACACATTCGTCAAGGAACAGATGAAAATGGTGCTGTTCAAATATCTGCCGTATTGCTTCAAGAAATATATCGACTGCGACACCAACATATTCACCAGCATGAAAGGATCCAATCCCTTCACCCCCTATAACCGTGACTTCTATCTCGATCTTCAGAACGGGGAAGTGAAACATATCCATGATAAGAACTTCCGTTTCTATCATGTGGAAGGCGCACACGTGCCCTTCAAGTATGACGCCGATGTCAATTACATCCCTTATGAACAGGGATCCTATGAGCAGAACATTGAAGCAAGCATGAAAGTCGCGGATACGTTCCTCAAAAAACTCAAGGATGCCGGTGTCTATGAGAAATCGACGATTATCATCATGGCAGACCACGGCTATCAGGCCGGATCGGAATCCAACCTTGACCGCTTCAATCCGCTGCTGATGATCAAAGGATTCAACGAGACACACGAGTACACAGTCAATGAGGCTCCGATCTCCTATCTGGATCTGCCCGAAGCCTATAACCGCCTGCTCGATCACAAAACCGCTGCCGAATGCTTTGACGCAAAGGAAGGCGACCAGCGTGACAGACGGATTCTCTATTTCGTCTATCTCCAGGAGGATCTGATCCAGGAATATATCCAGGACGGATACGCATCCGATTATGAGAATCTGAAACCGACCGGAAACGAATACAGACGATAACCCAAAAAAAGATGCGGAATCCGCATCTTTTCATATGTTCTGTTTAACGGAAGCTTATCTGTTTCCGTACATCTCTTCGTAATAATTCTGGTATTCACCGGAAATGATCGGCTGCCACCAGGACTCATTGTCCAGATACCACTGGATGGTCTTCTTGATGCCGTCCGCGAACTTTGTTTCAGGCAGCCATCCGAGCTCATTGTGGATCTTGGTCGGATCAATCGCATAGCGCATGTCATGGCCCTTGCGGTCTGTGACATGGGTGATCAGGCTTTCCGGCTTGTCCAGAGCCTTGCAGATGAGCTTGACGATGTCGATGTTCTTCATCTCGTTGTGTCCGCCGACATTGTAAACTTCTCCGACTCTGCCGTTGTGGATGATCAGATCAATCGCACGGCAGTGATCTTCGACATAGAGCCAGTCTCTGACATTGAGGCCTTCGCCATAGACGGGAAGCGGCTTGTCATGAAGGCAGTTGATGATCATTAACGGAATCAGCTTTTCCGGGAAATGGTAAGGTCCGTAGTTGTTGGAGCATCTGCTGATGGTAACCGGCAGACCATAGGTTCTGTGATAGGCCAGAACGAGAAGATCAGCGCCTGCCTTTGAGGAGCTGTACGGTGAGCTGGTGTGGATCGGGGTTTCTTCTGTGAAGAAGAGGTCCGGTCTGTCCAGCGGCAGATCGCCATAGACCTCATCAGTGGAAACCTGATGATATCTCTTGATGCCGTACTTTCTGCACGCGTCCATCAGAGTCGCAGTGCCGATGATATTTGTGTTCAGGAAGATTTCCGGATTTTCAATGGATCTGTCCACATGGCTTTCCGCCGCAAAGTTGACAACCATATCGGGATGTTCTTCCTCGAACAGTTTATAGACGCCCTCTCTGTCACAGATGTCCAGTTTGACAAAACGGAAGTTCGGATTGTCCATAACCGGCTGCAGTGTGGAAAGGTTGCCCGCATAAGTCAGTTTGTCCAGACATACAATTCTGTAATCCGGATGTTCTTTCAGCATGTGAAAGATAAAGTTGGAACCGATGAAGCCGGCTCCGCCGGTAACAATAATATTCATAAGCTTATTTCTTCTCCCTTTTACTCTGTTTGTTGATCGGATTCTGCACATGACCCTTGGCAATTGTTCTCAGATAATCGCCATACGGGCTCTTGCCGTAGTCATCCGCATGTTTCAGCAGCTGCTCTTCCGTGATCCAGCCGTTGTAAAGCGCGATCTCTTCCGGAACGGAAATACGGATGCCCTGCACGTGTTCAATGGAGCGGACATAGTTTGTCGCTTCCGCCATTGATTCGATTGTGCCGGTGTCAACCCATGAGAAACCTCTGCCGAGGACCTGAAGATCCAGGCAGTCCTCCTCAAGGAAGATTCTGTTCAGATCGGTGATCTCATATTCCCCGCGTGCGGAGGGTTTGAGATGTTTCGCATATTCAACGACACGGTTGTCATAGAAATACAGACCGACGACCGCATAATTGGACTTCGGATTGGCAGGCTTTTCCTCCAGTGAGATCACCTTGCCGTCATCATCGAATTCGGCAATGCCGAAACGTTCCGGATCATTGACATACTTTCCGAAAATGGTCGCTCTGTGGTTTTCCTCCGCATTGCGGACCGCTTCTCTGAGCATTCTTCCGAAATGGTTTCCGTAGAAAATGTTGTCGCCGAGAACCAGGCATGCGCAGTCATTCCCGATGAATTCCTCACCGAGTGTGAACGCTCTTGCAAGTCCGTCCGGAACTTCCTGTACCTTGTATGAGAACTTCACGCCGAACTCGCTTCCGTCTCCGAGCAGTTTTTCGAAATTGGGAAGGTCATGCGGTGTTGAAATAATCAGAATATCCCGGATTCCCGCCAGCATGAGTGTGCTGATCGGATAATAAATCATCGGTTTGTCATAAACAGGCAGAAGCTGTTTGGATGTGACTCTTGTTAACGGATATAATCTTGTGCCGCTACCGCCGGCAAGAATAATACCTTTCATAATAATAGACAATCTCCTTAGTCAAACCTATTTTACCATACAGTTGGGCTAATTGCTTCCGGTTCCGGCAATCAGTCTGTAATCATAGTTTTTGTCAAAACCGTCATTGTAGAACGGATCATGGGCGATATAATCCGGATATGTTCTTTTGAACCAGTCCACTTCCTCAAAGAAGCGTCTGACAGCCTTTCTGTCCGTGTCGATTCCTCTGGACTTGGACTCATAATGGTAGAGTTCCACACAGGGCAGGAAGACATTGAAATATCCTTCTTTCAATAAGCGGATTCCGTAATCCACATCATTGTACTGGACAGTCAGCTCCTCATTCAGTCCGCCGAGCTGTTCCCAGCATCTGCGGGATGTCATCAGGCATGCGGCTGTGCAGCATGCCACATCATTGGGCGCTTCGAGTGTGAACAGATAGCCCTTCTGATCTTTCGCACACTGATACCAGCGGTGTCCGGCATCCCCGCCTTTGCCGATAATGACGCCGGCATGCTGGATCGTATCATCCTCATAATAAAGCTTCACGCCGACACTGCCGATATTGTCTCTTTGCGCATAGCCGAGCATCTGCTCAAGCCAGTCCGGCGTGATCACAGCTGTATCATTGTTCAGAAGAACCAGGTATTCCCCTTGTGCCTCTTTGACGGCGGTATTGTTGATATAGGAATAATTGAACGGCGCGTCAATGCGCACTGTTCTTATATTGGCATGTTCCTGCGTCAGGACGGAAAGATAATCCAGGGTTTCCGGTTTCTCGCTTCCGTTGTCCGCAATGATGATTTCATAATTGCCGTATGTCGTTTTCGCGAGAATGGAATCCACACACGTTTTCAGCATATCCGCACCGTCTCTGGTCGGAATGACAATTGAGACAAGCGGTTCACCTGCCACTTCATAATTCACCGTGCAGCTGATTCTGTCCGGATTGATTCTCACGTTTGCCTTTGTGCCGCTTTCTGCCAGATACTGTTTCAGCGTATCCGCTTCACAGACAAATCCTTTTTCATCCGAATATGCAATGGCGCTGACATGGCGGATATCAACGGACTGATCGCTGAGCTTCAGCAGCCAGCGGTACGGATTCCATCGTTCACCCTCAAACTGTTTCATCAGTTCTGTTTTCACAACAAAGCAGCGGCCGATGTAATTGAAGCTGCGAAGTGTGTCATAAGCGAAATCGGGTTTGAGAACCGGATCGGATCTAGTTCCTGTTCTGTCTCTATGGTCATGGTCAAAATAGATCACATCACCGTCCTTGGGCAGAATGAATCCCAGATCCGCATAGGAATGACAGCTGTCCGAAATCACCAGCACATAATCCGTTTCAATGCCGCTCAGATCAAGCGTTTCACTTGCACCAAGACGGCTGATATCCTTCCGCAGTTTTCCTCTTGCGGCAGGCTGTCTGTATGAAAGCCACTTTGCATACTGTTCCTGATCCTCCGGCTCAAAATATCTGCATCCGTATTTCGCGATATTCCTGCGCTCATGCATGAATTTGCGGATATACATCTTCAGCATTTCCCGGGGAATATAAAAGTGATACTGCTTCGCCCAGATGCGGAATGCTTTTTTGATCAGTTCAAGTTTGGATTTCTTCTTCAGATCTGTCATAACCCACTTAAAATACCACTTTTAAATTAAAAGGGGAAGTTCACTTCCCCTTTATCATATCAGATCAGGCCCCTCCGCCTTCACCCGGATTTTCAGGCGCGGGTTCTCCGCCGCCGTCAACCGGAGTTTCAGGTACCGGTTCCGCAGGTGTTTCCTCCGGAACAGGTTCAGGAGTCACTTCAGCTGCCGGCTCCGGTTCCGGTTCAGCGACTTCCTCAGGCGGTCCGCCGATGACGGTCGCTCCGACTTCGCCGCCATACCAGTCAGCCGAGATTGCCGGGGGCACAAAGTCCTCATTGCCTGCGCTCCAGCTGACGGATTCCGGAATGGAAGGAGTTGAATAGAGGTTGAGGTTTCTCTCAACATAGTTGTATGTGTCATAGCTTGCGCCTTCAAACGGGAAGTAGATGTAGAGATACATCGCAAGACTGTCATCCCATTTCATTGCGCTCCAGCCGGTGATTCTGGAATTGATGATATTCATGACACCGACAGGATTGTCCTGATCATAGTAGCGCTTTGCCTTCTTCATCGCATAGCTGACGAAGTTGACCATCTGGTCCGTGGACAGATTGGTTCTGATATTCGCTCCCGCCGCATCGAGGATCTTCAGATATGTGTTCGGATCTCTTGTCTCCATGACACGTCTGACAATCTCTTCGATCACTTCCTGCTGGTGCTGCTGACGGGCAAAGTCACCGTCTTCAAACGCATAGCGCTCACGCACGAAGCCGAGTGCCTGCTGGCCGTTCAGGTGAACATATCCCTGCGGAATCGGAAGTGTGACCAGGCTGTCTGATGCGACATCCCAGCACTGTCCGATGAATTCGACCGGGTTATAGACATCCACGCCGCCGACCGCATCGACAACCTGAATGACGGATGCGAAGTTGAACTCAACGGTATAGTCGATTTCGATTCCGGTCATATACTGAACGGTATCGACAAGACATGCCTCGGAAACCGCGTGGGCGGAATTGATTTTGCTGGATGCGTATCCGTAGCATGTGATCGGAACATAGGAGTCTCTGGCAATGGAAGTCATGGTGACTTTCATTGAAACAGGGTTGACTGAAACGATGATGATCGTATCCGCAAGACCTTCGTTTTCACCGGTGATCAATACGGTGAACGGCTCCGCGGTCAGGTCTTTTTCCGCGCCGTCCGTACCTTCCTGGACAACGCTGTCCCTGAAGGTGATCAGTGCGGCTGTATCGGGAATATACGGTTCCAGCACTTCTTCCGTGCCGATCGCATTGGCATAGTTTGCGGGAAGAATCGCACAGTCGATCTCCTCACTGATCAGAGCCTTGAATGTTTCGGCGAATGACAGATAGTTCACGTAGTTGTAATTGATTTCTTCCGCGGTCAGTCTGTCCTTGCCGATTTTCGCACAATCCGTTCCGTCGACACCGCCGATTCTCTTGCCGTTAAGATCCGCAACTTCCATGATCGGCTCGCCGCTGCGTTTTGTATACGTCACAAGGGAGACATTGATATCTGTATCATGTTCCTTGGCGGTGATCTCGGTCAGGTTGGTCTCAACACGGGTCAGCGCATATGCCGCATATCCGCCGGCACTGACACTGACCACAAGAGCCAGGGCTGAGATAACAAACGGAATAATTTTCTTTGTTCTGATGGAAATCCATACCAGAATATCCAGTACCAGAAGAACCGCCATTGTCACAAGGTTCACTTTTGTGAAAACATCCTTGTCCAGAGCGGAGAATCTGGTTGTGTAGAACAGTGAATAAATCACAACGACATGAAGCACGATATCAGCCAGCGTCAGCACGATATTCCACGGGGTCATATCTTTTGCAAACGCGCGCTTTTTCGGCTTATTGTTTCTGTTCGGCGCTGTTTTTTTCACAGCTGCCGGTCTTGTTTCAGATTCCGGTTCGATTTTTGAGGCGGCGGACAGTTCCGGATCAGCCGGGAACTGAATGTCCGGGTCTTCCGGAAAATCCGGTTCGGTCCGGTTGACTTTAAACAGTGTGACACTTTCATCCATTGCCGGGTTTTCATTATCTCTGATAACGGAAAGCTTCTCAGTTTTGTTCAGATCCTTCATGTCAAACCCCCGTTTCTCCGATTTGCGCGATTTCCAGTCTTCCATCGTGATCTACCACATAGAAGACAGTTGCTTTCTGCATGGCGGATGTGTCCATGACCGTGTTTTCCTCATAATCCCAGGATGCCTGCACAACATAGCAGTCCATCGATGTTCCATCTGCCAGTACAAACGGATCGGTCTGCTCGGCGCTGGCAACGCTGACCCATTTCACCTGGCAGAGTTCGCTTCTGTCATACTGTTTGAGATACAGGTCCATATCCGCGTAGAAACCATATCTGGAATATTTTTCAAAGTCCGCGCGTCTGTCGGTGTAAATATACTGCATGCCGCCGATGTCATAGTTTCCGTCTTTGTTGGTCCATGTGTAGTATTCTGCCACAAAGCTTTTGACCAGCGCGGATGCGATATCGGTCTTGACCGGTGTTTCCGCTTCAACCGCTTCATCCAGCTGACGGAAATATTCCTTGTTCACTTCTGTCGCATTGTATCCGATCGAGTAGTAATCATTGGAATATTCATTGCCGACTTCCACCGGCTCGACTTCCGTCTCAATGGTCTCGCCTTCACCTGTTTCCTTTTTGCTGATACGGACAATATTGACCGCGAAAGCTATGATTGTCAGAAGAAAGGTCGCAATCAGTGCAATCACGAGCGCATTGTTGATCTTCCTGTTTCTTTTTCGTATTTCTCTTGTGCTCATATACCACCTCTCAGGCTGCAGGGTTAATCATATCATAACCGGCTCATTCAATGTGCAATTCCATAAAGATTGTAGACAATATCCACATTGCAGGTATGCCTGATTTTTTCCTGCAACGCGGGTATATCCACCTGTATTGAAGCCACTTCAGTTTAACATGGCGGACAGAGTGTCTCAATATTCCGCCCGCCGGGGACTGTCTATCTTAAGAAATCAGATTCGGATATCAAGATCCTCTGTCAGCTCTTCAAGCTGCTCTTTGGAATAGAACGGTTTTCCGACCTCATCGTGATACAGATTGCGCAGTGAGAAATCATTGCGGGTGATGGAAAGGTTCGGATTGTACATCGGATCGCCCTTCTCCATGAACTTTTCATATCTTCTGGCAAACCGGTAAATCTCGCCGTGGAATCTTCTGAGCTTTTCCACATTGTCCTCCAGTCCTCTGGATTTGGATTCATAATGATGGAAGCTCGCGTACGGGTTATAGACAACCAGTTTTCCCGTTTCTCCGACTCTCAGACAGAAATCAATATCGTTGAAGGCGACCTCAAATGTCTCATCCAGGCCGCCGACTGAATCAAAGACTTCACGTTTTGTCAGAAGCACTGCGGCTGTGACTGCGGAATAGTCCTGGGCGATCATTGCCCGGCTGAAATAGATGGGCTCATCCAGCGCCTTCCCCTTGAATGCGTGATCGGCGATGCCCTGGATGCCGATGATGACTCCGGCATGCTGGAGGGTGTCATCCTCATACATCAGTCTGCAGCCGACAATGCCGACATCATCTCTCTGGCAGTAACCAGCCATTTCCCTGAGTGAGTCGGGATTGATCAGCTCCACATCGTTGTTCATCAGAAGGATGTATCTGCCATTGGCAAACTGGGCGCCGAAGTTGTTGATTCTTGAATAATTGAATCCGCCCTTGTAATAAACCACTTTGACATTCGGCATTTCTTCCTGGATCTTCTCATAATACTCAAATGTCTCTTCATCATCGGAATTGTTTTCCACAACGATGAATTCAAGATTCTTCCATGTTCCTCTTTCATAAAGGGAACGGATCGCCTTGTCCAGATCTTCCGTATGATCCTTGTTCGGGATGATGACTGAAATCAGCTCTTCCTTCACATTGAAATATGTATGGTAAATGCCAAGACTCACGCCGTCTTCAATCTTTTCGATCTCAAGCTGCGGCCAGACTCTTTCGTAATGCGCCCTGATCGCTTTCTTTCCGGCCTCATAGGCATACAGCTTGCTTTCGGGATTGGCGGAAGTTGAGCCGATATGCGTTCTCCAGTGATAAAGCACCTTCGGAATGTGGACAATCTGCCTTGCCTTTTCGGTTGTGCGGAAAATGAAATCATGATCCTGGGCGCCGTCATATTCCTCACGGAATCCGCCGGTCTCATTCACAAGACTTCTTCTGACCGCATAAAGATGACAGATATAATTGACCGAGCATAACATGTCGATATTGAAATCGGGCTTGAAATGCGGATCAAAATACAATTCTGATTTTTCGTCGACCTTGTCTTCATCCGTATAGATGCAGTCGCACTCCGGATTGTACTTCACAGCCTTTGCCAGCTCGTAAAGAGCCAGTCTGTGAAGCAGATCATCATGATCGCACAGGACAATGAAATCACCCGTTGCCATCTCAAGAGCGGCATTTGTGTTTCCGGAAATACCGCGGTTGCCGTCCAGATATTTATAACGGATGCGGTGATTGTGTTTCTGATATTCCCCGATCAGCTTTTCAAGTCTGCTGTCCTGCGGGCTGCCGTCCGCGAAACAGACCTCATATTTCTGATATGTCTGCGCCTCGATACTGTCGATCAGTTCTCTGAGATACTTTTCAGGTGTTGCGTAAAGCGGAATCACAATCGAGAATGTCGGTGAATCCGAAGTCATCAGATCCTCTTTTTCAGACAGTCTGTCGATGCGGTTGATCTGCCTTCTGAAAATGGAATAGTCATACCGCTTGTCGAGCAGGCTTTCACGCCAGCCTTTTGAAGTCATGGAAACAGACAGCCTGTTCCGGAAGCCCCTGAAGCGGCTGATCCATCTGACCATTCCGCTCAGCATGATGCTCTTTCTGAAATTCTGCGAAGTCAGTTCCAGACTGTATTTGTTTCCTGAATGGTATTCAAATGTGACGGAGTAGCCGAAATCATTGAACTCCGCATCGCCGAACAGTTCCTGCGCGACATCTTTTCGCGGATTTCTGTTGATTTCAGCGCTGATGCGTTTGTTATTCTCATGGACAGCGATCTTCACATGTTCCTTGTTGTCACCGACTGTCCATCCTCTGATTTCCAGCTTTCCGTCTTTCATGTACATTGCATCAATGCTGTACTTTATATCCATATTACTCACCTTCTGTAATATCAGTTGTTTATCAAAATCTGTTCAGCAGTCTGATCAGCCGATGAACAATTCACGGCTGAGAAAAATCAGGATCGTTTGTTAAAAGCCTGCTGAATCTGAGAGCAGAAACTCAGAACTGCTCCGCGAATCCCTTCTCAAGTTTGTTGAATACAAGTGTGCCGATGCCAAGCATGATGAGTGCCACCGCACTCAGCGGCACCAGCATGCCGAAATCAGGCAGCCGATGATACAGGAAACAGTCTCTGAAGCCCATGACAATCTGGGTCATCGGATTCATCATGACCAGTTTTCCGAGAAGTCCCGCAGATTCAAACTGGCCGATGTCATATACAATCGGGGTTCCGTAGAACGCCAGCTGAAGCAGGAAGTTGACGATATATTCCAGGTCCTGGACATAGGCATCGCACGCACCGACGATCATGCCGATGCCAAGCGCGAAGACGCCTTCGATCAGGGCATACAGCGGCACAAACACGATGTGCCATGAGATACCGACGCCGAAGATGATGCAGAACAGCAGGATGATCAGACAGGAGATGAAAAAGTTGATCAGACCGCTGATCATTGCCGAAAGCGGCAGGATGATCCTGGGGAAATAAACTTTCTTGATAATGCCCGAATTCGCTTTGATGCATGTGCCGCATGTCTGGATCACCGTGGAGAAGAATGTCCACGGAATGATACCGGTAATCAGATAAACCACATAATTGTCCACGCGGTTTCCGATCAGATACGGAAACACGATCGCGTAAACAAGCACCTGCAGAAGCGGATTGACGAATGACCAGATCACACCGAGGAAAGATGCTTTATATTTACCGCGTATCTCTTTTTTGACACTGGATTTCAGTAATTCTCTGTATTCATAAAGTTCTTTAAACATTGACTCACTCCCGTATGCTCAGGCTCAGGCTCCGCTCTGTTATCACATTCTGCTTTTCATCCGTCAGACTTGCGGTGATGACCACTTTGCCGTTTTCAATCTGATCCGCAAAATCCTTGAGATTTATATCAGCCACGAATCCGGTTGTCTCCTCATCCATGAAGCCGCCGTATTCCTCGGCGAAGACATTGATGACATCCTGTCTTGCCATGTTTTCAACAGCCTTGAACTCACGCTTTCCGACGCGGATGACAAATTCCGCATTTTCACAGTCGCTGATCTTCCAGCCCCTGACACGGACCGTATCATCCGCGGCAACCTGAATATAATTTTTCGGCTCGTCAAAGGTGATGATTCCCTTGTATCTGCCGCCGCCTTCCGCCATCAGCCTGCGCTTATGCTCGATGTTGTCGAGTGCGAGCTGTTTCAGATATTCGTCAATGACATAATCGGGATTGCCGTCCAGTCTGAAATGACCTTTGTAAATCCAGATGGCGCGGGTGCACAGATCCTTCACCACGTCCAGACTGTGCGACACAATCACGATCGTTTTATCACTGGCTTTCAGTTCACGCAGCTTGGCAAAGCACTTTTCCTGGAAGTTCTGGTCGCCGACCGCGAGAATTTCATCAATCAGCAGGATTTCCGCATCCACGTTGATCGCGATGGAGAACGCAAGCCTCATATACATGCCTGAGGAATAGGTGCGGATCGGCTCGTCGATGAATTCACCGAGTTCCGAGAACTCGATGATGTCATTCATTCTTCCTTCGATCTCCTCCTGGGTCAGACCGAAAATCGACGCGTTGAAATAGATGTTTTCACGGCCGGTGAAATCAGGATGAAAACCTGCCCCCAGTTCAAGCAGTGAGGTCAGTTTTCCTTTTGTCTCAATCGTTCCGGAAGTCGGATATATGATTCTTGTCATCAATTTGAGAAGTGTCGATTTTCCGCTGCCGTTGGTGCCGATCAGGGCAACCGTTTCCCCTCTTTTGATATCGAGATTGATATTCTTCAGAACTTCAAGCGTCGTCTTTTCGTTGCGGCGGTTGAAATAAAGAATCATATCCTTCAAAGATTTCGCCTTGTCCGACTGAATCTTGAAACTCTTTGACATATTTCTGATTTCAATCACATTTTCAGAATTCATAGCTGATCCTCTTAAACCATAGCATTATACTACAGTGCGCAGTTTTATAAAAACCTCCGCTGTCTTATCTGCTGTTCTTTCTGAAACGGCTCCGTTTCAGCATTTCCTTCAGACAATACAGGCGTGTGGCAACTTTCTCATAAGCGGTTCTGGTGCTGTATTCACCGGCGTGAAGCGCTGTGCCCTCGTGCCTGCGGTAATAAATAAGCTGTTCATTCAGGACTTTGATATCCCTGTAAAATTCGCCGTTGTAGGCAAACCAGTAATCATACGGGCAGAGCTGCTGATTCTCAGGGAACGGCAGCGTTCTGTCCAGGAACGCCCTGGTCATTGCCATGCATGCGCCGGTATAGCGGGTATACAGAAGTGTCCGCAGGAATCCCGGCTTAATGTTATATGTTTCAAAATGCGAGCGGAATCTGACAGTCAGATTCTCATCCGTCACCGCCGCATCATGCACGGCAAGGTTTTTCTCTTTCAGCGCTTCGCACATGATTCTGACCTTGTCGGGCTTCCAGACATCATCCTGATCCGAGATGAAGATGATATCGCCGTCCGCATGATTCAGCGCGTTCTCGAAATTCTTCGTATAGCCGTGTTCCAGCTCATTCTGAACAATCCGGATACGCGGATCATTGAATGAGCGGACGATATCCAGGGTGTCATCGGATGAGCCGTCATCCGAAACGATCACCTCATCATCCTCAGACAGCTGCGGAAGAATGGAGCGGATCTGCTCGGCAATATATTTTTCTCCGTTGTATGTTGCCATACAGACTGATATTTTCATTGATCACCTCAATATATAAGGACCGTATTCAACTTCGAAGTTCGGATTGTAATAAGGATCTCCCTCAATCAGATAATTCATCCACTTTTCCTGGAAATGTCTGACCTCATCATCAAAACGCTTCCGCTTCTCGAATGTGTTTTCGTATCCTCTGGTTTTGGATTCGAAATGATGGAAGAGCGCATCCGCGCAATAGACAACCAGGTGTCCGGTCTGTCTGACTTTCAGACAGTAATCCACATCATTGGCGGCCACGCGGAATGTCTCATCCAGTCCTTCCACCTGTGTGTAAATGCTCTTCTTTGTCATGAGGCAGGCAGCGGTCACCGCGCTGTAATCGCAGTTGAGCTTTGCCCGCATCATAAAGCCCGATGAATCCTCATCCGTTCCGTTGAACACATGGCCGGCATATCCTTCAAAGCCGATCACAACGCCCGCATGCTGAACGGTGTTGTCCGCGTAAAGCAGCTTGGCGCCGACAATGCCGACATCCTCACGCATGCACACACCCAGCATTCTGGAGATGGCATCGGGGGAAATGACTTCAGTGTCATTGTTGAGCAGCAGAAGATATTCGCCCTTTGCGTGTGCTGCGCCGAAGTTGTTGATGGCGGAATAATTGAATCCTTCCTGATCCCATCTGATCACATGAATGTTTTCATGTTCGCTTTCGAGTTTTTGATAATAGCTGAAGATCTCATCGCTGCGGCTGTTGTTTTCCACAATGAGAATCTCGATATTTGCGTAAGTGTTCACGTTCAGCAGGGAGTTCACGCATGTTTCAAGAACATCCTTGTTTTCACAGTTCGGGATAATCACGGAAACAAGCGGATTGCCTGTTGTCGCATATGTGGTTTTATAGCATCCGTAATAAGGTTTCGGAGCCAGTTCCACCGTTGCCTCAATGCCCGTTCTGTCAAAATGGCCCTGGATCGCCTTCTGTCCGGCGTAATAGCAGTACATCTTTGATTCGGGATTGCCGGCGGTGGAGGAAACGTGCATGCGCCAGTGGTAAAGAATCTTCGGAATATGGAGAACCCCGTTCGCATTTTCAATGCAGCGGAAGATCAGATCATAATCCTGCGATCCGTCGTATTCGCTTCTCAGTCCGCCGACTCTGCGGATCAGATCCGTTTTCGCGACAAACAGATGGGTGATGTAATTGTGGGAAGTGAACAGATCCGGATTCCAGTCCGATTTGAGATTCGGATCATCATAGACCTTCTTGCGGTCATTGAACTTATCCTCATCCGTATAGATGACATCGTAATTCTTTTCCTGCAATGCCTTCACGATTTCAAACAAAGCATCCGGCTCAACGAAATCATCATGATCATACAGCGCAGTATATTCCCCGCCCGCCAGTTCCAGAGCCTTGTTTGTATTTCCGGAAATACCGTAGTTCTCATTCAGGAAGGTATATTTGATCCGGCTGTCCTTTGCCGCATATTCTTTGATCAGCTGCCGGCATGGATGATCCTCATCGCTGCCGTCCGCAATGCACAATTCCCAGTTGGGATATGTCTGGGCAAGAACCGTATCCGCCATTTCACGGAAGAAGTGCTCCTTTGTGTTGTAAGTCGGCACAATGAAGCTGAATGTGGGAGCGTAGCTGAACTGTGTGTTCTTCTGTTCCTCGATCTCCTGCTCTGTTACCCGGTTGCGCAGGAACCATTTGTTATAGTCGATATTGCCCAGTCCCTGGTATTGAAGGGTTCTTCTGATTGTTTTCATCAGACCGTCGGATCTGGAATAGGAATAGAACTTCCGCACATTCTCAAGATTGACATTGCGGATAATGGTTTTCGCTCTGGAGAGAATATTTCTTCCCCTGGGCGGTTCAATGTAAAAGGATTCAATGCATTCCTTCTCAATGCCGCTGCCGTCTTCAATCTGAAGCCAGTAGCTCTGATTCTGCTCAAAGGGGAAATAAACGGTGAATCCGCTGAGCAGTTCCTCTTTTTCAATCAGGCCGTTTCTCAGCAGATCATGTTTTGCGCTCAGACGCAGCGTTGAATCAATCTCATTGCCGCTTTCATCGATGATATGAAAGCTGAGCCGATGATGGTCCAGGGAAGCGGCCCAGCCCGTTACCATCGCCATCTTTGACGCATTGTCCTTTGTGTAACTCTCTGTTTTATAAACAATGCCGGTATCCGAGACTTTGTTTTTCAACCGTTCATCGGAAAGGTGCAGAAGCTCCTGCGTCTCATTGTTTCCTCTTGCGATCAGGCGGAGAGAACGGATGTTTCCGTCCAGCAGCGTATCGCTAAAAAAGCCGCATTCCGCAGCTGAAAAGGATAGTCCGTTGATTTCACAGACATTTGAACGTCTGACCCGTTTAAACTCCGCATGCACAGGCTGTCCGTTTACCAGCAGAAGATATTCCGCCGGCTTGTCATCCGCACCGACAGCCCAGCCGAAAGCGATGAAACGGAGTCCCTGTGCAGCTTTTTTCAATGTATAAAACTCAAGATCATATTTCATATTCTCACCTTGTGATCAGGAATAGTACATAATCAGCAGATTCGCAGTCAGGTTTACCGCCGCGATCATAATGAACAGCGAATACTGATCAACCTTGCTGTATTTTGTAATCCAGTTTCCGCGCAAAGCCAGCAGAACCGCCAGTTCCGTCGGGATAAAGTATCTTCCCTGAACACCCATGATTGCCCAGCCGACCGGTGAATATCTCAGCAGCATCGCACCGAACACGCTGCAGATGGCAATCCCGCTGCATGCCAGCACCCACGCCTTCTGCTTGCCGGTGAAATAGCTCTTTTCATCGCGGTTCTTGACGGCTGTCAGGAACAGTGCCGCATAGAGCATGTAAAGAACCGGGGTGTAAAGGTTGATTTCCAGCCAGCCGAAATTGTCGCCGATGCAGGATGAGAACAGGCTCATGCCGTACTGGAAGAATGTCTGCTTGAGAACAAAGATCAGTTCATACGGCTTGTTGATAAAGAACTGGGGTGTATAACCCTGCAGCTCCGCGAAGCTGATGATGTTTTCCGGCTCCTCAAGAAGTGTTCCGCCTGCGAAATAGCGGTACACGGTAAACACGGCAATTAACACAATCAGGGTGTACGCAAACTTTTTCAGAATGGATTTGTATTTTGCACTCATCGGCTTTTCCGGCATGAAGATCAGAATCCACGGCATCAGGGAAATCGCGAAATAGACTTTTCCCTTAAGCGGCAGAAGAAGCACGCTGAGAACTGCGAGCACAATGTATTCCGCCCTGCGGACCGGCTGGCCCTCTTTTTTCGCCAGCATGATGCGGACCGTGAATACGGTGATCAGGATTGAAATGCTGTTGAGGAACCAGTCATAGCTGTATGACATGCCCTGCTGCAGCATCATCGGAGTAAGCGCCACAACCATCAGCACCATTTTTCCGACCGGAAGCAGTTTGATCGCGAAATAAATCAAGGTCACAAAGCAGGCCAGGGTGAACAGTCTTCCCAGAAGGAATGTTGTCAGTGTGTTCAGGTTCAGCAGTCTGCCAAGCGTGATTCCAAGAGCGCCCGGAATATACTGATAGAACATCGTTGCGACGGTGCCGTCATTTCTGAGAATGAGCTCCGTATTGCCGGTCGGCTCGAACAGATGTCCATAGTATTCATTGAACAGGCCGATTGTATATTTGACCGTGACCGGAAGCGTTCTGTCACAGGCTCTGTAATAGACACCGTCCGGTGAGGTTCCCACACCCATGAGCCGGTTGGACAGTTCATAGGCCGTATTCAGGTGAACCGGTTCATCCGGCACCACATAGATCGGGAAGATGATCAGGAACACAAGCCCCATGGCAATGCCGAAGGCAAGGTATACATTTTCCGTTTTCCATCCGCAGAGATAATGGCCGATGAAGCCGGTCAGAAGACCGACAAACATGATCAGATTGGCAGTCACAGCCATGATTCCGAAAGCCGAAGCTCCGTAATGGCGGTACATATACAATGTTTCCGTCAACATGAAAATGCCCATCACAGCGGCAATCATCAATAATCTTTTTCTGTTAGCTGTCTCTGTCATTTTGCGCCTTTCTGAAATAATCTGCTCAAACGGCCGGTTCAGTGTTTTTCTGTTTCTTTTTCGCGGTCAGCCTCATCGGTGCGCTCAATCGCCGAGCGCTGGGCCAGTTCGCGGATTTTGGTATCAAGCTGGGAAACTCTCAGTGTCAGCTTGAATGTGCGGATAATGAGAATTCCGATGATGAAGAGGAATACAAGATTGACCGGTGACTGGATGCCCAGCAGCGACGCGAAGAAGATCGCGATCTGCGGAAACAGAGCCAGTATCACGAAGATTGCCATGAAGAAGAACCACGGCAGGCTGTCGCTGATCTGAAGCTTTGCCTTTCTGACCTCATTGATCACAAACAGGAAAGCCCAGACAGCCGCGATGATCAACAATACTCTGAATGCAATACTCATAAGTTCACCTTCGGCCGGAAACATCCGATCAATAAAATGGAAATACTCATAACGGTCATATACTTGATGCTTGCCTTGAGATTCAGATAGCTTTCGCCGAAGAGTCTCTCATCCATTGTAACCTGTATTTCTTCTGTTTTCGCACCTGAACGCACCAGATACGCTACCGTGTCGGGTTCAGGTCCCATATTGATATTGCCGGCGAGAATTTTGATGATTCTGCGGCTGAACATGCGCATTCCGCTGGTCGGATCCTTGATGTTGGTTCCGGTGGTCAGACGGATGAACGACTGCAGGATGTTGCTGCCGAACATGCGCAGACTCTTCGGTTTCTCCTCCGTCACAAAGCGGCTGCCGATGACGATATCCGCACCTGCTTCAATCCGCTCGGCCATTGCCTGGATATATTCGGGACGGTGCTGTCCGTCGCCGTCAAACTGCACTGCGGCGTCATAATCATGTTCATAGGCATATTTCATGCCGGTCTGGAACGTTCCCGCCAGACCAAGATTGATCGGCTGATCAATCAGATGAAAGCCGTGCTCATAACAGAGCTTCGCGGTTTCATCCCTGCTTCCGTCATTGATGACAACATAATCGAACTGGGGATAGTTTTCGACAAGGTTGCTGACAACCCTGACGATATTCCCCGCCTCGTTGTATGCCGGAATAATAATCAGTACTTTCATATTGTTCCTTCCTGTATCCGCCGCAAAGACAGGCGGATCTCTTTCAGACTTACTGCTTCAGAAATGAATACATGTAATCCAGTATTTCTTCCGAGCGGTCCTCTTTCATTTCACCCATGTAATCATTCAGGACCTTCTTGCGCTCAGCGGCATTCGGATCGATGCCCGCAACGAAGTCATCCAGATGTTTCTCAACCTCTTCCCATGACTCTGTCCAGTATGAGGCAGACATCATCTTCATTCCGAATTCATTGAAATTCGCGCCGGTATGGCAGTAGATCATCGGTTTGCATGTCAGCGTCCAGCCGACGATAATCGACGAAATATCCGTCACCAGGATGTCCGCATCCGTGAATGATGTTTTCAGGTCCGGTTTATTATCGTAGATCATTCTGTTTCCGTCAAACTGCGAAAGATATCTGTCCGCTTCCTCCTGGCTCATCTTGCCGGTTGAGACAAAGTGGTAGAAAGTCAGGGGATGGGGTCTGAAGATCAGACGGACATTGTCATGCGCTTTGACATAATCGACGATTTTATCCTTATATGTCAGGAAATTGCTGCCGCCGTGTTCCGGATCATCATTCCAGCGCGGCGTCCACAATACATTGATCATTCCGTCATCCGGACGTGTTTCCAGATGGGCGTACTGGGACAGGGACGGATAACCGAAACAGACCGCGGTGTTGGCGCCTGTCTCATATCCTTTCGGATGTCTCTTTCTGATAAAGTCGATTCTTCCCTGGTTTTCAGCGAAGAACAGCGCCACATTGCGGAAGAATCTTCCGTTGTAGACATCATTCTCATTTTCCGTTGTCGTCTCATAGGTGTATGACATGTAGCACACCTTCGCATAGGCGGACACAACGGAACTCTGATAAGGCTTGGGCAGATACTGATCATACGGACGCGGATAGAAGACATAATCCGGTTTCAGCTGTCTGATATCAAACAGATTATGCGGTTCCGTTCCGCTTCTGATCACTGCATTTTTGCCGTAAAGACTGACAAGTGATTTATAAGCGGCTTCGGGATCCTCGTCCATTTTCTCAGGAACAGTGACGATGTATGCCTCAAAGCGGCTGTCATCCTTCATCGCCTCATAGATATTTCTGACAACCTGCCAGTTGACTTTGTTCTGCTGAAGAAAGACAACCCGCACAGGTTCTGAGAAGTCATGTTTCATTTCCTTCTGTTTTCTGAGTCTTTGAAGCGCCTGAAGATTTCCGGCGGGAAATCCCTGAAGATACTGTTCACCAAACCAGTGAACCGGTCCGAATCCGGACAGTTTATGATAAATTCCAGCCAGCAGATCGTACATACTAATTTCCTTTCCCCGGTATCAGTTATCTGATTCCGGCGCATTGCGTCCGAACAGTTTTCTGATCACGACAATGCTGAATACAATCAGCACCACGCTCATCAGCAGTCCATAGAGGCATCCCGCCCCGAACAGCTGATAGCGGATGACGATTCTGTTCATGAACAGAAGACAGAAGACCAATGCGGCGATATATCCGTAAAGAACGAATTTCTGTTCACGGATGATGGTGAGCACCACGACGAGAAATGCATCGAGCGCGGAAATTCCGCCAAACAGCAGAAGCACAGTCAGAAGACCTCTCCACTGTGCAAGGTCGACACCGTACACAAGTCCGAGCATCCAGTAGCCGAACAGATATCCGCATACCGCCACAAAGACCGTGATACCGAGGATCATCACACATAATGTGAAGATCTGTTTTTTCAGCTGGGCAATCCGTTTTTCCTGCCAGCTGACGCCCATGCTGGCGACCATCGGGTTGTAGATGAACATGCTGAGAACGTTGATGACGAAGATCGGCATGAAGATAATGTTGAAGATCGCCTGGCTCTCTGCGTCCAGATTGGCCTCAATCGCATATTTCGGCGCGTTGGCAAGATAGTTGTAAAGCAGCGCGCTCGCGCATGTCGGGAAACATGTCACCAGCAGCGGAAGAACCTTATCGAATGAGACGGATGTCTTCAGATAAGGATATCTGCGCATGAATGACACATTGCATAATACATAAATCAGATGGGAAACCCCGGCCAGCACCGCGCTCGCAGTCACAAGATTGCGGGTCAGTGCATAGAATACCGCAAAGAGAGTCACAGAAACGGCAATTCTCAGACATCTGCCGATCGATGCCGCATCGAGTCTGCCCTTTTTCTGGATTTCCGCGTGATACACATCCTCAAGTCCGTCCGTTGTGCGGTAAATGCTCAGGCACGCGATGACGGCAAGACTTCTTGCCCCTCTTTGAAACAGAAGCCAGTATCCGCCGCAGCACAATAACATCAGCAGACATGTCAGCAGACGCGATGAATAATAAGTTTTGAAACTGTATTCATCCTTGGCGTCGGAAACCTGGAAGTTTCTCATCGAATAGCTTCCAAGTGACGCGAACATCTGCGTGGTCACATAAAGGATGGAAAAGAATCCGGCCTCGTTCAGTCCGCCGATTCTGGTCACAATCAGCAACAATACCGCTGACTGCAGCGCATAGATCAGACTGGAACAGAGATTCCAGAAATACACACGCTTCTGGACTCCGGCATCATCTTTGCCAAACAGCAGTCTGTCAATCGTGCCGGTCATGATCCGCGGATGCCTTTCTGTTTTTGAGGTCATTCATCTTCTGCTGAAGTGTGGTGAATGCGTAGAACGGCGCGTATTTCACATATGCGGCCGCCTTCTGCCCCTTTGTCATATTTTTGAATACAGCCCTTGTGCTGTAATAATTCAGTCCGCCCTGTTTCAGAGCGTTATAGAATTTCTGGCCGATGCCGAATCTCTGATCATACGGGTAAATATATTTCTCATAGATCAGACACAGGTCTTTCATGAAACCGGCGCTGTATTCGCCGGAACTGGTGACACCGGACAGTTTGTACTCAACCGTGTAATGGTCAAGATAGCCGAATGTCTCACCGCTTTGCGCCAGCATCATCCAGTACGGATAGTCCTCAATCAGACGGATCTCTTCATCGTGATAGCCGAATTTCTCAAACACCGCTGCCTTGTAGAAAGCGGCAGGGGCGGGAAGATAATTGCGTTTGAAGAGATGGTTGAGTGTCTGCTTGGCATCAAACTGTTTCAGCTTGTCATAATCCGTGTCGCAGGAGAGCAGCTCATATTTGTATTCGCCTTCCGGCGTGACCCCGCGCAGCTTTCCGAAGCACACATACTTCGTGCTGTTTCTCATGAAGGCCTCATAGACTTCCAGGGTCTGCGGTTCGGATAACATGTCGCCGGCGCCGATCACCATCATATAGGTTCCCTTTGCAATTTTCAGGGCGCTGTTGATGTTTTTGACCGTGCCCTGATTTTCCGCATGTCTGTTGATCACAAAGCTGATGAGATTGCTGCGTCTGTTTGCCGCGACATAATCATTGAGCTTCTGCTCATACTGATCAAAATCCGGTGTGCAGTCATCGGTGAGGATCAGCTCCACACATGGATAAGTCTGTTTCAGAATGCTTTCAAATGAGTCATATGCCTCATCGACATTTTTATAGGAGGTGACGATGACGGAAATGCACGGTTTCTGCTCATAGCAGAACCAGAGCAGATCATTCCCTTTGCCGTATCCTTTTGTCAGATAATCCGGCACTCTTCCCTCTTTCACTTCCGTGAAGCGGTTCTTTCTGTAAAAGCGGACCGCGCGGGGATTGCCGGCTGACACGCACCAGTAGATTTTATTCAGGCCGAGCTCATTCAATGCCTCATTCAGGATTTCGCGCATGCCGAAAATGGCCGCGCCGGTTCCCATCGCTTTGCGCCTGACGGTAATCGCGAATTCGCCGCAGCCAAGCTGCTTGTCAATGTCGCGCACCGAAACCGTGCCGAGATATTCATCCTCCTCATTGACGACTGCCCTGTGCACCGCGGTTCCATCCGCCTGTGCACCGGCAATGAAATTCAGGCAGTGATCAATGGTAAAAGAGCTGAAATCCTTGCGCATGCCGGCAACGACATCCGGATCGTGCATCCACTCAAGCATGAGCGGAGCGTCTTTTTCTTTCAGTTTCCTTATCTTCAATTCCATAATTACCCGTTGAACTGATTGATCACGTTAATGACATGGTCAATCTGTTCCTCACTCATTCCGTAATACATCGGAATGCTCAGAATGGTTCTGCTGATTTCCTCGGCAAGCGGAAGCGCGCCTTCGGGAATGTTCAGGCAGCTGTATGCCCCCTGCATATGCATCGGAATCGGATAATGCTTGACCGTGCCGATGCCGTTGTCATTCAGATATTTCTCAAAGGCATCACGCTGATCGCATCTGACTGCGAACACATGGTAAATATGCTCAAAGTCCTCATCGCTCTGCAGCGGAAGCTTAATCAGCCGGTTGTGAATGCCGGCGAAGTATTTCTTCGCGGTTTCACGGCGCTGTGCATTCCACCTGTCCAGATGCGGCAGCTTCTTTCTCAGGAATGCGGCCTGCATCTCATCCAGACGGCTGTTCACACCCTGATAGATGTGGTGGTATTTGTAATCAGAACCGTAGTTTCTCAGAGCTCTGACCTTTTCGGCGATTTCATCGTCATTTGTTGTCACGCATCCGCCGTCACCCAGGCATCCGAGGTTCTTGCCGGGATAGAAGCTGAATCCGGCCGCGTCGGAAAGCGAACCGGTCTGCTTTCCCTTGTAGCGGGCGCCATGGGACTGGGCTGCGTCTTCGAGAACTCTCAGATTGTATTTCTTCGCAATCGCATTGATCGGATCCATGTC
>JNJQ01000022.1 GCA_000701725.1 Erysipelotrichaceae bacterium NK3D112
GACCGATGGAAGGCATTAACGTAAATCCAAAGAGCCTGAAAAGAAACTCTCACGGCGTAAGTAATTTCATCTATAACCGCAACCGGATTCTATGGGCTACCAGAAACAATCCTTCTATTCTTGCCATTCCGCGTTCCAAAGAAGAAATACACAATCACACTGGTAAAAAACGCGGTCCTTACAAGAAATCAAAATAACAATTCATTAATGAGTGCAAGCAGCTCTCCGCATAAAAAACCCGGAGAGTTTTTATTCACTCTCCAGGTCATTTTTCTACTGGTCCCCCGTGAGGTCCCCCATCAAATCCCCCATGAAATTTGACTAGCCCCCACGAAGTTTGGTTACCCACCAATATCGCAAAAAGACTTTTCCGTTTTCAGGAAAAGCCTTTTTTCCGACAAGATCTGCATTTTTTTCAAAGGCTGCATTCCCCCATCTGCTGCCTCTGCCGCCGAATACCAATATCTGTTCATACCATCAGAACTGATACCCTGAAGATATAATCTTTGACAAACTTCCATCACATGATGATTCAGACTCTTCAGGTATGAACAGACCGGCAGGTGTTATTCTTTTTCAGCAGCTTCGAGAATCTTTTTCACATTGGCAGTGCCGTTGCGGATGCCGATATGACATACTGCTGAAGCAAACATGAAGAACAGCGCGAGAATGATGCTGATAACACCAAGAATGACACGCTTGGGCTCAGACTGAAAAGCGAACCAGGAAGCCAGGATTCCAAGTGCGGAGAAGAGAACCGATGCCCCGCGCCATAACGCGATTCTTCTTAAGGCCATGCTCTGCATACCGGCTTCCTGAATGAGTTTTTCCTTTTTTTCTTTGCTCATATGCATTTAACCAGAATAAGGTAAAGGCTGCAGATCGCCACTTTACTGCAGCCTTTACATACATGGAAACAGAAAAGGAGAATTTTTGAGCTGTTCCCAGGGCTTTATTAATAAGCCAGACCCGGATCGAAGAAGCCGACAAGCACGCCGACAAATGCGATCACTACAAGCAGCAGCATTACCTTGAGCGGTGAAAGACGCTTTTTGGACATCAGCCACCAGCAGAAGATAACCACAACTGCTGTCAGGAGTCCCGGGAATACGCTGTCGAGCTTTTCCTGCAGGACCATGTATGCTTCGCCTGCACTGTTGTACAGCGCAAAGCTTGTTTTAACGGAAACCCATGTTGCAGATACTGCACCGATGACGATGCCGCCGAGTGTTGTTACTGCTTCACGGATCGCTTCACCGATGTCGCCGATCAGGAATTCAACAGCCTTTGTACCGAGTTCATATCCCTTGTAGTACAGCAGCTTCATTCCGAAGTAAGCGAACAGGTTCCAGACAACGATATAGAAGATTGCGCCGAGCGGTGAACCGCCGGTGGACATGCCCATGGCAATACCGAGCAGAATCGGGATGACTGTACCGACAACCAGGGAGTCGCCGATACCTGCGATCGGACCCATCAGACCTGCACGCAGACCGTTGATGGTTTCATCATCGACATCTTCTGAGCCGTTGGCTCTTGCTTCTTCAAGACCGGCAGTGATACCGACAACGACGGCACCGAACTGAGGCTCAGTGTTGAAGAATGCTGTATAGGTGTTCATGGCAGCGGCCTTGCGGTCTTCATCGCCTGCGTAGAGTTCCTCCACCAGCGGCAGCATGGAAACCAGGTAGCCGAATGTCTGCATGTGTTCCTGTGAGAAGCAGGTCAGGTTGCCGTAATACCAGTTATGGAAGGATTTCGACAGCGCCTTTTTGGAAAGTTTCTTTGTTTCAGTCATCTCAGATTTCCTCCTCGTCATCATCGAAATCCGCAGCGCCTGCAGCGGCCGGCTTTCTCAGCTGGAGCAGCTTCAGTTTATAGATCAGGATTGCAAACATACCCGCAACAACAGTGGAGGAAACCAGATTGATTCCCATGGAGGCGGCAAGTGTGAATCCGAACAGATACGGAATGAAGTCTGCTGCGTTTCTGACAATCTGCTTCAGCAGGATCGCAATACCTACGCAGGGCAGAAGTGAACCGACTGTGAACAGTGTCTTCATGGCAATGCCGTCCATCGGCAGCGCAACCTTGATTGCATCTACAACGTTAGCGCCGAGTTTGCACATGATGACAGTAGGAATCAATGAGAAAACGATATGGGAGATCCAGGGCAGAACCATGTCAACCAGGTAAAGCTTCTTGTAATCTCTCTTTTCGACTGCTGCCCAGCCGATGTGCTGCCACAGAAGGTTCATGGTTGCTGTACCGTAGAACAGGACTGTACCGACTGTACCGACCATGGTTCCGAAAGAAGTGGCCAATGCGGCGCCATCTGCGGAGGAAGCTTCAAGGCCATAGCTCTTGAGCGCAACCATTGCCAGAGGAATACCGATATAGGAAACGGCACGGACATCCGCGGATACTGTTCCGCCGGGTGTGACCAGTGCGATGTAGACAACCTGCATTGCTGTACCTACCATGATACCGGTAGGAATATCTCCGAGAATGATACCGCAGACAAGGCCGCCGATCAGAGGTCTTCCCAGTGTGTAGTTACCGATGGAAGTGCCGCCGAGACCGGGCATACTTGACAGTGATGCGAATAAGCCAAGCAGAATCGCCTGGAACCAACTGATAGTCATAATGTTTCTGTCTCCTTATATCAATCAGATTCAGTCATTGAAGCCGAAGCGGGAACGGAACTTTGTCCAGTTGCCGATTGCTTCTTCCTTCAGAAGCGCAAATTCAACTTCATATCCGGCTTTCATGATCTTTTCCAGTGCCTCAGCCTCTTCCTGGGTGATGGACTGGTTGTTGCCGAGTTTTGTTGCACCGGGTCTGTCATTGCACGGACCGATGATGACGGTTTTGACTTCACTGGGTCTGAAGCCCTGTTCGACAAGGATCTTTTCCATGTCGAGCGGATTTTTGGTAATCAGGAAGTAATTATCCTTGGACGCAAGAACCTTTGCGCTCTTTTCCTTGAATTCATCGAGTGACCAGACAAATGTTTTCTTGCCTGAAGCGCTCTTGTATGCAGCTTTAAGAACCGGATTCTTGGCAGCAGCGTTGTTGACGGCAATCAGGCCGTCGCACGGATACTCAAGAGCCCATCTTGTGCATGTCTGACCGTGAATCATACGGTCGTCAACTCTGACAAATGATACTGACATTATTTTCTCCTTCTTAGATGTCGTCGCTTTCTTCTTCCACTGCGACTGTGAATTCCTGGATCATTTCCTTCGCTTCCGCAACCATTGCGGTTCTGACATGCTCTTTGAAGTCTTCCGCGAAGTCTTTGGTCAGGATTGTGCTGAGTACAAGCGGCAGGTTCATTCCTCCGACCATGACAGTCCTGTCAAGCAGTCCTTTTTCTGCGATGACATTGGCTGCGGTTGTGAGCGGCGAACCGCCGACGATATCGGCGAAAAGCGCGATTTCGTCTTCGTCTGTGATGTCTTTGAGAATTTCACGGACATTGTCTGCGAATTCATCGGCTCCCATTCCGTTTTTCAGGCTTGTTGAAAGAACATCCTCGCGGGATGAGCCGGCAAGCATTTCGATTGCTTTGTGCAGACCGGGTGCGAATTCCCCGTGGCTGACAAGAAGTACATACCTCATAATGATTCTCCTTTCTGTTCTGTTAATTTCAGTTTAAGAAAAATGAAAGCGGTTCATCATGTGCTATCTGTCACCAAAACAGATGACAGATGTCATGATTTCCGATCAAGGAAAAAGCCCGTCCGGGAAACCCGGACAGGCTTTGGAATGCATCTTATTTCTTGAGGAAGCGGTTGATATCGCGCTGGATTCTGAGCAGCTCATCCTCATTGACAGGACCGTCTGCGATCATTTCCGAAACAGCTGTATCCGCCATTGTCATCGCCTGCTCATATTTGGAGAAATACGGTATGGATACTGCTGATGACATGATTTCATGAATTGATTCTTTATCAAAAATAATACCGCCCGGAATGCTTTCTTTCATAAAAGCGACGGTCTCCGGCGACTCTGCCACTGCCTGGAGCGGTGAAATGCCGGAGGAATCGCGCATCATGTCCTGCTGCAGCTCAGCGTCTGAACTCAGCATTTTCGCAAACTCCCAGGCAGCTTCGCTGTGTCTGGTACGGGCGCTGACTCCCAGCAGCATCGTATGAAGTTCGGAATAATTTCCACCCCACTTGCCTGCCGGCATCGGAATGCCGTCCCATTCAAAACCCGAATAGACTTTCACACGCCAGGGGTACGGCTGATAGCCCCTGTATTCGGAATAAAGGAACGGACGGAATGCGACATTGCCGATGTCAAAATCCCTGGCTGTCACCGTATAGCCCTGATTGAGTTCCGTGATCCTGCGGGCAAAGCGGATTGATTCCAGAACGCGGGAATCAAGAAGACGGCACTGGCTGCTGTCTTTGGAAAACAGAGAGAATCCGTTGGAATACAAGGCATTGAGCCATGTATATCCATAGACGCCATATGTATGATTCTCTACGTCTGTCACCTTTTCACAGATGTCATAGAAGTCATCCCATGTCCAGTCGCTTTCAGGGAACGCAATCCCCTTTTCTTCCAGCAGTGTCTTGTTTACAAACATGATGGTCGGCACGCTTTCCTGGGGAAGCGCATACTGGATGCCGTTGTATCTGCCTGCTTCAAGGCATGGGGCATAATAGCTGCCGGGATCGAAATGGCTGTCCGTTCTGATCATATCCGAAAGATCTGCAAGCGCTCCGGCAGAAGCCAGCAGGCTGAAATCCTCCGGCAGAACAAAATACAGATCCGGTTCGGTTCCCTTGAGAATCTGTTCCGCCAGCCATTCGGAATATTCATCCGAAACGATGCCGCTGACATATTCAACCGTGATGTTGGGATGGAGTTCTTCAAAGCGGGCAGCCGCCTGATCGAGAATCCGGTAGGAATCGCTGTTGGGTGTGCCCCAGTAGCTGCCGGAATAGACACCGATCTTCAGTACATAGTCCGCTGAGGAATAATTCAGCCAGACAGAGCCGGAAAGCATAATGAAAAGGGATATGATGAGAATCAGTTTTGAGAGCAGCTTTTCACGCTGGCTCATCAGTCAGCCATTCCTTTCTGCACCGCCCAGATTGCCAGCTGCGTGCGGTCGCGCAGTTCCAGCTTCATCAGGATGGAGCTGATATAATTGCGCACAGTTCCTTCCGAAAGGTACAGCGTTGTGCTGATTTCACGGTTGGAAAGTCCGCGGCCGACAGCCCGGATGATTTTGAGTTCACTCTCATTGAGCAGATCTGCCAGCTCATCACTGACCAGGATAATATCTTCCCTTCTGGCCATTTCAGAAAACTGGCGGATGACCTTGGTCGCAATTTCCGGATTGATCATCGCTCCGCCGCTTAAGGCAAGATGGATCGCCTCCATCAGTTCCGCTTTGGAGCAGCCTTTCAGCAGATATCCGGAGGCACCGTATTTCAAGGCGCCGTATACATATTCATCATCATCAAAGGTTGTCAGCACAATCACTTTGACATCGGGGTATCTGCTTTTGATGAGTCTTGTTCCTTCAACCCCGTCCTTGCCCGGCATGCGGATGTCCATCAGCACCGCGTCCGGCATTGTTTCATTGATACTGGCAAGTGCTTCATCCACGCTGGCCACAGCGCCTGTCACTTCTATTTCATCAGATGATTTCATGATGATGGAAAGAGAATCTCTGAACAGTTCCTGATCATCAACAATTAAAATTCTGGTCATTTTATTCCTCCTGCTGTCTTCTTCGAACCGGCAGAGACGCAATCACATAAAATCCCTTTTTGCCGTCATTCGGGTCATCTGCACGGTTGCCGTAGGTAAGCGATCCGCTGAGCAGATCGAGCCTTTCCTGCATGTGGCGCAGGCCGAATCCTTCCGTGACTGTCTGACAGCCGCTGCCGTTGTCGCGGATATCCACCGTCAGGATATCATCATGCCGACGCAGACAGATCTGGATCACATCCGCATGGCCATGGCGGACGGCATTGGTCATGCATTCCTGGATAATGCGGTAAAGCGTATCCTCTTCATCCACGGCAAACTCCAGCTTTCCGGCAAACTGCTCATAGATGACTGCGACATTTGTTGTTTTCTGGAATTTGGCAATCATCTCACGCAGTGTGATTTCCAGTCCCTGCTTCTGAAGAGAGTCAGGCCGCAGTGCCTTAATGGAAGCACGCACGTCGTTAAGGCCGTCACGGGCGCTTCTTGTCACAGCTTCAATCCGCTTTTTTGATTCTTCCGGACTGGCTTCAAAAAGTGCGAGGGATGCCTCAGATCCCATAATGATGCCGGTCAGCGTATGGCCAAGGGTATCATGAATCTCCCTTGCCAAGCGGTTGCGCTCACGGATTTCCGCCATTCTTTCCAGCTCAAGAGCGAATTCACGAAGCTTACGGTTGGCTTGCCTCAGCTGCTCATTCAGACTGACAATCCGCTCATTCTCCGCCTTCTGGGATGTAAACAGCATAACCATGTAGTAGACAAACATGATGATATTGGCGGAAACAAGAATGGTTTCCATCAGTGAGATGAATGTTCTTACCGGCTGGCTGTAATAGCTCAGCCAGGATGCAAATGCGATTCTGTCCGCCGCCAGCGGAATGATGTCATATCTTCCGATGACAAAGACAGAAACCAGAACGATCATCAGGATTACCCTTCTGCCGTTGTTCTCCATATAATTGACCAGATCTGCCAGCACAACCAGAGCAATGCCGCTGTAATAGAAATTCAGACCTTCGATGATTCCGATACAGAGAATGATCTCCGCAATGATAAAGCAGAAACGTACAACCGGTGAATCATGGCGGATCACGTTCTTGGTCATACTGACACAGATCAGCGCCGCAAACAGGAGTATTGTCTGCACCGGCATCCGCCAGGGATGATTGGGGATGACACCTGCTTCCGAAAGAAATTCATATGCCTGGAAATGGCGGGCAATCCGGAAAGCGGTGGCGTTTGAAACCAAGCTGTAGAAAACAACAGTCACAAAGTTCAGGTAATACATATGAATGACTGTCAGATTCAGATTGCGGTCATTGTTCATCACTGCCACCCCGAAATGCCGAATCGATAGACATTTTCTTTCGTGACCAGTTCAACCGGAATGATGATTTCCTTTTCCACCTCATTTCCGTTCAGTATTTCATAGGCAGCTCTGGCTGCTTCTGAAGCAAGTCTGCCGGGAAACTGTGCACAGGTGGCGGTCATCATCTGTTCCGCGACCATGGTCTTGGCTTCCGGTGAGCCGTCAACGCTGTAAACAAGAATCTCTCCGGAGAGGCCGGCACCTTCAATGGCCGCCATGGCGCCGAATGCGCTGGGATCATTGAGTGCCATCACCACATCCGCCTCGGGATGTTCCCTGAGAAGCTCTGCCATAACCGGCATGGCATTTTCAATCTGGCCGTCCGATTCCCCGGATCCGACAATCCTGAATTCAGGATGCGAAGCCAGCGTATCGGTAAAGCCTTTGATCCTCTGCCGTCCGGAAATCGCCGTGATATGCTCCAGCAGAAGGATATCGGCACCCGTGCGGTTTGCCAGCAGATGCTCGGCACAGAGCACACCGGCATGGTAATTGTTTGAAACAACGGAACAGGTCACAAGATCTGAATTCTTTACTTCCGTATCAATTGCGATCACGGGAACACCCGCCTCGTTGGCATAGCGGATCCCCTCTTCCACCTGATCCCAGTCGACACAGGTGATGAAAATCACTTCAGCTCCTGATTCGATGAGCTCTTTGATTTCCTCGTTCTGTCTCTGCTGGTTCATCGTGCCGTCCCTGGTCAGAAGCACATCGCCGTTTTCTTCCAGGAAAGCTCTGATCTGGCTGTCCACAACCTTGTAATAGGGATTGTTCATCGTCATGTAGGTTGCGCCGAAAACATGCTGCTTTTCCACCTGGGCACGTGAAATATCATCGCTGCTGAGAAACAGCACATTAACTGTTGCAAGCAGAATCAGCAGCGGAATCAATATCATGCAGACTCTGCCTGTCTTTTTGTTTAAATCTGTAAGCTTCATAATGTATCAATATTTTAATATGCTGAATCATGCAGGCACAAAAGTTTAAATTCCGCCGGCAAAAAATATGACATTTGTCATATTTTCAAACGGCCAGTCCCTTTTACTAAGCACGCATGATGTATTTCATAATACGCAAAGATGCAGTTATGGGAACTAAAAACTGCAATTCTTTTGTGCAGCACCCCGCCCGATTTCAATCCAATATGGATGGACTTCAGAGTGCCTGATCAGCTTTTGTCTTTCGAACTGTATGTATTGAAACATACATACAGCCTTTCTCGCATCTCGCAGCGTACGATTCTATAACGCATTCGGGGATTTTAATGCAGTGAGTGGTTTCGTCATAATAAAGATTCATGGGGGAATACTTTCATTCAAAAATACAAATGACTGCCTAAAGAACATCGATTGCAAAAAAAGACCCATCCTGTACATGAATGAGTCTTCTGATGTGTATATACGGATCAGCGGATTACTTCTTCTGAACGTATTTCAAAGAGTCGAGTGTAACAGCTGCGAGGATAATGATACCTTCAAATATGAACTGAAGGTTAGCATCGACACCCAGAATTGTCAGACAGTATGTCAGACCTGTGAAGATCAGAACACCGACAACAACACCGGAGATCTTACCAATACCACCGGTAAAGGAGACGCCGCCGACAACACAAGCGGCAATGGCATCCATATCCCAGCCCTGACCATAAGCAGCAGAACCGGAGCCTACCATTCGCATACATTCAAGCCATGCACCGAAGCCATACAGAACACCAGCCATCATGAATGCACATAATGTGACTTTGAAAACATTGATGCCGGATACGGAAGCAGCTTCGGAGTTTCCGCCTACTGCATACAGATATTTGCCGAACTTTGTTTTGTTCCACACAAACCAGATAATGGCAACTGCCGCAATCGCCCACAGGATGATTGTCGGGAATTTACCGATTCTCGGGATGAACATAGCCGGAATTTCATTGTCGATTGCACCGAAGGATACACCTTTTGTAGCATATGTAACTGTACCGAAGATAATCAGCATGTTGGACATTGTACATACGAACGGGTGGATCTTGAACCGTGCTGTAAAGAAACCGGCAATCGTTGTAAAGCACACACATAAGATAATGCATAACAGCAGAGCAAGCAGTGCTTTGCCCAGCATCGGATACGAGCTGAAATCAAAGATGTGGCCGAATACAGTACCGGTATTGATACCCTTATGCATGATGATTGTAGCTGTACACATGCCCATACCTACCATACGTCCGATGGAAAGATCGGTACCGGTAAGAAGGATCAGTCCTGCTACACCAAGTGCAAGGAACATACGCGGAGAAGCCTGCTGTAAAATATTCAGGATATTTGTCATTGTAAACAGGTTTGTACCTTTTACAACCGGTGCGATAATACCGAGGAAGATAAATACTGCACTGATGACAATGTACAGGCCATTGTTCAGGAAGAACTGTTTCCGATTGAATGTATACCTCCGGTTCTCGCGCTTCTGAGCCTGATTCTGGGCGAATGTGAACCTGGATCTTCTGAGCAGGTCGATCATATGGTATTCTTCCGTGAATGCCGTATGGAGCCGGTCCTTGCATGCCTGAAGTTCCTTGTCATAATTCATCTTTGCATCAAACAGCCTGTTTTTATTTACATAATTCTCGTCTTTTAATTCCTGGCCGGAAAGACCTGCGGAATTCTGTTTGTGAAGAGCATTGATCTCAGCAACTCTTGCATTGTATTTGGCAAGAGCAGCCTCTTTTTCAGCCGCGACACTGGCTGCAACCTTATCGTAGTACTCACTTTTGAAGTGATCTTTCAGATAAGCTTCGCCTTCCGCAATCAGAGCGGTGATTTCCGACTTGTTTGCCGCTTCAACTTTTTTCGCCTCTGCAATTGCTGCATTTGCTTCGCTGATAATATTGCTTCTTTCGCCGCTTGTTAAAGCCTTGTTTTCTTTTGCAAGCTGAATTCTGTTTTTCAGTGTAACGATCTTTTCTTCACCGTCTAAACGCAAAGCATCGATCTTTTTCTGTATTTCAGCTAAATGCTGTGTGATCGGTTCAAGGAGCGCAGCTTCCTGCTCAGCAGTCAGGATCCTTGGATCCGATGGTTTATTATTATTCTGACTCATCTTCTATCTCCTTAGGTTACATATACTTCGCGCTTAATCTCAGCAGTTCTTCCTGGTTTGTCTCCTTCGTATTGACGATTCCGGATAAGTGTCCGGCAGACATGACACCAATACGATTTGTGATACCAAGAATCTCAGGCATTTCAGATGATACGACAATAATCGTCTTTCCCTGTTTTGCCATATTGATGATCAATTCATAGATTTCATATTTGGCACCGACGTCAATACCTCTGGTCGGTTCATCCATCATGAATACAGCCGGATCACGTTCAAGCCATTTGCCGAAGATTACCTTCTGCTGGTTACCGCCTGAAAGACTGGAAATACTGTCCTCCGGACCCATGCATTTCGTATGCATAATCGCGATTTCCTTCAGGGTTGCTCTGTGCATTTTGTCATCCGAGAGAGCAATTCCATTCTTATAGTGATTCAGATTCGCGATACAGGTATTAAATGTCAGATTGCCTTTCTGGAATATACCGTTTGCTTTACGTTCCTCTGTGATCAGTGCAAAGCCATGATCCATGGCGTCTTTTGAACTGGCGAAGTTCATCAGCTTGCCTTCATAGTAGACACGGCCGGCAGCTCTGGTACGGATACCGAAGATTGTTTCCAGCAGCTCCGTACGTCCGGCACCAACCAGTCCGTAGAGGCCGAAGATCTCTCCCCTCTTTACTTCAAAGGAAATATCCTGCAGATACGGCTCATATTTTGTGGAAATATTCTGAATTGAGAGAACCGGTTCGCCCGGCACATTGTCTACCGGCGGGAAACGGTTATCCAGTGAACGACCTACCATGGCTGCGATCAGTTCATCCATATTTGTATCTTTTGTGCTCTTTGTCAGAACCAGCTGGCCGTCACGAAGAACAGACACTTCATCACAGATTTCAAATACTTCATCCATCTTATGAGAAATATAAATCATGGAAATACCCTGACTTGTCAGATTTCTCATAATCCGGAACAATTTCTTTACTTCCGGCTCTGTCAGTGATGATGTTGGCTCATCAAGAACAATAATTTTCGAATTATAGGAAATTGCTTTTGCAATTTCACACATCTGTCTTGCAGAGACAGACATATGTCGCATAGGCTGCGTCAGATTGACTGTCATATCCAACCTTCTGAACAAAGCAGCCGCTTCATTCTTCATTCTGTTTTCATCAATGATTCCGGAATTGGTCGGATAGCGTCCAAGGAATAAATTATCCACAACACTGCGATCCAGACACTGGTTAAGTTCCTGGTGTACCATTGCCACACCGTTTTCCAAAGCTTCTTTCGGTCCTGAGAAACTGATCGGATGGCCATCAAGTTCTATTTCCCCTTCGTCCTTAGTGTAAATACCGAAGAGACATTTCATCATGGTTGATTTACCGGCACCGTTTTCACCCATCAGGCCCATAACGGTACCGCGTTTTACATCCATGTTAATATGATCCAGTACTCTGTTACGCCCGAAAGACTTGGACATACCACGGATCGATAAAATTATATCGTCTTTCTTTTCGGTCATTACTCGTACCCCTTTTACTCATTGCATAATGATTTTCAAAAATCGATGATAATCAGCAGGGGGATAACTTACGCTATCCCCCTTTGATAACAGTTATTTCAGATCAGAAATTATATATTTATTCTTAATTACTGATTCAGAATGGATGTATATGTAGCTGCGTTATCAGTCTTGATCATGTTGATAGCGAAGCCATCATATTCGCTCGGGTTGGTGAGCTTGTTGGAAACAGAAGACTCACTCTGTCCGTCGCCGCCTACCATCTGATCAACACCAGCGAGGTTCAGTGTCTTCGCATAGTTGTTCAGCTGAGGGTTATATGTGGAACTCAGGAAGTTATCGGATGCATTATATGTGTCGATCCAGATCTTCTTTGTCGGATGAGCTGCTTCATCAAGCTGGTTGCTGATCGGAGCATAAATTGCTGTAGCATCCAGGAAATCCTGATAGTTGTCAGCTGTAACTGCAAGGTTCAGAGCATAGAATGAACGGTCTGCTTCAGAATACTTATAGTCTGTATCTGTCAGAACGTTGCCTGCATCATCAGGAGTAGCGATACCTGTCATGATGTCAACGCCATCGAGGATGTTTCTCATAACTCTGAGTGTCAGGTAAGCCTGAACGTCAGCGTGCTGGGAAATTGTTCCGCCGAAGCCGTCAGCGATAGCTGCAACAGCGTCAGAGTTTGCATCATAACCGAATGTCGGAATACCAGCTTCCTTGGACCACTTGTTGAATACAGCCATGCCCATGCCATCGTTGTTGGAAACAACTACATCAATCTGATCACCGAAGTCACCTACCCATGCAGAGACAGTGTCACCAGCTGTAGCAGCATCCCATGTAGCACCTGCAGCACTCTTCATTTCATGAGAAGCAAGTTCACGGACTTTCAGACCAGCAAGTTCGCCGTCCTGTACGTGTGTGGAAGAACCGTCTTTGTTGACTTCGATCGGTGCGGAGTCGATTGCGCCGTCAACTTCAACAGCTGTACCGAGAGCCTTACGGGCGCCTCTTGTACGTGCGATGGAGTCATTGTGTCCGATGTCACCGATGCAGAGAACATAACCGATGATACCGTCACCGTTACGGTCGATTGTGTCTTTGTGATCTTCGATATACTTTGCGATCATTTCGCCCTGGAGTTCAGCACCCTGGTTAGCATCGAATCCAACATAATATGTGTTTTCGTTGAATGTTAATGCGTCCATGTCGAGTGCGCCTGTGGAGCTGTTGGACGGCTGACGGTTATACCAGATCAGCGGTTTTTCGTTGTTGGCAACTGTTGCTGAAGATTCGCCTTCGGAGCTTTCGCCTTCAGAGCTTCCGCCCTGAGCGCCACTGTCTGAGCATGCTGCAAGAGACAATGCCATTACGCCGGCGAGTGCAAGTGAAAAAATCTTTTTCATTTTTATTCCTCCCAAAATATAAAATAACAAAAGATTAAAGTTTATACATTGTAGTGTTCCGGAACTAAATGTAATCGCTTACAGATATTATTATAAAATGTTTATTTTCCTTGACAAGTGAATTGACTCTTCAGAGCTGCAGAAAAATTTTTATATTATATAACATAACGAGTTAATATATCATTTTTGTGAAAAATTTTTCATTAAAAAAGGACATATTCTGCCCTTTTCGCCTGTTCGTGTCATGATTCGCAATTCATGTTATTTGGAAAGATCTGTTTTCCGGATATCCTCTGTTATTCTGTTATATTGTGGTCCTTCCGTTCTTCACGGCTTCAAGAATCTTGTCACCATCTTTGATTTTATTCACATATACAGCTTCCATGACTTCTGCGAAATCCGCAAATTCTCTGTCACATTGAAACTGTCTCGGTACTTTCCGTGTGATGAATTCAATATCATTTGCCAACCGGAAAGCCGTATCCTGATCGCTTACTTTCTTTAACCCGAACAGTACTGAACGATATGCCGGACTGTTGCCTGAGAGTTCCAGAAAACGATTGGCAAAGTCATACCACTCATCTTCAACAATTTCATCTCTGTCAAAGCTCGCAAGAAACAGTTCGTTCATATAACCGAACATTTCCTTTTCAATCAGGCGTCTGTTAAGAATATTGACAGTTTCTCTTCCTGTCGCCTTAATCAATGACCATGCATGGAAAAACCTGTCTTTTGTTTCATCCGGATATTTTCCGAAGCGGCGGTAGAGAAGTTCCAGCCTTCTCTGATCAGCTTTTGAATCCGGATTCTTTTCCAGAATGGCTTTCAAACAGGCTTCTCTCTGACCAGCGCTGCTGATCTCATAATAATGTGCCGGCCAATCCTTCAGATAATCCTGATTAACCTTCGTTTTATTGTTCCACAGCATACATGATTGTTCTGCAGGGCTTCAGATATCCTGCTTTCTCCAGTCATCATTATACCCGAATGTCTGTATTTCAAAAAGATAACTCATCTTCCCTATAATCCTATCAATGCGAACCGCTCAATCGCTGCCGCACTGAAAGAAGCGGGAGCCGATGTGGTTTATGAGGAAGGCGAAGGAATCCATGACTGGGTCTTCTGGAACACATACATCCAGCATGTGCTGAAATGGCTGGATATCCATATGGATTACAAGGCAAAAGAACTGCGGGCACCTGATCCTTCTGACAAATCCGCAGACCGGTAATACGAAACACCATCCGGTATTCTGTACACATATTAAAAGGCTTTCCGGGAACTGACATCCTTTCCGTGAAGCCTTTTTCATATGGTGTATGTTAATACCCTCCATTCAGCTGAAAGGCAGGGTTCAGTTTTAAAACAGAGCCTGACTGAAATACTGTGATGCACTAGTTGAAGATGCCATCCACGATCTTTTCAAAATCCGTGCGCTTTTCCAGCTGACTGATCAGACCGAATGCCTGCGAGACATGATCGGTGATAATGCCGTCCGCTTTGCTTAACAGGAAGTGTTTCTGGGAAGCAGGTTCATTCGGTGTCCATACCAGTACTTTCTTTCCCTGCCTATGGATTGCATCCATGGCAGAAGCTGTCGCCGATTCTTCTTCAAGTCCGAGATAATCGCAGTTGAGTGCGGCTGTATTTCCGAATGAGAGGAATGTCAGATATCCTGTCTGAATTTCCGGATATGTCTTTTCGGTATAGTCGATCAGATCATACTGCAGGGAAATCAGCACACACTGATCTTCCATGCCTGCTTCCCGGACGATCCGCACGGTATCATCCGCCATCTGTTGATCGGCTGTATTCCCCTTCAGTTCAATAAACAATACAATTTTGTCTCTGGAAGCTTCCAGCATTTCCTCAAGTGTCGGCACCGGCTCCCCATCCACACGCAGTGCACGGACTTCTTCCAGTGTCATGTCCTCCGGTCTTTGATCAACACCTGCAGTACGCAGAAATGTCGAATCATGGTTCAGCACATAATAACCGTCTTTTGTACGCTGGATATCAATCTCACTGCCGTATGCGCCAAGGGCCGCGGCTTTCTCCAGTCCTGCCACACAGTTTTCCGCGCCTTCACTTCCACCTGCCCTGTGGGCAATGATGGGACACGTGATCTTCGGCGGGAAGATATCATCGAATGCCTTGTTTCCAAGATACGAAATCACAATGACGCCGGCAATACCCAGAACACAGGCCCCGATCAGATACGGATGGCGCTGGTGTTCCTGCACCGCGTATGTGATATCCGGCTCTTCCTTATATTGGTAATAGAGTTCTGTAATGCGCATCAGATAAAGCGGTACGGCAAAAATACCTGCGAATGCGAAGGCAGCCGAAGCGTTCATACAAACTGCCAGCAGCCAGAACCGGCGCATTCCTTCCGTACTGACTCCCAGAAAATACAGCGGTATTCCCAGAAGCACCAGCCCGAGCAGGATCATGATCGCCGCACATGACAGAAAGTATACACAATTGTTTTTGGTGTAGTTCTTCCAGTTTTTCTTCATCAATGAGCGGGAATCCATGAGCGAGCGTCTGACCGGAAGATCCTCGAGCAGGATCCCGTGCAGCGAGAACATATTGGCCAGACCGATGAGTGTGAAAACCACGATAGCAACAATATACAGCGCATTGTAAAGCGGTGTCGTCTCAATTACCGAAGTGATGAATGTCGGTATGTAAAGTCCGTTTGTCAGGGAGATTGATATGCCGAATCCCAGAATCGGCGCAAGCAGTGCGATATACAATACAATGACGATGCCTGCCGGACAGAAGAATCTGCGGATATCCTCAATACTTTCCTTCATGCATTCCCATACCGTGAATTCTTCCTGTTTCAGCCGTTTGCCGCTGAACAGGATCATCGTGTTCAGGTCAAATGCCACATAGAGAAACAAGGTAACAAGCGCCATCACAATCAGCAGGATACCCTGCCAGGTTGTGAACAGGAACAGGAAATCACCGCTGCTGACCGCGACTCTTCCGGTCGAGTGCAGCGTCCATCGCATTGCTGTGCTCAGACCAAGCAGCAGAATTCCCAGCACCGCCTTGGATACGATCTGATATCTCATGATATCCGGTATTGCCTGCAGATACGGCAGTACTGTGTTTTGCAACTGCTTTCGTTTCTGTTTTTGCTTTTGCTTCTGTTTCATCTTTCCATCTTCTTCCGACAGATATTGTACCAAAAATGTCATGTCTGGAGATAACGGGTTGGCATCCAAAAGAGAACATTCATCAGAAACTTCCGATTGAAAACGATTAAACCGGCAGTGTATTTCCGGCAGCTGAAGCGTTCAGGTATGGTTCTGCCACGTAAAAAGGCAATGGTTCCAAGGATACCCTCCTTTGAATTCATTGCCTTGAATTTCATTCATCCGCGGATTTATCCCGTGTCAGTCCTGGAATTTTCCGGAATGTTTTTAATTGGATGCTCTCTTGCGTCTTTCGTAAATCAGGATCAGCGAGAGGATTGCAGAGACCGTCAGAACACCGGCATAAATTCCGGCATTTGATGAATCAGCGGTATTTGCGGAAGATGTGTTCTGATTGTTTCCGGACTGATCGGAAGGAGCAGGCTTAGGCGCAGGAGTTGGTTCCGGTGACGGAGTCGGATCGGCAGGAGTGTCTTCATCCGGATTATTAAGTTCTTCAACATCCCAATACTTGTAATACCATTCAGGCAGGGTCTTCAGAGGTCTGTATTTCTCTGCCGGCTGATCTTCGTCCACAACCTCTTCACCTTCAAGAACTCTCACGCCCAGATTCGGGCATTTGTCACGTAGAGGAGCACCGAGTTTTCCGAAATCAAACGTTGCTGTGCTTCCGAGTTTCAGACCTGAGAAGCTTTCTTCACCGTAAACTTCAAGCGTTTCACTGTTATAGAATACAACTTTGCCGCTTCTTGGTTTTATGCCGTATCCTTTGATCTCAACCGTATATGAATCATTGTCCTTACTGTATCTGTAATCATAGTCGGTATCACTGATCACAGTGATGCCCGCTGATAAATCAACAGGTATTTCCGTCTGGATTTCTTCTTTCGGATATTTCGATGAGCTGCCGATGAGGGCAATTGTATACTCAGGCTCATCAGCCATTGTATCCGGAATCGTCACTGTAATGACATCCGTATGACCGGGCAGCAGTTTTTCAAGATTCTGTCTTCCGAGCGAAATATATTCAGATGATACTGTATTCTGCACATTCTGAACTCTGAGGGCAGAGCTTTCAGACTTGATGACTTTGCGGGCATACACATCCACATAATCAATCGGCACAAGACCGTTGTTTCTGAATTCAACGCTGATTTCAGCATGTGTGGTTCCGTCCAGTTCACGTGCATTGTCAAGTTCCGCATTTGTCAGGGATACATGCGTGTTTTCAGCGCCGACCTGGATGTAGAGGTTGCTGACACCGTCAACGAATTCTCCGTTTGCAGCGGAGTATTCCTGGGTTGAGTATACGATCACAGGCTCATCATCACCGACAAACACACCGTCGAAGTAATTGACATTCGTATTTTCCGCAACATCCGTTATATCCGTTCTTCCGTATTCCGTCGAAGCGCTGCTGATCCGGGCATAGCCGGACAGATTCTGTGATGTGCCTTCGGATTTCAGATAACCGATCACATTTGAGCCATTCAGATCACCGATCAGCTGATAGGTTGCCTCAGGCATTCCCTCTTTATCCGACTGCGGGAAAATCTGATCCGCATTGTCATTATTGGTACCATTGGCGGTATATAAAGCCCCGTCCCGCATGAATGTCAGGGTTACAGTTCCGTCAGTATTTGCAAATGCGCCGTTCCATGCGTTTGAGAATGTTCTCTTGATTCCTCCATCAGAAATCACATTGACTGTTTTTGAACCGCTTGCTTCAACCGAGTACGCGGCAGCGGGCATGACTGCGCCGCTTTCGCTGAAGTAATACTGGCCGCCGTCAAATCTTATGATCCGTCCGGCAACGTGATCAACCACTTCGGGTTCCCAGTAACCACCCTCAGGATTATATTCGAACACCAGGATGTCATGCTCACTGTTCTCAGACAGTCCGGCAGGGTCTTCCTCAGGATTTGTGTATGCGAACACATGCGGATAAAGGGCTTCGCTCTTCGCATATCCGACAGCCGAACCGCCGAGAAGATATTCATTGCTTTTGGAAACGATTTCGAAGTTTGTCCAGCGGTTGAACTCAACATCGTATTTTGCAAAGCACAGCTGCATATCAGAAACAGCATCCCTGAGTGTAAGATTTGCAGATTGGGCATCCGTTCCCCTTAACCAGGTCGCATACAGCGAGTCATATTCCGGTCCGCGGGTCAGACGGGGGCTGAAATCTCCGCCGGTATCTTCGATATGATCCTCATCTATATCCAGAACGACCGGTTTCGGTTCGGTAATATACTTAGTGTCATGATGATAGATTGAATACAGCAGTTCCCCCTTCTTTCCGGGTTCTCTGCTGTCATTGTTTCCAACCAGCAGAATCAGAGCTGTATCATGTTCGCCTTCATAGAGATTCTTGATCTGGATTCCGTTTTCAGGATGAATATTATCTGCCAGCTTTGTGGAGAAGCTTCTGTCTCCGAGCATATGACCGTCAGATCCGGCATAGAGTTTCGCATGATCCTCATCAGGCTGATCAAGATTTTGCGTATGCCATATGGTTTCGCCGGATGTTTCATTGACTTCATATATCTGATTGGCGTATCCGCTCGCGACCAGATTTTCAATTTCATTATTCATCCTCTCCTGCACATTCACCGTATCAGGCAGTGTCAGGGTTTGTTTTCCGTCTTTTATTTTGCCCTCTTTGAAATCAAGGCGGCCTTCAGTGAATTTGAATTTGAAAATCGTTCTTCCGAATAATTTTGCCTTCAATCCGACCTCGCCGTCCAGATAGCAGTCTTTTGCCTGCTGTACCGGCATAAACTGGAAATTCGCCATAAATGTGGCAGATCCGTAAATACCGGCCGATAACAGACAGCCGATACCGATACCGCCATACAATTCAAGTCCTGAAAGGAATCCAAGCTGAAGATCCACCTCAAACGGTGTCTTTCCTTCCGGCTCAACAGTAAACTGAACAAGTCCCTGAACACCCAGGGTGATCGTGATACTGTATGTGAATACGGAATACTGGCCTGCCTGTTCAATTCCCGAGCCGAGATAGAACTGCAGCTGACCGCCCATCTTCCGCGGATTATCATCATAAGAAACCGCATATCCGCCGACGGACCAGACCAGACCAAGGCTGCCGCGTTCGTGTTTTGATTTTTCATCTTCCCATGATTCATATACCTTGCCGTGGGCGAGTGATGTAAACTCACCTCTGGAAGCTTTCTCCCAGAAGCCCTGCTCACTGGAATTCCATCCGATACCGAGAACACTGTGCCCGTCAGGGAAATGCTTGTATGTGCAAGGCATCGGGATCACATTGATTTCAAAACCCGCTTTCGGCATAAAACTGCTCATATCAATGGCTATGCCTTCCTTGGGACCGAATGACATATCCACACTTTCAAATAACTGCCTTGCCTCATTCTGCTTGACAATGATTCCAAGCATCGTATCAACGATGACTTCATTCCAGTCCCATACACGCACCCTGATACCGCAATCTGCAGGCAGATCGTATGAATTTCCTGCATATGTATCGCATACTCCGCCGCCCATTGCATCCCCGAGCCGGGTTTCCTGGCCATCCTGTGTTATGGAAGAAACCTCGATAACCATTGCTCGAGGTGCGAGCCAGTCATCATATTCAAAATGCAGGTTCATCGGAGCGTCAGTTCCGTTATCGACCGTAAAAATATCGTTCCAGACATCTTTCTCAACACCGCCGTATGACAGAGTAACGGACTTTATATGCTCTGATCCTTTACCATTATGAACTGTATCATTTTCTGTATGATCCTCTGCAGATACGGGTAGTGAGGCGGAAATGAGGAGTGAAAACACGAACAGTGTTTTTAACAAAAAACCGAATACCTGATTGAATCTCAATGTAGCGCTGTGTTTTTTCATTGTTGGCTGTGTCCTTTCGTCTTTTTACCGGTAAGGTTGGAAATGGCGGAGGGAATGAACCATGCATCCCTGAGGTGAATGTGCTTTTGAACTGTCACGCGGCGCATCATGCATGCACTCCGCAGCGAAAAACAGTTCATTTCCCGATGAATCATCTGCTGTTATTGATTGTTCATAATCATTTGCATTCCAATGCAGACTGTTAAACATTTTTATTATATTGAAAACCCTACCAAGATCAATTGTCCAATTCCACATTGACATATTTCTGTAAAAAATGTCTGCTCAGAAGAGAACTCCCCTGCTATTCAGACTGCATGCAAAAGCTCCGGCTGAGTCACAAAAAGAAATTTCATGAACATTCCGTTTTCCATGACTTCAGCAGATCAGCTAAGGTATGATAATACTGTAGACAAAAGATCACTCAGATGATCATGGAGACATCATTATGGCATCAGGCAAAGACTATCTGGATTTCATTCTCAGTCAGCTCTCAGAACTGGATGATATTTCCTGGCGGGCAATGATGGGAGAATTCATTATTTATTATCGGGGCAAGGTGATCGGCGGGATCTATGACAACCGCTTTCTGGTGAAACCGGTCGAATCCGCAAAGCTCATGATGCCGGATGCACATTACGAAGCGCCCTATGAAGGTGCAAAGGAAATGCTGCTGGTCACTGATGTGGACAGCAGGGATTTCCTGAAAGCACTGGTGGAAGCGATGTATCCGCAGCTGCCGGCCGCAAAGAAAAAGAAGTAAGCAAACAGGAATTTGCAGGAGGAATCATATGTGGCTGGTTTCAGGATTGGCATCGATCATCACTGCTGTTTTAAATCTGATCTCATGGACACAGGGCAAAGAAACAAGCTATTACAGGTTTGCAAGTGTTTCTTTAACTGCGCTGACAATGTGTGCTTTCTACAGCGACGGTGCAAAAAGAGTCATGGCTGAAGACTGGGGCGGATTAATGGATATCATGCCGGCAATGTCTTCAGCGCTATGGGTATGTGTCATCGCCTCGATACTGATTAACGGTATTACTTTGTTTGCAAAGAAAAGCAGATAAATTCAGGTTTTCCGGTACGCTTCAAAAGCGTACTGAACATACGTTCAAAATATTAAGAAATGCCCGGTCAGAAGGACTGTCCTGTTTTGGTGAAAATGTACCAGAATAGAACGAGCCGTGTAAGCAGTTTGCGGAAAATGCGGGAATCATGGCTGTGTCTGAAATGAATGAATCACAGACACATATTCAGCAGGAATCAAACATGAAAAACAAAAAGTTCATTTATATCGGAATTCTGATCGCTGCAGTGATCGCAATCGCTCTGATCCTGTCCAATCGGACCAGCTCTTTCTTCAGAGTGGACAACAATGATGACAATACAATCAGTATTACCGCCCAGAAAGCAGCCGCTGAATCAGGCGGAGTGGGATATATCACGATCGCAGAAGGTCAGGAACTCTACGTCCGCGCCAATATGACAGACGGAAGCACGGTTAAAACTGAACTGCTTCCCAGAGAAGTTGATGCGACCACAAAAGTCCTGATGGAAGAAAACATCACCGGAATCGATGCGCAGTACTTTGAACTGCCTGCAGGCGATTATACAATCCGTTTCACCGCCGAAAAAGGCGCGGAAGGAACGATGGATATCAGCGCAAAATAATTTACAGGTTTAGGCATACTGATTAAAAACTCCCTTCTCACAGCTGTAAGTACATGTGCGGAAAGGAGTTTTTTCAGTTATTCAATTCAAACGGATCAGAAATACAGCATGCAAAGATCATTCTTCAGACATGCGGTTCAGCGTGGACTGCTCATCTTTCATCCATGGCATACAAAGCAAGCTTGGCATAGAAATCCTCGAAAATCCATGTGGAATCAACTTCGTCATACACACGGATGTGTTCCGGCAGTTTTATGCTTTTTTCAGAACGATCTGAACCTCATGTGTATCCTGCGCAACGGCAAACTCTTCTGTGCATGCCGCATAGCCTTCCGGCGCTTTCTGAATATGAACCGTATACTGTCCCTGCTCAGCTGCGAATGATGCTGTGCCGGTTTCATCTGTTTTGGAGAACATGCAGGTGACGTCATCGCAGAACTGAACTCTTGCGCCTTCTACCGGAGCGCCGCTCTCATCTTTGACAATGACACGGTAATCCTTCTTGTCTGACTCAGCTGCGGGCTGTGCGGAAACTGCGGATACTTCCTCATGGTTCAGAAGACTGTCGATTGTCTTTTCATACTCGGAAATATCACCCGGCACGCCGATTACGGGACAGGTCAGAATCTTTCCTTCCCTGTCCACAAAGAATGATGTCGGGAATGAATCGATCGCAAGTTCATCCATGCCTTCATACGGCAGAAGATTGATATATGAAAGGTTCTTTTCCCTGATCAGGGCTTTGCATTCGTAATTCTTGTCATCCGCGTCATCGCAGATGCCGATGATGGCGGCATTCTTCGCTTCCAGACGGCGATGCATATTGCCGAGCTCTTCCAGTTCGCCTTTGCACGGTCCGCACCAGGTTGCCCAGATGTTGATCATCGTCACCTCATGTGAACCGAAAAGATCTTCACTCTTCACGGAATTGCCGTCGACATCTTTTGTTTCAAAATGAATGGTTTTGCCGACAAGATCCGCGCCTTGAATCTGCGGACCGATATATTCCGCATTTTTCATTGCGTCAATCCATACCTTCTGCAGTGTACGGAACTCTTCCGCGAATTCCGGACTCTGCGCCTTCATGAAGGCTTCTTCACTGTCGTGGTCGGTAACTGCATAGTATGTGATGTCCTTGTATCTGCCGACTTCAATGAATGAGTCATCGGATACACTTCCCATCTGCATCTTCTCTTTGATTTCCTTGATGCTTAATCCGCCCTCTATGCCGATGATGACCAGCAGCACACCCATGGCATCAGCAGCTTTCTGACTGTCTTCCTCACTCATTTCACCGCCTTTTGCTTTCTTTCCCATCGCCGCCAGTTCTTCGGCGCTGGTTGCGAAATAAGTGCACATCATGAAATATGTGCCGTCTCCCCTGCCTCCGATTTCCATCGGTGAAAGCATTCCCTTGGTATGCTCAAATGCCTCAGGCCAGTTCATGCGGAATCCCATTTTATAAAATGTCACAGTTTTTGCCATGATCTTCCTCACTTTCCATGTCACTTATTATAAGTTTATCTGTTGAAACTCCATACAGTTTCTATCCTTATATTATATTTCAAAAGATGAAGATCAAGGTATTGCTTCAGCGTGCCATGCGCAGAGCGTAATCAATCGCATTGACAAGGCTCAGCTCATTGCTTTCACCTTTGCCGGCATGCGGGAAATCCGTGCCGTGGTCAACGGATGTGCGGATGATCGGCAGACCGAGGGTGATGTTCACGCCTTCCACTGCCTTCCATGTCTGCTTTGTGCGGTCATATACAAATCCGATCGTCTTGGTCGGAATATGTCCCTGATCGTGATACATGCATACGATGATGTCATACCAGCCTCCCAGCATCTGGGAGAAGGCGCTGTCCGGCGGTAAGGGACCGATCGCATCGATTCCTTTTTCGCGTGCTTGCTTGATGGCGGGGATAATCTCGTCGATCTCCTCTCTTCCGAAAAGGCCGTTCTCTCCGGCATGCGGATTCAGTCCGCATACACCGACTTTCGGATTCTCAATGCCAAGATCCTTGCAGGCCTGATACGCCAGCTGAATCACTTCCATGACTCTGTCCTTCTTCACCCTGTCGCAGGCTTCTCTTAAGGAAACATGGGTTGATACATGTACAACCCGGAAGTCATGGTGGGCAAGCATCATTGTGTATTTCTTTGTATTTGTATATGTGGCATAGATTTCTGTATGGCCGTCAAAGTGCTTTCCTTCATCAGCCAGCGCCAGATTCATCGCTTCTTTATTCAATGCGTTTGTCACGGTGGCATCGATCTTCTTTTCCATGGCCAGCTCAATCACGGTGCGCACGGATTCAAAGGCTGCCCTTCCGCCTTCTTTTGAGACTTCGCCGATTTTAAAGTTTTTTACATCATCGATCAGATCCAGATGATATACATCGATGGTGCCGTATTCAAACAAGGCGTCATTCACATCTGAAACCGGATGAATGATGATTTCAGGATGACTGACAAACTTCTTTGCCTGTTCCAGGATCTTCGCATCCCCGATGACAAGCGGACAGCAGCGCTCATAAAGAGACGGATCGCTTAATGCCTTGACGGTGATCTCCGGGCCGCTGCCGGCCGGATCACCCATGGTGATGCCGATGATCGGTCTTTTTTTCATGTTTACCTCCAGCTGTTTCTGCAGTTTTACCAGCAGTTGCTCATCACCGAATCCGCCTGACTTTGTGATCAGATATCCTTTTCCTTCGGTATTGGTGTATTGGGCAAGCACCGTGCCGGGTGCCATTTCCTTTAACGGCGTCAATGTTTCAATACCCAGGGCTTTGACACATCCAAGCAGCGTGTCCCCGCCGATGATCATCAGGGTTGAATGCGGCTTCTGTCTGATCAGACATGCGGCAGTCATTCCCATATGCCGGGCGATTATCTGAGCTGCGTTATCAGCCTTATCGTCTGCGGTTACGGTTTCATCGAGCGTATCAATGACCGCCAGCGGTGTCTTTGTCTCATGCAGGAAGGCGCTGACAAACTGTTCCGTGTCTGTCTGATTCCACTCTCCGCGAAGAATCTTATGTACAGGCAGATGCACTCTGCAGGCGTTGTGATCTTCCGCATACTGCAATTGTTTCAAAGTCACTTCATTCATGGAGCCCGACAGAACAATCAGTTCTTCCGATAATCCTTCACATTGAATTGTGCTGTCTGCTTTGTCTGCGCCTGGAGGATATTTTTCCAGCAGTCCCGCACAGCCTGCCGCGATCAAAGGGCTCTGAGGATCCGCAAAGATCTTTGCGGCCAGCGTTTCCATCTCCTCATCACCGGTGCAGTCATATACGGCAATGCCTTCTGTTTCCGCATTCAGGCTTACGGAAACATCCGACTGCAGATGAATCAGACGGTCGATTCTGCTCTGTTTGACGGGATTTCTGACATCCTTCGCAAAGATGCTTTCACTTAACGGCCTGCCGTTGACATAGTGAATGCCGTTTTTTGTAATGCGGCCCATTTTCGGCCATGCCGGCACAAATGATAATGTCTTCTGTCCGGATTCCTTCAGTAATGCGCTCAGTTCAGCACCGACGTTTCCCCGAAGACCGGAGTCTGTTTTCTTGTAGAAACGGCGAAAGCCGGCGCTCATTGCGTCTTTGACAAGATCGGATATGATCCGGTATGCATCAGTGCTTTTCATATGTCTTGTGTCGGTATTGATGACAAACACATCCCTTTTGAAATCAGCGGGAATGCCCGTATTTGCGGCAAGGACGGTCACTTCATATCCTTTTTTGGAAAGCTGAACGCCGGTATCCAGCGATCCGGTCAGATCATCCGCAAGGATCAGTAATTTTTCACTTCGTTCACTCATACGAAATCTTCCATGAAACCTTCTTCGTCAAACTGCAGTTCATACGGCTCACTCAGGATTTCGATTTCCGGAATTGATTTCAAAGACTCTGCCAATGGTTCGGAAACCTCAAACTCATTCAGTGAGAGCGTATCATGGATTCTTACGATCCTTGCCTTTGCATAATCAATCCGCGCACAGGTGCGCATAGCCGTACGCAAAGCGTCATAGTCGTTTTTCCTGTAGAACGGGATTTTTCCGCCGTCAATCATCAGGTTGGTTGTCACATTGACCCAGGTGCTCTGCCAGTCCACGGAATTCAGACATCTTGCGGTTGTGATATCCGCCAGTCCAAGTCCGCATGCATTATGGTGGCTCTGTTCGCTGAGTCCTCTGATGAAAAGTCTTTGTGCATGGAAGTCATCCTTGAAATAAGGCATGAAGCCTCTGCCTGTCACATTGGGGTCAGCCCCTTCCCCGGAGATATCCTTGCCGATGCGGTCAATGATCAGCACATCGATATGATCGAACATAAAGCGCGGGAAGCGTCTTCTCGCAATTTCAAGCAGTTCCCTGTCTCCGTCGATGATTTCTTCTTTCGGATATACTTTGATTTCCGAGATCTGATCATATGCGTTCTGCACAACGCCGACGCCGAAGACCACATTCATCTTTTCAAGGAATACAGATGCGGAAGCGGGAATATTCTCTGCGAAGGTGTCAAATCCGCGCATATGCAGAGCTGAGCAGCCTTTGTGCTTGGCCAGTCCGATCGCCATCATTTTCAAAAGACCGCTTTCATGTTCACCTTTAAAGTCCGTATGCGGTTTGACTTTGTTGTATATGACAATCCCGTCCGCCTCATATGCATTGCGGTCGCAATATACCGGTGTCTTCACATCATCATTCAGATTACCGATCTGCACCACATCCATGGAGGCAGAGATCGGAACACCAACTGCCTCTTCCGTGATTCCGTATCCGCTAAGGATTTCCAGATTGCCTTCTGCGGTTCCGCCGCCATGGCTTCCCATGGCCGGAACAATGAAAGGATCCGCACCCCATTCTTTGAGCTGATCACAGATGCATCTGACAATAAGCGGATTATCGGGAATGCCTCTGGAGCCGACCGTCACGGCGATCCGCTTTCCTTTGACCGCTGAAGCATAATCATGTTTTGAAAATTCCTGTTTCAGATGAGACGGAATATCTTCGATTCTGTCCCTGGCATAATTCTGGCGGATTCTGACCATCTTCGGCACAACGACTTCATCGAGTCCCTGGATGGGGACCGGAATGTCCGGAAAAGCAATTGTATGCATGAGCTGACCTCCTGGCACTGATCTATTGATTGTTACAATTATGGAATCCGCGGAAAAGACAGGACGCCCTTCTCTTTTGCGGATGAAGCTGTTTTGGTTTTGTCTGATGTATTCCGGCTTCATTATATCGTATTCACTAATGCATATGTTTTCGTTTCTGTGTCCGGCATCATTCCATGAAAAGAGACTTCTTTCCCGTCTGGAATGAAGTCTCCTTAATTCTGATATAAAGTCAGTTTGTTACTGCTTGTTTTTTACGTACTTGTCAAACCATTCCGTGATTTCTTTCAGTCTTCTGATTCTGTGTTTCGGCTTTCCGCTTCTGCTCAGTTCATGGTTTTCGCCATGGAACAGGCACATCCTTGCGGGAACGCCATGCATCAGCAATGCCTGCAGCATCTGCACCGCATCCGCCATCCAGCATCTGTAGTCCTCATCGGACTGAATGAACAGCATCGGTGTCTTCACTTTATCCGCATATGCGAGCGGTGAATGTCTCCACATTTTTTCCGGACTGTTCCAGGGATCGGCCTGGATCGCGGAGAGATTGTGATAATAGCCGATATCGGTGGTCAGGCACTTGGAGATGTAATTGGAGATCGATCTCTGCGATGCGATCGCCGCGAATCTGTCCGTGTGTCCTGCAATCCAGTTGGCCATGAAGCCGCCGTAGCTGCCGCCGGTCATCGCGATGCGCTGCGCGTCAATCTGAGAAACCCTTGCCAGTACCTGATCGGTGAATTCCATCAGATCGTTATAATCTCTGACGCCGTAATTGTCGCCATAGATATCCGCGAATGCGCCGCCCTTGCCGGAAGAGCCTCTGGGATTGCAGAAGAAGACAATATATCCCTGCGCTGCCCAGTACTGCATTTCATGGAAGAATCCTTCGCCATAAGCGACCTGCGGTCCGCCATGCACATCCAGGATGGCGGGATATTTCTTTTCTTTGTCAAAGTCAGCCGGATAAAGCACCCATCCGTCGATTTCAGTGCCATCGCTGTCCATGAATGTGAAGTGCTCCGTTTCAGCGATTTCATGTTCGCTGACATATGCCTCATTGAATGAGGAGAGCTTTGTGACCTTGCCGTCCTTTTTCATATAGACTTCCTGCGGTCTGTCTTTCTCCATGCCAAGGAAGTAAACGGGACCGCATCCGGCGGCGCAGCTGACAATATTGATCTCATCAATCAGTGTTTCAATGTCTCCCGAAAGATCCATCGCTCTGAAGACGGAATGATATCCGATTGTCTGCACAAAGTAGATTCTGTCTTTTGCGAACAGGGACTGTCCGCCTCCGGCAATATCGCTGCCGATACCGCCAAGGCTGGGATCGGGTTCTGCCAAAAGATCAAACGAACCGTCTTCATGGCAGAGATAGAATTCCGGGTTTTCGGAAGTTCCGTATGTTTCGCCCGTGGCGCCAAGGAATACGATTCTTTCATTGCAGAAGACGGCGCCGGAGATGCTGTATCTGTTTTCCAGTTTCACTTCGGTAACGGTTCCGTCTTTGAGATCGCGGATATACATTCTGGATTTCTGCGGATTGACTGTTTCGAATTCATTGCCCCAGTAAATCACTCTGGTCTTGTCTTCATTGACCGAAAAGCCATGCAGGTCAAAATACTGGTCGGTCAGTTTTTCCTGTGTGCCCGCTTTATTGTCAATCAGGAACAGTCCGGCACGGAGTTTGTTGATAACACCGCGGCCGTTGAACCAGAACGGAAGCTCATCAAATACGGAATAATCCCTTTCCTCTTCCCATGCCGCAAGAGCTTTTTTCTTTTCCGCCTCATCCATATCTGCAAAGTCAGGCAGACTCAGATTGACGGTTCCCTTTACAAGGTAGCGCTCATTGCCCAGCGGGAAAAGACCGCTTGCCGCAAAGGGCAGAACCATGAATTCACTCGCCTCACCGCCATCCAGGGAGATTCTGTTATAAACGGTATAAACGATTCCGTCCTTTGCCGGATGCGCGTTCAGTCTGTCCCCGGGGAACAGAATTGTGTTTTCATCAAGGAAACACGGCGCCTTGCCGTTTTCGGATGCGGTCAGACGGAAGAATGACGGCGTATGCGCTTCGTCATACACCCAGATATCGGTTTTATATGCATTCTTTTCGACATCCCCTTCCGTCACCGTCACTGCCAGTTTCTTTCCCGAGGGTGAGACAACCGGATCGGAAAGTTTTCTGACTGCCGCGAAATCCTCAATTCCCACTTTCTTCATAAAATGATTCCTTCTTTCTAATGTCCTGAATCGATTATATATGAATTATCGCCGTTCAAAAACGGATGCGCACCTGACATGGCATGGCTTCCGTTCTGTTTCGGCAACAAAAAAGCTGTAACAGCATATTCTGTTACAGCCATGGTTCATTATTCAGCGGGTGTGTACTGCTGTGCCGCCTTTGTGATGCCTTCCGGATAGATGACGGAGAAGTCATTCTTCATGGAAATCGGTGTATATCCCTTTTCCGTATATTCCGCTGACTTCTTTTCCCAGTCCGCGGTGCCCCATTCTCTCTCGTTGTCATCGGCGACGATCATATATGCCTCTGCCTTATACGGATTTCTGGAATCGATCGCATAGTTCATCATGCTGGTGTCGCTGCCGCTGTTGCCGAATGCGAGAACCGGACGCTGACCGATTTCCTGTTCGATGTAGATGGTCTTGTTGCTGTTGAGGTTCTTCTGCACGAATCCGCCTGTCAGGATGAGTTCATCGCCATCCTCATATTTGTAATTCATGTTGGAGGATTCCTCTTCATGACCTGCCTGCTTGACTTCGAAATCAGTACCGATGACATGTTCCGGTGTCACGTAGTCCTTGATCGGGGAATTTGCCACGATGGCACGGGTTGTTGTGCGCTCTGTGCCGCTGATGACATAGATCGTGAACTGGTTGTCATACAGATATTTGACAAGCTCGACCATCGGCAGATAGAAGTTGTCGATATATCTCATGTTGTTGAAGCTCTGTGTCTTCTTCTGACCGAACTCAACGGCATAGTTATAGAATTCCTCAACGGTCATTCCCGCATATGCTTTTGCGAAGTTGCGGGCAAGTGTTTCGTCCGCGACATAGCCCGGCTTGATCGCCGCAGCCACTTCCTTGAGCTCATCGGAGACCTTGTCAGGATGATCATGTAAGCAGTACTCAATGAACATCATGGTGTCATAGTATGTGTAGTAGGTTTCGCATGCCAGTGTGCCATCCATATCAAATACCGCAATACGGTCTTCAACAGGGATGAAATCCATGCTGTTTTCATCAGTCACGGATGTGACATAATCGATCAGCTTCTGCTTCGGAACAGATCCTTCGGACCAGAGTGTCAGCGGTTCTGTGATGACTTCCGCGTCCGCAGTCGGTTCCGCATCAGCCGGTGCCGCGCTTCTTCCGGAGGCGAATACGGCACCGATCACAAGCAGTGCGATGAGCTCAATAATCGCTGCGCACCGCCAGAAATTCAGTTGTTTCTTGGTGTTTTCCATATCTTTTTCTCACTCTTTCTAATGAATCTATATCATTATTTCATTGCTTTTTAAAACTGCAAGTGTATTTTTCCCACGAAAGCCTTTTCATCGGATATTATTTCCCTCAGCGCAATCTTCTGAACCTTCTCATCATCCTGAGGTGGCACAAGGAACGGATTTCAGCTATTATATTTAAGATATTTGGATTCTGATCATTCTGTGAATCCGTTCGGCAGATGGAGGAAGTGATCAGATGATTGCCGTAAACGTGTTTGAATGCCGTAAGAGGTAAACGATATGAATTTCAAAATTTTTGCAGTCAATTTAATTGTTCCGCTGCTGACTGTCCTGGCAATTGCAGCGATCACCGGATGTTTCAGACTGAAGGAGAAAGACTCCATCAAAGCTGACGTGTTTGAAGACTTTGTCGGAATCTGGAATACGGAAGAAAACAATCCGGCATCCGCCGGTCTGGAATCCTTCTTCCGCAAATTCATCGGACTGTTTATCAAATCCTATGAGTATGAGAAATACAAGGAGACTTCCAGCAGACAGAAGTATCACTTTTACAAGCTTCTGGTTCTGATTGTCATTCTCAGTATCCCCTTTCTGATGCTGGTTCTGATCAACGGACAGGACTGGATTCTCAAAGACACCGAGTGGAATAATATTTATCTCTATACTGTGGTTCTCGTGCCGCTGATCTTTGCCTATCTGATCAACAAATATGTCAGAATCGCACAGTATCACGACATCTGGTACCGTCATTTGAAGAACAGGCATCAGATGGAATGGCGCATGATGGTATTCGTCAAGGATTACGAATTGTTCAGGGCAGGTCTGAAATCCGATCAGCCGGATCTTTCCGTCCAGTCGCTGAAAATCGATTTCATCAATGACATATGTGATTACTGGAAGGCGGCTTCCGACATCTCCGAATCGGAAGCGAGAGAAGAAAATATCTTCCAGGATCTCAAAGGTCTGTTCAGCAGTAAGGAATGAGCATTGAATGCGGACGATACGTCTGCATTTTTTTAACGCATCAGAAGCCGCAATACACCCGCGGATTCATAATATTTGAGTGCACAGGATGATTGCATCTGCACTCATGCTTCACATCGTTTATAATGGTTGTACAGAATTCAGAGGTTGATATCATGTTTGAAAATGAAGAGCTGAGAAAATGGCTTCTGTTTGTGGTGCTGATTGTAATGACATGGGGAGCACTGCAGCTGAACAAAACGGTGTTCGGCCTGATGCGCAGGAAGAAAAACGAACTCAAGACAGAGTTCTTTAAACGTTTCAATGTTGCGGTCATTCTCATTGTCGCTGTGATCCTCGGCTTCTGGATTTTCGGAGCGCTGGGGCAGCTGTGGAAAACACTGCTCGGCGGAACCGCGGTCATCACTGCCGTGCTCGCCTTTACCGCCCAGGATATCATCAAGGATATTCTTGCCGGTTTTATGATCAGTGTTTACAAGCCCTTTGAGATCGGCAACCGGATTGAGCTGGAAAACGGAACCGTCGGCATTGTCAAAGACATCACCATGCGTCATGTCGCCTTGAGCCTTCTTGACAATACGGTATGCGTCATTCCCAACTCCAAGCTCAATGCGATGTCAGTCATCAATTACAGCTATCAGCAGGGACTCAAGGCAAAGCAGTTCTCCTTCCATATCGCCTATAACAGCGACGTGCGCAAGGCAATCAGCGTGATCCGCGAAGCGATCAAGAGCTCCTCTTATACAGTGCCGGGCATCCGAAAAGAATACGGCATGGATTACGCTCCCGTTTATTTCATGGATTTTGAAAGCAGCAGCCTGCTGCTGAAAACAACCGTTTACTACCCTCCCGAAGTATCGACCGAAGTCATGACATCAGATGTCAATCTGCGCGTTGATCTGGCACTGAATGAGAACAGCATCGAAATTCCTTACAACTTTGTCAATGTCGTAAGCCGTGTTCCCGCCGAGAAGGAAAACAGCGGCAAACTCGTACGCGCCGGCAGGCCGTTTGTGACCGAAGACATGATTGTGCGGGCTGATGGCACCGGCATGAAGGAAGCGGTTGAAAAGACCGAGAAGTTCGGCAAGGACTGCCAGCTGACAGGTAAAGAAGTTCTCCGTCTGCGCCTGCTCTCGGAAGAAGCATTGACGATGATGCGCAGCATTCTCCAGAATTCGGATGCGTATTATCATATCGGCCGTCAGAAAGACACCTATTACCTGCATCTGAAATCCCATCTGAATCTTGATCAGGAACAGAGACAGCAGCTGCTGTCCGTATCCTCAACCGGCACCAACGCCGCTCCGATGGGACTGATGGCCAAGATCAGCTGGATGATCCGTACGACCCAATACGATAAATCACCTGCCCAGGCTTCATTGATGAACCTCGGACTGATCAAAGGTCCGGATGCGGAAGGCACGCTTGCCAGCTGGTCGTTAAAAGAATATAAAGAACAGCTCAACACCAACAAGGAAAAGAATACGGAAGCCGCGGCAGCTCTTGATGAACTGAACCGTTCCATCGTTTCCAGCATCGCCGATGACGTCAGTGTCAAAATCACCCGTACCAGTGTCGATCTGATCATCAAGAAAACATTCTGACAGGAACAGAAAGATCCCGCCTCCCTTCTCTTCTGAAGAAACGGGATCTTTTTTCATTTCCTTTGCACAGCCTGATAAACAGGCACACAAACGTATTACGCCTCATTTCCGGCATGTATGGAGCCAAAAGAAAACCGGCATTGAGCCGGCGGTAAAATCGATGTCCGTAATTAACGGCGTCTTGGATCTCTTTCAAGCGTATGACCGTAGCTTGCCACGTGGTAGGCAAGATACTTCATGACCGCATAGAGCACAAATGTCAGGCTGAATGTTGTCGTGGAGCCGCCGAGCTTTGTTCCGGCGACAGTCAGATTGGAAGCCATGAAACTCATGACAAGTGAGCTTGCGATACCGACCAGACCTGCGATCACCTCATAACGTGCCGCTGATTTGAAACTGTCAACGCACTTCTGCGAGAACGGTCTCTCCTCTTTGCATTCAGTCAGTGCCGCTCTTGTTTTGAGCGCTCCCAGAATTGAGAGAATCACTCCGATCAGGCTGGCTGCCAGAACGCCGAGAATGACGGGCTTGAGGGCATCCATTTCAGCCGGTGTCATTTCTCCGCCGCTGATTGTGATGGCATTGCCCGATTGCGCTGCGAGCTCGGAAAAGCTTGGGGAAAGCGCGATCACAACAAGGCTTGCTGTCAATGCCATTGCCGCAATCACCATAAACACCATAACAATGGTGCAGCATACTTTCAAAAATCCTGCTGTTTTTCTCATGTGAATTCCTCCTTTTCTCATTCTACAACGCTTTGACCATTCTTTCACATATTCTTAAAGAAATTGAATGATCTGTCCCCTTTTCCTTGCCTCAGGGCGGATGATTAACGGAAAATAAACATGGCTATCTGACCGGTGCGGATATTATCTGCGACGGCGGCTGTATCGCCAGCGGTGCCAGCGCATTCTCCCGCTGAAAACCATTGCCACTCTCCCCTTTCATAGCAGCGGTTTTCACGTTTCATATTCACAAAGACCATAAGGAGTTCAGTTCATACGGTCATAACAGGACAATCACATCAGACTGCCCTGTTTTTTATTTAATAGGTGGTAATTTGCACTGCGTTGGTGAATAACCGCTTATTTACTGGATTTTTTAGACATTACATCGCGAAATTTCACCACTCGTGTCGAATTTAGTGCCATATTGATGAATAAATCGATCTTCTCATATCGGTCTCTTGGGGCTGATAGAAGGAATGCAATCAAGTTCATCCAGTCCTGAAGATTCTCTCTGTTGTACCCGCCATGTGCTCTCATAAAGCGTTTGGCAAGAGAGTGAATCTCATTGATTGGATCGAGTGGATTCTCTTCATCCGGAAGCTCATTCAACTTTTTGGAATCATATATCTCATGAGTCAGATTAAGCTTCTCTATCAGTACAGAATGGGATCTTTCCCCGTCGTGAATCAAATGAGAACCCGGTTTGATGTGAGGACCCAAAGCTGTCCAGGTA
>JNJQ01000023.1 GCA_000701725.1 Erysipelotrichaceae bacterium NK3D112
TACAATGCCTACGACCGATTCACTGAGTGAGCGTGCCTTAAGAGGTGTCAAATCAAAGATGAAGATATCCGGCCAGTTCCACACTGTACAGACAGCCGATTATTACGCAATCATCAAAAGCTATGTTGAAACATGTCACCGCAATGGAATCAACGAGTTTGATGCATTGCAAAGACTGGCATCCGGTAAACCATATACAGTTCAGGAGATATTCCAGTTGAATTTGTGCTAAGCTTTTTTTGTCGTGGAACGAAAATGATCAGGGATATTACCCTGATCACTGATTTATATCATTGACTGTGAATAGTAACCGTATTCCCATACATGACTATACATTTCCGGAAGGGATATCACCGTAAACTGCCAGTATAAATTAACCGGCAAAGAAAAAGCCGTGCATGCGCACAGCTTAATTTTCGGATTTGAGTTCGAAGATCATATCGCGCAGCTCCGCGGCTCTTTCGAAATCCAGCGCTGCCGCCGCCTCTCTCATTTCCTTTTCGAGGTCGGTCACAAGTTTTGCGTGATCCTTCGCGCTCATCTTCTTCTTGCGGCTCATGTACTTGGCCGCCATCTCTTTGGTTTCCTTGCCGCGGATCGCCTCCTCGACATTCTTGCGGATGGTGGTCGGGACGATGCCGTGCTCCCTGTTGTAAGCTTCCTGGATGGATCTTCTGCGGTTGGTTTCGGTGATCGCGAACTTCATCGAATCGGTGATGTTGTCCGCATACATATACACTTCGCCGTTGGCGTTTCTTGCGGCTCTTCCGATCGTCTGGATCAGGGAGCGCTGCGAACGCAGGAAGCCTTCCTTGTCAGCGTCAAGAATGCATACCAGAGAGACTTCGGGGATATCCAGACCTTCTCTGAGCAGGTTGATGCCGACGATGGCATCCACTTTGCCAAGACGCAGATCGCGGATGACTTCGGTTCTTTCCAGGGTTTTTGTCTCATGATGCAGGTAGGCGATTTTGTATCCCCTGTCCTTGAGATAATCGGTCAGGTCCTCCGCCATGCGCACGGTCAGCGTGGTGATGAGCAGACGCTCATTCTTTTTGATGCGCTCATCCAGCGCCTCACATATGTCATCGACCTGTCCGCGGGTGGGCTTGACGGTGATCTTGGGATCGAGCAGACCGGTCGGACGGATGATCTGTTCGACCACCTCATGGCCGGTATGATCCAGTTCATAATCACCCGGAGTAGCCGAGCAGTAGATGACCTGGTTGATCATGCCTTCGAATTCATCGAATTTCATCGGTCTGTTGTCAAGGGCCGAAGGCAGACGGAAGCCATACTCCACAAGGGTTTCCTTGCGCTGTCTGTCGCCGTTGTACATGCCTCTGATCTGGGGCAGCGAAACATGGGATTCATCGACAATGAGCAGATAATCATCCGGGAAATAGTCAAACAGATTCCACGGTCTCTGGCCGGGCTTTCTGCCGTCAATATGCATCGAATAGTTTTCAATGCCCGAGCAGTAGCCGTTTTCACGCAGGGATTCGAGATCAAACCGGCATCTTTGTTCCAGGCGTTCCGCTTCCAGAAGCTTTCCGTTGTCCTTGAAGTATTTCAGTCTGTCCTCAAGTTCCGCCTCAATCTCATCGCACGCCCGCATCATGGCGCTCTTGGAGCGCGCATAGCCGCTGGCCGGGAAGATGTTGTAGAACTGATAGGCATTGATGGTGTGTCCGGTGACGGGATCGACCTCACTGATGCGGTCAATCTCATCGCCCCACATCTCAATGCGGATATTGAATTTGTCGGTATATGAGGGAGTCAGGTCAATGACATCTCCTCTGACCCGGATCGTGCCTCTTGCCTGGTCGAGGTCATTGCGGGTGTACTGCAGTTCGATGAACCTGCGCAGCAGATCATTGCGGTTATAGCTTTCACCGACCCGGATGGTCATGAACATGTTGCGGTATTCGACCGGATCGCTGGCCGCGTAAATGCAGGCAACCGATGCCACCACGATCGTGTCTCTGCGTTCGGAAAGCGAGTTGAGCGTGCTTTCCCTGAACATGTCGAGCTCCTCATTGATATCGGCAGTCTTCTCGATGTACATGTCGGTTTTGGGCATGTAGGCTTCCGGCTGATAGTAATCGAAATTGGAGACAAAGAATTCCACCCGGTTATGGGGGAAGAGCTCCTTGAATTCCGAATACAGCTGTCCGGCAAGTGTCTTGTTATGGGAGAAGACAAGGGTGGGCCGGTTGACTCTGGCAATCACATTTGCCATCGTGAAGGTTTTGCCGGTACCGGTCGCGCCTTCAAGCACCTGTTCCCGCTTGCCGTTGTTCAGTCCCTTTACCAGCTCATCGATGGCGTGGGGCTGATCGCCGGTAGGTTTGAATTCCGATACCAGTTCGAATTTTTCATCAGCCATTGAGTATCTCCCTTGCCCGTGTGAGCTGCGTGTCATGGTCATGGGTGGTAGACCAGTTCATGATCAAAGCTGAAACGACCGCCTCATGAAGATCAGAGGTCAGCTTTCCGTTATAATCCAGACCTTTGTCCGCAGCGAACTTCTTCAGCGCATCTTCCGTGGAAACGGAGAAGTAGCCGTCCTTGCGGTCAGGCGCATAGCCAAGATACTCCAGGGCAATCTGCACATCCTTGACTGCTTCGGACACCTGGTCTGTCTGATAAGTCTCATCATCCTCCATGCCGTAATACATGCGGCTGACGCCTTCGGGCACCGCGACTTCCTCGTCCGGTGTGATACCGGTGCCGTTGACCCAGACGCCGTTGGGTGATACCCACTTGGAGGTTGTGTATTTGATGGCGGAGCCGTCATTGAACATGCGGGTGATCTGCACGGTTCCCTTGCCATAGGATGTGGTTCCCACGATTGTGACATCCTTGCGCTGTTCCTTCATTGCCAGGGTGAAGACTTCGGCAGCGCTTGCGCTGTTCTCATTGATCAGAATGACGATGCCGAAATAGTCCTGTAAAAAGCCGCTGGCCGCGTAAACCGACTCCTCGGTGCCGTCGGGATAAACCTGTTTCATGCACAGGGTTCCGCCCGGCAGGAAGCGGCTGGCAACCTGGGCAAGGGCGTCGAGATAGCCGCCCCCGTTGTCACGCAGGTCAATGACCAGCTTATGGATATCCGCGTCTCTGAATTCGGACAGATAGCGGTCGATTTCCTGTGCTGTGCCGGTGCCGAACTGATAGAGCTGCAGATAGCCGGTGTTCTCATCGAGAATGAAGCCGTGGGCGGTCGCGGAGATCTCATCCCTGGTAATGGTGATGTCGACCGGTTCGCCCTGGCGGCGGAAGCTGATTGTCACATCCGTGCCCTTTTCACCCTGCACACGCTCCTTGATATCGGCAGATGTCATGCCTTCCGTGCTGACCCCGTCAATCGCTTCAATCACGTCGCCGGGCTGCACCCCTGCCTCAAAGGCGGGAGCGCCGCGGAACACCTTGGTGACTATATTGATGCCGCTGTTGGAAATGAATTCCACACCGATGCCGACAAAGTTGCGGTCGATGGACTGACGGAATTCGCTCACTTCCTCCGCAGTCATATATTCTGTATGGGGATCCTCCTCATTGGAGAAGATGCCAAGCAGCGCCTGGTCTCTCAGACGCGCATCGAGGTTCTCGATATCCTTTCCGAAGAACCAGTCATTTTCCATGACATCCAGTGCTGCTTCGATCTTGTTTGAGGCGTCCATGGTGCTGGCCTGTCTGGCGTTTCTGCGCAGCCATGAGGTGCCGGGCATCGGAAACACACTGCCAAGCAGCCATCCCGCTAACAGTCCGCAAACCAGCAGAGCCGCTGTGATGATCCGCATGAGCCGCGGGTTACGGCCGCTTCTGGCATACCTGTTATTGTCTTTCTGCCTGTCGCTGCCAAAGCGCATCAGCTGAATGTCATCCTTTTCATTTTCCACATGATCCCTGTCAAGATTCACCATGGTCCCCTCCTTTTAGGAAAAAGAGCTCCGGAAGATCCGGAGTCTTTTTATACATCTTAATATCCGAAAACTGTTTCCGGTCTGATACGGCACGGTGCGCCGTAGCCGGCATCGCATTTTCTGTTGTTGCCCTGCCATCCGGCTCCGAATGCCAGATCGCCGTTCCATGTCTGGGCGTAACGTGAGAAGTTCGATCCGTCGCCGAGATAGATGATCTCAATATGGCAGTGCGGACCGGAACTGTTGCCGGAAGAGCCGACGTTGCCGATCTGGGTGCCGGCCGTGATGATGGTGCCGGAAGCGATCGGTGAGCCGAGCATCATATGATATGCCGCTATGCCATAGAGCGAGCCGTTGACCACAACCAGATAATGCACCTGGTTGCCCCCGCCATAAGCGCCGCCGAACTGATAGCCGCACATGTTGCCAAGGCCTCCATAGGTGGAACAGCCGTTGGCGGAGCTTAAGACAACGCCGCTGCCGACCGCGTAGATCGGAGAGCCGACCGCTGCCGCAAAGTCGTAGCCGAGATGCTCATAGCCGCTGGAATATGCCCATGTGCCGGCAGAACGGTAGGAGCCGGGCACCGGGAAGTACCAGCTGGATGAGGAGACAGCGGGAATGTCCTCAAGGTCTCCCGCTGAAGCCAGCGCGATCATGCGGGCCGTGATCGAACTGATATCAGCCGCGATCTGGGCACTCGCCGCACGCATTTCCGCTTCCTTCTCAACCGCCGCATCCTGGACGATCTGCACCTGTGCCTGCAGGACGATCACATCCTCCTGACGGGCAACCAGGTCATTCTGCTGGATCTGCATCTCATTCTTGGCGATTTCCATCTCCGCCTTGATCGCTTCCATCTGTTTTCTGACTTCGATCATTTCGGCTCTGACCGCCTGCAGCTGCTCTTTCTGAACATTGAGCTGATTGATCAGGTCCACGAGCTTTTCCATCGTGGTGCGGTCATATTTGGCAATCGCGCTGATGCCTGTGATAACTCTCAGGAAGTCCTCAAAGGTGCTTGCCCCGAGCATGATATCCATATATTTGTTGAAACGCATGGAAGACTGGGCATTGGACATGCGGCTCTTCACTTTGTCCTTGATGGAATCAACTTCCTTCTGGGTGCTGTCAATCTCCGCCTGCTTGGCATCAATTTCCTTCTGTTTGTTGTCGATCTCGATCTGCTTGTTGTCAATCTCAACCTGCTTGGCATCAATCTCCGCCTGCTTGGCATCGATTTCAGCCTGCTTGCTGTTGATCTGCACCTGCAGATCATCAATCTGTGTCTGATAGCCCGAAATCTGGGCCGCGTATGTTTCCAGATCCGCCTTGATGGCAGCTCTCTGGCTTTCAATCTCATCGAGTCTTGATTCCAGTGATGAGCGCTGGGAATTGACATATTCCGCATATGCGTTGCATGCCGCTCTGTCTCCGGAAGCCACCTGGCCGGTGCACTTCTCCTCCCAGTAATCCGTATCGCTGTAATCAGGCTCTGCCTGAACCGGGAACACTGCCGCGATATTGGCAACGGTGATGCATGCGGCTGCCGTCACAGCCATTAACCGCTTCATCTCTTCCACCTCAGATACTTGGTCACGCTCAGCCAGCTGCCGATGAAGCCGACGACAATGCCGATCACGGCGAGGATGCCTGCCACATACAGGGAGAACGGGATCGGTTTTTCCAGATTGAACAGTGCCGAGAAGACAATGCCCTGGGTGCGGTTATAGAGCGCCATGTAGCCCCAGACGGTCAAAGCGATGGGAATCACGGATCCTAAGAAGCCGATGATCATACCTTCCCAGACAAACGGGGCACGGATGAAGCCGTTGGCCGCGCCGACATTGCGCATGATGGTGATTTCATCCTGACGTGCGCTGATGGTCAGTTTGATCGTGTTCTGGATCAGGAAGATGGCAAGCAGTGAGAGCGCCGCCACGAAAATCGCGCCGACTCTGCGGATGGTCTCCATTGCGGAAACCACATCGACGGTGGTCTGTCCGCCATAGTCAACCTTGGAGACACCGTCAATCTCACGGATCTGTGAGGAAATCACCTCAATCATGTCGCCGTCCTGCACTTCCACATAGAATGCGTCATTCATGGGGTTTTCATCGCCGAACGGTGCCATGACCTCACGCATGGATTCATCGTCATACTGATCCAGATAATACTGGAATTCCTCCTCTTTGGAGGAGAAATCGACGTTTTTGACACCTTCGATCTTTTCAATCTGGCTGCGGATTTTCTCCTCGGCCGAACTGTTTTCATATTTGTCATCCACGATGACCGCGATCTTCATGGAGTACTCAATGCTCTTGGTGAAAATGCGCAGATGCCATGAGAATATCAGGAATATGGAGATGATGGTCAGGGTGATCGTCACCGCGATTGCGCTGGAAAGCGCCATTCCCCAGTGTCTGCCGACACCGCGGAATCCTTCTTTGATGGGTCTACTGATCATGACGGACATAACCTCCTTCCGCGAGGTCTGCCACGATATGACCGTGCTCAAGAACAACCGTGCGCTTGCGGTGCTTGTTGACAAGGGTCAGGTCATGGGTGACCATCAGGATTGTTGTGCCATAGCGCTTGTTGATTCTCTCAAGCAGCGCCATAATCTCGTCGGATTTGCCCGGGTCAAGGTTGCCGGTGGGCTCATCGGCGATCAATACTTTGGGACGGTTGGCAATGGCGCGGGCGATTGCCACACGCTGCTGCTGGCCGCCTGAAAGCTCATGCGGAAAGGCATTTCCCTTTTCGCCCAGGCCCACAATGCCCATGACTTCCTTGGCTCTTGCCCGTACCTGCGGTTTTTTCATTTTAATGACTTCCAGCGCGTAGGTGATGTTTTCAAACACCGTCTTCGTCGGAAGCAGTCTGTAGTCCTGGAATACAACGCCGATGTTCCGTCTGTAGACAGGAATCTGCGAGGCTCTCAGGGAGCCGACATCAATGCCGACAACCTTGACGACGCCTTTGGTCGGGACCTCTTCCCCGTCCAGAAGCTTGATCAGAGTTGACTTGCCGGAGCCGGTCGGGCCGATGATATAGATGAATTCCCCCTGCTCGACCGAAATATTGATATCATACAGGGCGTTGGTTCCAGTCTTGTATTTCTTGTATACGTGAGTGCATTCAATCATGGACACCCTCCTTATATGCAAATGATGCGCATCCTCTGTCTGAAGATACGCATGGTATTATAACATAGTCGTCTGAAATCGCCTCAGATGTTCGGTGAAGAATAGGTGAATCCTTCCCCGAGCATGTCAGAGGTGTCGGTGATGATGACAAAGGCATGAGGATCGATCGAACGGATCAGATCGGTCAGCGCAATATACTGTCTTTCCGAAACCACGCAGAGAATCATCTTGCGCTCGCTTCCGGTATAGCCGCCCTGGCAGTCAAAGATGGTTGTGCCGCGGTTGATATTTTCCTCAATTCCCTTTTTGATTTCCTGCCAGTGATCGGAAATGATCTGCACATTCTTGACCCGCACACCGCTGCCCGCTTCCAGAATACGGCGGATCGCAAAGCCGGAGGCCATGACCGAAATCAGTCCGAGCAGTGCCGCCGAAAGATCATAGGCAATGATGCCGGCCATCACGGTCAGGGCATCGGTGATCATGACAAGGGTTGAAACCTTGATGCCGGTCAGCTTGTGGATGATCAGCGGCGGAATATCCATACCGCCGGTGCTGGCGCCGGTTCTCATGACCAGTCCGATTCCCGCTCCGCCAAGCAGGCCCGCATAGAAGGATGCCAGCAGCGGATCAATGGTCAGATCCACCGGATGGCGTGAGAGGATCGTGGTGAAGACCGGATAGGCCAGTGAGCTGATCAGTGTGTTTCCCGCAAATTCCTTTCCGAGCACGAAGCTGCCCGCGATGAACAGTCCGATGACTGTCGCGTTGGCAAAGAGCAGTTTGTCAAAGTGAAAAAACGGCTCCAGGGCAACGGCCAGTCCGGCCACACCGCCGGAAAGAATATTGTAGGGAAGAATAAACATCTCGACCGAGACGGCCAGAATGAATGTTCCCGCAAGGGTAAGAAGAAGATCTGTAATTGTTTTGCGCATCATTAAGATTATAGCATATGGATGACATTATAAACTTTATGAAATCAGACCCGGAATCATTCTTAAGAAAAGATTGAATGAAGCCGGAGATCATATAAAATGAAACTCATGAACAAAACCCGTTCCTCAAAACTGATCTGGCTTCTTCCGCTGTTATGGACGGCAGTGATTTTCCTTGCGTCCTTTCAGAGCGGCGAAGATTCAGGCGCTCTTTCCGGAAACATCACCCGTGCAGTGCTGGATTTTCTTTCTTCTCTCAGCATCCGGTTTTCCTTTGAAACCTTCCATCTGCTGATGCGCAAAGCCGCCCATTTCAGCGAATATGCCGTGCTCGGTGTTCTGGTATCAATCGCTCACAGAAAAGCACCGCTTTGGAATCACGGTGCCTTTGATATCTGTCTCTGGATGATTGTGCCGCTGATTGATGAAAGCATTCAGCACTTTGTGCCCGGCCGCAATGGCGCCCTGTACGATTCGGGTATTGATCTCTGCGGATTTCTGTGTGCCGTATTGCTGTATCATCTGATCGCGAAACGGAAGTGATCACTCCCTGGCGATGTCGGCGGTAATGCCCTGGATCAGTTCAATCAGTTCGGCAGGATTGACTTCCACCTGAACCCCGACGCGTCCGCCGGAAACCATGATTGAATCATAGAGAATGACCGTCTCATCAAAGACGGTTTTAAACTGCTTTTTCATGCCCACGGGACTGCAGCCGCCATGGATGTATCCGGTGGTTTTGAGAAGATCCTTCTGGGGAATCATCGCCACCGCTTTCACTCCTGCCGCCCTGGCTGCCGCCTTGAGATCCAGTTTCATGGCAACCGGAATCACAAAGACATAATGTTCGCCGTCATCCCCTTTTGTGACCAGGGTCTTGTATACCTGATCGGGATTCTCGCCGCATTTTTTCGCGACGGAAACCCCGTCAATGGCACCGTCATCCGTTTCATAGGTATGTTCCGTATAGGCAATGCCGGCTGTTTCCAGCATCCGCATCGCGTTTGTTTTCGCTTCTTTTTTTGCCATAATATGCCTTTCATTCAAAATCCCGGACATGCCGGGATTCTTTTCAGTGATCGGAAAGCAGGATGCGGTCGTCGTCGAGCTCCTCTTTCGCCCCTTCGCGGAACCGTTTCAGCAGTTCCTCCATGGTGAGACTTTCCCGCTCCTCACCTTTCAGGTCAAGGATAATACGGCCGTCCGCCATCATCAAGGTGCGGTTTCCGGTTTTCAGGGCCTGGTGCAGGTTGTGGGTGATCATCAGACAGGTGGTGTGATTGGCTTTGACGATCTCATCGGTCAGCTTCATGATCTTCTCAGCCGCGGCCGGATCAAGGGCTGCGGTGTGTTCGTCCAAAAGAAGCAGCTTCGGCGGAACGATGGTCGCCATCAATAATGTCAGCGCCTGTCTCTGTCCGCCCGAGAGTGTTCCCACCTGGGTGTTCATTCTGTCCTCAAGTCCCATTTCCAGCAGTCTCAGCTTTTCTTTGAACATCTCATGATCTTTCTTTGAGATGCGGCTGAAGGAATCGGTGGAATGACCAGCTCTGAGATAGGCAAGAGCGAGGTTCTCCTCGATCGTCATGTGCGGCGCGGTTCCTTTCAGGGGATCCTGGAACAGTCTGCCGATGTATTTGGACCGTCTGTAATCGGGAAGGAATGTGATATTCTCCCCGTCCAGGATAATCTTTCCCTCATCAGCGAGAAACACGCCCGCGATGGCATTGAACAAAGTGGATTTGCCGGCTCCGTTGGAACCGAGAATGGTGATGAAATCCCCGTCATTGACAACCAGGTTCATATGGGAGATTGCCTTCTTCTCATTGATTGTGCCGGGATTGAACACCTTTGAAAGATTCTGGATTTCCAGCATATCAGAGCGCACTCTCCTTTCTTTCCCTCGCCTTTGTGGCAAGGTTTTCCTTAATCGTCGGGGCGGCGATGGCCAATGCGACGATGACTGCCGTCATCAGCTTGAGGCATTCAATCGGCAGGATTCGTGTCTGCAGGATCAATGCATAGATGAAACGGTAAATGATATTGCCGACAAGACACGCCACTATATTGCGTTTGATCGACTTTCTGCCCCCGATCACCGTTTCGCCGATGATCAAAGAGGCAAGACCGATGACCACGATGCCGGTGCCGGCATTGATGTCGGCGCTCTTCTGCATCTGCCCGACCAGACCTCCGCAAAGGCCGGTGAAGCAGTTGGCCAGAATCAGACCGACAGCAATCGTGAATTTCGGGTTGATGCTGGAAGCGGATACCATGTCCAGGTTGTCGCCGGTGGCGCGGATGGAAAGGCCGAGTCTGGTCCGTAAGAACCATCTCATGAACAGCATTCCCAGCACGCTTGCGCAAAAGACAACCGCGAACTGATACCAGCTGCCGAAAATACCGAGATCCCTGACCATGGTGAAGACGGTGGTCTGCTTGAGCAATGACACATTGGCGCTCCAGCCCATGGTCATCAGGTTGACTGTGTATAAGCCGGTGTTGGTGACAATGCCGGCCAGAATCGAAGGCACGCCGAGTCTTGTCTGCAGGAATGCAGTGACATATCCCGCACAGCCCCCGCCGATCACCGCCAGCAGAATTCCCAGCAGAGGATGTCCCGCCGCCGCGGCGGAGACACTGAGCGCCATGCCGAAAACAAAGCATCCGTCGGTTGTGAGATCAGCGATGTCAAGCACGCGGTAGCTCAGAAACAGAGCCAGAGCCACCAGCGAGTACACGCATCCGAGCGTGAGAGCGGTCTGTGCGATATGCAGCATGTTTATCCTCCGGTTAAATCAGATCATTCTTCAGTGGTGACAACTTCCACGAGTTCGCCGAACTGTGCGAAGACGGAAGTATCGATGCCGAGCGCTTCAGCGGTCTCGGTGTTGACGGTGATGATGCCTCCGGGCATCACTTCATAGCTCTTGAAATACTTTGCGTTTTCGATGCCGTTTGCCATCATGTCATAAGCCAGATCAGCTGTTTCCCTGCCAAGGTCTGTGTAATTGACACCGCATGTGGCGAAGGCGCCGTTTCTGACGAAGGAGTCCGCACCCGCATAGTGGGCAATGCCCGCTTCCGCAAGCACCGGAGCGATGGTCAGTTCCGCGTCCATGATCACATTGTCGGTCGGTGTGAACACCGCGTCGCAGCCGCTGGCAACGATCGAGCTGACTGTCTGGATGACCTCATCTCTTGTGGTCGGGGAACCAAAGTCCTCATAAGCGATGCCTTTGTCATCCAGATATGCCTTTGCCTCGGCGATGGGACGTGTGCTGTTTGATTCGCTCGGAGAATATAACAGAGCGATTTTCTTTGTGTCGGGATTCGCCGCGAAGATCATGTCCATGATCTGTTCGGTATTGAGCGCGTCGCTGGTTCCGGTCACGAAGTCTGTATCCGTGAGACCTGCGCCTTCCGGGTCGGAGATCGCCGCGAAGATGACCGGTGTCTTGGTGTCTTCAGCCGCCACATACATCGTCTGGGCTGCCAGGGTTGCGATCGGCACGATCGCATCAACACCGTTGACAATCGCATCGGAGCCGATGGACTGCAGTGTTGAAGGATCATTGTTTCCGGAATAGAGCTGATACTCAATGGTGACACCGTTTGCCTTTGCCAGCTCATCGAATTCAGCCATCACGGCATTGGCAATCTCGTCCAGGGAAGCGTGATCAAGCTGTTTGACAACCGCCACTTTATAAGTCTTTGTTTCTGCGGCGTCATCCTGTGCGGGTGTGTCTGCCGCTGAAGAATCCGAGCAGGCTGCCAATGAAACAGCGAGAAGTGATGACATTAATACGGATGTGAACTTTTTCATGTGATTTCCTCCCTTTCCCGATGCATTTCATGAGGTTTGAAACAAAAAGCGCCTGTCCGTAAAGGACAGGCACTGTGCCTGCGGTACCACCTTTTTTGACAGCTCATGCTGTCCTCTCCATGAAAATGCAATCACATTTTCTGCCCTTTAACGCTGGCAATGCGTCAATGGATACTCGCCTTTTGCTTTCGCCATGCCCTCATGGGTCCATTTGCATACCGCTTCGCTGCCGGGCTCTCACCTGCCCCGGCTCTCTTTGAGCCGCCAATATGTTTGATCTCCCAATCACCGGTTTTCGAGGGAATTTTATCGGGAATCAAAATGCATGTCAACGCAATTTGACGCGTTTTCATTCGTTTTGCATTATTTTTCTGAAAGAATTTCGCAAATTGTTTCATTATTCACTTATCCGTGAACGGCATCCATCTGTGCTATATTTGTTTCATGAGCGAAAAAACAAATGACAATATCGAAATCAAAAGACAGGAACATCTGGATAAAGCGGCGAAAACACTGACGGAAATCTACCGGCACATGGAATCAATCCGTTCCGCTGCGGTGCTGAACAAGCTGGAAATGCTCGTGAACCGGATCAAGGATCTGCGCGATGTGCAGTATCTGTTTGACAGCGGCGAATATGAGCTGGACCGCCTCTATGACCGCTATCTCCCCTATCTTCTGCTGGTCATCGGCAATTATGCCGAAATCGAGGAGACCGGCCATGATCCTTCTGAAGTGCAGAAGGTGCGTGAAAAGCTGCTCAAGGCGCTGGACACCCTGATCGATGCCATACTCAACATCCGCGACATCCTGCCCCAGGATGAAATCTCAAAAGCCAAGGCAGAGAGCGCGGCGAAAAAGAAAAAAGAGGAACTCGATCAGATGTTTCCGAAGATCGACGAGATCAAAGGCTTTGAATGAGCCTTTTTTCTTTATCCTTGAACGGGAACCGTTCCGGTGGGTTTCAATGGACAGGCAGAATTCATTAAACTAGAATAATTCCATGAATATTTACAATTTATATATTAATGAAGAAGATTATCCGGATCTGAATGCGGATGCCGCAGTCAGACATCTTTCGGAAGCGATTCAGATCAACACAACCAGTTATATGGATACATCAAAGATTGATTATCAGGCTTTTGATCTGTTCCATGAAAAAATCAGGCAGTGGTATCCGCACATCATGAAACACGGGGAATACAAGGAGATTGATCACAGTGTGCTGATCCGCATTGAAGGCAGCGATCCCTCCCTGAAGCCAGCTCTGTTCATGGCCCACCAGGATGTCGTGCCGATTGCGGAAGGAACACTGAACGACTGGATCCATGGACCGTTCAGCGGCGATATCGCCGGCGGATACATCTGGGGCAGAGGCGCCTTTGACATCAAGGAAATGCTCATCGCGGAGCTGGAAAGCCTGGAATATCTGCTCGCGCACGGAAAGCGTTTCAGACGCACGCTGTATCTGGCCTTCGGACAGGATGAGGAAGTGATCGGCTCCGGCGCCATCGCCATTGCGAAATACCTCAAAGAACAGGGCGTCGAACTGGAGTTTGTGCTGGATGAAGGCGGCAGAATCGCGGATGGCGAAGCATATGGCGCTGAAATCGCGGTCGGCTCCATCGGCATGTATGAAAAAGGATACGCTGATCTGAGACTGTGTGCGGAATCATACGGCGGACACAGTTCCAATCCTTTCCATGGCACTTCCCTGCAAGCGCTGGCAAAGGCGATCACTGAAATCTGCGATCACCCGCTGGAAAGCGCGCTTCCTTCGAGCCTCAGGGAAACCCTGCGGATTCTGAAGCCGTATATCAAAAAAGGTCCGCTGAAAGAAATGGTCACGGACATCGATGCCAATGAGAAACAGATCATTGAATATTATCTGTCTCAGCCGGAACTGAACCCCCAGGTTCATACAACCATTGCCCCGACCATGATCACAAAAGGATCGGATGCCGGCAATGTCATGCCTCAGCATATGGAGGCGGTCATCAATTTCCGCCTTGCCCCGCAGGATTCAGACGCGAAACTGCTGGAGCACTGCCGCAGACTCGTCGGTCCGGATATTCAGGCGGACTTCGTTGTCGCCAATGAGGCGTCCAGGGAATCAAGATTCGACACAATCGGATTCCATTGTCTGAACAATGTGCTTAATCATTATTTCAGGGATATCGTGTTTGTTCCGTCCGTGAACACCACCTCCACGGATGCCCGCAGCTATGAGGGGATCTGTGAGTGCTGCATGCGCTTTGAGCCGTTCTTTGAGGATCAGGGGATCCGGGCGAAAGGCGTGCACGGAACCAACGAGCGGATATCCATCCGCGCCTATCTTCAGGGGATCAGAGTGCTGATCCGCATGATGGACGAAACATGTCAGTCATATGTCTTGATTAAAAAAAACTATTTGGTATAAATACGTTTGTCAGGTTAAATATATGAATGAAAAATTACTGCAGCTTCTGATCGATTCTTTCTGGAAAATACTGATGGCCGGCATCCGGGTGACCATTCCCCTTGCCGTGCTTTCCTTTATATTCGCACTGCTGATCGCCATTCTTGTGGCTGTGATTCAGTACGCAAACATCAAGGTACTGAGACCGTTTATCCGTTTCTATATCTGGATTATCCGCGGCACACCGCTGCTTGTGCAGCTGTATGTGGTGTTCTACGGTCTGCCTTCCATCGGCATCGTTCTGCCGGCCTTCCCCTCGGCGGTCTTCTGCCTTGCGGTCAATGAAGGCGCCTATATGGCTGAAAGCATGCGTGCCGCTCTGGAGGCGGTGCCCAAAGGACAGCTGGAAGCGGGCTATTGCGTGGGCATGAGCTACTGGCAGATCATGCGCAGGATCATCCTGCCCCAGGCATTCCGCACGGCTTTCCCGTCATTGTCAAATTCGTTTATTTCCATGATCAAGAGCACATCCATGGCATCCACGATCACCGTCACCGAAATGCTCAGACAGACACAGATCATCAACGGCCGTGTCTATCAGTCATTTGCACTGTATATGGAAGTCGGTCTTGTATATCTGATTTTCTGCACCGTTCTGACATGGCTGCAGAGCTATGGTGAAAAGAAGCTCAGCGCTTACGGAGGCACCAGATGATCGATGTACAGAATGTGACGAAATCATTCGGCAGCTTCGGCGCTTTACGCGGTGTGAGCCTGCATGTGGACAAAGGCGATGTGGTTGCCATTCTCGGACCTTCCGGCTCCGGCAAAACCACCCTGCTCAGATGCATCAATTATCTTGAGATCGCCGATTCGGGAACCATGACATTTGATGATGAGACCTTTGACATGCATGCCATCAGTAAAAAGGATATCAGCCGTCTCAGAAGAAAAACCGCGTTTGTGTTCCAGAACTACAACCTGTTCCTGAACAAGACGGTTCTGCAGAATGTGACGGAAGGCCTGATCATCGCCCGCAAGGTTCCCAAGGAGACCGCGGAAAAGAAAGCCATTGCCGCGCTTGAGAAAGTCGGCATGGCGGACAGGCTTGATTCCTTCCCTTCGCAGCTCTCCGGCGGTCAGCAGCAGCGTGTCGCCATCGCCAGAGCCCTGGCGGCGGATCCCGAGATTATCTACTTTGATGAACCAACCAGTGCGCTCGATCCCGAGCTGATCGGCGAAGTCCTTTCCGTCATGCGTGATCTGGCGAAGGAAGGAATGACGATGCTGGTGGTCACCCACGAAATGAATTTTGCCCGCAACGTTTCCAATAAGGTGATCTTTATGGAAAACGGCCAGGTCATTGAAGCGGCGGATTCAAAAACATTCTTTGAAAACCCCAAAGAGGAACGTACAAAGCTTTTCATCCAGACAATCCAGTCTGGCCGAGAATAGGAGGAAAGAAATGAAAAAGACAATCAACATGTTCCTGAGCGCAGCCATGGCTTTAAGCCTTGCGGCATGCTCAGGCAATTCACCGGCTCCCGAAGAAACCGCAGAAACTGATACAGCTGAAACAAGTGTTCTTGATCAGGTCAAGGAAAGAGGATATCTGATCATCGGAACGGAAGGTGTCTGGTCGCCATGGACATATCATGATGAAAACACCGATGTGCTGACCGGTTTCGATGTTGAGGTCGGCAAAGAAATCGCAGCCGCGCTCGGCGTTGAGGCACGCTTTGAAGAGACTGACTGGGGAAGCCTTCTCTCCGGTGTCTCCGCAGGCCGTTTCGACATTATCTGCAACGGTGTCGGATACACGGAAGATCGTGCGGAACAGTATGAATTCTCCGATCCGTATGTCTACACAAGAAAAGTCCTGATCGTTTCTTCTGAAAACGACTCAATCCATTCATTTGAGGATCTCGCCGGCAAGACAACCGCGAACTCCCCCAACTCAACATATGCGACCGTCGCGGAAGAGTATGGCGCCAATGTGGAATACATTGACACATTCGGTGAGACCATCACACTTCTGGAACAGGGAAGAATCGATGCCACCATCAATTCCGAAGTTTCCTATCTGGACTACATGAGCCAGCATCCCGAAGCAAAGATCAAGATCGTCGCTGAGAGCGAAGGCGAAGCCGTCTGCTACCCCGTCAAAAAGGGTGAAACAGAACTGTGCGAAGCCGTCAACAAGGCGCTCGCTGATCTGCGCTCCTCAGGCAGACTGGCAGAGCTGTCCGAACAGTTCTTCGGCGGAGACATCACAAACAAATAATTCAGTTTTCTGAAAACAGTAAAAGCTGTTCAGCTTCCAGATCATTCTGAAAGCCGGACAGCTTTTTTAAGACAATGAAAAAGCCCGTTTTTGAGCGGGCATCATTTTTCTCTGAGGATATCGTCCTGGAACTCTCTGGAAAGATCCAGCATGTCGGCGTACAGCTTGCGGAAATAGACCCGGATATCGTCATCCTGAATCCTGGAGACATTGGTTTCGATGATCTGCTTTTCCCTTGAGGAATCAAGGATGGGAAGTCTGTTTTCAACCTTGTAGTCGATGATATCGCGTACCACCTCGAATCGTTTTTCAAATAATTCCGCCAGGCGGGCATCAATCTCATCGATTGCCAGCCTGTCCAGATCCAGCCGTGTTGCCATAAATTCCTCCTGTAACAGCCCTTAACCAATTATAGACACACTCATTTCAAAAATGCACGTGATGATTTCGTGTAAGATTGTCATCGTTATGATAGAATAATTTACTATAAAAAAAGGATGGATCTGACCATGGGAAAAAACTTCGTATTTATATCTCCAACCTTCCCGAAGACATATTATCAGTTCCCCAAAGCCTGGAAAGAACTTGGCGGAACCTCGTTATGCATCGGTGAGGACAGCTGGGAATCCCTTTCCCAGGAAATGAAAGACGCCTGCACGGAATACTACCGTGTCGACTCCATGATGGATTACGACCAGATGTACAGAGCTGTCGCCTGGTTTGCCCACAAGCACGGTAAGATCGACTGGCTGGAATCCAACAATGAATTCTGGCTAGAACAGGACGCAAGACTGCGTACTGACTTCAACATCACATCCGGAGACAACTCCGAGGATGTCATGCGTTTCAAGCGCAAGTCAAACATGAAAGCATACTACCACAAGGCGGGTGTCCCGGTGGCCAGATACCACCTGACCACAACCCTTGAGGAAGGCAAGAAATTCGTCAAAGAGGTCGGCTATCCGGTCATCGTCAAACCGGATGGAGGCGTCGGGGCAAGCGCGACCTGGAAGATTAAAAATGATGAGGAGCTGGCTGATTTCTATACAAAGGATCTGCCCACCCAGTACATCATGGAGGAATTCGTTCCCGGATATATTGTTTCCTTTGACGGCATCACCGATCAGGACAACAATATCATCTTCAAGACAAGCCACACCTTCCCGGAGCCGATCATGGACATCGTCAACTCCAAGGGGGAATGTTACTACTGGAGCGAGAGAGTGATCCCCGAAGACCTCGACAAGGCGGGAACCGCCGTCATCAAGGCCTTCAATATCCGCGGCCGTTTCTTCCATACCGAATACTTCCGTCTGTCCGAAGACAAGGAAGGCCTCGGTAAAAAAGGCGATGTCGTCGGCCTTGAAGTCAACATGCGTCCGCCCGGAGGATATACTCCCGACATGATGAACTTCGCCAACAACATCAATGTCTATGCCATCTATGCGAGAATGGCAATGTACAACAACACCGACTATAAGACAGACAGACCCTACTCCTGCGTCTATTGCGCAAGAAGAGACGGTCTGGTCTATGAGCACAACGCGGCTTCCGTATTTTCAAGATACGGCAAGAACATCTGTATCCATGACCGCATGGCGGAACTGCTCTCCGAAGCGATGGGCAATGAATTCTATGTCGCCCGCTTCAAAACGGATGAGGAATGCCGCGAATTCATTAAGTTCGTGCTCGAGAAAGCAAAGGATCAGGATTGATGAAAACAGAATACTACAAAGAATACAGCCCGAGCCTTGGCCGGGACATGGAATACAAAGTCTACGGACATGCGGGCAGACCGATGCTCGTCTTCCCCTGCCAGGACGGCCGCTTCTTCGACTTCGAGGACAGAGGCATGGTGGAGGTTGCCAGACCGTTCATTGACGCAGGCAGAATCCAGCTGTTCTGCTGTGATTCCAACGACCAGAATTCCTGGAGCCGTGTCAACGACTGGGACAACCGCGACCGCATCCAGCAGCAGGAAGCTTATTACCGCTACATCTGCAATGAGCTGTGCCCGCGCATCTTCGATATCAACGCCAATGCCAACGGCGGCAATTATGCCGAAGGCATCCTGACCGCAGGCTGTTCCATGGGCGGCACACACGCGCTCAACTTCCTGCTCAGAAGACCTGACATCTTCGCCGGCTGCATCGCCATGAGCGGTGCCTACAACGCAAGACTGTTCTTCCCGGATTACATGGATGATCTGGTCTATGCCAACTCACCGGTGGATTATATTGAAGGAATGCCCTATGATCACCCCTATGTTGAAATGTACCGCAACCGCGAAATCATCGTCGTCTGCGGACGGGGTGCCTGGGAACATCCCATGCAGGAGGATTCCGCAAGACTCCAGGAGCTCTTCGGATACAAGAACATTCCTGCCCATATCGAATTCTGGGGCAATGACGTGGCGCATGACTGGCCATGGTGGCTCAAGGAATTCCCCTATTATCTCGACTGGGTCTGCTGAAAACAGCAAAAGTCCGCTTCGCGCGGGCTTTTTCTTTTGGCATTGAAAAAGACCTGTCCCCGTGAAGGAACAGGCCCTGAGTTTATGGATTATTTTGCGTAGTCAGCCGCGCTCTGGCCTGCGATGAGACCGAATACGGTGAAGTCCGCAACAGCGTTGCCGCCAAGACGGTTGGAGCCGTGGACACCGCCGGTGACCTCGCCTGCCGCAAAGAGACCCGGGATCGCCTCGCCTTCAGTGGAGATGACTTCCGCTGCGGAGTTGATCTTCAGACCTCCCATGGTGTGATGAACACCCGGCTGAACGGTCAGCGCATAAAGTGTGCCTTCAAGCGGATTTGCGAAGGAAGTGCGTCCGAAGTCCGGATCGTTCTTTGCCTCGACATATCCGTTCCATGTGGAGATGGTTTCCGCAAGAGCAGCCTCATCAACGCCCATTTCCTTTGCCAGCGCCTCAGGGGAATCGCCTGTGACTGTCCAGCCCTTGGAAACATAGCCCTGGATGACTGCGGATGCGTCATACATCTTCTGGTCAACAATCAGCCATGCATAGCCGCCTGTCTGATGGTTTTCAGCATCGGATACCTTGTCACGGGTGGAGACTTCGTCATAGAAACGCTTGCCTTCCGCATTGACCAGGATCGCGCCGTCGCCGCGCAGACCTTCTGTGATCAGGTTTGCGGAACCGTCATCCGCAACGTGCACAGTCGGATGGAGCTGGATCTGATCCATGTCGACAGTGTCAGCACCGACCGCCTGACCCATCTGGATGCCCTGGCCGAGAATGCCCGGAGCATTGGTTGTGATATAACCGTCAAGAGCCGGATTGAGTTCCTTGATCATGTCATTGTTTGCACCGAAGCCGCCGGTTGCGATGACAACGGACTTCGCGTTGACAGTGACCTTTTCACCGGAAGCGCCTTCCGCAACAACGCCGCATGCCTTGCCTTCATTCATGAGAATGGTATTGGCGGTTGTGGAGAAGAGAATCTCGATGCCGCGATCATTCACATTCTTTTCCAGAATCGGGATCACATATGCGCCGACGGAGACAACCTTGCCCTCGTCGTTGACCGGACGGTGGATACGCTTGACGGAAGCACCGCCGAATGATGATACATTGTGCAGAGTTGCGCCATGCTCATCCAGCCAGTCGATTGCGTCCGCGGAGTTTTCAGCCAGTGTTTTGACCAGTTCGATATCATTGAGACCGCTGCCTCCGACCATTGTGTCGAGTTCGAACAGCTCAACGGAATCAAAATAGCCTTCCGGCTTTGCCTGATAGGCAGCCCACTGATCCGCAACGGTGGCGGCCAGTTCCTTGACAACATCAGCGTTGGCGCCGCTGTAGCTTTCAACTGCCTTCAGTCTTGCCTCAACGCCTGCGTTTTCACCGAATTCATTATCGTCCTGATAAACAGTCTTGGCAGCATTCATACCGCCGGTGGAACGGACGGAGTTGCCGCCGCTCATGGCTGTGCTTTCGAGAATGACAACACTCTTGCCTGCATCCGCAGCTGTGATCGCCGCGATCATGCCCGCGCCGCCGGCGCCGACAACAACGACATCAACATCTTTTGTGACATCTTCCGCAGCAGCTGCTTCGCCGCCTTCCTTCTTCACAAGATCCTCAGGTTTGAGGCCTGCTTCGGACAGCGCGCTCTTTGCGGCTTCGATGATCGCCGTGGAAGTGACTGTCGCACCGGAAACCATATCAACATCCAGTGAATTGGCAGCCACGATCGCACCCGGCATGGATTCAATCGCCTTGGAACCGATACCGTCGGTTTCACCCGGGCCTTCTGCTTTGAAGTCAGTGATGACGCTGTCTTCGAGTGTGATGGTGACCTTGACAGGATTGTCAGGTCCGCCCTGACCCGTTGCCTCACCGGAGAATGTTCCGGAGACACCGCTTCCGCCGGAAGCTGTGCCTGACTGGCACGCAGCCATGGATAAAGCCATCGCCGCAGCCGCAAGCATACTCATTACTTTTTTCATTGTTATTTCCTTTCCCTTTCCTCACTGTCATATCTTGACAGATTTGGCAAGAACATTTTACTTTGCCGACAGTTTCTGTGCAATTGATATTATCGCAGATTCATGACATGACACGTAACATAGAGAGGGCTTGCTCTTTTAAAAGTTTTCACCTTCTGCTAATATTACTGTGTTTCATCTGCGGGGATATGGTGGAATTGGCAGACACGTCAGATTTAGGATCTGATGCTTCGCGCGTGCAGGTTCAAGTCCTGTTATCCTCACTGAAAAAAATGAGATTCCAATCTTCTGTGCAGGAAGAACTAAACGGGATCTCATTTTTCTATAGTTTTCAGTTCATCAAAGCTGAGGCATCGGACTGTGATTCATTGCTTTAAAGAAAGTTATTGCAGCACCCATGATATTCGCATCATTGCCACCCTGTGCTTTATAGATCTGTGCCCGGGGAATCGGGAACGGGAAAGCTTCATAGTATCCTGTCAGGGTTTCCTTCAGTCTGCTCATATACAGTTCGTTATCACTGATGCCGCCGCCGATCACGATCCTCTCAAGATCATTGATGATCTGAATATTGAAGATTGCCTTGGCCAGAACCTTTAAGCATCCATCCAGTACTTCATTGGCTTTTTCATCACCCTGTGCTGCCAGTTCCATGAACCGTACACCGTCAAGCGTGTCGTCATCAAGCGTCTTTTTCGCAATTTCGACCATGGAAACCGAAGAACACTTTGGTGCCAGCAGTGCACCGAAGCCTTCCCTGAGGAAATCCCCTTCCAGCAGAATAGATATTTCTCCGGCTCTGTTATAGGTCCCGTCATAAACCTGACCATTCAGAATAAAGGTGCATCCCAATCCTGTGCCAAGAACGATGACAGCACCGTTTTCAATACCTTTCAGCGCTCCCATTTCCTGTTCGCATACCGCGGCGCACTTTGAATCGTTTTCAAGGGTAACGGGCAGATGAAAATAAGCTTCCGTCTCTTTTTTGTATTCGCGGCCGTGATTATATTCCAGCGCACCGCCCTGGATGATCAGACCGGTTTTTTTGTCGATCGTACCCGGCAGAGAAAATGCCAGGCCTTTTATATCCTCAAACTTTCCGACAACACCCTGCAATGCCTTCAGATAATCCTCAAAGCAAGTTTTCGGAGTCGGAACTTTTCCTTTTTCCAATATCCTGAAATCATCGAGCAATGCCCATTTGATAAATGTTCCGCCTACGTCAAACGCTATAATTTTCATTTATTTCTTGTCTCCTGATCATGATTTTTAAAGAATTTCTCCGTTGGTCTCTATGACTTTCTTATACCAGTAGAAACTGTCCTTTCTGTAACGTTCGTACGTTCCTTCCTGCTGATTATTGACATCAACATAGATAAACCCGTAACGTTTTTCGATATTGCCGGTTGATAAGGCAATAAGATCGATCGCCGACCAGGGCATATAGCCGATGACGTCAACGCCGTCTTCGATCACTGAATCTTTCAGTGCCTGAATATGCTGCCTTAAATACTCAATGCGATACTCATCATGGATCTTCTTGTCTTCCGTCAGGGTATCATAGGCTCCCAGACCGTTTTCAACGATCATGATTGGAAGCTGCCAGCGGTCATAGAACTCATTCAGGACATAGCGCAGTCCTGCAGGATCGATCTGCCATCCGAAGTCGCTTTCCTTCAGATACGGGTTCTTCAGTCCGGACAGCAGATTGCCGTTGGATACTGCCGCGCTCCGGTCATGACCGATACAGTTGGACATATAGTAACTGATGGCAATAAAGTCAACTGTTCCTGCCTGCAGAATTTCATCGTCATGTTCTCCTTTGACGATGGAGATATTGTGCTTTCTGAAGAAACGTCCCATATAGTTCGGGTATTTTCCCCGGATCATGACGTCACCGCAGAATGTATTCTTTTCCTGGTCCGTCTGCTGCTGCAGAAGGATATCATCCGGATGGCATGTCAGAGGATAATTCAGCATGACAGCTGTCATGCAGCCGATCCTGAAATCCGGATTGATCTCATGTCCCATTTTCACAGCCAATGCGCTGGCGACAAACTGATGATGCAGGCACTGGAATCTCAGCTGTTCTGTATTTTCCGGATCTCTGATGGAAAGATTAACGCCGCAGGCAGTCATAATGCCAAACGGAACAGCTGCACAGTTAATCTCATTGAACGTCATCCAGTAACGTACAGTGTCTTTATATCGCTCAAAGATGGTTCTGCAGTACTTTAAATAACAGTTGATCATCTCTCTGTTGGACCAACCGCCTTCCTGAGCCATTGCATAGGGTGGCTCATAGTGGGAAATGGTAACGATCGGTTCAATACGATACTTTTTAAGTTCCGCAAAAACACTGTCATAGAACTTTAGGCCTTTTTCATTAGGAACATCTTCCCTGCCTGTTGGATAGATCCGTGTCCAGGCAATCGACATGCGATAGGCTTTGAGCCCCAGTTCACCCATCAGTGCAATATCTTCCTTATAGCGATGATAAAAGTCTGCCGCAGTGTGAGATGTATACAGTTTTCCTTCTACAACGCCATCTGTTTCTTCTCTGCCATGAGGACCGCATGCCTGCACATCTATAACACTTAATCCTTTGCCGTCTTCATTGTAGGCACCTTCGATCTGGTTTGCAGCTGTCGCCGCACCCCATAGAAAGTCTTTCGATAATTCTGATGTCATACAAGCACCTTTATCTTTCTGTTCTGTCTCTATGTTAATACTGCCGGTAGGAATATCCTGAATACCTGAAGCTGTTCTTTTCCGCACAGCTTTTTTCAGCCTGTGAAAAGAGGGTGTCTTCTTAACTGAAGAATATCATATGTATGAGATTCAGGAAATCTTTCAGCCGTGCAGGGTGATGATATACCGGTCATTCTCCGGCACTGTCTGTTCCATCTTATAAACATAATCACCAGCGTGAAAGCCGGTGATTATGCATGTATCAGAATGAAATGATATGTCTGCAAAATCCGCAATATCCGGATTTACGCTGTTTCCTGAAGTCTTGCCTGTTCTTCTTCGTATTCCTTTTTGTCAGCCATCTTGAAGAACGGATACCAGCATAACATATGGATGAAGAATGCACCGACGATTGCGAGGAAGAAGCGGAAGCCGCCCATCAGGAATGCAGAGATTACGGAAGGAACGACCCACGGGATGCTCAGTGCAACGACGGGGTTTGCTGCAGCACCTGCACCCAGGACATTCAGGGCGAACAGGCCATAGATACCGCCGACCAGCGGTGTCAGGATCATGGGGATCAGGAAGTAAGGGTTCAGCAGAACCGGCAGACCGAAGATGATCGGCTCGTTGATATTGAAGATATTGGGGAGTAAGGAGATCTTGCCCATCGCCTTGAATTTTTCAGACTTTGCCTTGCACAGCAGGCATGCCAGGGATACTGTATTGCCCTGACCGCCAAGATAGCAGAATGAGCCGATCAGCAGGACATTAAGATACGGTAATGCAGAAGCCGGAGTGCCAGCCATATACATTTCGATATTCTGAGTATTCAGCTGTAATAAAATCGGGAACAGAATGCCAAGCATCGGTGCCGGATGGATACCGAAGAACCACGCAAGATTCAGGAATGTCTGGAATAAGACGATTGTCCACGGTGTTGCGGCGAAGTTCAGGAACGGCTTGGTGATGAGTGAGTACAGCAGGTCGAAGATATTGCCATAAGATGTGAAAGAAACGATATAGCGGAATGCCAGAATACTGGTGAAAATAATCATTGATACAAAGATCGGGCTCAGGGAATCGGAAACCATCGGCGGAACGGATGCAGGCAGCTTCATCTTGATGTTTTTCTTCATCAGTGCGCTGTACACCATACCGATCACAACACCTGTGATCATTGCAACGAAAATACCCTGTGAACCTAAGTAACCCGACTGGAGTGCGCCGACTGTCTGTTCGCCGACTGTCACACTCTGAGGCATCAGAATGATGAATGCTGCCAGCGAAATAAGCGCTGCGTTCAGAGCGTTTTCGCCTTCACCTTTTGCATATTTGTAAGCAACTGCGGGAGCGATGTAAATTGCCATCAGGCTTGTGGTTGCTGAGACGACATCGTTCATCTGTGCGCCAAGACCTGTAGAAGTCAGGAAATTCTGCCAGGGTTCAAACGGAATGGCTGACAGGATCGAGATGACTGCCACACCCATCGTGATGACCAGAGTGGTCATCATACCGGACATGATCGCGGAAATGATCTTGCTCTCGCTGATTTTCTTGGCAAGAGGATTCATAATGGCTTCTAAAGCATTTTGTAATTTGTCCATGTTTATTCTCCTTTTAATCTAAATCTTCACCATTTGAGGCAATTACTTTTTTATACCAGTAGAAAGAATCTTTTCGTGTACGTTCCAGGGTTCCGTTTCCATCATCGTCCTTGTCGACATAGATAAACCCGTAACGTTTGCGCATTTCACCGGTTCCTGCGCTGACGATATCGATTGCACTCCAGACCTGATAGCCCCAGAGCTCAACGCCATCCAGTGAAATCGCTTTTTCCATTTCCCGGATATGCTTTCTCAGGAAGTCAATCCGGTAATCGTCATGAATGGAACCGTCTTCCTCAACACGGTCTTTGGCTCCAAGACCGTTTTCAACGATCATCAGCGGTTTCTGGTATTTATCCCACAACTTATTCAATGCAATGCGCATTCCCTTGGGATCAATGCCCCAGCTCCACTCGCTGGATTCCAGATATGGATTTTTAACACCGCCGAAATGATTTCCGCCCGCTTCCTCACCGACCGGTGCGCTGCTGATCACGCTTGAGTTGTAGTATGAGAATGCAATGTAATCCACGGTGCCATCAAGCAGCGCCTGATCATCACCCTCTTCTTTTACCAGCCTGATACCCTTACGTTCGAATTCCTTCAGCTTATAATTCGGATAGTATCCGCGGCAGTGAACATCCAGGTAGAAATCCTTGATATCCCTTGAGAAATCCAGTTCAGCCAGGACATCATCCGGATTGCATGTGTTGGCATAGGACAGCAGATAAGCAAACATCATGCCCATCCTGTTGTCTGCATCGATCTCATGCGCAAGTCTGACAGTTTTTGCACTGGCAAGCAGAATGTGATAGATCGCCTGCGCAAGCTTCTGAGGATTTGATTCTGTTTCCGTGATTCCAATCATGTGATAGCTTCTCAGGAAGTTCACTTCATTGAATGTAATCCAGTATCTGACCTTGCCTTTATAACGGGTGAGGATCGTTTCAGCATATTTCAGGAAGAAATCCACGACTTTTCTGCTTGCCCAGCCGTCATATTCCGACGCAAGGTGCAGCGGGCAGTCAAAGTGATTCATTGATACCAGCGGTTCGATCCCGTATTTATGACATTCATCAAAGACCTGATCATAGAAGCGCAGGCCTTCCTCGTTCGGTTCCTCCTCGTCGCCGTTCGGGAATATGCGTGTCCAGTTAATGGATAATCTGAATGACTTCAGTCCCATCTCCCCGAAAAGGGCGATATCCTCTTTCCAGTGATGATAGAAATCAGTCGCAACATGTGACGGATAGTACTGTTTCTCATCCACATACGCAACCGCGCCGGCAGGAAGTTCACATCCCATTCCGAGCTTCAGCATCCCTGTCGTGCCATCTGCGTATCTGACGGAAATGTATCTCGGAATGCCGTGAATACCATCTCCGCCTGTCACAGTATCCTGTACAGAAAGACCTTTGCCGCCGGACAGATATCCTCCTTCATACTGGTTTGCTGCTGTAGCAGCACCCCAGAGAAAATCTTTTGGGAATCCCATCTTTACTCCTTTCTTTATGTCGTCTTTATTCAGTTATTATTTGCCAATGTTTTCACTGCTCTTTCCTGCTGCGCCGCTTTCAAGCGGAAGCCATTCCAGAGCTTTCAGGATATAGGTGTCCCAGAAATCCCATTCATGCGAACCCGGGCCGGTCACAAATGTGTGATTTACTCCGCAGTCTGTAAGAAGCTGATCAATTCGCCTGTTTTTCTCAAGCAGGAAATCTTCTGTGCCGCATGCCATGTAAATCTCAGGGAAATCAACATTACTCCGCGACAGTGTTTCAATAAGATATTTCGGGTTTCTGTCACTGATCAGAGCAGCTTCCAAATCATCTCCGTAAACACGCTTCTTATAAGTTGTCGTCTCTCCTGCAAACATCGGGTTTTCAACTTCGATCAGCGTTTCTTCATCCAATACATACGCACCAGAGAGCGAAATGATCGCTCCGAATGTTTCGTGGTACTTAAGTCCGTTCCTCATCGCACCGAATCCGCCCATGGAAAGACCGCCGATGTAGGTATCTTCTCTTTTGCGGGACAGCGGGAATGTTTTTCTTGTGAATTCCACAATCTCTTTTCCGACGAACTCCCCATAAAAATCGACGCCCTGATCCAGATACATACTGTTGTCTCCGGATGGCATGACAACACAGAGATCTCTGTCTTCGGCATACTTCTTGATTCTGGTGCTGTACAGCCAGTCTGTGTAATTTCCGATCACACCATGCAGAAGATAAAGCGTTTTATACGGCTTTCCTTCTTCTCTTCTCGGCATTCCCGGAAAATAGGTTTTGTCAGTCGGCAGGATCACATACATCGGTACGGTTCTGCCCAGTGACTCTGAATGAAAATTCACTTCAAATACCGCCATTTTTCCTCCTTCTCACGTTTGGGACCGCTGACCTTATCTGATCATCTATATGGTAGCCGCCGACCTGTTTTTAATCTGTTAAATAACAGATATTATTTGGCTGATTTTTAGCCTTTTTGCATTCAAAAAGAATAAGAAAGCATTAAAAAAACGATATTTTATCCAAAATATCGTTTTTGTCTCAGTTTTCATGAATAATATGTATCATAACAAACTCATTCGGTTCCAGAATGACACTCACATCCAGAACACCGCTGTCAACAGTGACTTCTTTCAGACTGATATGCGGGATGGAAACACTCTCCAGAAATTCAATGTCATGCGGATGAATGAAGGATACCTCTCCGGGCTTCATGCGCTCCATCTCATCCTGTACACTCCCGCCTTTTGAAGAAATAGACCTGGTCTTTATCTCATAAAGGCCATTTTCAACATGATCGATTCGTATTCTCACCTCCAGCGGGTCTTCGTTTTCAAAGTAACTGTTCAGGTTTTTCAAATCCAGATTGTTCTCTTCCATGTAATACCTGTATCCAAGGCTCTTGCAGTTATGTGCAATCACATGGTAATTGCCGTAATCATTGGTAAATACCGCGATGTTGTCATTCCGGTTCAGATACCAGTTGCCGACAGTATTCATGAACTGGTATGCAAAAAACGAAGGTTTTCTGATTCCATGATAAGTCACCAGTCCATCGCCTCCGATCATCAGATCGGTCTGATGAATGGAATCATACATTGAATCCAGCAGTATACCGGGAGAAAGCGAATCCACCTGGCCGAAACACTCAAGGAATTTCTTTATCATCAGAGCACCTTTATAACAGGAATCATTGAGAATATTGTATTGCTGAAGATTTTCCCTCCAGGATACAACAAATACATTTTTAACAATGTCTCTGAAATAGTTATCCGTCTGTTTCAGGGTCAGCAGATCATTATGAATATCATTTTCCTGTGTCGGCCGGATCATTTTCATTCCGTTTTCATCTTCGTAATAGATGTAGGGCTCCGCCACAAAAGACTGATTCACAAACGTCAGATCATTAGTCTCGAGATAATGGTACAGATTGCGGATCCCTTTCCTGTTTCCCAGCGCCATACCGCCTATGACAAAGTTCTTTTCACATCCATAGAACCGCAGCACATCCAGGATTTTCCGGATATATTCATAATAGCTGTCACCTTTATCCTGATCAAAAACAGTATTATATGTCAGCTCAAAATACCATTCCCTGACCCTGTGGATATTCCATTGCCGTGTCATATACGACAGGAAGGCTTTCAGATAACTGCAGAAACCGTCAATATCGTCGATATCTCTGTAGTCCGCTGTGAGCCAGATCTTGAAACCCAGACGATACAGTTCATCAAACCGGCTTATTTCTTTGACGAGATTGTAATCTCCATTAATATTGACCGTATGCTTTTCGAGAGTGATACGGATAAATTCAAACTTCAGCTGATTCTGCACCTCTTTCAGCTGATTCAGTATGCGTGCTTCATCCAGCTGTCTGGATTCACCGAAATTAATTACCTTGTTCCAGAAGGATTTATACTCCTTTTTATCCCGGGCATCCACGTCCAGAGAAATAACATTTTCACATGTTTCAGGCCGGACTCTTAAATGTTCAATTGCCTCAGCCAATTCCGCGGAATTCTCATGACCGTTCTGACTTTGAAATGCATTTTTCTCTCTGTACGACTTGGGGGACACACCATATTTTTCTTTGAAATAATGATTAAAGGCACTGATATTCGGAAAACCGTTATCCATGGCAATTGCCAGAAACCGCTTGTTTGTATACAATACATCATTCAACGCATGATTAAGCCGGACCTCTGTCAGATATTTCAGATACTGTACGCCGACATGTTTCTTGAAATACTTGCTGAAATACTGCCCAGACATATTGAAGGCGGCACTGATTTCCTGAAGACTCAGATCTTCAAAATAATGATTCTCAACGAATTGCTCCAGTTCATCTTTTTCGCTGTTTTCCAGTTCCAGCTGTTCCACCGCAAAATCCCTTAACAGATAAAGTATTAGATCATAGAAAAGCTGCCTGAGTTTGATTTGACCGAACTTATGCTTATAATATTTGACGATCAGTATTTCTGACAGAACCTTTCGTAAACCATTATAGTTTTCATTCAGTTCCAAGGATGAATCACATACAAAAGTGTATTTTTTTCCCGACAGACAGGATTTCAGATCAACAGCATTTAATGCATATTTGACATACAGACCGTCTGAACAGTCACATACATAATTGCTGTTCATGTTTATGACAATAACATCATTCTCTTTCAGACAACTTGTTTTTCCGTTCACGGTTACTGAAAGGCTGTTTTTCAGGTTATATATGATTACTACATCCCGGGACAGGTTTTCCTGTATTGACTGATCTCTGTATATCCAGCACTGTATTCTTTCACTTTCCACAATAGCGCTCCTCTATGTGAACAGGTATTACTATTCTTAATACATTTTAACAGAAGATGAATTCAACTATAGATAATGATGATCAAAGTCTGGCAGATTCTTGTTTGCTGTTTTCCGGATCATTACGCAAGACAGATATCTCAATTTTCAACTAAGTCAGAATATCTATAGCGATTTTCTCTCCGATGAGCAATAATGACAATCGCACTATCCATGTTTTATTCTTACGTGCCGAAACCAAAAAGATCTTATGCGGTGACAGACGATGACATCGCATAAGATCAATAGCAACCGATATTCATGATTCAAAAGATTATTTCAGACACTGATCTTACGCATTCTGGAGTTTTAGGATCTGATGCCTCGTGCGTGCAGGTTCAAGTCCTGTTATCCCCACTGAAAAATGAGATTCTTCCGCGTGATAACAGCAGATGAATCTCTTTTTGAATATCCGGGTATTCAGTGCAGAAGCCGTTCTTTGCGATCCTCTTGCGGATCCGTGTCCGGATTCATCATTTTCAATACCGCTTCACGGATTTCAAGCTGATCCCTCCGGTGGCTTTGCGCCAGCTGCTCACCGCTGAGTCCCTTCCGCTTTGCCTGAAAATGACGGTATCGCACTGTATAGAGCACTGCCATCAGCAGTTCCATAATCTCATCATTCATATTGCATCCCTCACAGTTTCAGCTCTTGAGGAACCGTGAACGCACCGTTTTCGACATCGCTGACATAGACCGCGCAGTTGCCGATATATTTTGACCAGTAGCTGCCGCCTGAATCAGGACTCAGATATTCCAGTGCGCCTTTCAGGGCAATCGCATGCGTGCTGATCAGAATATTTCCGCTGATTCCCCTTGCTTTGATTTCTTCGAGAAAGTTACCGAGTCTTGCCGTAACGTGATCCAGCTGTTCCATCCCCTCTGGTGCGGGATTGTGCACGAAATCGGAGAAGAATGTGCGGATCGCCTCATCCGGCTTTGTAAGGTCCATGCCCTCATACGGTCCGTAATCCATTTCAATCAGCCGCTCATCAGTGATGACATTCTGATCCGCTCCGGCAATCAGGGATGCGGTCTCAACGGCTCTTTGCAGAGGGCTTGAAAAGACATGATCAAAGACGATGCCCTTTTCCTTCAGGGCCGCACCGGCTGCGCAGGCCTGCTGTCTGCCGGTCTCGTTGAGCGGGATATCGCTTCTGCCCTGCAGCAGTTTTGCATGGTTCATCGCCGTCTGACCATGGCGAATCATTAAGATTGTTGTTTTCATGCCTTCAGTATACAGGATCAGGCCCTAATTTTACCTTCTTTCCTTTTCGTAAAAAATGTATGTTGTATAATGAAATCAGAAATCACTGCTGTAATCACGCAGAAAAAGAAAGAGGGATACAATGAATTTATTACAATTGCTTTTAAGCACAATGACCACCGCCAGCTCTGTCAATTCCGTTTCACAGAAGACAGGCCTCAAAGCACAGCTCGTCAAGAAGCTGATCATCGCAGCCATTCCGCTGCTGATCAAATACATGACAAAGAACGCCTCTTCCGCTAACGGTGCGCAGTCTCTGCTCGGTGCCCTGACACAGCACAACAGCAACCGCACCATGACCGAGCAGATCGATGACGCGGATGAGGAAGACGGCGAAAAGATCATCGGCCATATCCTCGGCGATGACAAGAACACAGTTATCAGAGAACTCGCAGCTGAAACAGGCGCAACCGATGTACAGGTCACAAGAGGCCTCGCATCCATCGCTCCGGCGATCCTCTCAGGACTCGCTGCAGCAACCAGCGCTGCCAAGCCTCAGCAGAACAATGCCCTTGATCTCTCCAGCCTTCTCGGTATGTTCGGCGGCAGCCAGCAGCAGGCAGCCAGCTCAACCGATCTTCTGAGCGCACTTCTTGGCGGAGCAACCCAGCAGCAGGCACAGCCGCAGAGCAGCGGACTGCTCAATCTCTTCGGACTCAGCCCTGTTCAGCAGCAGCCGCAGGTGCAGCAGACACAGCAGGCAGTCAATCCGCTCGGCGCACTGTTCGGAAGCCTTCTTGGCGGCGCTCCGCAGACAGCCCAGACTGCACAGACCGCTCAGCCTGTTCAGCAGACACAGCCCGCAAATGCGATTCCGCTGACCGGAGCCGGCACAGCAAACACATCCTCACTGGATGGAACCGCACTGCTCAACCTCCTCGCACAGTTTATGAAATAATCTTCTCAAGGGAGCCGCGCGCTCCCTTTTCTTTTTGCACGAAAAGAAAAAACGGCTTTCACCGTTTAACGCACATAATCAAGGGTGCGGGTATACGTTCCTTCCGGATGTTCCTCTCCCGCTTCAAGACAATGCATCAGCCATTTCATTCGTGTGCAAAGGGCACGCACCGTTTCCTCATTATCGGGGGAATCCGCTGTGATCAGGTGATGCTGCTTGGCGGAAAGGATGATCATGCCGGCATAGGAGAAATACTCCTGCATGCGGTTTACGGCCTGCTCAGCGCCATATGCGCGGCCGCACGGAATATAAGCGGCAGGCTTGTCTGCCATCCTGTCAGAAACGCAATATGTAAGCCTGGACATGAAATCGTTCAGCGGCTCAGAAAGCTGCCCGTAAATCACATCTGAAAGCACGATGATTCCGCCGATTGCGTCCATCTGATCCGCCGCCTGATTGAGGCCATCCTCAAAGACGCAGCGGTGCTTCTTCCAGCATTTGCCGCAGCCGGTGCATCCCTGCACGCTTTCATCCGCAATGCACAGCAAGGTTTCTATGCCGGTTTGACTAAAGAATTGATTCACCTGTCTCACTGCCTCTGTCAAAGGGGCGGAGTGACCGGATGAGATGATAAGTACCTTCATATGGAAAATTCTACATGAAGCATTGCAAAATGAAAATCAAAAAAGCTGCCTGCCATCATTCAAGATGACACAGCAGCTTTATGATCCGCACTCATCCTCCAAGCACGAAATGTCTTATGTATTGGTAGAAGATGACGCATCCGACGAATGTCCATAAATAGACGGACGAATCATTCAGATGAAGCTTCTCTCTTCTTGTCCAGATATACCAGATCCCTACCGGAGGAAGAAAGAGGACTATCGCGTAAGCGATCAGATTCTGTGTGGACAGCATCTGAACGATACGTTCTGAGTCCTCTTTATTAATGTAACCTTGTGCGATTTCATTGCGGAGTTTTTTGTTCTCCGCTTTTAATTCTTCCTGAGTAAGTTTCTGGCGTTTTTTTGACGCCTTACTCATGAATCAGTCTTCGCTTTGCTTAATTATGCTTCAGCCGCGCTTCTGTTCGAAATGATAACGAACGGTGTGTAAACGAGGATGGATGTAGCGAATGCGAGGAGCTGAGACAGACCACCCATGAAGTTACCGCCGGCTGCGAGGAATCCGAGGATACCTGTAGGAGTTGTCCAAGGTGCGTCAACACCGAATCTCGGGCAGATGCCGATAACAGTCAGGATGTAACCAACAGTGACGGAAACAACCGGAGCAAGGAAGAACGGGATACCGAGCAGAGGGTTCATAACCATCGGGATACCGAAGATAATCGGCTCGTTGATGTTGAAGATTCCGCAAGGGATCGCGAGTCTAGCGATTGCCTTATAGTCATCTCTCTTGGAGAACAGCATGATCGCGATGATCAGACCGCCGGTGATACCGGAACCGGTGTGGGAGAAGAATGCAGAACCGAACGGTGTGCAGATGATGTTCGGCAGCGGCTTGCCAGCAGCGAAAGCTTCGTTGTTAGCAGCATAAGCAGCTGTCATGAACGGTGTTGTAACTGCGCCCATTACGTTCGGTCCGTGAATTCCGAACCACCACAGGAGCATCATAATCAGAACGATTACGAGGTATCCAGGCAGACCAGTCATGATAGCCTGTACAGGTCTCATGATTGTAGCGATCAGGTTGAAGAAGTTCATGTGAACAACCTTGTCCATGAAGAATCTCAGCAGACCGAAGCAGAAGATTGTGATAACTGCCGGCAGGAGAACCTCGAAGGAGTGGGAAACGTTGGGAGGAACACTGTCAGGAAGCTTGATTGTGAGCTTACCGGACTGGTACAATTTGCAGTAGATCAGTGTAGCG
>JNJQ01000024.1 GCA_000701725.1 Erysipelotrichaceae bacterium NK3D112
CCGTTACTGACAAGTGGCTGTCCGCAATAAGAACACGTCGGATGATCTGATGGCTTGAGTTTAATCAGAATGTTTTCCGAGTCGTCGGAAGTTTGGATAGATTCAATGGATTCGATCATATTCGGATCAATATTGAGCATATCCGTGATAAACTTTTCAATAGACAAAATGTCGCTCCTTTCTTCAGTGGCTAGTGGTAAATCCATTGTAAGACAGGAGTTTTTATTATGACGAAACCACACAGTGTTTAAAGGGTATCAACACAAAGTTGATAACCACCCTTTAAACACAAACTGTTTAAAGCTCATCCATACAACAAAGTAATTTAGATGCCTTTATTATTTTCACTTTTGTAATAGGTGTGTTTATTCTGCTTGGGTTATCAGCTGAAATCAGTGAATACACATTCACGATGGATAGAAAGAATGTAACACCGATTAAATCGGGAAGTCAGTATTATATTGTGAAAGCATACATCCCGGCGACAGATCTAGGCAATATGAATTCAGTCATTATCACCGAAAGACAGGATCCCGTTACAGAACATGTGCAGAGCAATGTACCTCTGCGACCGGCATGCGATTGAGTATTTCAACAGCTGAAGATATGACGAGCTTCAGCTGTGAGAACCGGAAGGAGATCGCCTTCTTTTTTTCTTCAGATGTTCAGAAAAAGTTCAGATTTGTTGTAATTTCAAACTTATATAATTACTTATAAGAATATGCATATGGTGAAAGGGGGATTTATGCATTATTACAGAAAAATCATTGCATACCTGCTCTCATTGGTTCTGATGATGGCAGGCTTTGGCAGTTTCGGTGTTTCTGCGGAATCATCCGCAGTTATTCTGACTTTTTCTGATACAGGTATTGTTGAAACCGTTCCGGGAAGCGGATATGCGATTAACGGAACATCACTTGTGATCAGTTCGCCAGGTGTGTATAAGCTGGGCGGAACTTGTTCAGAGGGCACGGTTGAAGTGGCAAAAGGAGTCAGTGATGTCATATTGATTCTGGACAATCTGGATCTGACTTCTGCTGTAACAGCACCTGTTGTTATCAAAAAGACAGCGGCTGTGACAATTCATCTGGATGGAGTGAATTCATTGACCAATAATGAAAATCCGGAGAATGAAACATCTGAAGACACGGCGGTGGCTGATGCGTTTGAAGGTGCTGCCATTAAAGTCAAATCGAATTCATCTGCTGTTTTCTGCGGAGAAGGCACATTGAATATTTACGGCAATGCAAAAAACGGCATCAAAGGCGGAGCAGAAACAGAACTGGTTTTTAACAGCGGCACATACAATGTCAAAGCATTGAATAATGACATCGCATCGGATGGCAGCCTTGTCATCAATGGAGGTATGTATGCGATTGAATCAGAAAATGACGGTATCAAATCCGTACCGGATGCGGATGATACTTTATCCAAAGGCAGCGTAACAATCAATGGCGGCAGTTTTACAATCAATGCCGGTGGAGATGGAATCCAGGCAGAAAGTGAACTGTGTATCAATAACGGCACATTCAATATCACTACCATGAGCGGATACAATGATACGTTATTCAATAAGGATACGATGTCATGCAAAGGTTTGAAAGCAAGCGGCGACCGTGAGAATATAGAAAATGCACTCATTGTAAACGGCGGTGTATTTGACCTCAATACAGCCGATGATGCGTTGCATTCTGATTATGATATCACGGTTACAGGAGGCACTTTCACAATCCGCAGCGGCGATGATGGTGTACATGCGGACGGCAAGCTGACTCTGGGAACAGAAAACGGGTATGACCGTGATCCGGACATCATGGTTGCCAACAGCTATGAGGGTCTCGAAGGCGGCAATGTGTTTATTTACAGCGGCAGATATTATGTCAATGCGTCGGATGACGGTGTAAATGCAGCCGGAGGCAGTGATTCAAGCGGCGGAACAGATCCATGGCATCCATGGAATCCCGGACCCGGCAGCGGCAATACTTCCGATTACAATATTTATATCTATGGCGGCAATGTTTATGTCAACTGTACAGGTGACGGACTGGATTCCAACGGCGGTCTGTATCTTTATGGAGGCAGACAGACTGTTCTTTCACAGGGACAGGGCGGAGACAATTCTCCGCTGGATTCGGACGGAACCATTGTTCTGAAAGGCGCTGAAGTTTTCGCGGCGGGCACAAATCCGATGAATGACAATCCTTCTTCCGGTTATCAGACTTATTACAGATGGTCCACACGCTATAATGCAGGCACTGTCATTCGTCTTTCTGCAGGCAATGAGCTTCTCTATAACGAAAAGCTGTTAAGAAACATCAATTATATGCTTTATTCAAAGCCGGATCTTTCTTCCCAGCCTTCGGTTGCGGCGGGTACAGAAATCGATCCATGTGTCTCCAATGACTGGTCACATGCATGGAATGACGGTGTGATTGTCAAAGAAGCCACTGAAGCGGAAGCCGGACTGAAAGAATTCTCATGTGCAGATTGTCAGAAGACGGCATATCAGACTGTTCCTTACACACCTGTATATGACTGCGGCGGCCATGAGGATGAAATCATTGAGGAAGATCACGGTTATGCGGTGAAATTCATTGCAGACGAACAAGCGAAGATTGATGTTTATTATACTCAGGATTACACCGAAGCAGATGAAACCGGCGTGAATGAAACTGTTTCAAGAAACAGCGATACCGGAGCTCCTGATTCCACCGGAAACGGCCAGGTGAATTTTGCGGTTGTTTCAGAGGATGGCTATGAGGTTGATGAGATTTCAATTGAAGGCGGGTACAAGAATCTCAAGAAAATCTCATCAGAAGGAAATGTCCAGATTTACAGAATCACCAAGGTGACTTCCGAGCTCACTGTAACTGTGAAAATGAAAGAGAAGGTTTCAGCAGTCTCAGTCTATGGTCATTCTCTGTCACTTGACGGCACCATCGGTGTCAACTTCTATCTCACGGTTCCGGATGACCTTCTTGAAACAGCTGTAATCAATACATCGGTAAACGGACGCCATGAAAGCATCGCTGCCAAAGATGCGGAAGTACGTGTTGTTGATGGAATGGAGCGCAGAGTGGTCAGCGTAAAAGTTTATGCGAAGGAAATGCGGGATGAAATGATTCTCAGCATCACCGATGCTGAAGGCAATCCCCTTGCACTGCTTGATACCGGCAACCAGGATGTCACAGACGGCTATTCTTATTCAGTTGCGAAATATCTTGAAACAGCGAAAACTTCCGCTTCCACACAAGAGCTTAAAGATCTTGCAAAAGATATGGACAACTATGGCAAATATGCCCAGATCTATTTTGAATACAATGTTAATGAAGAAGTCACAAATGCGGATGATGTCAGTTCTGTCACTGCGGATATGCTGAAGGAATATGAAACAAAGACAGAGGGAAGTGTTACAGGTATTGAATATACAGGCAGCTCACTGGAGCTGAACAGCGCCAACTGCCTGAGAGCTTATTTCAAACCGGAAGAAGCTTACGCAATTGATACATTCAGATTTACACTGAACGGAACTGAAACAGAAGCGCAGCAGCGCTCATCTTCTGAAAATGTCTGGTACATCGTGACAGATGAAATCGATGCTAAGAGTCTTAACAGCATGTCGGAGTTCGTTGTTACAAACGGAACCGAAAAAGAAGTGATTTCCTGCGGACCGCTATCATACGCCTACAACGCATTAAGCAGAAGTTCAAACGAAAAACTGAAAGATGTATGCAGAGCATTATATCTTTACCACGTATCTGCAAAAGCATACTTTGAGTAGATTGATTGCTATACATCTTAATTTCACTGAAAGGACCGGACTGTCTGAATACAGGCATTCCGGTCTTGTTTTATGATAACGGAGTCTTCATTCAAATGTTGCATGAGTTCAGTGCTTGTAAAATAGTATCGTAGCGGCTAGATTCTGTTTTCGTAAATGCTCTTTTACGGATAAACAATTGTGTGTTAATTTGTTGTCATAAAACTGTATGCTGGAGGTCCGTCATGAAGTGCAGAAAGAAAACAATATTCATAATTTCAATTTTAGTGTCACTTTCTTGTATATATCAACCAGTGTTTGCGGAAGATATCATCCCGGAAGAAGCAAAGACAGAAGAAACATCTGAACCGCAGCCGGAAGAAAATGATGAAGGCATTAGCGAAGAAGAAAGCAGATCTGATGAGGCTGTTGAAGAAACTCCGGAGCTCGAAGAAGCAGAAATAGCTGAGGAAGTATCCGGGAATGAGGATCAGACTGTCGAAACTGATGAAGGAGAAAATCTTCCGGAAGATACAGATACAGCAGACATCAGTACGGAAACAATCATTGATGAACAGACAGAAGAGAATGTCGGTGAAGAGAACGTAAATAATGATGATAATACAGAGATCGATACACCTTCTGAGAAGATTGATGATATCAGAGAATCACTGAAATCAATTGATCTTTTGAAGACTGAAAAAGTGCTGCAGACAGAATCAAGTATCAACAGCGGAGTTGATTATGAATATGCAGACAGCACAGACCGTGCAAATAAACTGCGGGAATTCAAGTATATTCCAATAACATTTACAGATAAAGACGGATTATCATGCGGATATTTTTATAATGACGGAATGATGCTGGCTGATGCGAGAGATCTGTCAGTGGATCTTGCACTTGTGGCAGCCAATCTTGCGGATGCGGCATACAGTTCCGCAGTCGCAACACGTTTAACTGACATGGGTTATTCCCTGTATCATGGCGATACGTACAATTACACAAAGGAAGTAACATATGAGGATAATGATTCAGTGGCTTTTGCGATTGGTCATAAACCGATCATCTATGGAGAAATCACATACAATGCATATATCATAGCAATCCGGGGAACATCAAAAAATGCGGAATGGTACAGTGATTTCAATCTGGGGAAGAGGTCAGACGGATATCATGAAGGATTCAGAGTAGCAGCGGAGGACATTTTCAATGCCATCCGGACGATACAGACAGACAACAATATTTTCCTGGTGACAGGCCACAGCCGTGGAGCAGCAGTGGCAAATATCATCGCAGGTGAACTGAGCACGAATTCAGAATACCGGAATATGGTGAGTGAAGATCATGTATTCGGGTATACATATGCATGTCCGGCAGTCAGTGATCAGTTAAGTGAATCGGATCTCGCTTTGAGAAATATATACAATTTCAATAATGCTGGAGATGCAATCCCTGAGCTTCCGCTTGCAAGCTGGGGCTATAAGCGCTATGGGAAAACATTAAAGCTTGAAACAGCAGACGGACAGTTTGAAAATCTGAAACAGAGATTCAATACAGAATTAAAAGAAGAATATGCAGGACTGTTAAGTACAACCAGCTATCTTTCCACAATCAGTATTTTGGCAAAAGAGAAGCAAGATTTTTACAGTCCGACAAATCAGCTGATATTTGATGTAGGTGCATGGTTCCTCGGAACAAAAGATACAGGGGATCTGGTAAAAATATTGTTACGTCATAATGTCAAAGGCATTTTAAAGTATAACATTCTGAAATTCATAGGCAGCGGGATTGTCGGGGAATTGCAGTATCACTTCGATAATAATCAGAAAGAATCTCTGGAACTGCTGGCAAGAGTTGATACAGAGCTGGACACTACAAGTGAATATGACCAAGAGGCATTTGATCAATGGATTACGAGCAATAGTGAGTTGGTAAAACAGCTGAAAGAAGAGACGGAGATCGAAATCAAGACGAGGGATGATCTGTATCAGGCAAGGACGGAGATAGCGGAATCGATGTCAAAGCTCTCATCATTTAATGCCAATCTTGAAACAGTTCTGTCACTTTGGTACACATCAGATGGTGATCTGAAGAACTCGATATTTCATGCGCATCAACCGCAGACATATGTGTTATGGATTAATTCAATGTTCTACGGATATAAGGGATGGATGAATAATACTGAATTAGAGCATTTTGATACAGGTGAGCATTATTTCTCCATTGGAAGCAATTGTTTTTCGAATATACCGAATTTGTCAGATATAACATTAAGAGACAATGCCATGATTCTTGGTGACAATGCTTTTTCAGGATGCTCACAGCTTACCAAGGTAATCCTGCCGGTTGATATGGTTTACACGTGGAACGGAACAAAGGATGTATCACCGTTTGCGTCAGATGTGAATATCGAGGAGATCGTATACAAAGCAGGTAAAAGCGGAGAGATGCCGGATATAGGAAAAGGGGCAGTCACTGGGGCAGTGACAGTAGGAAACGACGGTAAGCTGAACAGCCTGAACAGAATTGAATACATCGCAAGAAATGCCGTAGGGAAAATCGTATACGAGGAAGGAATAACAAAGATCAGTGCCAATGCATGTTCTCCGGAATTCAATCATTATGGTTCTGATACCAGAGTATCAATGGAAGTACTGAAGACAGTTGATTTACCGTCAACACTGGAAAAGGTGGGAGATTATGCGTTCTATGGTTCGAAGATAACATCTGCTTATCTCCTTAGAAATGTAAAAGAAATAGGCAGCTATGCATTTGACGGTATTTCCAATCTGACTATGTATGTATACAGAAATACATATGCTCACCAATATGCACTGACAAATAATAAGAATTATGTATTGCTTGATCCGGCTGCTACAGCAATCTCCCTTCCTTCTGAAAAAGAGATGCCTCTGGGAAGCACGGAACAGCTGACCATAACTTATACGCCTGCAGACGCAACTGATCCGATATTCTGGGTATCATCTGATGAATCCATTGTTTCAATTGATGAAAACGGTAATGCCAAAGCTCTGAGTACAGGAACAGCAATCATTACTGCCACAACAGACACAGGATTATCAGCCCAGTCAGTAATCACTGTCAGCAGTAAAGGAGTATCCGTATATGGCACCTCATTGGCACTGGAAGGCAAGATCGGAATCAACTTCTATCTGAATATTGCAGAGGAAGAGCTGGAATATCTGAATGTTGTCATGACAATGAATGGCCAGACAACAACAGTACCTGCATCCGAAGGCAAGGCAAGTACAGTAGGTGGACAGAAGTTAAGAATGTTTGTATATCCTGTAGCAGCTAAAGAGATGAGAGACAAAGTAACTCTCACAGTGGAAGATGCAGAAGGAAATAAGATCAAACTTGCCAAAGATGAAACAGACTATACGGAAGGCTATCCGTTCTCAGCAGCTGATTATTTCGCAAGAGCGGAAGAAGCCGGAAGTGAAAAGACAAAGAAGCTTGCGAGAGTACTGAACAACTATGGCAAGTATGCACAGATCTATTTCAATCACAATCCGGAAGAAGTGACGGATTTAACAGATGTCAGTGCTGTAACACTGGAGACACTTGCACCATATCAGGCAGTACAGACAGAGAATCAGGTTGCAGGACTTACATATGTAGGCGGAACCACAATGCTGGATGATGCGATCGGATACAGACTGTACTTCAAGATTGATACGTCACATAAGATCAGCGATTACACATTCAAGATGGATGGAAAGGTAGTTACACCAGTTAAATCGGGAAGCCAGTATTACATTGAGAAGACAGATATCGCAGCGAAAGATCTTGGTGTTAAGAATAAGATTGAAGTAACAGACGGAACAAATACATTCGGAATTCAGTATTGCGCATTGTCGTATGCATACAGGGCACTGGAACTGACAGCGGAAGACAAGATCCCGTTACAGAACATGTGCAGAGCGATGTATCTGTACAATCAGCAGGCGATTGAGTATTTCAACAGCTGATATCCTTGAAAACTGATTCATCAGAAAAGGCGCTTGGCGCCTTTTTTTGATGGAAACATGTCGTTATTTCAATTGAATTAATATTAAGTACGGGTATCTATCTTGGCTGTATGGTAAAGTTTTAATATAAACAAGGAGAATGACAATGAATCAGACAATCAGAAAGCTATCAATTTCATTATCAGCGTTATTCCTTTTACTGACTGCAGCTGTACCTGCCGAAGTCAAGGCACAGGAGACTCAGTATGGCGACATCAATGGTGATCCGGTTGTTTCGGAAGTTGAACTGATTCTCACTGAAACTGATGGGACGGCTTCAGAACAGACGCTTTCCATGAGCGGCGATCTCAATCTTGTGAAAGTGATTGTTGAAATGGAAGAGCCAAGTGTTCTTGAACAGTTCAATCAGGTACAGGACGTACAAGCCCGTGCTTATGAAGAAAGTCTGAAGAAAGGACAAAATATCATATTGGATCGGACAGCTGATTTGATGCTGGAAAAGGCTTCATCCATGAAGAAAATCGGTGCTGAGCAAAGTGCACAGGCAATCAGTGAAAGTGCACAGAAAATGCGAGCGGATATTCGTTTCACAAGAGTCATGAATGGTTTTGTTACGACTGTTCCCAAAGCCATGATGAGTGAAATCGAATCAATGGACGGGGTGAAGAGAGTATTTGAACCGGTGGCTTTCGAATTGCCTGAACCGGTTGAAACCGGCAGTGAAACTGAAATGTCGTACAGCTCAGGTATGATCGGTGCCGGTCTTGTCAATGAAAGCGGATATGACGGCCGCGGACTGCTGATCGGTGTCATGGATACCGGGCTGGATCTCTATCATAATGCTTTTGCAAATGATCCAGCTGAACCTAAAGTTACAGAAGAAACTCAATTCTCATTAAGCTTTGCGGAAGATACATACAAGAGTGCGAAAGTTCCTTTCGGCTATGATTACGGAAATATGGATCCGGACATCATTCCGACCGGAATCACGAGCGATTCAAGCCACGGCACACATGTGTCAGGAATTGCAGCTGGAAAAGATAAGGATTTTGCCGGTGTTGCCCCGGAGGCACAGCTGGCTTTCTTCAAGATTTTCGCGGATGATTCAAGATGGACATACGATTATCAGATTGTCATGGCGCTTGAAGATGCGGTCGCGGTACATCCGGATGTATTGAATCTGTCCATCGGCGAACCTTCAGGAGGAGACGGCAGTGACAGTATGCAGAACTGGGGTGAAGAAGCTATTGCCATAGGCGAGGCATTTCAGAGGGTTTATGATTCCGGTATTCCCATCAGTATTTCCGGCGGAAACGAGTATTTCTTCGGACTCGGTGCTGACGCTGAACATTCACCCGTTCATGTTGGAATCACCAGCTCACCGGGTACATACCATGCGCCGGTGTCAGTTGCCAGTATTGAAAATATCGGCCGTACTCAACTGATGTTTTATTCGTATAACAGTTCGGTCAGCTATTATGATCCTTCTGACAATCCTGAAACGAGGTTTTCCTCACTCAGTACTCAGAGTGAGCTTGAATATGTCGACTGCAATCTCGGATTGCCAGAGGATTTTGCCAATGTTGAGATTGAAGGTAAAGTCGCATTGGTCAGAAACAGTGATGTCAGTGTGATGGAAAAGCAGGCGAATGCGGCTGAAGCAGGGGCGATTGCGCTCATTGTTTACAATGACACAAAAGGTTCGGTGCGAAATATGATCACTGATACATCCTCGATTCCCTGTATTTCCATTGCCATGGAAAGAGGCCTGGGATTATTGAATGAAGAGAAAAAAGTCATTTATCATATCAGTGACCAAAAATACGACAACTACAGTAAAGTCCCGTATACAAGTTCTTTCTCGAGCTGGGGCACAACTGATGATCTGCGCATGAAACCGGAAATTGCCGCGCCTGGCGGAAATATCTATTCTTCCGTGATCGGCGGATATGAATCTTTCAGCGGCACTTCCATGGCGGCTCCCCATTTGGCAGCTTCAATTGCGTTAGTCAGACAGTACGCAAAGGAAAACGAGCTTGCAGAGACAGATCAGGATCTCGACAGAGTCGCCATTCAGCTGTTGATGAGCACTGCGAAACCGGTGCTGGCATCTTCAGATACAGAAATTGAATCCGTCCGTCATGTCGGTGCGGGATTGATCAATATTGTTGATGCAATGAATGCGAAGGCATATCTAAGCGTGAATAATACCGATGATCAGAGACCGAAGCTTGAGCTTGGCGATGATCCTTTGAAAACAGGTGTATATCCTTTTTCCTTTAATATCACCAATATTTCCGATGTACCTCTGACCTACACAATCAGCGCAGATGCGAAGTATACAGTTCGTAATTACGCATTTACTCTCACACCCATGCCGCTGGATATTAACTTTGACTGTGCTTCGTCTATTACTGTGGAAGCCGGTTCATCCGCTGAGATCAGCGGAACAGTCTCACTGCCTGAGCAAAGCAGACAGTTATTTGAGAATACTCCGGCAGGCATGGGTTTTGTGGACGGATATATTTATCTGGATCCGGACACCTCGAACGGGGACAGTGTGCAGCTTTCCATTCCTTACATGGCATTCTACGGTGACTGGAATTCACTGCCTGTTCTGGATGTGACCCTGGAACACGGCGCAGAAAAAGCGAATGGAATGAATGGCCTTGTGAGTTTTGATTCCTATCAGCGCATGCTGGAAAATGCAGTCGAATACAGTTATTACTGCCATATGATCGGTATGAATCCGGAAGAAAGCATAAATCCCTCAAGTGCTTCACGGCCTGGAAGTTATTACTTTAGCAATTATGACCGCAAGTATATGGTAACAAGCAGTCTGGTACATCCGGATCTGATCGGATATAACGATCCCGCGGTACAGCTGCAGGATAAATCAAAGCATATCGGTGTTTACTCGGTAGCGCTCAGTGTAATGAAAAATATCAATCAATACCGCATTACTGCGTCTGATGCAGCTGACGGCACAGTTTACTATGACTCGGGTAATGTTGACGGGACATTACGCAAGGTGACTTCCCAGACCGGATCGGATACTTATGCAAGATGCTTAGCATTGTGGCCGGCAACCGATCAGAACCAGCAACCGCTTGCAGAAGGGACGGAAGTGAATGTGGATGTTACTGTATCAACGGATGGCGGAGCACATACCGAGTCGATGATTCTTCCGCTCACCATTGACAATACAGCACCTGTGATCGTCGGCGGTGAGGATAATCCTGAGAGCGAAACAGGCACATTCACCAAAGCAGTGCTTGCCACAACCGCTTCCGGGAAAAAGTATCTGAAATTTGACGCACAGGACAACTATTACCTGGCAGCCGCCAAAGTCGGCAGCTCCGTGACAACTACGGTCGATAAACCTTTTGCGGATTTGGGAGATCCTGCGATCGCGGATGTTGAATTTAAAGATCAGAAACTGGAAGGAATTACTGATGAGACGTTATTCACCGGTGATGAAAAGAATGAATTGAATCATGTTATCCTGGATGTCACAGATCTGGATTTATCTTCCATCTATGTCGGTGTTTACGATTATGCGGATCTGAAGAAATTCTACAAAGTTTCCGCTGACTCAGAAAAAGATCTTCAGCTGCGGATTTCGCCTGCCGAGACAACTCTGACCATTGATTCGGATACAGTGGATATTCAATACCGAGTGACTGATCAGGACGGTGCAGAGATCAGCAGAGACAGTCTTTCCGGTGAAATTGTTGATTATGAAGGCTATTATTCACATCTTTACGGATTCCAATTGAGTATCAGCCCTAATGAAACTGTTGAGCAGCTCAAGATAAGAGTCAGTATGAAGGACGATCCTGATGTCTTTGCGGATGCCGTTGTCCACCTGGAATATGCGCCATCTATCGAACTTGCCGGAAAATCCCTCGCTCTTGACGGCAAGATCGGATTGAATTTTTATACGGTGATACCTGAGGAGATCCTGAAAGATGCGGATGCCAGTCTGATGAAGCAATGGAATGAGGTGACGGACCAGATCACCATGAAAGCGGCAGATGCGCCTGAAAGCACGGTCACCGTGGATGGAGTCAGTAAAAAAGCACGTGTGTTTACAATGCGTACCGCTGCCAAGGAAATGCGGGATAATATCTCATTGACTTTCACCAGACCCGGGCAGTATAGCAGCAGCTATATCATGACTTACATGAACGGCGGCAGAAAAGTCAGAACAAGCTTATATACATTCAGCGTGGAAGATTATTTCAATCTTGCTGAGAGTTCGGGCAGTGAAAAACTGAAGCCGCTGACCAGAAGCCTGAACAACTACGGCAAGTATGCGCAGTATTATTTCAATTACAATACCAGCAACATCTGGACCGGTCCGGATGATGTGAGTGAGGTCACGGAAGCGGATCTGGAACCCTATAAAGAGAAAATCGAAGGCAGTGTGAACGGACTGAAATATGCCGGCTCCACGCTTGAGCTGGAGGCTGACACCCTGCTGCGTCTGTATTTCCAGCCTGAAAGCGGACATAAAATTGATGAATACACCTTCACGGTGGATGGAAAGACCGTCAAACCTGTGCAGAGATCTTCCGGCAGCTCATATTATTATGTGACATTGGAAAATATTGCCGGTAAGGAACTCGGTCTTGCCAGAACTTTCCAGGTATCCAGAGGCAATGAAACGATGGCAATCGCATGCAGCGCGCTTTCTTATGCATACAAAGCGCTGACCTCAGAAACCAGCGGAGACAATCTGCGCAATACCATGCGGGCATTATATCTTTACAACCAGGCGGCGATTGATTATTTCGCGGAATAAAACTGTCCGGACTGACATATTCATAACCGCTGAGGGAAATATGCTCTACCAAAGGGTATAATTACCGGAAAAATTGTTGTTTTCAACAGTGATCAGCGGATTATCAATGATTTGCGGAGTCTGAAACACCAGTAAAAACTTGAAAGATTTGTTGGTGAATGATAATATTTTCTTGTTTAAAGATTTAAGTGGAGGAGACAGAAATGAAGGAAGTTTACAACGCGCCTGAACTTGAACTGGTCGTATTAAATGGTGAAGATATCGTAACGAGCAGCAATTGCCCGAACGAAACAGAAATTCTGTAAAAAAAAACAGGCGGGGTGAAAATCCCGCCGTTTTTATGGAGCATAGATATGAGTGATAAACTGAAACAAAATCCTTTATTGAAAATCTTATCGATCTGTCTTGCAGTTGCAGTTGCATTCGCAGCCGGTTTTTTCGGCACAAAACTTCTTGATCCGAGCGGTTCATCAAAGAAAGATGAAGTGCCCGGTGAAACGGAAATCCTGATTGATGAAAATCCGATCATCGTGGATGAGCTGCCTGATCTGAATACAGATGATCCCGAAGGCGAAACTTCTGAAAGCGACGGGGAGTCTTCTGAGGAAACGGATCAGTCTTCACAGTCCGCTGAAGAGAGCGGTGAAGCATCTGCGGAAGAAACAGATCCGGAAACATCATCCGAGGAATCCTCATCCGAAGCATCTGCCGAGGAAGGCAGTGAACCGGTTGTTACCGACTCACCGCTTGGTCCCAACGAAACAGAAATTCTCCCTTAATAATTCATTATGGTTACATTTCAGATCAGAATTGCGGAAATCACGGTCGGAGTCACGGCTTTCTATAACAATACTATGCTCAGAAGCAGAGGCTATCTCTGTGAAAATGAGGAAGAGTCTTTTCATGTTACCGTCGATGAGCAGGACATGGAAAAAGAAAAGCAGATCTTCATGGAAAGAGCGCTGGCAAGAGGGGAAACGGATTATAAGGTTTTCGGATTCCATCTGGACAGGAATGCCGTATACAGAAAGATTGCGGAAAAGATGATTGATTATGACCGCATTCTGATCCATGGCTCATCCATTGCAATAGACGGTAAAGGCTTTCTCTTTATTGCGCCAAGCGGTACCGGGAAAAGCACACATACGCGTTTGTGGCGTGAGGCTTTCGGAGAAAGAGTGATCATGATCAATGATGACAAGCCGCTGATTCACGTCAGCGGGAATGAAGCCGTTATTTACGGGACACCATGGGACGGCAAACATCACCTGAGCACCAATACAGGAGTTCCCCTGAAAGGTATCTGCCGTATTGTGAGGGCAAAAGAGAATTCCATCCGCAGGCTTTCATCAGCAGATGGTTTTACAGCTGTATTGGAACAGACATACCGGTCCGTCAGTCCATTGAAATTTGTGCATACAATGGATCTGCTGAAGCAGATGCTTCAGGAAATCCCTGTTTTTGAGCTTTCCTGCAACATGGATATAACCGCGGCGTATACCGCATATGAAGCTATGATGAATGATCAATGATGATCATGAATCAAATGACTGTATGAAGAAACACAGCCGCCTGTATGATTTACGGGCGGCTTTCATCGTGAACATTCAGATTTTCTTTTTCAACGTATGAAGAAGTCTGATCTTATGGACGGATCTGCAGTCATAGACAAGATCCGGACAGTCCGCAAACTCAGTGCACTCAGGCAGGAAGGGACATGTGCGGCATTTTTCACGCACAACCTCAGCATCGCATGATCGTCTGCGGCTGATATCATTCTGTTCCATATTTCCCAGCAGACTTTCCTTATGGCAGTGTTCGCAGCTATAGACAAGTCCATCCGCGCCGATTGAGACACAGGAAGGATTGGATGCGATACAGTAATATAAGCGGATCGGCTCCATACCGCGTTTTTGAGAAACGGCAAAGCCTTTTTCCTCAAACAGATCTTCCATTTTCATGCATTCTTCCCAGATTTCATTGCAGCGGGAAGACATTTCGGTAAGAAACAGAGGATGCACATAAACGCCAAGTCCGGATTTGTCAGGGAAAAGCTGATCAAGGTGTGCGCAGAGAGAGCGGACACTTTCTATATTTTCAAAATCCATATTGATTCGCAGCCTCACCTTGATGCCTGTCTGTTTCAATAAGGCTATATTTTCAGTCAATTTTCCGAACGGTGAAATACTCTTGTCAAAATAGTTTTTTCTCCGGTTGTATTCCTCTTCATCCCCGTCCAGTGTGATCTGGACAGTTTTTAAATTCCAGAGATTCACTGCTTCGCTGACGATGGATTCATTGAAAAGGAAGCCGTTGGTCACCATGAATGATCTGAATGAAACATTGTTTTCTTTTAATGCTGAACAAACCTGATTGATCACTTGTTTTCCAAGCAGCGGTTCTCCGCCAAACCATCTGAGAAGGATTTCGTCTTCCTGGTGTGTATTCAGGATAAACTGAATCAGCTGATCTGTTTTATCCTGATCCATGGCTGTGAAATGATAGTCCAGTTCATAACAATAGAAACATCTTGCATTGCAGTAGGTGGTCGGCAGAATAGTATATGTGCTGTATCCGTTCTCCTGTTTCATCATTCTGAGCAATGAGATCACACTGCAGTATGTCCGGTATTCGTCGATGTCTTCACGGACAAAGAAATGATGTGAGATCAGATATTTCAGTTCATCATTCATCTGATTCTGAGTATTGATGGCTTCCGGACAGGAACCGTCCAGTTCAATCAGTTCACGGCTCATCGTATGAAAAAGAAAAACCTTCTGATCATATTCAAACGTCAATGCATATACGGATTTTTTCATATTGATCTGATCAGCAGGGATATCCTGCTGAATCAGCTTTAATATCCGGCTGTCAGGCTGTGAGATCATTTTCATATTTTCGTTTCTCCGGTTTCTATTATGACATATTTTCATCTTTCGCGTACAAGGCGCCGTGATCCGGTGGTTTTGTAAAGCAAAAATGAATAAAATAATAGGTGAAAATATCTACGAAAGGAATTTACAGAATGAGAAAAACAATTTTAATCAGAATCATCTCAATGGCAGCGGCATTCTTTTTATGTATCGGCTTTATTCCGGTATATGCATCGGAGGAGGCGACAGTATCAGTAAGAAGACGTTTTGGAAACGATCTGATCATTGGTGAAACCAAACAGCTGGAAGTCATCAAAAAGAATTTTCAGGAGGACGATATCATTCATTGGAGAAGTTCGAATGAAGTTGTTTGCACGGTTGATGAAAACGGCGTTGTGACAGCACTTTCACGCGGATCTTCCACGGTTTATGCGAGTCTGGATAACGGCAGCGAGACATATTTATATGTCTTTGTCTATAATGAGCCGGAAGCTATTGCTTTTACGGATGAGGACTATCTGGCAATCGCCGGACAGAGAGTCACGACGCTTTCAGCCAAAGTCACAAACGGAGTTCTCGACGAGCGAATTGTCTACACGGTTGAGGATCCGGAAATCGCAACGACCGAAGGGGACTTTCTGATCGGACTGAAAGCAGGGAAAACACGTGTGAAAGCAGAGATTCCCGGCTATGAAGCACATGCATATGCGGATGTGGAAATTCTGGAAGGGGATTATGCGGAATATATAAATTATGTAGGGGGACCTGATAAAACAACGGTGGCAGGTTTGGATCTTCAGCTGGAATATACACTCGGGTCTTCTGAAGACTATTCAAAAACTGAATTCGATGATGAACATGTCATCTGGACGATGGACTCGGATGCCCCGGATATCGGAACAATATCTGATGAAGGCATATTCCATGCGGTATCAACTGGACAGACAAATGTATATGCGACAATCACAAACAGACAAAGACTCAGCTATCATATTTATGTAATTACACCTGTTGAGTCCATCGAGTTTGACGAAACAAATCTGTACTCACTGAATACAGGTACGGACATCAATCTGCTTTCCTATATTAAATACGGTCCGCAAGAGGCAGGTACTCAGGATCTTGAGTATGCTTCGAGTGATGAAACAGTTCTTACGGTAAATGATTCTGGAACTGCCAAGGCGGTCGGTCCGGGGACTGCGGTTGTGACTGTGTCAGCCCGGTCAAATCCGGAAGTCTCTGCTTCACATGAATTCAAAGTATTTGATTATGTTGCACCTGCAGGAATCAAACCGGTTTCGGATCCGGATCAGGTTTATTATCTGAACTACACATATGTGCCTCTTCAGATTGAGTATGAACCTGCCGAAGGAAATCCGAAAACAAACTGGCAGACTTCCAACGTGCATATTCTGAATGTCAGCGGCTCAGAAACTTATGGTTACGTATCAACCGTATCAGCAGGGACAGCTTATGTTACAGCCGGCAGTGCAATCAATTCACTGATCAGTACACGCTTCAATATAACGGTCAAAGAGGGAGATCCTGAACCGGGCACATATGATACTGTGCTGACTATCGGAAAATACGAAGACGGCGCATATACACCGAAGGATCCGCAGGTGAATCCGGATGTCTATACGCTGGAAAAAGGTGAGGACTACATGCTTGTCTATCGCTTTGACAGTGATGTCTGCATACCGGATATTTCAAAGCTCGGCGATTTCTTCGCGGATTCCCAGAGCATTCATCTGGTCAGAATGCTGGGCTTTTCGAACAATAGTACCAATGATCATCTGTCAACGCAGGTTTCATTGCTGATCCATGTTGATGACGCATGTGAAGAAACATTTAAAATCGGCAGCCGGGAAATCACATTCATTGCAGAGGGAGATCCGGGGGATGTCGCCAAACTGGAAATCATCTCACCCGGACAGATCATGGAATTTGAGGAGACTCTCCAGCTGACAGCTTTGACAAAGCCTGAAAACAGCAAGGTGGAATGGAGCTCCTCAAACCCGAGTATTATTGAAGTTGACGAAAACGGTTTATGCACCGCGAAGCACAGATTCGGCACTGTCAAAATCACCGCGAAGGCAGGTAAAAAATCAGCGGCTGTAAATATCAGTGTCAAATCACCGGTACAGATCCATGGCAGGAGTCTTTCACTTGAAGGAAAGATCGGGGTGAACTTTTATCTTTATGCGGACTTAGACAAAAATGAGGATATCGATATTATTCTTTCCATGGGAGATGATATCAGAAGAACCAGATATACAGACGGCCTGCCTGGCACCACTTCACCAAGGACAAAGAAATTCTCATTTGATGTGTCAGCGAAACAGATGCATGACAGCATCCTGATCAACGCGGAAAGAAGTGACGGATCTGTCAAAGTGATTCAGGATCCGGAGGGAAACTATTATCACAGCGGATGCAGTTACACGGTCAATGATTATCTTCAGCAGGCATTCAAAACAGGTTCCGATCAGCTGAAACTTCTGGCCGGGGCAATGATCACATATGGTAAATATGCACAGCAGTATTTCGATTACAATGTGGACGAATATGTGAAGGATGTTCATGATCTTTCCTATATCACAGCAGAAACATTAGCTGAATATGCTGCAAAACAGAGCGGAAGTGTCGGTGGCTTGACTTATGCCGGTGCGTCACTTGAGCTGGAAAGCGATACCGGATTCAGATTGTATTTCAGCCTTGCTGAGGGCCATGATATCAAAGATTACACATTCAGCCTTGGCGAAGAGAAAATAGACGTAAGCCGCAAAGCAGGCGGCAATCTGTATTATGTAACGATCGATGGCATCGCCGCCCAGGATCTGGACAAAATGAAGACGATTACAGTCACTGCCGGTACGGATGCCCTGAATATTCAGTATTGCCCGCTTTCTTATGCATATACGGCTTTGTCATCTGAAAAAGCAGGTGATCCGATCAAAAACGTATGCCGTGCATTGTATATCTACAATCAGCAGTCAAAGGCATATTTCAACAATTGAATAAAGACTGAAAAAGAAAGTCAGGCAGATTGCGGATAAGAGCTGTCCGGAATCATTGATCATTAATAAGCAGTGTTTATCAGGCTGATGTACAGCACTTGGAACACTGCTTTTCATATTTGTAATACATCAGCCCAAAAGGAAACAGAATCTATTCTTTGTGCACTGATGCAATCCTTGCTATATACATCATAAGAACGGATCTCTTCTATATACGAATGAATATGCATTATACCGTAATACGCAAAATCGTTTTCCCAGCTATTTCGAATGGCAGCTGAGCATATTATCCATTCAGTCGTATAACGAGTGAATAAGTCTGGAAAGGCGACATTTGATTAACCATAGACGGTGCAGAAGTCGGCTTTCACGTGGAAGATCTTTAGAGTATCTGGTTTCGGAAACTGATCAGCAGCTTAGCAGTGATTCGGGGGGAAGGGTACTGTGATGTCTGTATGGAAACAGCTGCAAGAAGATTCACATCTGCCCTATTGCACTGATTTTTACACTATAAGAGGCCTGCTTCATTCTCATACAAAGCTGCAGGGTTCCTCATTCTCATTGTTCTGAAACTGAATGAGAAGACATATGCAATGAATGATTTCAGCTTCAGAATTCATCAGCCTGATGAATCGTGGATGGTCCATAAGAAAACTCTGCCGGGAAACCCGGCAGAGCTTCAATTGTTATTTCGTATTGAAATACTCAATCGCCTGCTGATTGTAGAGATACATCGCTCTGCACATGTTCTGTAACGGGATCTTGTCTTCCGCTGTCAGTTCAAGTGCTCTGTATGCATACGACAATGCGCAATACTGAATTCCGAATGTATTTGTTCCGTCTGTTACTTCAATCTTATTCTTAACACCAAGATCTTTCGCTGCGATATCTGTCTTCTCAATGTAATACTGGCTTCCCGATTTAACCGGTGTAACTACCTTTCCATCCATCTTGAATGTGTAATCGCTGATCTGATGTGACGTATCAATCTTGAAGTACAGTCTGTATCCGATCGCATCGTCAAGCATCGTGGTTCCGCCTACATATGTAAGTCCTGCAACCGGATTCTCTGTCTGTACCACCTGATATGGTGCAAGTGTCTCCAGTGTTACAGCACTGACATCGGTTAAATCAGTTACTTCATCTGTATTGTAATTGAAATAGATCTGTGCATACTTGCCATAGTTGTTCAGTACTCTCGCAAGCTTCTTTGTTCTTTCCTGTCCGGCTGTTTCAGCTTTTGCGAAATAATCAGATGCTGAGAACGGATAGCCTTCCGTATAGTCTGTTTCATCTTTGGTCAGTTTTACTTTGTCACCTGACTTGTTTTCCACTGTGAGAGTTACTTTATCTCTCATCTCTTTGGCAGCTACAGGATATACAAACATTCTTAACTTCTGTCCTAATACTGTGCTTGCTAAGCCTTCGGATGCGGGGACTCTGACATCTTCCTTCTCACCCATCTGCATGACCACAGTCAGATCATTGAGATCTTCCTCTGCAATATTCAGATAGAAGTTGATTCCGATCTTGCCTTCCAGTGCCAGGGAGGAGCCGTAGATGCTGATAGGTTTTTTCTCAACAGTCACTTCACATGTTGCGGTAAGACCGTTCACAGTTGAAGCAGTAATGGTAGCCGTACCTGCGCCAACCGCAGTTACAGTACCATTGTCCACAGTGACAACGGAATTATCACTGGTAGACCATGTGACAGTCTTATCATCGGCATTGTCAGGTGTGACGGTTGCGGTGATTGCAGCTGTTTCGCCAGCTGTGAGATTGAGTGAGGTGGGATTTACAGTAATGCCGGCTGCGGGAATACTTCTCTTTACAACATTGACTTCGACTTCGGCGCTCAGACCGTTGGCAGATGTCAGTGTGATTGTTCCGCTGCCTTCCGCAAGACCGGTAACTTCAACCGTATTTCTGGCTTCGCCGAATGCTGCTTCAAAGCTTGCCGGGGAACTGTTATAGGATGAATGCATGGAACTGACATAATCAGTGCTTGATGCAGGTACAAAGCTCGCGGTGATTGTGGCTGTTTCGCCAACACCGACTTCCAGGGAAGAAGGACTGACCGACATGGACTCATCTTCATAGAGCTGGAAGAAGTTGACGGTATAGGAGATTTCACCGTTAACACAGTTGAAGATTGTAATATCGTAGCTGTCGCCGGGTGCGTATGTCACATTCTCCGGTCTCCAGATGATGGCACCGGAAGTTCCGTATACATCGTTGTCGATATTGAAATAACCGGATGTGCTTGTGGCGGAATATTTGGTGGCGACTTTTGTCTTGTTGTTTGTCATGACAACATATACTGTGGAAATGTCTTCGGCTCTGCCTGTGGATACAGACCACGGATATTCTGTACCGAAGAATTCAACCGGTGTATTCTGAGCCGGCCATACATTGGATGTTTTCTTGTTAGAGCCGCTGGTATCATATGCATACATTCCGGAATAAGCGCCGACTGCGCCGAAACCGGTCTTTCCCATCGCTGCGTTCAGAAGCCATCTTCTGTGACCGATGACATCGATGTTGGAAGCGTCGCCGTCATTCAGCCATCCGGCTGTGACCGCACCTGCAAGGGTGGGAATATTCCATGCGATGTTGGCTGAGCTGCATCCTCTGTATCCGAGCTGATAGAGCCCGTCATCAATGCCGGCAGGTTTTTCAGGGAAATGGGACAGCTCATCGTTGATGGCATTCAGCAATGCGCCTGCCTGGACCATTTCTTTGCAGGAATCATCCAGTTTCACCTGATAATCAAGGCCTGCGATATAACGGATGGTATTGACTGCCTTCAGCGCGTCATTCTGCACTTCATCAGTTAATTTACCAGCCGCATACGGGGCTGTTGTATAATCGGGTGCTTCCGCATAGGCGTTGGCAAGATACTGCGGACCATTGTCAGCGACATACTTTTTGATATCTTCGATGGAATGGTAATCAACGGTAATACCGACGGCATCTGTGATTTCATCTTCGATAATCAGGCCATCGGGATCAGCACCTTCAGCGGGAGTGGCATCCTTTGCGTTTACCGCAAGCGGGCTGCCAAGGGTCAGGACTCCGCACAATGCGGCAATCAGACTTCTTTTCAACATGTTCAACCTCCTTTTTATGGATTCCTCATAATAATGCAATTACAGTATTATTTTTTCACAGTTCGATGTCAAATGAAATGGCAAATGCTCATACATATTAATAAAAATTCAGTTTTATCTGCGCCATTTCAGCTTAATTTAGTAGAATATATGTATATGTCTGAACCGGTCGGAAATAAAAAACATATACATAAAAAAAAGAAAGTCCGCCTGAGTGTGATCATGCTCGCACTGGTTGTCATTTTTTATATGACAATTGCTTTGACCGGAGGCATTTTTGCGGCAAGAATGCTTAAAGGTGTTCCGGAATTCGATGTGCATGATTTTATTTCCCAGGAAACAACCCAGATTTATGATGCCAGAGGCAATCTTGTCCAGGAGCTTGGCACGTATTTAAGAGACAATATTGAATACAATGACTGTCCGGACTGTCTGATTGATGCCTTTTTAAGTATCGAGGACAACCGTTTCTTTACTCATAAGGGAATTGACATTCCCCGTTTCACCAAGATTCTGATCAATTACATCCGTTATCACGATGCCTCCAGCGGCGGATCCACTTTTACCATGCAGCTGGTGAGAAATACATACTTTTCAATTGAGGATGCCAGCGGAAGTGTGGAAAGAGAGCGTACCTTATCTTATAAGGTGCAGCAGATTTATCTGGCAGCCAAACTTGAAAGATATATGGGAAAGAAGGAAATCTTCCAGCTCTATTTGAACAAGATCAACTTCGGAAAGAATATCCGAGGTGTGCAGATGGCCTCAAGGTATTACTTCGGCAAGGACAGCACAGAGCTGACCACCAGTGAAGCGGCATTGCTTGCGGGAATTGTCAACCTTCCTAATAAATATAACCCTTATGTCAATGTTGACTGGGCAACGGCAAGAAGAAATACCGTGCTTGATATGATGTTAAGCCATGGCTATCTCACTCAGCAGGAATACGACCTGGCTGTTTCGATCAAAGTGGAGGATCAGCTGGCCGGGGAGGGAAGTGTCATTCTTCAGGAAGGCAATTATCAGGACTATATTGATGCTGTATTGAATGAAGCGCAGAGGATTACCGGAAATGATCCTTATTTTACAGGTATGCAGATCTATACAGCTCTGGAGCCTTCTATTCAGAGTGCGATTGAATCCGTTGAAGAGCAGACCAGCGGCATTGCCTTTATCAATGATCTTCAGCAGATCGGTATTGTTTCGATGAATAACCGTACCGGCGAAGTGGTAGGAATCGGCGGCGGAAGAAACTATAACGGTGTTCGCCTTTATAACCGTGCCACCAGTGCATATATTCAGTCGGGTTCAGTGATCAAGCCTGCGCTCAGCTATGCGCTTGGATTTGAATACCTCGGATACAGCTGGGATGAGGTGCTGGTGGACAGACCCTGGTCACTTCCAGGTGAAAGCCGTGTGCTTGTCAACGCAACCGGTGAATATGAAGGTGATGTCACCATTCAGTATGCCCTGGCAAGATCCCTGAATATACCGGCAATCCGCATGCTTCAGGATGTGCAGGATAAAATCGGAAAAGAAGAGATTATCAAATATATGCAGTCCATCGGCTTTGACAGGGCAAATGAGGATACATATACGGTTCTCTCATCAATCGGCGCTGACACATTTACCGTTACACCGATGCAGATGGCAGGTGCTCACGCGGCTTTAATCAATCTCGGCGTATATATTGAGCCGCACACTATTAATAAAATCATAACAAGTTCAGGTGAAATCATTGAGGTTAACGGCAATCCGACCCGGGTTTTAAGTGCGGGCAGTGCATATCTCTCGGACAGACTGATGCAGAACAATGTGGAAAGCGGTCTTCCAAATTATATGGATATCCTTGAGAGGAGTTATCCGGTATATGCCAAAACCGGAACCACTGACTGGGGACATGATGGCGAACAATATGGTATTCCATACGGAAGACCGAAGGACGCGTGGATGGCTGCCAGCACATCTGTATTCACCAATGTGGTATGGCTTGGCTGGGATGAGGCAGTGGCAGGTGGACATACATACTTTGATGATGAAGATTACTGGAAAAATATCCCGGGAAGAGTGAACCAGCTTTTACTTGATACTGAGGAAGGCATCCATCCGGATCAGTTATCCGGTATCAGCCAGCCGGAGGATATAGAAACCATTCAATATGTATACGGAACTTATCCTCATGTGGCCTCAGATGGCTCACTTCCCAATACAATCAGTTCGATTGTTTCATCGGAAGGATTGAAGAATTCACCTCTGATCAGCAGTGATGAATATATCCTCGCGGATGCGCAATTCAAGGGAATCTCTTCCTTTATATATGACGGCAACTTATATATTCAGTGGAATATGAGGGAAGCACCATGTTCGTGGTACAGGGATATTTCTCTGCATAACATGTTCAAGGATATCAATATGAGCGGCGCATGCCTTGTGGACAACACATGGATCGGTGTCAATGACAATTATTCGTACAGTGCTGATATTTATCTGGATGATACCGTCATTGATTCGGTAAACGGATCATCCATAGGCATCTATTCCGGCGCCATGGCGGATGTTTCCGGAGAAATCAAAATATGCGGAAGGGTAACCGGAGCATACGGGGATGTTTCAAGAGAGGCATGTAAGGTATTGGGTGTGTTCCAGCCCTGAAATTAAGAACTGAAAAAGTATACATAGTTGCAAACCCGCATCAAAAAGCTTTAAATAGATATGTTGAAGCGAGGTATGAACGATGGCAAAAAAGAAGAGAAGAAGCAGATTTTCAAGGATCCGATGGGGATCGATGACATGGCTTGTGCTCCTGGTGTTTGTCATCGTTTTTGCATTCCTTCTTCTGAAATTCCCGATTATTCCGAATAAATGGAAATTTATAGTGCTTGGTGCAGTGGCTGTTATTACGGCCCTTCTCGGTTATTTCTCATTCCGCAATTTCAAGGATTTTTACAGTAAAAAGCCCGTTGTTTCGGCATTGAATATACTCTTATCCATTGTTCTGCTGATCTGTTCCATCATCCTTCCGACGGTGGAAAGCGGTATCCGCAGGGTATTCGATGATGTGCCGGAAACAGTGAGCACCAAGATCAATGTCTATGCGATGACAACCGACTATAAATCCGCACACAGTGATCTTTTCCGCAGCCGCGGATTGATTACGGATGCGAGCTTGAACAATTATGCCAACAAGCAGTTTATCACTCAGACATCCGTGGATCAGGAAAACCAGGCGTTTGCCCTGGAAAAGCTGCAGATGATGTACAATTCCAAAAGCCTCTGGATCAATGAACAGGATACGGTATGGAATGCAGTTAATGCCTTATATACAGCGGAAGGCGATGCGCTGATACTCAATGAAGCGTATGTAGATCTGCTTACTGATACAGAAGAATACAGCAATTTCAAGGAAGATACGATCGTTCTATATTCTTTCACAAGGGAAGGGGAGAGTTCTTCCTCCAAATCCGAAGCAGATCTGACACAGCCGTTCAATATTTATATTGCAGGTTCTGATTCAAGAGAAGAAGGACTTACTACTGTTACCAGAACAGACGTCAATATCATTGCCACGGTCAATCCGGAAAAGAAGACAGTAATACTGACTTCCTTCCCGCGAGACTCTTATATAGCCAATCCGGCTCTTGGCAACGGTCTGGACAAGCTTACCCATATGGGTGTATACGGAATTGACAATTCGCTGGCAGCTCTCAGCAGTTACATGAATGCGCCGCTGGACAATTATGTATTGGTCAATTTCTACACATATAAAACGATTATCAATGCAATCGGAGGAGTGGATATAGACAATCCGTATGAATTCTCTGCCGGCTCATATACTTTCGAGGCAACCAGAATTCATCTGGATGGTGATTCGGCACTTGCGTATGTCAGAGAGAGAAAGAGCCTCCAGGGCGGTGACTTCAACCGTAATGAGCATCAGGTAATCGTATTGAGGGCAATCCTGAAAAAGATGCTCAGTCCGGAAAACATCGTAAATCTGAATAATGTACTGGACGCATTAAGCGGTACATTCATGACAAATCTGTCATCAGATTCCATCTTCAAACTGGTAAGCGAGCAGATCGACAGACCCGGAAACTGGAATATCATTTCCTATCATGTGACCGGCACAACCGGCAGTGAAGTCACCGCTTCAATGCCCGGACAGCTGCTTTCGGTGGTCTATCCGGACACCGCCCAGATGGAATTCGCGGTGGATCAGATGAACAGACTGCTCGCAAATGAAGACATATATCAGGAAAAACTACCCTGATAGCTTGATTTCCCGGCTGAATTGAAAAAAAATCTGAAGCATTCAAAAATTAAAATGTTTAGAACTTTAATTTTGCGGATTTCTCATATACAATACTTTTGATGAACACCATTTTCATAGTCTCGTGATGAGAGTGGTGTTGCGGAGTTCCGGATCAATCCTGGAATATGGAGGGGAAAGGTTAGATTATGAAAGAAAACAAATTCCTGAAATCTCTGCTGGCATCGTTACTGGCATTCACTGCCGTAGCTTCGTCAGCAACCCCTGTATTCGCTGAGGATACAGCGGCAGAACCGGAAGAAGCTGTTTTGGAAGAGGCGCCTGCAGAAGCAGAGGAACTTCCTGCTGAGGAAGTTGCTGAAGAGCTTCCTGTAGAGGGAGTTGAAGAAGAACTCCCTGCAGAGGAAGTTACTGTTGAAGAAGAAGCCGTCGAAGAAACTGTCTCCTTCTACCAAGAAATTGAAGATGTTACTGTTTCAGCAGAAGCAGCAGCAAACGTTTTCCCGGACGGCACTGTCATGACAGTTAAAAAAGTAGATGACGAGGCTACTTTGGAGCTGGCAGCACAGGCGGTTGGCGAAAATGCGACAACAAAAGTCGCTGTCGATATCACATTCATTTGCGGAAATGATGAAATTCAGCCTAATGGAGAGGTTCGTGTTACGATCAGTTCTCCTGAAATCGCTGAACTCGACAATCCTGTGCTTGTTCACGTAGATGACAAGCAGGAAGAAGTGACACCTGAAGTTGTTGAGCAGATTAAAGAACCGACACCTGCAGAGGAAGTCACAGCTGATCTGGAATCATTCTCTGTTTATGCGGTTGTCGAAGATGGCGGTACCGGAGATGATGCGCGTCTCAAGGTAAATTTTGTTCAGACGGATGGAACTACAACTATCCTGGTAAAGAAAACTGATGATAAAAAAGAAACGATTGACGGTGTAGAGGTTGATCATTTTGAAGAAGTTCTTTACGATCCAGGCGCTGGTGCTCTGACCGGAAGACAGATGTTCAAAGGATGGACAACTGAAGAAAACTATACGGATGAAACAACTGCTAAAACAATCGCGGATGTTCGAAATGAAGTTAAAGCGCAGCTGTATGATGGTGTTACTGAAGGTGAATCAGTAACATATTATGCAATGATTTTTGATGTTTATAGCTTAATGCTTCTTGATGAAGATGGTGCTGTGCTGAGATCTGAATCTGTCATCGTAAAGAGCGGATCATCCAAATCTTATACTGTCAATCAGTTTTATGATCCGAAGGATCCGGATTCAAGATTTGAAGGCTGGGCTGAAGCCACTCAGGATGCAGACGGAAAATGGGTGATCAGTGATAATCCTGATCCTTTATATCCGAACGGAACCGAGTTTACTTTTGGCGCCGGCGGACTCAACAAAGATCTTGTTTTAAAGGCATATGTTCCTGCAGGAAAATGGCTGATCTTTAAAGAAAATGGTGAAGGTGCAAGTTATACTGCTCCTCAATTCTATCGTGGACAGGTAACACAGGAGCCGACTCCCGCTCCTACACGTTTTGGTTATGAATTTGGCGGTTGGTATCTGGATGAGGGATGCACTGAAAAATTTGTATTTGGCAATGTTCTTGAGAAAACCACACGTGTATATGCTAAATGGAATGCTAATACAAAAGCAAATTATACAGTAGTCATCTGGACCGAGAACCTGGCGGGTGATGGTTATGATTATAAAGAAGTTGTTACAGTTAGGGATGCAAATGTTGGTGCTAATACAAATGTAACCGGAAATGCAGATGATGTGCAGGTGAGTATTAACGGCACTCGTAAGTCGTATACCGGATTCCATCTTAAAGCGGCTCCCGAAAATAAAACAGTTACACCGGAAGGTACTGCAGTAGTAAATGTATATTTTGACCGCACAGAGTATACCTTTACATTCCAGACTCAAAATGGAACTACAATTCATACTGTAACAAGAAAGTATGATACTGATATTACGGATATTTGGAATTTCACTGGCTCAAATGGGGTAACTTATCCGCGATCAGACACTTCTTGGACTCCGCATGGTTCTGACACATATACTGCTCGTATTACAGTGATGCAGAGAATGCCGGCAGAAAACATTAGGTGGACTCATACAAGTTCTGATAATACAAAGCGCTATTTCCATTATATGCGTGAAGTACCTGACGGAGAAACTGGCACAAAGACATATGCTGGACGTCAATTTGACGAATGGAAAGTTTTCGAAAATGACTTTAATATTGTGTTCTACAATGATGACTTCTGGGTACTAAAAGGATTTGAGAGACTTGCAATTACTAAGAGTAATGACGAGGCAGTTAGTTTGACTGCAGGCAATTCAATCAGATGGACTGCCTTAAATAGCAATTATGGTGGTACCGATAATCATCTTTACTTCTATTACACGAGAATGCAGTACCCGATCAACTACATGGATGGAAAATATGTTGATGGGTATGGTGTAGAGTTGGATGAAGCAAATCGAGGCCAGCTCCATGAAAGTGCAAAGATTGATTACGATGCAGATATTTCATCATATGGCAAAGGCGGAGCTAACTATTATGCTGCGGCAGATAAAACTCCTCAGGGATACACATTCGGTGGATGGTATATCGATCAGCCTTGCACAGTGCCGTATGACTTTACAAGGATGCCGATTGATGGTTTGACTGTATATGCAAAATGGATCAAGAATCAGTATCGTGTGTTCCTCCATCCAAATGTTCCGACTGATGAGGCATATGAATATGGTGATCAGGAGACATCGTTCAGAATCGATTATGATGAAGAAATCAGCAAAATCCAGTACTACAGAGATGAATATACATTAAGCGGTTGGTATAGAGATCCTGATTTTACACAGTCATTTAACTTCGATGCGTTTGCAGCGAATGATAACACAGTGTATGAAGCATATGACCAGACAGAATCTACAGAGAGAAATGAATATGGTGTAGAAACTTCGAGCGAAAACAAAGATGCTAAAAATAATCGTTTCTGGATTAAGACAAAGCTTGATCTGTATGCAAAGTGGCGTTATAAGCTTGTAGGCGCAGACGGAATTAATGTAGTATATGATGCTGTAGAAGGAAAAGGTACTTTTGCTGGAGGCGAAGTTGAACATACTGATCCGTTAGTCTACCAGGATGCTTCCACAGCATCTGCTCAGACTGCTTCTGTAGCAACAAGCGCAAATGAAGAATTCAAGTATTGGGTATTATATAGTTGGAATGGAACTGAATTTGTTCCTACCGAGCAGACAGTTTTACCTGGCCAGACATTTGTTGTATATGCAAAGGATGCTCACAAGACTGAGAATTCTGATCACACAGAAGATGATCCCAGCTATACATACACAATCAAGCTTGTTGCTGAATACGGTTCTATTGAAGCTCCGGCTGATACTCATATTAATTGGTACTCCAATGTTAAAGACATTTTAGGCAATACGATGGATTTGGATAAATTCCATAAGACCACTGATAAATCTGAAGCTGATAAAGGCTGGTATGTCACTAATGATCCTATTGAAATCAATAAAGGTTATAACATCATGCCTGCCGATACATACAGCTATGATGATTATGCATTCCTTGGATGGGCTAAGCTTGAAGAACATGAAAAGGCAAGTGATAAAGTCTTCACTGAAGCAGATCTGTTCTTAAAGTGGGTACCTGCATCAGGCGATAAAGCCGCTCATTTTGAAACTCAGGATGGACGTACTGTAACTCAGGTTGCCGCTGATGAGAATCATCCTTATGAAGATCTCTATGCAGTTTGGTACAAGCCTGAAACAATTAGAATTAATCATTCATCAAATAGAGCAGAAACCAACGATAACGTCTTAGTCTATGTGTCCGACACATTAAGTGATACAACTGCTGCGATCGCTCAGAACTTTGCAACAACTAAAGGCTATGAATTTATTGGAAAAACTGACAAGATCGATATGACTGAGTATGTTTCTGACGGTTATTTCTATGGTGGCTATTATAAGCATAATAACAATACTGGAAACTATACAGGAGATCCTAATTATTGGGTCGAAGATGATGCTTGGACAAATAACGGTCTCGAAGTTGATCCTGATGTATTAATGAATGATCAGAATTTGACAGATAAGACGTATTATCTGAAAGAAGTACCTGTTGATTATCTTGTACCGAAGACTCAGTACGTATATAACAAGTATCGTGGTAATGTTGTAACAAAACTTCTGGCTCTTACAGCGATTGATGACGGTAACTACAACGCGATCGAAGCTGTTGATATTGATGGTAACGTTGTTGACGTACACATTGCCAATAAATATACAGTTAAGGGTGAAGCTTCAAAAGACTTTACTGCACAGTCTCTGATCAGTAAAGATGGTTATGTGGTTGTATGGAATGCTAAGGAAACAAAACCGCAGAGCGGTGTCGCATTTGGAGATTATTCTGGTACAAGTGCAATCAAAGCCAATCAGACAATGACACAGGTATTAAGACTTATTACACTTGACAATGTCGTTGTTGAGAGAGCTACACGTGTAGTTACAACTGGTAACAACTCAATCGGCTTTGCTACACCTGGTGATTTGAAGAGTACAACAACCAATAAAACAACAATTACGTATTCAGCATATGACAATTCTGGAGAATAATTGAATCTCAGGGGGATATTATAAATGAATAACACTTCAACAAAATATGAAAAGCCTAAGTTTCTGTTATTCGAATCAAAAAAGTCTATGATTCTGAATAATGTTGACACAGTCAATCCGAATCCCGGAGAAACAGAGGATCCTGATCCTACACATACATCCGAGGAATGGGGAGAACTTGACGACTAAAGCTTAGGTGCTATAGGGAGAGAATCACTTTGATGAGATTCTCTCTCTTTTTTATGGTATAAATTTAGTTATGACAAATATTATGCTGGCAGATGTTAATATTGCTTACGAATTCAGTGTTGAAGATACATCAAAATTTTTCGAAGGATATGCAACTGATTGCAGAGAAGAGGCAGTTGCACTGGAACTTACGGATGTTGAAAAAGACTCGCTTAAACAAAAGGAGTCCAGGGCGAAAGATTATGAATTCTATTATATTCTGAATCATTTGTCGAATATGTTTCTTCCTATGAAACGCGTATTTTATCATGGTGTGGCATTTTATATTAATGATGATGCTTATTTACTTACTGCATCAAGCGGAGTGGGAAAAACAACGCAATACAAAAATATGAAACAGCTGCATCCGGATCATATCCGTATTCTGAATGGTGACAAACCGATCCTGCATTTTACTGACGAATCTATTCATATGTACGCTTCTCCCTGGATGGGCAAAGAAAGAATGGGCGAATTGGGGGATACTGAATTAAAAGGAGTGATTATTCTGTCGCAGAATAAAGAGAATTCAATCCGTAAGCTCAACACTGAAGAAGCGATCATACCGCTGATGCAGCATTTCCTGTATAATCCTGATACATTGGAAGATATAGGATATGTATGCAAAATGACAGAATGTATACTGAGCAGAGTACCAGTATGGTTTTATGAGAACACAGGTACACCTGAATCTTCTGAACTGTTATATCAAATGCTTTTAAAACACAGCGGAGGTCGCAATGGATAATTACATTATCAGAGAAGGAGTCATGCTCACAAGCATTCTTGATCAGTACATACTTGTCTCTGTTAAAGCATGCAGGGACAAATGTCCATATGTAAAAATGGTGAATGAAACCGCAGCATATTTCTGGAAAATGATTGAAAAGGGTTGTTCTATCGAAGAAATGACAGAAAATGCCTGTAATCAATATGGTGTAACTGATATGGATGAAATGCGCAATGACATCCATGAATATATATTGTCTTTACAAAATGCAGGTTATTTGCTCTCTGAAGATGAAGTTTCAGCTATGGAATTACAGACTCAAATATAAATAATGATATTCTAACAGTAAACAATTCTGGCCATAAACAGCACTGATGCTGTGAATGGTATAATGACATCGCCAAATATTGAAGTACTTAAGCAGCCATCTGGCTCAATGTTTGGCGACATCTCCGGTCGGATGGCTGCTTAAGTAATCGGAGATGTCGTTATGTCAAAACAGAATATGTTTACTGACCTTGTTTTCGGTTTATCTGACAAGGAATTTTCACTATTGCAAGGCGCCGTATCTATGCGGCTGAACAAGGAACGCTATGGTGCCACTACATTCAATGAACTCGCGGTCAAATACAAGAGAATGCCTTCCTGTCCTGACTGCGGGAGTGAAGAAAGTATTAAGAGCAGTCTCACACCCGATGGAATCCAAAGGTATATATGCAAAGACTGCGGCTGTCGTTACAATCTGCTGAGCAATACAATCTTTCACTCAACAAACAGGAGCTTTAGCTGTTGGACAACCTATCTGACATTGATGACATTCAATGTCCCTCTGGAAATGACAGAAGAAATCTGCAGAATTTCGCATCCTACTGCCATGCTGTGGAGGAAAAAAGTGTTCAAAACTGTTGATGGATATCAGAATCATCTGTATCTGCACGGACGGGTCTGGATCGACGAAACATATATACAGGACAGTTCACTGCTTCATGATTGTTTCGCCCCAAATATATTGACCGCAAGCTGCTTGTGTTGAATGTCCGTGAGCAGCTTTTTATAATGTCCATTGCGAAGAAAGGAAAAGCTCTG
>JNJQ01000025.1 GCA_000701725.1 Erysipelotrichaceae bacterium NK3D112
TGTACCAGTCCGGTAAGCTCACAATCAAGCTTCCTGACAGTGTTCCTCCCAACGTTTCCCACTCCTTCGAGGTTCTCCTGCCGGCAGTTATCACAATCTTCTGCTTCGGTCTGCTGAGATTCTTCATGGACAAGGTTGTTCACATGAACTTCTTCAACCTGATCGCTACAATCATGAGACCTGTACAGGCTATCATGACTGGTCTGCCCGGCTACCTGCTGATCGTTCTGATCATGATGCTCCTGTGGTGGTTCGGAATTCACGGACCGAACGTAATGGGCGCAGTTACAACACCGTTCATGACAGCTGCTTATGCTGCTAACAACGAAGCTTTCGCTGCTGGCAAGCCGCTGCCGAACATCATCTGCACACCGTTCGGTTCTGCATTCTTCTCCCACACCGGTTCCGGTATCACCGGCGGTCTGATCATCGCGATCATGCTGTTCTCCAAGAGAGATGACTATAAGGCAATCGCTAGACTCGCGATCCCTTGCGGAATCTTCAACATCAACGAGCCGATTATCTTCGGTATCCCGATGGTTATGAACCCTCTGCTCGGTATCCCGTTCTTCCTTGCTCCGGTTGTTTCCGTCACTGTTGGTTACATCCTGACTGTTATCGGCATCTGCCCGAGATTCGGTGTTGACGCACCTTGGACAACTCCTACAGGTATCCTCGGATTCCTCGCAGCCGGCGGTAACTTCATGGGTGGTCTGTCTCAGCTCCTCGCATTCGCTACATCCATCCTCGTTTACACACCGTTCGTTATCATTTCGAACAGAAGCGCGGCTGAAGCATAATTAAGCAAAGCGAAGACTGATTCATGAGTAAGGCGTCAAAAAAACGCCAGAAACTTACTCAGGAAGAATTAAAAGCGGAGAACAAAAAACTCCGCAATGAAATCGCACAAGGTTACATTAATAAAGAGGACTCAGAACGTATCGTTCAGATGCTGTCCACACAGAATCTGATCGCTTACGCGATAGTCCTCTTTCTTCCTCCGGTAGGGATCTGGTATATCTGGACAAGAAGAGAGAAGCTTCATCTGAACGATTCGTCCGTTTATTTATGGACATTCGTCGGATGTGTCATCCTTTACCAGTACATAAGACATTTCGTGCTTGGAGGATGATTGTGTGAATGAAGAAGCTGAGTGTTCAGCTTCTTTTTTCTGAATGTATCAAATAAAATGTAATTATGAAAATGATTGACAGAATCAAGGATCGGGGCAACCTGACTCCGACGGAAAATGAAATCGTCAGATATATCCGCGAATCTCCCGAGAAAGCGGTCAATATGTCACTGGATGAGCTGGCTTCCACGATCTATGTATCCAAGTCAACCATCATCCGTTTCTGCAAGAAACTCGGTTTTCACGGACATAAGGAACTGTGTGTCGAACTGGCAAAGGAACTGAATTCATTGGGTGCGGATGATATTGAAGTGAATGTGTCCATGCCGTTTTCAAAGAAGGACACGCCCATGGAAGCAGCCCGCAAAATGATGCAGCTCAGCTGCAAGGCCATCAATGACACATATTCGGGAATTGCCATGGAACCCCTGACGGAACTGGCCTCACTGATTCATGAAGGCAGACCTTTTTCGGTCTATGCCTATGGGGAAAACTATCTGCCCGCACTGGATATTTCCAACCGTTTGCAGACACTTGGATATCAGATCGGCATCAGCGGGATTCCAGGCACCAATACCAGCCGGGCACTCAGCCAGCCCTCCGGCAGCGCCGCTCTGTTCATCTCATACAGCGGCAGAGAGCCGATGCTTGCCCAGTGCGCCAGGATTCTTTCGGAAAAGAACATTCCCGTGTATCTGATCAGCGGACCGTCCGCCTCTTCGCTCAAACGGCTTGCGGATACCGTTATCGAGGTCGGCTTCTATGAACCGCAGCCCCGCGAGGTTGTGCTCGGCTCCAGAAATGCGATGTTCTATATACTGGATGTGCTTTATGCGGTCGTGTTCAATCTGGATGCGGATAAGCATACGGCAATGCTGAAAGCGGATTATGAATACCGCCGCCGCAATACGGAGAGCACGGAAGGTCTCTAAACACAGTTGGTTTTCTTGAATGAATCATGTAGAATAACCGCAGATGATCAAAGCGGTGTTATTTGACATGGACGGCATTCTCTACGACAGCGAATGCTGGTATCTGGAAGGAACGATCGATCAGCTCAGACAGTTCGGCTATACCGGGCCGGATGAGGCTGTTTTCGCTACGATCGGACTGGATATGGAAAGAAATTACGATCTTCTGGAAAAGCTGCTGGATTACAAAGTCCCCCGCGAAGAGATTATCCGGCACAATGAGGAGTACTTTAATGTGCTTCATCCGCTGGATTACAAAGCCATCATGTTCGAAGGAATACCGGAAGAGCTCAGAGCACTCAGGCAGATGGGCATCAGAACCGCCGTCTGCTCCGCCTCACCGATGAGCATCATCGTCAACAGCCTGGAAGCCATGGGAATCAGAGATCTGTTTGATTTTGTGGAAACAGGTGAAAATGTGAAACATCCGAAGCCTGCCGGCGATATTTATGAACTGGCCGCGGAGAATCTTCGGGTTGATAAAAAGGAATGTCTTGTATATGAGGACAGCCGCCTCGGCATTGAAGCCGGCAGAAATGCAGGCATCTTTACGGCGGCCCGTGAGGACAAACGCTTCGGCCAGGATCAGAGCCATGCGGATCTGATCGTCAAAGACATTCATGAACTGACAGAATGGATCAGAAAGGAAAATGCCTATGACTGAAATTATGAAAATAGAAGGCGGTCATCTTCTGGAAGGAGAAGTGACTGTATCCGGCGCAAAGAACGCGACGGTCGCCCTGATTCCGGCGGCGGTGCTTGCCAACGGTCCTGTCACAATTGTCGGCATTCCCCAGATCGCCGATGTCAAAGCGCTTGCGGATATTCTGAAAATACTCAACGTGGAAGTGACCGAGGTTGCCAATGATCATCTGATCATTGATCCCAGCCACATGGAAAATACCGATCTGGATGATGATATCGTCACCAAGCTCAGAGCTTCGTACTACTTCATGGGAGCGCTGCTTGGAAAATACGGATATGTCCGCATGAAAATGCCCGGCGGCTGCTATCTCGGCCCGCGTCCGATCGACCTGCATCTCAAAGGCTTTGAAGCCCTTGGCGCAAAGGTCACCTATGACAAGGCATGCTACACAATTGAGGCGAAAAAGCTGAAGGGAGCCAAGATCTTCCTTGATATCGCAAGCGTCGGCGCAACCATCAACATCATGATGGCAGCGGTATATGCCGAAGGCAGAACCACCATTGAAAACGCCGCCAAGGAACCGGAGATCATCGATATCGCAACCCTCCTCAACAAAATGGGAGCGCGGATCCGCGGCGCCGGCACAAACGTGATCAAGATCGACGGTGTGAAGAGCCTTTCCGGCTGCTTCCATGAGATTATCCCCGACCGCATTGAAGCCGGCACTTTCATCATCATTGCCGCGGCGATGGCAAAGCGCATGGTCATCAACAATATCATTCCCCAGCATCTTGAGGCGCTTCTTTCCAAACTCAAGGAAATGGGCGTGAATATGGAGGTCGGCATTGACCGTGTGATCATTGAACGTTCTGAAAATCTCAAAAGCGTTGATATCACGACCAAGCCTTATCCCGGTTTCGCAACCGATCTGCAGCAGCCTCTGACCGCGCTGCTGACCCAGGCGGAAGGCGAAGGAAGGATCAATGAGACCATTTATATCGAACGCTTCAAGCATTGTCTGGAACTGGAAAAGATGGGAGCTGACATCGAACTGATTCCGGCCGGCGCGATTATAAAGGGACCGACAAAACTCTACGGCACAAGTGTCAGCGCAACCGACCTGAGATGCGGCGCGGCAATGATCGTCGCCGGATTGATCGCAGAGGGCGTGACATCGATCAAAAATGTCTATCACATTGACCGCGGATATTCGGAAATCGACAAGAAATTAAGCATGCTTGGTGCGAAGATCTGGCGGGAAAACATCTGACAGAATTATTCTTGTCACGAAAAAAGCGATGTGATAATATTTATTAGCACTTTCTTTAAGCACGCATAGAGGCTTAAGGCAGAAGGGAGACGAACCATGAAAGAAAAGACTCATCCGAAGTATTACCAGGCGAAGGTTGTCTGCACCAGCTGCGGTAGCGAATTTGTTACAGGTTCAACACTGAAGGAAATCAAGGTTGACACATGCTCAAATTGCCATCCGTTCTACACTGGCCGTCAGAGATTCGCTCAGGCACAGGGTCGTGTTGAAAAGTTCAATAAGAAATACGGACTCAAATAAGAAGCTGCGTAAGCAGCTTTTTAAATTCATCCCTGCCCAAAATGGTCAAAATGAACAGTTGCCGTTTTGGACAATCAGGTCTGTATCGGTTCTGTGACTGAACAGGTGATACCGTTATACATGCGAACACGATGCTTAACTGTCTGAACGCTGTATAAAGCTCAGACCATTCAACTTGCCCTCCCCAGGGAGGATAGAAGCCGGTCTTCATGATTGTGCTTCTGTCCTTTTTTTGTGAATTTTCCTTCACTTTTTCGTTTTGCATCTGTGTAGTAAAATAGATACATCGATATAGGCAGGAAGGTAATCATAATGAAAAACGAACAGGGTGAACTGAAAACTCTGGATGCTGTCTGTAGTGAATTTCTGGAACGATCCCAGAAGGGTGAGGAAATCACCCAGAAAGATCTGATGGAAGAAGCCGAAAAGAACCATCTCAGTGAAGAGGAAGAGGATCAGCTTTTTGACTGGGTACAGCAGCAGGGTATTTTCTTCAGCAGCGATGAAGAGATGCTTGATGAGGAAGCAGGAACGGATGACGCATCCGAAGACGATAATGAGCGCGGACCGGAAGAAGAGGATGAACCGGAGACGGATGATTTTCCGGATCCTTATATTGAAAAAGGCAGGCGGAAAACCGTCGGTGATTCCGTCAAAGTATATCTGAAGGAAATCGGGCAGATTGCCCTTCTGAGCGCCCAGCAGGAATACGAGGTCGCGAAAAAAGTGGCTGAAGGGGACAAGGAAGCCAAGGATCTGCTCATTTCGAGCAATCTCAGACTTGTCGTGGCGATGGCAAAGGAGTATCTTAACCGCGGGCTCTCTTTCCAGGATCTGATCCAGGAAGGCAATATCGGTCTGATGAGGGCGGTGGAGAAGTTTGATTATTCCAAGGGATTCCGCTTCAGCACATATGCGACATGGTGGATCAGACAGTCCATGGTCAGGGCGATTGCGGACCAGTCCCATGACATCCGTCTGCCGGTGCATATGACCGAGCAGATCACACGTGTCAAGAAAGTCGAACGCCAGCTTCTTCAGGAGCTGAACAGAGAACCGACCGCGGAGGAAATCGCCGCGAAAATCGACGGCATGACAGCGGAGAAAATCCGCGATATCCAGAAGATCAGTCTGGATACGCTTTCGCTTGAGTCGCCGGCCGGCGATGAGGACAACAGCACCCTCAGCGATTTCATCCAGGACACAAGCGCGGTCGATCCGGTGGCATATGCCAACAGCTCCGTGCTGCGTGAACAGGTGGATATGTTATTGAAGGAGCTTCCGGAAAGAGAAGAGAAAATTGTTAGAATGAGATTCGGACTGGACGGTACCGGCAAGCCGAAAACACTTGAGGAAGTCGGCAATGAGTGCCGTGTCACAAGGGAGAGAATCAGACAGATTGAATCCAAGGCACTGCGCAGACTGCACCGCTCGATGCAGATCAACAAACAGTTCAGGGATCTCAGAGACTAAGGAGGAAATGCGATGGATGCAGTCAGGACAAAACTGACCGAAATCGAAAACAGATACAATGCCATCAGTGACGAAATGCTGAAAGAGGAGGTCTACAGCAACCCCTCAAAACTGACCAGACTGTCGAGGGAACAGGCCTCGCTCAAGCAGGCGGTGGATGCCTGGGTGCAGCTCAGAAGTCTGGATGAGAGAATTGAGCAGGCGGATGAGATGCTTCATGAAAATGATGAAGAGCTCAAAGAGATGGCAAGAATGGAGAAAGAGGAGTGCGAACCGGAACGTGACAGACTTCTGGAACACATCCAGCATCTTCTCATTCCCCGCGATCCGGATGATGACCACGACGCCATCATGGAAATCAGAGGCGGCGCAGGCGGTGATGAAGGCAATATCTTTGCCGGCGATCTTTACCGCATGTATACGAAATATGCCGAATCCAAGGGCTGGAAGGTACAGGTGCTGGAAGCCTCCGTTTCCGAAGCGGGCGGTTTTTCCCAGATCATCTATTCCGTCAAAGGCACGGATGTCTACCGGGAACTGAAATATGAATCCGGTGTTCACCGTGTGCAGAGAGTTCCCAAAACCGAGGCGCAGGGCAGAATCCACACCAGCACCGCAACCGTGCTGTGTCAGCCGGAAGCGGAGGAAGAGGATATCGAAATCGATCCGAAGGATCTGACCATCGAAACCCACCGTGCCTCCGGCGCAGGCGGTCAGCATATCAACAAAACCGACAGTGCGGTCAGAATCGTTCATCTACCCACCGGCATCACGGTCAACTGCCAGGAAGGCCGCAGCCAGATCGAAAACCGTGAAACGGCAATGAGACTGATCCGCGCACGCGTTTATGAGGAGCTGCGCAGGCAGAAGGAAGAAGAGGAAGGCAAGATCCGCCGCGCCAAGATCGGCACCGGCGACAGATCGGAAAAAATCCGCACATACAACTATCCGCAGAACCGTGTCACGGATCACAGAATCGGCCTGACCATCACCCAGCTTGACAGGATCATGGAAGGCAAACTCGACGGCATTATCGAGGGACTGCTGGCGGAAGAGGAAAAGAGAAAACTCGAGGAGAATGCGCAGTGAGCAGATTTTCAGAAAGTGTGAGGAAATACGAAAAGCTCTGTGATCAGAACGATATCCCCGCCGAAACCGTGATGGCATATCTTGTTGAGATTTCCCAGCGGGAGCGCTATAACCTCTATGCCAATTTCAATGAGGAGATGCCCCCGGAGCTGGAAGCGGAATTTGACGCGGGCATGAAGCGCATTCTGAATGATGAACCGATGGCGCATGTGCTCGGCTACAGCTGGTTCTACGGATATAAAATGATCGTCAACGGCGATGTTCTGATCCCCAGAGTTGAAACGGAAGAGCTCTGCGCGCAGATTCTTGCGCGGATCGATGAGTTTTTCCCGGATTATGAAACGATTGAATGCGCGGACATCGGCACCGGTTCCGGCGCAATCGCAATTGCGGTGTCGCTGGAAGAGCCCAAGGTGCGCATGCGTGCCACCGACATCAGTGAGGAAGCGCTTCAAACCGCCAGAAAGAATGCGGAGATCAATGGTGCAGAGATTGAATTCACCGCCGGCGACATGCTTGAGCCGCTGATTGAAAAAGGGGTGAAGCTGGATATTCTGATCTCCAATCCGCCCTATATCCCCGCGGATGAGCAGATGGAGAAATCGGTTGTCGATTTTGAACCGCATGTGGCATTGTTCGGCGGTTCTGACGGTCTGTATTTCTACCGCAAAATCTTTGCCGGCTGCCGCAGACTTCTCAAGGAAAAAGCCTTCATGGCATTTGAAATGGGCTGGGATCAGCGGGAGCGCATGAGCAGGCTCGTGGAGGAGATGCTGCCGGAAGCGGAGTATGAAATCGTCCGCGACATGAACGGCAAGGACCGGATGCTCTTTGTATATTTCAATCTGAACCGGAAGGATTCCTGAGCGGAATCCTTTTTTAATAACTGCTGTTTTCAAAAATCTTGAACAGAAAAAACACTGTGCAGTATGATAAAAACCGGAGTACATGATGGCAAAGAAGAAAAAGAAACTCACAAAGGCCGGACAGATGATCCTGGATCTCATACTGGTGATATCCCTGTGCACCGCGGCATACAGCGGATACAGACTGTGGAAGGAAACAGAAAAGTACAGGGTTGCCGGAAAGTCATATGATGATATGCGCGAAACGGTTGCCAGGAAGCCCAGGCCTGTTTCCTCTGATGAGGAGCCTCAGGAGAGGGTGATCGACTGGGACGCGCTGAAAGCTCTCAATCCGGATTTCTTCGCATGGATTGAACTGGAGGACAGCACGATTGATTATCCCGTGATCCAGGGCAGTGACAATGCCTGGTATCTGAAACATCTGCCTGACGGAACGTACAATGATGCCGGCACGATTTTCATTGATGTGGAAAATCATACGGATTTCTCCGATCGGGTCACCGTTTTCTATGGTCATCACATGCTCGATGATCCGCTCATGTTCGCGGAGGTTGAGAATTTCAAAAATCAAAGCTATTATGATACACATCAGAAATTCCTGATCCATACGCCGGAAGCGGAGTATGAAATGTATCCGCTGGCCGGTTATGTCACCAGCGGCACCGCGGGTTATGTGCAGCTCTCATTCGGAAGCGATGAGGAATATGCGGCCTATGTCAATGATTTCATTGCCCGCTCTGATTTCACTTCACAGGAAACCTTCTCACCGTCAGATCAGATCCTGATGCTGTCAACATGTTCATATGATATAACTGATGGCAGATATGTTCTGATCGGCAAGCTGAAAAAGGTTTCCGGTACAGACTGACAAAAATACTGCGTATACACATATTTGGGGGAGGTAAGAAAATGTATACAATCAAAGACTTATACGATCTGGATCACACCATTGCAAAAGAATATCTTGAACAGTACACATATCCCTGGGAAGCGCTCAAGGGCATCAAGGACCTGATCATCAGCCTTGGTGAGAAACTGGACAAAGAGGAATACGATGAGGTCAGCGAACATGTATGGGTTCATAAGACAGCGAAGGTCTTCCCTTCCGCATATCTTGGCGCACCCTGCATCATCGGCCCGGAAACAGAAGTCAGACACTGCGCATTCATCCGTTCCAGCGCTCTGGTCGGCGCACACTGCGTGGTCGGCAACAGCTGCGAGCTGAAGAATGTCATCCTCTTTGACAATGTGCAGACACCGCATTACAACTATGTCGGCGATTCCATTCTCGGTTATAAATCCCACATGGGTGCAGGCTCGATCACTTCCAATGTCAAGAGCGATAAAGCGCTTGTCGTAGTTCACAACCAGGGTGAGAATATCGAAACCGGTCTGAAGAAGTTCGGCGCGATGCTCGGCGACAATGTCGAGGTCGGCTGCAACTCCGTCCTGAATCCGGGCACCGTCATCGGCAGAAACAGCCGGGTTTATCCGACTTCCTGCGTCAGAGGCGTGGTTCCCGCCTTCAGCATTTACAAGAACAACGGTGAAATCGTCAAACAGAAATAATCATATGACGGCGGCTGAAAAGGCCGCCGTTTCAGGAGAATTGCCATGAGTCTTCGAAAAGTCGCCTGTGCGTTTCTGGCGTCCTTATTGATGCTTTGCGGATGCGCAGGGAAGAAAGTCAGCGAAAGCGGAACAGCAGCGGAGGAATCCGGACAGATTGAAGAAACATCATTGCCCCAGGAAACCCCTGAGCCGACCGCACGCGAAAAGGCTGAGGAGCTTCTGGCATCCATGAGCCTTGAAGACAAGGCCGGCCAGCTTGTGAATATGGCGGTGCGCACATGGAACGGTGAGTCTTTCACGGCAATGAATGATGAGGTCAGACAGATGTTTGCCAGATATCATTTCGGCGGGATCTGTCTGTTCGCGGAAAACATCACATATGACAATGCTATGACGGCGCAGCTGACCCAGGACTTTCAGCTGGCGGTCACGGAAAGCGGCGGTGTGCCGATGCTTGTCAGCGCCGATCAGGAAGGCGGTTCCATATACCGTCTTGTGTCGGGCACAGCTACCCCGGGCAATATGGCTTTAGCCGCCACGGGCGATCCGGGAAATGCCTATAAAGCCGCAGAAATCATCGGCAGCGAGCTGTCAGCTCTTGGCTTCAACACCGATTTCGCACCGGTTGCGGATGTTAATTCCAATCCGGCCAATCCGGTGATCGGGGTCCGCGCTTTTTCGGATGATCCGTTCATGGTTTCGCTGTACACCCAGGCATATGTGCAGGGACTGCAGGAACGCGGGATTGTGCCCGGTCTGAAACATTTCCCGGGACATGGTGATACCGCCTCGGACAGCCATACCGGTCTGCCTCTGATTGAAAAGACAAAGCAGGAGCTGGAAGATTCCGATCTGATCCCCTTTGAAAAGATGATCCGCCATGGATATGCCGATCTGATCATGACCGCGCATATTCAGTTTCCTTCCATCGAGAAGGCGGTATATACGAGCCGGTATGACGGCAATGAAATCAATCTGCCCGCCACACTGTCCAAGACGATTCTGACGGACATCGTCCGCAATGAACTCGGCTTTGAGGGAGTGATCATCACCGATGCGATGTTAATGGACGCTCTGGCAGTGCACTTTGATCCGATGGACGCGGCCTCGCTTGCCCTGAATGCGGGAGCTGATATGCTGCTGATGCCGGTCAATGTGAACGGCACTGATTCCATTGCGGAAATGGACGCGTATATGGAAGGACTCATTGGCATGATCAACGACGGCACGGTTCCCTTTGCAAGAGTTGATGAGGCAGTGTTGAGAATCCTGACTCTGAAATATGAGCGAGGCATCATGGACGCTGAATACAGTGCACAGAAAACAGAACAGCTGAAAGAAGAAGCGGATCATATCGTCGCAAGTCAGGAACATCAGAACACGCAGATCGCAATCAGCGATGAGGCGGCGACCGTGCTTGAAAACAACGGCGTGCTTCCCCTGGCTGCGCAGCCCGGCATGCGTTTTCTTCTTTCCGGCATGAACACCGTTCAGACGAACATGCTCGCACACGCATACAATCTTCTGGAGAGCGAAGGGTATATTCCCGCCGATGCAGAGGTCAGTGTGATTGACGGCAGCTGGGCGGAAGGATATCCGCAGATCTATGAAAGTCTGGAAGACACCGATGTATTGATCCTGACGGACTCCATGTACAGCGCCGATCTGATCGACACATACAATTACGGTCTGATTCCGGCCGTGACGGATCTGATCCGGACCGCCCATGAATATGGTGTCAGTGTGATTGTGATCAGCTGCGCGCTTCCGTATGATCTGCCGCTGCTGCGTGAGGCGGACGCATTGCTGGCAGTCTATAATCAGACCGGACTTCCCGATTGCGATGACGCATTCAATCCGCTTGGAGCGTACGGTCCCAATCTGGCCGGAGCGATGGATGTGATCTTCGGAAAAGTTTCGCCGAAGGGTAAGCTTCCGGTGGATATTCCCGCCATTGAGGACGGGACATTCACCGATCAGAATACATACAGCAGAGGAGATGGACTGACATGGTAAACAGAATCAGAAGGTTTGATCCCTATGATACCGAAGAAATGGCGCAGATACTCCGTGATGAAGGTGTGATTTCGGTCGTGACCGACACTGTTCACGGTTTATGTGCGAGAATGGATTCACTTAAAGCACAGGAAAAGCTGCGCGACATCAAGCACAGACCGAAGGACAAGGCGTTTCCGGTGATGTGCTGCGATCTCAGACAGATTGAATCAATTGCATATGTGAATGAGAACGGCAGAAAAGTGATCAATGCATTCATGCCCGGTCCGGTTACCGTGATTCTTGAAAAGAGAAAGGAAATTCCGGATTTTGTGAATGGAGGAATGCCCACACTTGCCATCCGCATGGCGACTAGTGAGGCCCTGGAAAAACTGATCCGGGCCGTGGGATGTCCGGTGCTGATGACCAGCGCAAACCGTTCCGGCGAAAAAACATGTGAGACTCCCGAAGAAATTGAGCTTGCATGTACGGGATTGGATGGTATTATGAATGGCATACCGCGGTTTCACGAGGCCAGTACGATTATCGACTGTTCAGGTGAACAGGTGAAAATCCTGCGGAAAGGACCGGTGAGTGAGGAACAGGTCATGCATGTCCTCGCCCAGGCACCGGATTGGAAGGAGAACGAATGAAAGACAAGTTACTCGAATCAATGATCCAGGCGGAATATCTTCGCCAGAAAAACAACATTGAACTGATCGCATCTGAGAACTTCTGCTCAAAGGATGTCAGAGAAGCAGCCGGTTCCATTCTGACCAACAAATATGCGGAAGGCTATCCCGGACACAGATACTATGGCGGATGTGTCAATGTGGATGCCGTGGAAGATCTTGCCAGAAACCGCGCGAAGGAACTCTTCGGTGCGGATCACGCAAATGTTCAGCCGCATTCAGGCAGCCAGGCAAACATGGGTGTTTACATGAGCGTGCTCAAGCCCGGTGACAAGGTGCTTGGTATGGATCTGGCAGCCGGAGGCCATCTGACCCATGGCGCCAAGGTTTCTTTCTCAGGCAAGCTGTATGATTTCTATTCCTATGGCGTTGACAAGGAAACCGAATGCATCGATTATGACGCAGTCAGAAAGGCAGCCATGGAGCTGCAGCCGAAGCTGATTGTCTGCGGTGCCAGCGCCTATGCAAGAGAGCTTGATTTCAAGGAATTCAGAAAGATTGCGGATGATTCCGGTGCCATGTTAATGGTTGATATGGCGCATATTGCAGGTCTTGTCGCAGCCGGATATCATATGAATCCCGTACCTTATGCGGATTTCGTGACAACCACAACCCACAAGACACTCAGAGGTCCCCGCGGCGGTATGATCCTTTGCAGGGAACAGTATGCCAAGGCGGTTGACAAGGCTATCTTCCCGGGTATCCAGGGCGGCCCGCTCTGCCATATCGTCGCAGCCAAGGCTGTATGTTTCTATGAAGCGATGCAGCCGGAATACAAGGAATATATCAGACAGCTTCTGTCCAACTGCCAGACTCTGGCAAACACACTCTCAGCGGAAGGCTTCCGTCTTGTCTCAGGCGGCACTGACAACCATCTGATTCTGGTTGACACAATGTCCATGGGCATCAGCGGCAGAGACGCCGAGGTTGCGCTGGATGAAGTGAACATCACCGCCAACAAGAATGCGATTCCGTTTGATACCCAGAAGCCCAATGTCACATCCGGCATCCGTCTTGGCACAGCAGCCATGACCACAAAGGGATTCAAGGAAGCGGAATTCGAACAGGTCGGCAAATGGATCGCCGAAGTTCTCAAGAACAAGGACGATGATGAGCTCAAGGCAAGAGTGCGCCGCGAGGTTATTGCCCTGACAGACAGATTCCCGTTTGAATAAGAAACATCAAAAAACGCAGGCAGCTGCGTTTTTTGATTGTTTGAAAAAGGCAATCATTTGTTTTGTCTGTTATAATTTTTAGCGGAAAAAGGAGAATACTCATGAGCAAAATCGTATTTCTTGATGTCGACGGAACTCTGATCAATTACAATACAATCTGTCCGGAAAGTGCAAAGAAGGCAGTGGATCTGGCCAGAAAGAACGGGCACAGAGTCTATATCTGCACAGGATGTTCCAAAGCGGAAATCGAACAGCGCGATCTGCCGGAGCTTGACGGCATGATCGGCGGCAATGGCGCCTATGTGGAGGATGCCGGGGAAGTGGTCATGCATCAGGGTCTGTCAAAGGCGGATGTGAAGCACATCGTTGACTGGTGCAATGAAAGACATCTCGGTTTCTATCTGGAAGCCAACTCCGGCATGTACTGCAATGATTACATGCTTGAACAGGGCCCGGCAACCATGATCAAATATGCGACCGGCAAAGGCGCGGACATGGCAAAGGCACAGGCTTCCGCCAGCGGCTTTGTCAATTCCTTCATTCATCTGAGCGGAGAGGATCTCTATCGTGAGGATGTCAACAAAATCAGCTTCATCCTGAGCTCCTATCAGGATCATCTGGATTCCAAAACTGAATTCCCTGAGCTGATTGCCAACACATGGGGCGGCAAGGGCGAACTTGCGCTGTTTGGCGATCTGGGTCCCACGGGCATCACAAAAAAGCACGCCATCGAAGTTCTGCTGAACCATCTGGGTGCGGATCAGAAGGATACCATTTCCTTTGGCGATGCCAAGATCGATCTCTCCATGTTTGAACTTTGCGCATTCAATGTGGCCATGGGCAATGGCGGTCCGGAGATCAAGGAAGCGGCTGACTACATCACAACCGATGTTGATGATGACGGTCTCTACAACGCATTCAAATATCTGAAACTGATCTGAGAAATCAATGCAGAACAAAAGAGCGGGTGATCCGCTCTTTTACTTTCTGAAACGGTTTGTCAGGAAACGGTGGAAATCAATGAAGTCGCCAAGACTGATCACCTCATCCCGGATCAGTGCAGCATTTTCATGATAGCGGGAAGAGGATACAAGTTTGCGGTAATTCTCATACAGAGCAGCGACGGAAAGCTCATCCTCATCCGCCATGATGCCAAAGCCGTATCTTCTTGCGGCAAGCGCGTTGGAAGTGCGTCCGTAGCTGTGATCCGTAATGATCAGCTGGGGAATTGCGTCCCTGGCACATGCGCCGCAGATGAAATCATTGCCGTCATGAATGCATACAGAAGCCGTATGCAGAACATCATCACGGTGTGAGGCGAGGAAATGGATGTTCTGTGATTTTTCTGCCTCCACTCCGTCAATGCACGCATAGACCGGATAGGGGGCGCCTGAGAAAGCTTCAATGATCATCTTTCTGATGGCCGCGGGCTTTCTGGCGATTTGCGAGAAGCTGATATAAATGCCTTTGGGTTCTGAACAGAGCTCACCCTGCAGAGCGGCGGTGCCGTATCTTCTGAAATTGGCTTCCAGCGGCATCGGCTGAATCTGAACAGCGCCAAAGACCACCCGCTCCGTGCAGTAATCGTAAAGATCGCTGATCCGGAACACCTGTTCAAAGCCTTCGGCGGAAAGCACCTGGTTGATGGGCTGGAGAATGCGGACCGCAAAGGATGCGGTGCGGTAAATGGATGAATTGACAACACAGACACAGGGAATCTTTTTCTTCCTGGCCGCGATCACAGCCGCGATTCTGTCCATGACGATGACAATGTCCGGCTTAAACTGGTCAATGGCATTTTCCATACATTCAAGATCATCAACAAGATAATCCTTTGACGCCCCTCCGCAGCCGTACATCCATTCTTCATAACAAAACTTATCCCGTTTGAAAAACAGCGGTTCCTTCGGTTCTGCCGCATCATAAAGAGAGGCGGTGGGAATGCTGTTGTCGCGGGATGCGCTGATTGCGACGGCATGCTGGCGGGATGACAAAAGATCACACAGTGTGCGTGTGAAGTGATAGGCGGCATCGGCCTTCGCATAGACAATCAGCGGGGCAATCAGAATCTTCATGATAAGATTATACACCCGCTTGCAAGCACACCTTCATTTGGAATATCATTTAGGGAAAGAACTGGAGGATTATAAAATGCTTGATATACTGAATCACCCGCTGATTACTCACAAACTGACAATCATGCGCAACAAGGACACCGGCACAAAGGATTTCCGTGAAAACCTGGATGAGATCGCTGAACTCATGGCTTATGAGGTCTGCCGCGATCTGCCCGTCAAGCCGGTTGATATTGAAACACCGATGGGACCGTGCGTCGGTTATGAACTCTCCAAGGAAGTCGTCATCGTTCCGATTCTGCGTGCCGGCATTGGCCTGCTCGACGGAATCAGAAGACTGGTTCCGACTGCCAAGGTCGGCTTCATCGGCATGTACAGAGATGAAGAGACACTTGAACCTCATGAATACTTCGCAAAATTCCCGAAGAATCTGGAAGATGCGGTTGTCATGGTAGTTGACCCGATGCTCGCCACCGGCGGTTCCGCGGTTGATGCCATCACCATGATCAAGAAGCGCGGCGCAAAGAATATCAAACTTGTCTGCCTGGTCGGCGCACCGGAAGGCGTCAAGGCAGTCCGCACAGCACATCCGGATGTCGATGTCTATCTGGCAGCCCTGGATGAAAAGCTGAATGAGATCGGCTACATCGTGCCGGGTCTCGGAGATGCCGGAGACAGAATTTTCGGAACCAAATAATGGAGCTGTCTCACTTTCTCGCAAAGACCGCCGTATATCTGATCTGTCTGGCCGCGTCCTGGTATGGAATGTCCGCTGTGGATTATGAGAAGATGCTGCGAAAGAATCACGTCGTTCAGGCACAGATTCTCTATGTCCTGATTATCTTCTCGCTTGCTTATCTCAGCGGCTCATTCATCCTTGCGTTCATATACCGAATTTAACAGATGGAGGATTGCCTATGCGTCTGAGTCTGATCATTCCATGTTTCAATGAGGAAGAGGTCCTGAACCTGTTCATGGACAGAACCGCTCCCGTGATTGAGACAATCCGCGAAAAACACGGAATTGACACCGAATATATTTTCATCAATGACGGTTCAACGGACGGCACGCTCGCCATCCTGAAACAGCTCCATGCGGAAAAACCTTCGGTGCACTACATCTCATTCAGCCGCAATTTCGGCAAGGAGGCAGCGCTTTATGCCGGCCTTGAAGCGGCGGACGGAGACTTTACCGCGATGATGGATGTGGATCTTCAGGACCCGCCGGAAATGCTGATCCAGATGGCGGACATCCTGGTCTCAGGCAGGGCGGATTGCGCCGCTGCCAGACGCATGAACAGAGACGGGGAACCGTTTCTGCGCAGCTGGTTTGCGAGAAGATTCTATTCCCTGATCAACCGCTCCGGCAATCCCGATCTCGCAGAAGGCGTCAGGGATTACAGGATGATGACAAAACAGGTCAGGGATGCGGTGCTCTCCATGTGCGAATACAACCGCTTTTCCAAAGGAATCTTTGCCTGGGTCGGTTTCCGGACAGAATGGATTCCCTATGAACATACGGACAGGGCGGCGGGAAAATCCAAATGGAGTTTCAAAGACCTGACTTACTACGCCATTGAAGGGCTGGTCGGCTATACGGTCAAGCCGCTGGAAATCGCGGCCTGGGCGGGAATTGTATTCTTCCTGCTTTCCATGATCGGTATCGTGTTCATCATCGTGCGCAAGCTGATCTTCGGCGATCCGGTGGCCGGATGGCCTTCACTGGTATGCATCATACTGTTCTGCAGCGGTGTGCAGCTGTTCTGCACCGGCATTATCGGGCAGTATCTTGCAAAAACATATCTGGAAGTCAAGAAGCGTCCGGTATATATCGTTGCGGAAACAGATCAGGCGTTTCGGAAAATGTAACAGAGGTAAAGCTCTCCCGGGGTGAAAATAATAACTGAAGGGAGAGCTTTTATTATGAAAGACTACAAAAGCGACCTCTGGCGGAATTATATGCGGTACCGCAATGACCTGTATCAGGCCATCTCGCCGCAGACCGCCGAAGGCAGTATGATCTCCGAAGCCAACTGGGTGGAGCGCTCCAGGTATTTCTCCGGAGAGGACATGGGCATCTTCGTGGAGCCCGGCGATATCTGCTATATGGATTTCGGCCAGCAGTATCTCAATGAGGCAGGTTATCAGCACTTCGGGCTGGTGATGAGCATCTGCGCAAAAAAAGCGCTGGTGATTCCGATGACCAGCAACACCGCGACCTATGCGAAAGCGTATGATCCGAAAGACAATCCGCACGGGAAGAAGAACCTCATGCGGATCGGAAAGGTTGATGGCCTTTACAAGCAGTCCGTGCTGTTTCTCAATGATCTGCGCTATGTCAACACGGCAAGGGTGATCGATATCAAAGCCCATATTCCGACGGACAGCACGCTGTTCATCACAGCTCAGAAACGGATGCTGGAAGTGATGTTTATGAATGATGACGCTTAACAGCCGTAATCCATGGTAAGATTGTTTCCATACTTATGGAAAGACTGGAAGGCACATGGCTGGTTGCGGTATCCGCGGGGCCCGATTCAATGGCTCTGCTTTCAATGTGCATTGAAAACGGCACTGCGTGCGAGGCTGCCCATGTGAATTATCACCACAGAGATCAGGCGGATGAGGAGGAAGCCTTCATCCGCCGTTTCTGCGCGGAAAACGGCATTCCACTGCATGTGCTGAACAAGCCGTTTGAATACACCGGCAACTTCGAAGCGGCAGCCCGGGCGTGGCGCTATGACTGGTTCGCTGAGATCGTCCGTGAAAACAATCTGCGCGGCGTGCTCATCGCCCATCATGAGGATGATCTGATTGAAACATACTTCATGCAGACAGAGAAGAACATCGTGCCTTCATATTACGGGCTCAAAGCGGACATGATGTACAAGGGAATGCTGGTAAAGCGTCCGCTGCTTGCAAAGACAAAGGCGGAACTTGCCGCGTATTGCGAAGCGCATGGAATTCAATATTATATCGATCACACAAACAGTGATAAATCGCTTGCCCGCAACCGCATCCGCCATCAGTTCGTGGAGCCTCTGAAACGGACGGAACGGGATATGGTGCTGCGCGAGATCCGTATGAAAAATGCCGTCATGCAGGAGAGAAGCTGCCGGGTCGGCGCTTTGATCCGTGAGGGAAAGGCTCAGCTTTCCGCCTTCCGCAGAATGGAAACGGATGACCGTCTCGGACTGATCCGGAAGATGATTGAAAAAGAGAAACATTATTCCCTTTCCTTCATCCGCCAGATTGACGGAGTACTGATGAAAAAGAATGACTTTGACATTCCGGTGGATGAAAGACATCTGGTCCAGCAGGACGGCATGTTTTTCATGGTGATCCCGGCAAAGCCGTACAGTTACACATTCCGCAATAAAGATGAGCTTCTTTCCTTTGCGGGGGCAGACTGTTTCAGAATTGAAGAACCCTCATGCGGAGTCAATGCGCTCAGTGTCAGTGAGGAGGACTTCCCGCTGACCATCCGCAATGTTCAAAAGAGCGACCGGATTGAAATGCGCTTCGGCACAAAAAAGATCCACCGCTTTTTCATCGACCGCCATATTCCGCTGTATCTGCGGCAAACATGGCCGGCTGTGGTGAACCGGGAACAGAAAGTTATTATGATTCCGGGACTGGGCTGTGATGTCTCTCATTTCTCTGTCAGCCCCGATTTCAATGTGTTACAATTAACTGGTTCATACCTCAAATAAAGGAGCTTTTATGTGGGCGGAAAAAGATATTGACAGAATTCTGGTAACAGAAAAGGAAATTGAAAACAAGGCAAAGGAACTCGGAGCAATTATTACCGAGGATTATAAGAAGATGGGAAGCGCTCCGCTTCTGGTCGGTCTGCTGAGAGGCTCGGTTCCGTTCTTTACGGAGCTTGCCAAAAATATCGATCTGGATATCGAATACGATTTCATGGATGTCTCCAGCTATGTGGGCAGACACTCCACCGGCGAGATCAGGATCATCAAGGACCTTGACACAGCCGTCAGCGGCAGGGATATTCTCCTTGTCGAGGATATCGTTGATACTGGCAAAACAATTCAGTCGGTGATTGAATTGCTTTATCATAGAGGAGCCTCAAGTGTGAAGATTGTCACACTTCTGGACAAGCCTTCAGGCCGTGTGAATCATCTGAAAGCGGATTATATCGGCTTTGAAGTCGGCAATGAATTTGTGATCGGTTTCGGAATGGACTTCAATCAGAAATACAGATGTCTTCCGTTCATCGGCGTTCTGAAACCGGAATGCTATCAGGACAAGGAGTAAATCAATGCAGAGAAACAGACTGATCAATTATCTGCCGTATCTGATCATTCTGGTGGCGGTGCTGAGCCTGTTCAGTCTCAATGGTTCGGGCACCACATCCCAGCTTTCATATGAAGAGCTGAAGACAACACTCCAGAATGAGAAAATCAAGGAAAGTCAGATTTCGGTGGGCACCAATGTCACAACCGTCAAGGGCGTATATACCAACAGCAGTGACAAGCAGGTTGTCTTCACTTCCGTGATTCCTTCCACCAGCACTGAAATCGAAGCGCTGATCAAGGATCTCGACGGAGCGAAGATCACGGTGATCGATTCCGAGGCATCCAATGTGTTCCTCGATGCCCTGCTTTCGCTGATCCCGTTCCTGCTGTTCGGCGGATTCGCTTTCTGGATGATCAACCGGATGAACGGCGCAGGCGGTGCGAACAACCGTGCCTTTGAATTCTCAAAGAGCCGGGCAAGGCTTGAAGGAAAGATCCGGGTCAGATTCTCGGATGTGGCCGGATGCGATGAGGAAAAGCAGGAAATGGCTGAAATCATCGATTATCTGAAATATCCGAAGAAATTTGAAAAGATGGGCGCCCGCATTCCCAAGGGTGTGCTGCTCAGCGGTCATCCCGGCACCGGTAAAACCCTGCTTGCCAAGGCAGTGGCCGGTGAGGCGAATGTGCCTTTCTACAGCATTTCCGGTTCAGACTTCGTGGAAATGTTCGTCGGTGTCGGCGCATCCCGTGTGCGTGACATGTTCAAGAAAGCGCAGCAGACCGCTCCGTGCATTATCTTCATCGATGAAATTGACGCGGTCGGCCGTCAGAGAGGCGCAGGCTTCGGCGGCGGACACGATGAGCGTGAACAGACCCTGAACCAGCTGCTGGTTGAAATGGACGGTATGGAGGACAACACCGGTATCGTCGTCATCGCGGCGACCAACCGTCCCGATGTCCTTGACCCCGCGCTGTTAAGAGCCGGCAGATTTGACAGACAGATCACGGTATCCCTTCCTGACCGCAAGGGCAGAGAGGCGATCCTCAATGTTCATGCCAGAAACAAGCATTTCGCCAAGGATATCAACCTTGACGCGCTTGCCAAGAGAACACCGGGCTTCTCCGGTGCCGATCTGGAAAACGTCCTCAATGAGGCGGCTATCCTCGCAGTCCGTGAGAATGCCGAGGAAATCGATATGGGACATATCGATGAGGCGATTGACAGAGTCATGATGGGTCCGGCCAAAGTCAGCCGCACCTATGATGAAAAGACAAAGAAACTCGTTGCGTATCATGAGAGCGGACATGCGATTGTCGGTCTCTTCCTTGAAAACGCGCAGGTTGTGCAGAAGGTCACGATCATTCCCCGCGGTCAGGCAGGCGGTTATAACCTGATGACTCCGAAAGAGGAAAAGATGATGAATACGAAGAATGACCTGATGGCATCCATCACTTCCTACATGGGCGGACGTGTTGCCGAAGAGATGTTCTTCGATGATGTCACAACCGGTGCGGTCAACGATATCGAAAGAGCGACCAATCTGGCCAAGGATATGGTCACACTCTATGGTATGAGTGATCTCGGACCGATCAAATACAACAGCGGCAATGAGAATGTCTTCCTCGGCAGGGATTATAATTCACCGAACAATGTCTCCGGTGAGGTTGCCTATGAAATCGACCAGGAAGTCAGAAAGATTGTCAACGGCTGCCATGACAAGGCAATGGAGATCATCAGGGCGCACAGCGATGAGCTCGAACGAATTGCCGCGGCGCTGATTGAATATGAAACCCTGACAGCTGAGCAGATTCAGCGCGTCGTCAAGGGCGAGGATATCTCCTCCGACTTCAGTTCAAAGAAAAACACGCAGCCGGAAGCAGCCGCTGCCTGATCATTGAAACGGAACCGTTCCCGTGAAAAGGAGCGGTTTTCTTGTATATTAAGAATTTCAATGCGTCGGTGGGGAAAGGTGGATATTTGCCACAGAGCGATAGAGACGATGAAGATACACTGAAAACAGCAGCGGTATTTAACAGAGCTGAGAAATAGAGTTTAGCTATTATTTACGGAAGTGTTCTGAATCAATACGATACATATCATGGAGACAGAAAGGGCAGAGCACACTGTCATCTTCATCTGTCTTAAGATGGTAAAGCTGGCGCAGAGTAAGCAGGTCTTCCAGGGGGACGTTTTCGGTGTAACCACATTTGATACATTTCATCAATACAGTTTTGTCTGTAGATTCGGTCATTAGAGACTCCTTCCAACGGATTATAGGTGTCCGCGTAAACAAGTGTAGCGCCGCATTTGCACCGAAGCATATCACGATTGAAGTCATCACAGATAGAGGTCCTGAATCTGATTCTTCTTAACTTCTCTTTCCGTTCCTTCTCACGCTGCTTTTTCAGCCTGGTTGCTTTCCGGCTCTGGTTCATAAGCTCATAAATACGCTCCAGCTGGGATCGCTTCTTGTTGTTATAGAAACCATAATAACGGACAGTACGGAAACCTTCATCGGGAATGTGAATGATCATCTTCTTAAGAAGATCCAGACCGGTTTCCCTGACGTCAATCCGTTCTTCAGTTTTATGGTCATCATAGAACCAGCTTACTTCATCTGTCTTCTTGTTGTATGAAATAATTCTGCTTTCAGCCATGGCGGGTCTGCCGGCATAACGCATCATATAATTGACGCAGCCGGCGACATCTTTGGAGTATGACTGATTATTATGGTTTTCAGGATCTTCCTGCATATATTTCGCATAGACATAAAAACCATTGTCCTGCTGTTTATAGCTGTTATTTCTGTAACGCGTAAACTCATTACCGAAGTGTTCCTGCATCAGACGGTTGATCTCATATTGCCAGGTCAGCCTCAGATTCTTGAAATCAAAGTGATGGAACGTCTTGACGGAATCTTTGACGGGATCATAAATCAGTTCAGGTACGAGGGCATGGATATGAGGATTCCATTTGAGATCGCGTCCGAACGTGTGGATTGAAGCGATCATACCGAAAACCATGGCATCTGAGAAATTACGATAAAGATAACGGTTATCTCTGTCATTACGGATTTTACCGGTTTTACCGCGCCTGCGTTTTTCACGGCGGTAGATCTTTTCGTTGGTGATTTTGCATATTGTGTTTCTGGCGGCGATGAACAGAAGATTGAGAGAAGATCGGTCTTTGCGGAAAAGGAGCCTGTAATTCTCGGGAATAGTGAAGACAATATGTCTGTGCGGTGTGTCAACACACATGGTTTCCGCCTGAATAGCGAGCTTTTTCTGATATTTGATTCCGCAGGATGAGCAGAAGCGGGAATGACATTTATGATTGAAGATCATCCAGTTACCGCAGTTCTCGCACTCAAAAGCATCATAGCCAAGATAAGAGGTATTGCAAAGCAGGGTCTTCTGGACATTATCAAGAACGCATTTACGTGCTTTACCGGTTTTGTCCATTTGAACAAACCAATTATAGTGCTTCCAAAGTAAGTCCTTGATTCTCGGCTTATCGGGATTGTAGTGCATGTCATCACATGTCAAAACACCATGATGCGGGTATTGCGTGTATAAATGGGTATCTACCATATACAAATTATAAATGAGCAGACACTATCGCATCTGCTCATTGTGGTCTGTGGTCACTTTAGTGACCTTTTTTTATCAAAGAGGGATGATTCCCGTGGAAAAGATGACATAACATTGTAGAATGTTATGGATGGCCCGGCCATTTGAATAAAAGACGGTAATGAAACATGAATAAGTATCTTAGACCTGTGTTGATGACCCTGGCATGCGGAATCGGCGGCGGCATTGTGATGGCACTGCTCCTGCTGTATATGATGATTACGACGGTATTCACCACCGGCGGATTGGGCTTTGTGCTGGAACTGCTGGTGGCAGCGGCTCTGCCGTTATGCCTGAATGTCGTCCGCAATGAGGGGATTTTCTTGAAGACAGCCCAGTTTCTCATGGTGGCTGTCTCATTCACCATTTCCATGTATTATGCCGGATATGTCAGCGCACCGGCTGATTTTGCCAATATGAATGCGGCAATCATTGTGGTTTCCGCCATTCTGCATGCCGTATCGCTCGCGTCATTTCTGATCGCGGCCGGCATCCGTAAATTCATTCTGAAAAAATAAGCGGACTGTGCTTGATGCGCATTGAAAGGAAACAGCCATGAAACTGTTCACGGATTGGGGAAAGAATATTGATCTCAGAGCACCCTTGCAGGAGTATCCGCGCATGCAGCTGCAAAGGGACAGCTATACAAATCTGAACGGTGTCTGGGAATACCAGATCACGGAAAGAAACGGTGAACCGGATCCTTCGAAATGGAAGAAGATCATCGTTCCTTTTGCGCTTGGCTCCGCGCTTTCCCATACCGATGAGCAGCTCGAACCGGGCAAGGCTCTGTGGTACCGCAAACAGTTCGCATACAAACCGTCCATTCTGCATACATGGCTGAATTTTGAGGCGGTGGATCAGTTCTGCACGGTTTATATGAACGGCATTGAGGTCGGCTCCCATGAAGGCGGCTACACACCGTTTGGCTTTGATATCTCAAGCATGATCAAATATCAGAATTCCCTGATGGTCCGCTGCATCGATGACAGCGACAAGGGGGAATATGCCTATGGCAAACAGAAACTGGAACACGGCGGCATGTGGTACACACCTTCCTCCGGCATCTGGCAGACCGTATGGCTTGAGGATCTTCCCGAACATGCGGTGCATGATATCAAAATCACGCCGGATTATGACAATTCAGCCGTCATTCTTGATTTTGCCGGCAATTTTGACCAGGCGCATATCGTGATCAGCGCAAACGGAACTGTTGTGCACCGCGGTCTCACCGACTCCATGCATTATGAGGCGGAACTGGATGATGTGCATCCATGGACGCCATCGGATCCGTTCCTTTATGACCTTTATGTGCAGACCGAGGACGACGTGGTCAAAAGCTACTTCGGCATGCGCAGATTCTCCGCCGGCCATGACAAGGAAGGCACCGTGCGCTTCTGTCTGAACAACCGTCCGCTGTTTTTCAGCGGTCTTCTGGACCAGGGGTATACACCGGATGGATTGATGACCTATCCGGCTGATGAGGCGATGGTTTATGAGCTGACCAAGATCAAAGCCATGGGTTTTAACATGCTCAGAAAACACGTGAAGGTGGAATGCCGCAGGTGGTATTACCATTGCGACAGGCTGGGAATCCTCGTCATGCAGGATATGCCAAGCGGCGGAATCTATGATTATAAATGGCAGACCGTCATGCCGACGATCGGCTTCAAACAGGAAGACCATGACAACCCGAAACTCGGCAGAACGGACAAGCGGGCCAAGCAGGTTTATTACGATGAGCTTGACGGGATGCTGGACAACCTGTATAACTGCACATGCATCTTCGCGTGGTGCCCGTTCAATGAGGGCTGGGGACAGTTTGACTCAAAGGAAGTCACGGATCATATCCGCGCATATGACTCCACCCGTCTGATTGACAGCGCCAGCGGCTGGTTTGACCAGGGTGCGGGCGACTTCACCAGCATTCATGAATACTTCCTTCCGTTCCGTGTGAGACCGACAAAGGAAGGCAGGATTTATATTCTGAGTGAATTCGGCGGCTATTCCTATATCGAAAACGGTCACAGCGATGCGGAGAAATTATACGGTTATAAAAAATTCACGGACAAGCTGGAGATGGATGCCTCGGTGAACCGGCTGTATGAAAAGCTGATTTACCGCAATATCCGCAAAGGACTGTCTGGATGTATTTACACGCAGGTCAGCGACATTGAGGATGAGTGCAACGGACTCTTCACCGCCGACCGCAAAATTATCAAAATCGATGAAAAGAAAATGCGCAGGATGAATGAACGCCTGTACAGGAGAATCATGAAATGAAAGATGAAATTGTAATTGCCCAGGCCATGAACGGCCAGGTACGAATCCACGCGGCCAGAACGACCGCCCTGGTTGAGGAGGCGAGAAAGGCGCATCACTGCATGGCCACTTCCGCCGCCGCGCTTGGCAGAGTATTGAGCGCCACCGCAATCATGGCAAGTGATCTGAAAAATCCGCAGGAGAAAATCACCTCGGTGATGAACGGGCATGGCCCGGCGGGAACCGTGCTTGCACAGGCGGACGGCGCCGGCAATGTCAGAGGCTTCATCGGCGATCCTTCTCTTTATCTGGTCCGTGAGGACGGACATCTCGCGGTAGGCCAGGCGATCGGCACCAACGGCACCCTGACAGTCACCAAGGATCTCGGTCTCAAGGAACCGTTCTCCGGTGTCGCGCAGATCCGCAGCGGTGAGGTCGGCGATGACTTCGCATATTATTTCGCCATTTCCGAACAGACTCCTTCCATCGTCGGTGTCGGTGTTCTGGTTAATCCGGACGGTACCATCCAGGCTTCGGGCGGTCTGTTCATCCAGCTGATGCCTGGTGCCAAAGAGGAGGCCATTGAAAAATGCGAACAGGTTTCGGCAATCCTGAAACCGGTCTCCACCCTGATCAATGAAGGCCACAGCTGTGAAGAGATCATCCGCATGTATTTTGAGGATGCGGAAATGCTCGGAACCCGCGATGTCAGATGGCACTGCGGCTGTTCCAGGGAACGCTTCGCGGTTGCACTGAAGCTGCTGGACGAAAAAGAACTGACCGAGATGATCGAGGATGGCAAAGGCGCTGAAATCCATTGCCATTACTGCAATACCTACTACAATTTCACCTCCCGTGAAATCAGAGAGATTCTGGAGAGCAAACGTGCTGAAAATCGGCCCGCTTGAATTGAAAAACCGCTACATCGCGGCACCGCTTGCCGGCATCTCCAATCCGGTTTACCGCATGATGTGCATTGAGCACGGGGCGGCGCTTACGGTCAGTGAGATGATCAGCGACAAGGCGCTTCATTATAAAAATGCCCGTACGCAGGATATGTGCGCGGTGTATGAGAATGAGCATCCGGTGGCGCTTCAGCTGTTTGGCAGCGATCCCTCCACAATGGCGGAAGCGGCTGAATACCTGACGGAAAACACTCCATGCGATATCATCGACATCAATATGGGCTGTCCGGTCACCAAGGTGGTCAAAGCCCATTCGGGCAGCTGGCTCATGACCGATCCGGATCTGGCTTATGACATCATTAAGGCGGTAAAGGATCACACCGACCGTCCGGTCACAGTGAAAATCCGGGCGGGCTGGGACAAGGATCATATCAGCTGCGTGGAAATCGCAAAACTTGCCGAAAAGGCGGGGGTCAGCGCCATCGCGGTTCACGGGCGCACCAAAGGCCAGCTTTACAGCGGAAAAAGCGACAACAGCTATATCCGCATGGTGAAAGAGGCGGTGAGTGTTCCGGTGATCGGCAATGGCGATGTCAAAACCGTTGAGGATGCACAGCGGATGTTTGCGGAAACCGGATGCGACGGCATCATGATCGGCAGGGGACTGCTTGGCAGACCATGGTTTCTGGAAGAACTTATTGCTTATGAAAAAGGCTTGCCTTTTGCGGTACCCTCCTTTGAGGAAAGACTGGATCAGGCATATGATTATGCCGTACGCTTATGCGCATATGAGGGTGAGCATACCGGCATGTGCATGATGCGCACCATGGCGGCGTGGTATCTTTCCGGCATGCCCTATGCGTCAACCTATAAAAACCGTCTCTGTCAGGTTCAGACCCTGGCTGAGATGGAACAGACTCTTGATGAGTATCGAAAGAGACTGAAAGCAGAATACGCTTTCTGAGGGACGATCAATGAAATTCAACCGCAGGGACTGGAAATACATCCTTGGTGTGACCGTATCTGCCATTATCTACTCATTCGGCATGAACACCTTCGTCAAATCCGGAAACCTCTTTCCGGGCGGATATGCCGGAATCGCAAGACTGCTTTCACTTCTGATCGGGGAGTATCTTCATATCTCTGTCTCATTCAGTGTCATCTACTTCACGATGAATATCATCACAACCCTGATTGTCTGGAAGAATATCGGACACAAGTTTGTGCTGTATTCTGTTCTGTGGTTTACGGAAACATCCATTCTGACCCAGCTGTTTGTGCTTCCCCAGCTCACCAATGATCCGCTTCTGATCTCGGTGTTCGGCGGTGTCATCAACGGCATCGCGGTCGGCATCGCCCTGCGATTCAACGCGTCCAGCGGCGGCACGGACTTCATTGCCATCGACCTTTCGACAAGGCTGAACATGCCGACATGGAACTACATCTTTGCCGTAAACGCAGTGGTGCTTGTGCTTGCCGGTCTGAACTTCGGCTGGAACCAGGCGCTTTACTCAATGATTTTCCAGTATGTCTCCAAGGAAGTGGTCAACACCCTGCATCAGCGCTACAAGCTCAAGCGGCTTCATATCGTCACCGATTATCCCGAAGAGGTTTCCCAGGCGATCTTCTCGATCTGCCGTCACGGCATCACCAAACTGAAGTGCACCGGGGAATATTCCCACCACGAACATTCACTTCTTCTGGTCACAATCAATGCCTTCCAGAAGGATGACGTGCTTCATGCCGTGGCTTCGGTGGACCCCAAGGCGTTCATCTCCATCAATACGGTTGAAAAGATTGTCGGTTCCTTTTACCAGGTTCCGCTGGAATAAGAAAAGCATTAACAGACGGCTTCATGCCGTTTTTGTTTTATGATAGTTGACAGGGAGGGTAACTTCTTATGAAAACAGGACTCGTACTCGAAGGCGGCGCCATGCGCGGACTGTTCACGGCCGGCGTGATTGATGTCATGATGGAAAACGGAATTGAGTTCGACGGGGGCATCGGCGTTTCCGCCGGAGCTGCTTTCGGCTGCAACTATAAATCAAAACAGATCGGCAGACCGTTCCGGTACAATACAGCATACGCACGGGATCCCAGATACTGTTCCGTCCGCTCCCTGTTATTCACGGGAGATCTCTACGGAGCGAAGTTCTGCTATGACACACTTCCCAACAAGCTTGACCGGATGGATGTTGAAACATATCTGGCCAATCCGATGAAATTCTATGTGGTTGTCACCGATGTCGAAACCGGTGAGCCTTTCTATTACGATCTGCAGGGCCTGGATGAAAAAGACATGGCCTATATGCGCGCTTCCGCTTCCATGCCCATCGTGTCAAGAGCGGTTGAAATCGACGGCCATTCGTATCTCGACGGCGGCATCAGCGATTCCATTCCTTTGAAGAAGTTTGAGGAAATGGGATATGAGCGCAATGTGCTCATTCTGACAAGACCTGCCGGCTACCGCAAGACACCGACACCTCAAATCATGGACAGACTTCTGAAAAAATACCCGGCGGTGGCTGAGACACTGAAAAACAGGCATATTGTCTACAACCAGACCCTGGACTATATTGAAGAAAGAAAACAGGCAGGCGCAGCCTATGTGATCTGTCCGCCCCAGCCGCTCAAAATCGGAAAAATCGAACATAATCCGGAAGTGATGCGCAATGTTTATTATCAGGGCAGAAGAGAAGCACAGAAGCATATTCCCGCGGTGCGGGAATTCCTGCGCAGAGCAAAAGAGGAAGTATGAGCGAAACGAAGAAGACAATCCGCCGGCAGATCAGACCGGTCGGGACTTTCATGAAAATGATGATGAGTCAGCCGATGAAGCCTGAGATGATTCAGAAGGCGGATCAGGCATTCGCAGCGGCCGCATCCGGAAAATGGATGAGCCTGAAGACAAAAATGAGACAGGAATACATCGAGCGCAATGACGGCTCCGTATTGCGCATCTGCGTCGTTACGCAAAGAGGCCGCAAACCGGAAAACGCGACCGCCCTGTTATGGATGCATGGCGGCGGATATGCGCTGGGACTTCCTGAACAATGCGTCATGTTCGCGGACCGTCTGGTGCCTGATACCAATACCGTGATGATCCTGCCGGATTACCGCAAAAGTTATGAGGCGCCTTATCCGGCGGCTCTGGATGACTGCTATCTGACTCTGTTATGGACAGTGCTCAACGCGAAACGGCTGGGCATCCGCACGGATCAGATCTTTGCGGGCGGAGAAAGCTCAGGCGGCGGTCTTGCGGCAGCATTATGCATGTATGCAAGGGATCTCGGGGAAGTGAATGTCGCGTTTCAGATGCTGCTGTATCCGATGATTGACGACCGTCCGACGGGCTCCAACACCAACAACACATCACCGGTATGGGATTCCGCAAAAAATGACGCCGCATGGCTCATGTATAAGGGAAACGCCGCGGACGCGGATTTCTATTGCGCCCCGGCCAGACAGACAGATTACACGAATCTTCCGCCGGCCTTCTCAATTGTCGGCGACGCGGATCCGTTTCTGGATGAGACGCTCACCTATATGAAGAATCTCTACAAGGCGGACATTTATGAAATGCATAAGGTGTTTAAAGGCTGCTATCATGCCTTTGATATGCTCAACCTCAGCGCGCCGGTCACGAAAAAGGCGGCTGCTCTGGAGAGGGAAGCTTATCAGTATGCGCAGAAGAATTTCTTCGCCGCCCAGCCATTGCAGGAAGAGAGCTGAACAGGCTCTTTTTTCTTTGCGTCTGAGATTTTTGGAAACCATATCTCTGCGCAGACGATGCGATTTGCACAGAAAAGATGTACCCGCACTTTCAAAATGAAAAAGCTTTGGTACAATGGTATGGCTTACGGGAAAAGGGAGGAAGTCTTATGAATCTGTTCAAACCGGTGGATATGACAAAAGGCAATCCGGTCAAAGTGATCATTGCCTTTACGATACCGATGTTAATCGGAAATGTGGCCCAGCAGCTCTATAATACGGCGGACTCTATCATCGTAGGACGTTTTGTCGGTGACAATGCCCTGGCGGCAGTCGGCAGCGCCGGCCCGATCCTGAACCTCATGCTTGTATTGTTCATGGGAATTGCGACCGGTGCGAGCATCATGGTTTCCCAGTATTTCGGATCCAGAAAACGTGAGGAGCTCTCAAAGACGATCGGTGTGTGCATCACGCTGACATTGATTGCATCACTGTTCATCACAGCCGTCGGTCCGTTTATCACCCGTCCGCTGTTAAAGCTTCTGAATACACCTGAAACAATCATTGACTGGTGTCATCAGTATCTTGTCATCATCTTCATCGGCATGGCCGGAGGCGGACTTTACAATATCCTCAGCGGTGTGCTGAGAGGTCTTGGCGATTCGGTTTCCGCTCTGATTTATCTGCTGGTGGCAACCTTCCTCAATATCATCCTCGACCTTGTGTTTGTGGCATATTTCAAAATGGGTGTCGCGGGTGTTGCCTGGGCTACGATTATCGCCCAGTTTGTCTCGGCAGCGCTGTCCCTTTACAAGCTGACCAGAATGCAGGATCTCTTCGATATGAAAAAAGAGTATCTCATTCCCGATAAATTCTATTCCGGACGTCTGATCCGTCTCGGTCTGCCTTCCGGTGTGACACAGGCGATCTTCTCCATGTCCATGATCGTAGTTCAGTCTTTGACCAACAGCTTCGGCGAGATGTTCATCGCCGCCAATGTCATCGTCATGCGCATCGACGGATTCGTGATGCTGCCGGCCTTCTCATTCGGCTCCGCCATGACCACCTATGCGGGCCAGAACATCGGTGCAAGACAGATAGACAGAGTGACTGAAGGCGCAAAGAAGGGAACCCTTGTCGCGATGGGAATCTCCGCAGTATTGACTGCCATCATTCTTCTTTTCGGCAAACATCTGATGGCAATCTTCACGGATACCCAGGAACTGATCACCTTAAGCAACAACATGATGCGCATCATCGCCGTCGGCTATGTGCTCATGGAAGTGACGCAGTGTCTTTCCGGCATCATGAGAGGCGCGGGCGATACAGTGACACCGATGTGGATTTCAATCATCTCTTCCGTCGCTTTGCGTATTCCGCTGGCCTATGGTCTTGTATGGCTGAGCAAAACCCCCGAGCTGCCACAGGGCAACTGCGCCATGATGTATGTGTCGATGCTGTTAAGCTGGTCGGCAGGCGCATTGCTCACATTCCTCGTTTACAGAAGAGGCGCCTGGAAAGAAAAGGCAATGTTCTGATCAAAAAAGCCTCTGTATGAATGATGATTCATTCACACAGAAGCTTTTTTTTCAATTACCATTCTTCAGGTCTTTTCCCACCTGAATCAGGTTCTGCAGCTGCATCCTGTGCAGCAGCAGGTCATCTTCACCGGGATTGAGCACACAGGCGGCGACTTTGCCGTTGAGAAGCAGGAAGTTCAGCAGATCCTCCTTGTCAGCGATGTAATATGCCTCGTTTTCCCTGAGTTCGGGTTTGAACGCCTTCAGTTTTTCCATATTGGAGAAGATGGGGAGATAGCGCTCATCATCATCGGCGAACATGATATCCACACGGTCGATGTCACCGGCTTTGATTTCACTCTTTCCGAGTGCTTCCTGTTTCGGGAAGGCGGCCATGCAGAAGGAGACATCCTTTGCGATATGGAGGGTGAGATCGCTTAATGCATTATGAATGCCTTCCGCGGAAAGCGGAGCTTTTCTTTTTTCAAGCAGGGTTTCCAGAACGAAATCGGAAGGGGTTCTGGTCAGGGCGGTAATCAGTTTCATTAGTGAACGCAGGAGACCCCGTCCATAATCTCTGATTTGGGCGGGGAGGAATGCGTTCCTGCTTTTTCTCCTCGTATATTGCATTCCTTATATTGTTATCCATCCGCCTGTAAAACGAACGGTTCTGATTTGTTTGATCGGCACTGATTTCCCGTTATCAAGCATGACGCGG
>JNJQ01000026.1 GCA_000701725.1 Erysipelotrichaceae bacterium NK3D112
TCCCGTTTTCACGGATCCGTTCCACAAACCATTGGTATTCATAAAGCTGTCTGCAGGAACCTTCTTTGTCTTCATAACCGTTAATGTTGAGCTGATGAACGATCAGTTCAAGCATTGGTTCTTCATCCTTATTGTAGTACAAATCACTTAATTTCAGGACGGTGTGTTTCTCTGCTTTTTCCACTCCGTTGTACAGTACAAAGAATTTCGGAACAGGAAGAACCATTGCTTTGCGGCCGTATGGGTTCAGGTCATTTTTCGCAACATAATTGGAATATGTGGCGGCACAATATTGAAGCATCCTGTATGGGATATTGGGATTAAGGGAAGCCTGGTGCTCAAAGAATGAGAGATACCATAAGGCGACAAGTGTGCTGAGATCATTTCTCATATGCATGTATATGGCATTATCAAGCGAGACCAGTTCCAGATCATCCGGATTGGTGTAATGGGTGCCCTGCAGAGAATTGTAAAGATTCAAAGTCCAGTCCTTGTGCTTCTCATTACCAAAAATAAATCTGAACAGTCTGTCTTTGACATTCCGGTTAATTCTGGAAACAGGTATATCATTTCCCGCATCATCAGGTGAGTCATGATCTGTAAAGTGGTTCTGTTTGCTCATAACATGAACCTCCTTTACATCTCTTATTCCGCACAGAAGTCCGTAATCTTCTCTTATGAAAGAAAAAAACAGACATGAGTTTTTCTGCTCATGTCTGTCAGAGATCATCTTTGAATTTTATGGATTACAGTTTCAGGGCTGCCTCATAGCCTTCACGCACGGCAGTCAGGGCATTGCCTGCCTTGATTGCGCCGCCGATGGTGTAGACTTCCGCACAATGTTTCTTTGCGGCTTCCTCAAGCGGATTGTATGCCTTGTATCCGAATGCGGAGACAACGGTTGCGGCAGGTACGGATACCTTGTTACCGTCCTTGTCTGTATAGATGACCGCATTGTCTGTGATTTCGGAAACCTTTGCGCCTGTGATGACTTTGATGCCTGTCTCATGAATATAATCGACCAGGCAGCTTCTTGTCAGAGGCATCATGTCATTGAGAATGTCATTCTGCATTTCAATGAGTGTGATGTCATGATTGGTCTGGGTCAGATAGTGGGCAGTCTCACCGCCGACTTCACCGCCGCCGCATACAACGATCGGACCGTCATTGACATCTGTCTTTCCAAGCAGAACATCTTCGGCATACATGACATTGGCACCGTCGATTCCCGGAATGTTCAGATGCAGAGGTTTTGCGCCGGTTGCGATGATGATTGCATCCGGTTTTTCGGTTTCAATCATTTCCTCTGTGACCGCGGTGCCTGTATATACCGGCACATTCAGATCGCTGAGGCTTTTTGCCAGGGAGGAGACAAATGTGGAAAGCTCGCCTTTGCCAAGCGGATAGGCAGCAGAGCGGAACTGACCGCCGAGGGTTTCCTGTGCTTCATAGACTTTGACATGATGCCCGACCAGTGCGGCTGTTTCCGCAGCGATCAGACCGGCAGGACCGCCGCCGATGATCATGACATTCTTGGGGTTTGCCGTTTTGTTCATCGGATTCTCATATTCTCTTGCGACTCTCGGATTGACGAGACATGTAGCGGCATTGCCGGTAAGCAGACCTGCCTCACATCCCTGCAGACAACCGATACAATAGCGGATATTCTCGAATTTTCCTTCTTTTGCCTTTTTGGGCAGATACGGATCAGCCAGAGAACCGCGGCCCATGCCGACAAAATCAGCCTTGCCCAGTTTCAGAATCGCTTCCGCCATCTTCGGACTGTTGATGCGGTTGGTGACAATTACCGGAATGCTGACAAGCTGTTTGATGGTGCCCGCAACATCCGCATTGAGCGCATGTTTTGTATACATCGGCGCGATGATCTGCTTTTCAACCGGTGATGCATACATACCGTTTGAAACATGGATGGCATCAACACCGAGTTCCTCCAGATAGGAAACCAGCTCATAGGAATCCGCTTCGGTTCTGCCGCCGAGCAGGAATTCATTGGATGAAATACGCACAATCACAGGGAAGTCCTTACCGACATTTTCACGCACTGCTTCAATGATTTCCTTAAGGATTCTGGTTCTGTTTTCAAAGCATCCGCCGTATTCATCCGTTCTCTTGTTTGTGAAAGGCGACAGGAATGAGGAAATCAGATAACCGTGGGCGGCGTGAATCTCAACTCCGTCAAATCCGCTTTCTTTGACTCTTCTTGCGGTGGAGCCGAAGTCGCGGACAACCTCATGGATTTCCTCACGTGTCATTTCCCTGGGCAGATCGAGGCAGAAGGGGTCTTTGATGGCGCTTGGCGCAATCGGCTGCACATTGCCGTTGACGGCATGCTTGGACTGTCTGCCCGGATGGTAAATCTGGCATACGATCTTTGAATCATACTGATGAATGATATCTGTCAGACGCTTATTGCCTTCAATCTGTTTGTCATTGTACAGTCCGGGAATGAATTCATAACCTTTGGCATGCTCGGAGACCATATAGTCTTCGGTGATGATCATACCCCAGCCGCCCTTGGCTTTTTCCTCATGGTATTTGATGAATCTTTCTGTCAGGATGCCGTCATCGGTACACAGATTCATAACCATTGCCGGTACGATGAGACGGTTGGGAACAGTCATTGTTCCGATATTACAGGGTGAAAATACATGATCCAACATCTTTGATGTCCTCCTATTTCTTCTGCTTTCAGCTTAAAAGGTGAAAGTATTTCAGAGTCAAATAAGTTTTTTCTGTGCGTTTTTTCACAAAGTGAGGCGGAATACAGCGGCAGGAGGGTGATGAGGACGCATCTGTAACAGAAGAGAATGTCCAAAACTCTGAAAGGCTTTCAGAGTATGGAAACAAAGTCATCGGTTTACGCAGTGAAAAAGCTCTGAACATTCAGAGCCTGATTGGAATATGAAGTTCAATGTAGCGGTGAAAATGACCGTTGTCCGTTCCCCGGCCGCAGATGATACCGGTGATTTTCCCGCTCAGATCATAATGATGTTCTGAAAGGTATTCCCTGATATGGGTCAGATTCTTTCTGCGGAATGTATGCGGCTCCCCCATATCAATCACGGTATACAGTTCATTTCTTTCTCCGGTATATTCCGCCTGTTCAAGCGGAACCCCGAGGCTTTCCGCGTATTTCTTTTCCAGTGAGAAATACCATGTTTCATGATCATCGCTGAATTCAACCGCGGAATCGACGAACTGTCTGACAGATGCGGAGAACAGCGATTTCATGACGCTTTCCGGTGTCATGATTTTTGAATACGTGTCTTCTTTGCTTTCGCACATTCTGAAGCGGTAACTGGCGGGAGTATGGGCAATCCAGTAATTGCCCTGATTATGAACGGCGCATTCATTGCGTGCGATCATGGCATCCAGATGCTCCAGCAGGATCATATTGTAGCTGATTTCATCAGATTTCCTCTGCCTGTACTGTTTCAGTGTTTCGGTGAATCCGCTCATATAATCCGAACTTTTCATTTTCTCGATGTCGCCAAGGCGGATGTCCATTGCCTTGTAGAGGCTGGCTTCCAGCAGATTGAATACATCAAAAGACGAATAGATGCGGTATCCGTTCTCCGGATCGCGCTGCGGCTGGATGACACCCTGTTTCTCATAATAGCGGATCATCTCACTGGATAATCCGAACAGTCTGGAAAGATCTGAAATCCGATAAGTTTGCATGAGTCAGCTCCTCATGCAATATCATACAATATTGAAATCATTCTGTATGGATGCATATGAACATCGAAGTGGAAAAATTCAAATGCATTTTCACCGCACACAAGGCTACAATGGAAAGTGATGACAGCGAGGAAATTATGAACAATAAACGATATCTGAAAGAAAGCTATGACGCCGTGATCATCGGCGGCGCTCTGGCCGGCTGCGCCAGTGCGCTCACACTGGCAAAGAAGGGACTGAATGTGCTCGTCGCTGAACAGCATAATCTGCCCGGCGGCGTGGCGACCTCTTTTGTGCGCGGCGGCGTTGAGATTGAGGCATCCCTGCATGAGATGATGTCCATCGGTCCGAAGGAATGTCCTCTTAAAATCAGAAACTTCTTTGATGAGATGGGGGTTGACATTGAATGGTTAAGAGTACCGGAAGCTTACCGGTTTGTGGATGAAGAAACAGGCACAAATGCATTAGTGCATCCGGGCACCCATGGCAACTTTGAAACACCGGCCCATGAGATTGCCCTGGCATGCGGGGATACGGACGGCAGTCTGTTCCATAAGATTCTGGACCTTCTGAATCTCTGCCACAGGGTTTACAATTCAGTGAACATTCTTTCCGTCACCAAGATGAGCAAGCCGATGATGCTGGCAAAACATCCTGACTTTGTCAAAACCGCTGGCTACAGTGCAAAGGAAGTCATTGACACTTTCGCTTTGCCTAAAAAGGCGGTTGATATTCTTTCCGCATACTGGATCTATGTCGGTGATACCCTGGACAATCTTCCCTTTACCATCTGGGCGGTACTGATGGCGGATTATCTTGGCTACGGCTCCTATATTCCGAAGAAATTTTCCCATGAGATGTCACTCAAAATGGCTGAGCGCGCCATGGAAATGGGTGTGCAGATGGAATTCGGCTTAAGAGCGGATAAGATCCTGGTTGAAAACGGACATGTCAAAGGAGTTCGTTTTGCCAATGGCGAAGAAGTGAAAAGCGATTATGTGATCTGCTCGGCTTATCCCGACAAGGCATATACATCGATGATTGAACCGGCTGAGGCGGTACCCGAAGGGGCATTTAAGTTTGTCAATGCCAAGACACTTGGTGTCAGCTGCTTCTCGGTGGTGATGCTGCTGGATGAAAGTCCCGAAGCTCTTGGCATCCATGATTATTCAACATTCTATGCGCCTAAAGGAATGCATCTGAATCAGATCTTTGAAGAGTATGCAGGGGAGGGACCTTACAACTACATCACTTCCATCTGCACCAATCTGGCCAACCCGGATGCCTCACCAAAGGGTACATGCATTTATTCCATCACCGCTTTACCGCGTCCGGAAGGCTGGCTCAATGTGAATGAGGAAAACTATGAAGAGATGACACGCAAAAATGCCGAATATTTCATTGATCAGGAATCAAAACGGCTCGGTGTCAATCTCAGGGACCACATCCTTGAAATCGTCTATGAGACACCGGTCAGTGTCGCACATTTCACCGGTGCTTACCGCGGATCAATCTACGGATACATGCACACAATGGATGACCACATCGTCGCAAGACTGCAGATGAGTGAATCCGAGAATTACATCCAAGGACTCTCATTTGCCGGCGCTCATCAGATTTCAGGCGACGGTATGGGACCGGCGGTAACCAACGGCCGCAAGGCTGCCAAGATCATTCTGGATATGATGGCGGAAGACGGAAAGGAGATTGCATAAGATGAAAGTCAAAGGCTTTTTAACAGACGTGGGCGGCGCTTCGAGAGTGACCAAAGCCCGGGAAGAAAAATACAACAATGCATCATCCGTTCCTTCTCCTTATGATCCCATCGGCAATACCGCAAAACTGCTTCATCCCGGTCTGATTGAGATGAAGCTGACGGAAATCAAAGAGGCAAGCCCCACGGCAAAGACCTTTCGCTTTGAGGCGGAACACATTCCGTATTTCAAAGCCGGACAGTTCATGACCATACAGATCAAAGACGGCAACTCACTGACCACACGTCCGTATTCCATTTCCAGCGCGCCTTATGAAACACGCGGCGAACATCCGTTTGTGAAAATCACCGTGAGAAGAAAAAAGGCCAATGCCTATATCTCTGACATCCTTCTGGATCAGGTAAAAGCTGGTGAGACTTATCTTTGCGAAGTGGGACTGGGTGAATTCCATCATGATGCCATCCGTGATTCCCGTTATATCACAGCCCTGGCAGGAGGCAGCGGCGTCACACCGTTTGTCTCAATGGCAAAGGAAATCAGATACGGAAAACTGGATGCCGATCTGACCATTCTCTATGGCTCCGTGGATGAGAATGACATCATTCTCAAAGACGAACTTGATGCATTGATCTCTGATCATGTCCATGTGGTTCACGTATTAAGCGGAGACAACCCGGAATGGAAAGGGGAAAAGGGCTTCCTGAGTGCAGAGATCATCAAAAAGTATGCCCATGAGGATTCCACATTCATGATCTGCGGACCATGGCCCATGCATGGCTTCCTCAAAAAGGAACTGGCAAAGCTGAATGTGCCGGCCAGAAGAATCCGCTATGATGCGCCGGGTCAGCCCGAAGATATCTCCAAAGAGGAAGGCTATCCGATTGAAACAAAAGATAAGACCTTCAGACTGTGCGTAAGACAGGGCATCCATGAAACAGTGATCGATGCCAAAGCAGATGAAAGTATTGCCACGGCACTGGAGAGGGCAGGATTGAAGATCCATACTGCCTGCCGCAGCGGCGCCTGCGGTGTATGCCGCATCAAGGTATTGAATGGCGAATACTATGTCAATCCGAATCATGACGGCCGCAGAGGGGCGGACATCGATTTCAATTATGTCCATGCCTGCTCGACCTATCCGTTATCTGATATGACAGTCAAAATCAACATCTGATGAATCATTCCGAGCTTCATGCCGTTACGGCATGAAGCTTTTTACATGAAAAAACCGTCCCTTTTCAGGAACGGTTCATCAGGACGATAGAATGACTTCATCGTTTTCTTTTTTGCTGGCAAAGTAAAGGAGATTCTGAGCGGATTGTGTCATAATGGATCAAAGGAACCGCTTATGAACAAAGAAAAGACAATCGCCTATTACCGGTCTTTAAGGGAAGAGGATCTGTGCAGCTGCGAAGACTGTATCCGCTTTTACCGCAGCATCCGCGCCGCCTATCCGAAGCTTGCCTCATATTTAAAGACGTTAGGAATAGACATAGAAAAATCGCTTGATACGATGCCTGTCTGCCCGGATGGCAAAGGCAGTTTCATTTACGCCGGTCCCCAATATGTCATCCTTGGAAGTCCGGATGATTTTAAAGAAACAGCAATCGACGGTGTTTCTTTGAGAATCGAAGACTCACATCCTGATCCCGGTCTGGATGAGGAATACTTTGTGATTGAGTGCTCGGAAATCAATTTACCGCTGGAAACGGAAAGGAATGATACAGATGAAGAATGAAGAACTGATTGCCCGCTATGAGGAATGGGAGAAGAAACTCAACGCATACCGCTTTGCAATGACTCTGATCGGCATTGACGCCAATGACAGACCGCCGTTAAACGGCGCACCCTTACGCGCAAAACATACATCATTATTGGCAGGGGAGCTGTTCAGAATCCAGAATGACGAAAGCATTCCCGAAATCACGGAAGAGCTGCTTGCCGATGAAACCCTTGATCCCGTGCTGCGCAGAAGACTGCAGTTAAGACAGAAGGGATTCAGACGCATGGGCAATGTGCCGGAAGATGTTTATCTGGCTTATCATGATGCCCTTCAGCAGTCCGAGCGCACATGGCTCAAATACAAGCAGACCGCTGACTGGGAAAGCTATTATCCGTATCTGGAAAAACTCGTGGAAATGCAGAAGAAACTTCTGACTTACCGCAATGACACCCGCCATCCCTATGACATCCTGCTGGATGACAATGAGGAAGGATGGAATATGGAACGCTATGACGCCTTCTTTGAACATGTGAAGAAGGAACTGGTTCCATTGATTCATAAAATCAATGAGGCAGAAGAGATCGACGACTCCTTCCTGCATCAGTCATTTGACACAGATGAACAGCGCAAACTGATGAAAGAGATCCTTGAATATCTCGGCTTTACAAATGAGTGGGGCAAGCTTGGCGAATCCGAACATCCTTTGACCACCTGGATCAGCGTCAATGATGTGCGCATCACCACCAAATACCGTGAACATGATGCCGTGGCAGGCATTCTTTCCACCGTCCATGAGACCGGACATGCATGGTTCACCCACAATGTGGATGAAAAATATGACGGAACGATGATCGTTTCCGGCATCAGCGCCGCCATGCACGAATCGCAATCCAGACTCTGCGAAAACCATCTCGGCAGAACCGAAGGCTTCTGGCGTGCCAACTGGCCGAAGCTCCAGAAACATTTCCCGAAGCAGCTGTCAGGAATCAGCTTTGCAGAATTCATGCACGCATTCAACAAAGTTAAATGCTCACCGGTCAGAACCGAAGCGGATGAACTGACGTATCCGCTCCATATCCTGATCCGTTATGAAATGGAAAAGGATCTGTTCTCGGGTAAGACGGAAGTCAAGGATCTGGAAAAGATCTGGAATGAAAAATATAAGGAATATCTTGGCGTGGATGTCAAGGACGCAAAGGAAGGCATTCTTCAGGATATGCACTGGCCTTATGCTTATTTCGGCTATTTCCCGACCTATGCCTTAGGCAGCGCATTTGCCGCCCAGATTGCCCATACGATGGAACAAGAGATCGATGTGCAGACACTGCTTGCGGAAAGCAAGTATACCGAAGTCACCGCATGGCTGAAGGAACATGTGCAGAAGGACGGCGCCATGTATTCTTCACTGGAAACCGTGAAACGGGCAACCGGGGAAGACTTCACACCGGAATACTATACGGACTATCTCAGAAAGAAATATTCAGCTGTATACAATCTGTGATGCTGTATGCATAACATGACGCATTCAACCAATCGCTCAAAACTGATATAATTGTTAAAAAGAGAAAGGACATTATCATTATGAGTTTTCCGAAAGGCTTTTTATGGGGCGGTGCGACCGCTGCCAACCAGGTCGAAGGCGCCTGGAATGAGGGTGGCAGAGGACCTGCCAAAACCGATGTGACCACCGGCGGAACTGTTTCCGAACCCCGTTACATCACTTATCTGGACAAGGACGGCAAACCCGGCAAGATCAACCAGTTCGGCCGTCTGCCCGAAGGTGCGAAGTATTATGTCAACCCGGATTATTACTATCCCAACCACAAGGCGGTTGACCAGTATCATCACTTCAAAGAGGACATCGCTCTGTTTGCGGAAATGGGATACAAGGTATACCGCATGTCCATTTCCTGGAGCCGTCTGTTCCCCAAGGGAATTGAAAAGACACCGAATGTGGAAGGTGTTGAGCATTATCGTGAAGTCTTCAAGGAATTGAGAAAATACAATATCGAACCGCTGGTCACCATCTGGCATTTCGACACACCGCTTTATCTCGAACAGGAGCTGGGCGGATGGCAGAACCGTGAGCTGATTGACCATTATGTCCGCTTTGCGACAACCTGCTTCACAGAATACAAGGGACTGGTTCACTATTGGCTGACATTCAATGAGATCAACAATGAGTGCGCATTCCTTGATATGGTCAATGACATGCTGCATCTGTCAAAGGAAGAGCTGGATGCGCGCTACCGTGAAGCATATCAGCTGCTGCATTATCAGCTGGTTGCCTCTGCCAAGGCAGTCCAGATCGGTCATGCGATTGATTCCACCAACATGATCGGCTGCATGCTCTCAACCGCATGCGCATATCCGATGACATGCGATCCGGCTGATGTTCTCAAGTGCGAACATGACTGGGAAAACGGCATCTTCTATTGCGGCGACGTTCATGTCTTCGGTTATTATTCACCGTTCGCAAAGAGACTGTGGAAGGAACACGGCTGCGAGCTTGACATCACCGATGAGGATCTGGATGATCTTGCGGCAGGCACCGTTGACATGTACACATTCTCCTATTACTCCTCCGGCGTCTCCACAACCCACGATATCACAGAGAAGGCCGGCGGCAATATGTCCATGGGTGCGAAGAACCCGTATCTGCAGTACAGCGACTGGGGCTGGTCGCTTGATCCCACCGGCATGCAGTACTTCCTGGAAAGAATCTATGACCGCTACCGCATTCCGCTGATGATCGTTGAAAACGGTCTTGGCGCATATGACACGGTTGAAGAGGACGGATCCATCCATGATGACTACCGTATTGCCTACTACCGTCCGCACATCCAGGCCATGAGCAGAGCGATCGACAACGGCGTTGATCTGATCGGCTACACCACATGGGGATGCATCGACGTCGTTTCCGCCGGCACAGGCGAAATGAGAAAGAGATACGGCTTCATCTATGTCGACATGGATGATGAGGGCAAGGGCTCCATGGCACGCTCCCGCAAGGATTCCTTCTTCTGGTACAAGAAGGTCATCGCTTCCAACGGCGAGGACATTGACTGAGCGTTAACCATTAACAATTAAAACATTGCAGCAAAGACCGGATTGTTCGGGAAAACCTGAATGATCCGGTTTTTCTATGGAAAGAATGATACTAAAAAAGGGATACCCCATGAGCGAAATGGAATATCCCCTTTGGAAGGATGGCATCTTTAAATTCTCTTACTGATAAATGCGGTCTGTCTCACAGCTGATGACAACTCCGCGACGCTCCATATAGTAGCCGCATAAGCCTCTGGTCAGATAAATGGAGATCTCTGCGGAAGGATACTTTTCAAGTACTGCTTCCTTCAACATATCCGCAAGCTCTTCGCTTTCCGCATGGGTGATCACGACTCTGCCGCCCTTATAACCCGCGTTGTCCAGCTGTTCCATGAGCACTTTGACAACCTTGCGTCTGCCGCGCGCCTTGCCGGTGACACTGATTGTGCCTTCTGCGCTGGCGGTGCCGCTGACTGCGATGTTCAATGCGCATAACATGGAAGCGACCGCTTTGTTCACTCTGCCGTTCTGGCTGAGATTATGCAGCGAGAAGAAGGAGAAGAACAGTCTTGTTGTCTTCTGATATGCCCGTATTTCTTCATCGATTTCTTCAAATGTTTTTCCGCTTCTCTCAAGATCTGCCAGTTTCATCAGCAGCAGGATTTCCTCACCGCCCGTGGACAATGAGTCTATGACACTGATCTTTGTATCAGGGTGTTCCTCACGCCACATATCAGCGGCGCATTTTGCGCTGTTATAGGAGCCGGAAAGGGAACTGGTGACAGTCACGACGAAGATCTCATCGGCACCTTCGAATTCCTTCATCCATGCCTCGCTTGAAGGACAGGATGTATAGGAGCGTCCTCTGTAAAGAGCCAGATAATCCAGCATTTCATGAAGATCCAGATTCTTATCATCCGTAAAGCTTCTCTCATCCGTATAGACGCAAAGTGGAACCGTTCTGAAATCAGGTGTGTCCAGTGTGAACAGATCACAGGATGAATCCGCAATAATCCTCATATTCACCACCTCCGTTACAACATGTGAATTGTATGCGTATTTCCCTTATGTTAAAATTTACAAAACCGGCTGTTTTGTAACAATTGATACAAAACATGAGAAAGTGTAACACTTATGAAAGTAAACAAGGATTTCAACAGCAGAACGCTCAAAACCAGAATTGCCATCGGCAATGCCATTCTGGATGAACTGGAAAAAAAGGAATTCACACAGATCCGTGTCTCCGATGTGATCAAGGGTGCGGATGTTTCCAGAATGTCCTTTTACCGCTATTATGAAAACCTCTATGACGCCTTATGCGATTATCTGAATATCATCGTCAACGGCTATATGATCGAAGGCGGAGAGGTGGATGATCCGTCTGTCTATATGAAACTGGACCACATCGAATTCTCCCTGAACTACTTTGACCGCTATGCCAGATACTTCCTGGTGCTCAACCGCCATGGCTTATATACCATCCTGATTGATGCGGTCAATGAATATATGATGAAGAACATTCTGCCGGCAAAGAAACTGCATATGTATGAACTGTATGCCTATGCCGGAGGACTTCTCAATGCCTTTCTCAAATGGGAGGAGGGAGGCAAGCGCGAGGATGCCCGCAATGTGGCGGAAATGATCTACCGCCTTTACGGACAGTCCCAGCCGGCTGAAAAAATCTGAAAAACAGATGAACATGCATACGATCACACTGGCAAGGGACCATGCAATCTGTCACAATATAAGAAGAGAAAGAGAGGAAATATCATGTACCGTCTGATCGCAAGCGACCTGGATGAAACTCTGATCAAGGCAGACCGCACCGTCTGTGACGAAAATATCGAAGCTATCAAGAAATTTATGGAAATGGGCGGCTATTTTGTATGCGCCACCGGCAGACCGTTCTTTACCGCCTTCGGCACACTGAAAGAACTGGGCCAGTATGAAAAGGAAGGACAGTATGTCATTTCCTTCAACGGCGGCGCCATTACCGAAAACAAAGGCAACCGTCTGCTTCACTATGAAGGTATCACCTTTGAACAGGCTTCCGAACTCTATAAGAGAGGACTGAAATACGATGTGTGCATGCACGTTTACACACTCGATACCGTCTACACCTACAATATGAACCCCGGTGAGGTGGCATACCTTGACAACAGACAGGAATTCACCGAAATCTTCACGGACAACATCGATTTCCTCAAGGATACGGAAATCGTCAAATGCCTCTATGAGAACACCGACCATGAATATCTGCGCTCCATTGCCGCAGAGCTGACCGATATCACCGATGACATGGATGTCTCCTATTCATCCAACCGCTATCTTGAATTCAACAAGAAGGGCGTCAACAAAGGCGCAGGACTTCTGAGACTTGCGGATCTGCTCGGCATTGACCATAAGGACACCATCGCAATCGGCGACAATTACAACGATCTTGCCATGATCAAGGCGGCAGGCCTTGGCGTCGGGGTTGCCAACACCATTGAATCAATGAAACCCGAATGCGATGTGATCACGGAAAGAGACTGCGATCATGGCGCGGTGGCGGAAGTGATCGAGAAATACGTCTTCGCAAAGATGTAACAGACTTTACACACTCAGGACCGGAAACGGTCCTTTTTTTGTCCACGCCTGTGATCGCTGACATATCACAAAAACCGCATCACTGCAGGCAGACCGCATGATCTGCTGCTCAGGATGCGGCTTATCAATACTGATACATGAATTCACAAAGCAGGGTTTGTTGAATTCTGCTAAGATTAGCCATAAGAAAGTTCAGGTATCCCTATGAAATACGATCCTTTGTATCAGCCATATCATTCCAACCGCTACACGATTGCCGCAAGCCATGGCATGGTCGCAACCGGCAGCGCGCTTGCCTCAGCGGCAGGACTTGAAATCCTGAGAAGGGGCGGCAATGCCATCGACGCCGCCATCGCCACCGCGGCAGCTTTGACCGTGGTCGAACCGACCGCCAACGGCCTTGGCTCGGATGCCTTTGCCTTAGTGTGGGTGAAGGATCATCTTTATGGTCTGAACGGCTCCGGCAAATCCCCCATGCACATCAGTGCCGATGAAGTGAGAAAACATAGCGCAGACGGAAAGATGCCGGTTTACGGATGGACACCCGTAACAGTTCCTGGTGCCGTGGGTGCCTGGAAACAGCTGAGCAGACGGTTCGGGAAACTCAGTCTCAAAGAAGTTCTTCAGCCGGCCATTGACTATGCCGAAAACGGTTATGCCTTAGGCCCAGTAACCGCAAGAGGATGGGAAAGAAGCGCAGAGATCTTCAAAGAACGCTTTGGTGACAAGCCTGAATTTGCGCCATGGTTCAAAACCTTTACCAAAGACGGAGAGCCTTATCATTTCGGTGATCTCGTGAAACTGCCGGACCATGCACGCACATTGAAACTGATCGCAAAAACAGATGCGGACGCGTTCTATAAAGGTGAAATTGCTGAACAGCTGGTAAAGCAGTCAGAAATGCACGGCGGTTTCTTCTGCAAGGAAGATCTTTCCTCCTATGAAGCGGAATGGGTGGAACCGATCTCCGTTGATTACAGAGGCTATACCGTTCATGAGATTCCGCCCAACGGCCAGGGCATCACCGCTTTGATGGCGCTCAACATTCTGAAAAACTTTGAATTTGAACAAAAGGAATGCGCTGATACCTATCATAAGCAGATTGAGGCCATGAAGCTTGCCTTCTCTGACAGCAAGCATTACATCACGGATCCCAAATACATGAATGCCGATCCGAAATGGTTCCTTTCCGAAGAATACGGAAAGATGCGGGCAGCTGAAATCAAAGAAAACGCCTTTGTGCCTTCCTTTGTGCAGCCGCCCAAAAGCGGAACCGTATATCTTTGCACTGCCGATGGCGAAGGAAACATGGTCTCCTTCATCCAGTCAAATTACATGGGCTTCGGTTCCGGCATTGTCGTTGACGGCTATGGCGTGGCACTTCAGAACAGAGGCACTGACTTCTCACTGAATGCAGAGGACGCCAATTACCTCATGACTTCCAAAAAGTCCTATCACACGATCATTCCCGGCTTCTTGAGCAAGAACGGAAAAGCGGTCGGCCCCTTCGGCGTGATGGGCGGATATATGCAGCCGCAGGGGCATGTGCAGACCATCATGAACCGGATTGATTTCAGCCTCAATCCGCAGATGGCCCTTGATGCGCCGCGCTGGCAGTGGAAGAACGGTTTGGAAGTGATCGTGGAGCCTTCCTTTGACAAAGAAATATTCGAAGATCTGAAAAAGCGCGGACATGAAATCTCTTATGCCAAAAGCAGCGGAGGCTTTGGAAGGGGACAGATCATTGAACGTCTGGAAAACGGCGTGCTGATCGGCGCCACCGAAAGCCGCACCGATTCCAATATTGCATGCTGGTAAGGTGCGAGTAAAATAGACGTGAGGTATTGAATCAATGAAAGAATTATGGAATCTTTATGTCTCCTGGTTCAAGATGGGATTATTCACCTTCGGCGGCGGATATGCGATGCTGCCGATGATCCAGAGAGAGGTTATTCAGAAATATCACTGGGCAACCGAGGATGAGATCATGGACTATTATGCCATCGGACAGATCACTCCGGGCATCATCGCTGTCAACACCGCCACATTTGTCGGCTATAAGTTACGCGGTGTGCTTGGCGGCACCATTGCCACACTGGGCGTCATCAGCCCCTCCATCATCATCATTTCCTGCATTGCCGGTCTCATACAGAACTTCTCCGATCTGCCGCTCGTGCAGTCCGCTTTAAGAGGCATCCAGGTTGCCGTCTGCGTATTGATGACAAAGTCGATCATCAATCTGTATCAGAAGGGCGTCAAAAACATTCCGACCTTCGTGATTTTCGCAGGCGCATGGCTCTTAAGCACATTCACCAGCATCTCCACAATGATCCTTGTGGTGATCGCAGGTGTGTGCGGCTATGTGATGTATATCCTGGAAGACAAAAAGAAGGAGGGTGAAAACGCATGAACACATTCCTTCTGATGTGCTGGGAGTTCTTCAAAACCGGTCTGTTCGCAGTCGGCGGGGGACTTGCAACGATTCCTTTCTTAAAGGAAATGTCCGTGAAATACGGATGGTTCACGATTGATAAATTAACCACCATGATCGCGGTGTCGGAAAGCACACCCGGTCCCATCGGCATCAACATGGCCACCTTTGTCGGCTATGAGATGTTCGGGATCCCCGGAGCCATCGCCGCCACATTCTCACTTGTTGCGCCAAGTCTCATCGTCATCTGCATCATTGCCAGAATGCTTGAGAAATTCAAAAACGCTAAGGTTGTCAAAGGCGTCTTCACAGGCCTGCGTCCGGCGGTTGTCGGCTTTATCCTTTCCGCGGTGGTATCGATTTTCCTGATCGCGCTCTTCCATGTGGACGCATGGAAAGAATCCGGAAACTTCCTGACTCTGTTCAACTGGAAGGCGATCGCACTCTATGCGGTATTGATGGGAATCTATATTTACAAACCGAAGATCCATCCGATTTTCCTGATCATTGCGGCAGGCGCTGCCGGAGTGATCTTAGGCTTCTGAATCCTGACGGGAGAAAACAAAAACTCTCCCGTTTTTCTTTTTACGGAAGAGTCAGTTTCAAAGATTGAGCAATACAATGGATACCAGAATCATCGCAAGACCTGCCAGCTGTCTTTTGTTGAGATATTCTCTGAACAGTAGCAGCGAGACAAGCGTAACAATCACAATCGTTCCGGAAGAGAATACCGGATAAACGATGAAGGCAGGAATACCGTCCAGTGCCTTGAGCAGCAACACACTAGAGAAATAATTGGGAATACCGACCAGAATACCAGCCGCAAGATCTTTCAAAGATGTTTTCTTATCTGTTCTGATGCCTTCCTGAATCAACAGGAACAAGGTCAGAAATGCCGCAGACAGAAAGACAAAGAACACATAGAGTGAATCCTCGCTGCGCACGCCATATACGTTATAGATCTTTGCCATGCCATCCGCCATGCCGTTGGTAAACAGCACGACAAGCAGAAAGGGCAGATTGAAACTCCGCACACTTTGATTGTCATTCTTACTGCCAGAGAAGATCCATACTGCCATCAGCACCAGTGCCAGTCCGATGGTCTGGATCACACCGGGTGTTTCATGGAAGAACACAATGCTCACACATAAGGGCACCAGAAGACCCAGCTTTGAGAAGGCACTTGTCAATATGGCGCCGCTTTTGCCGATGGATGTCTGCATGCACACAAGCGAGACCACAAAGAGGATTCCACCTATTAAACCGCATAAATACGTGGCGGGCTTTGCACTCAAGATCAGGCTTTTGTTTTCCAGCAGAAGAAAGCCGATGACTGTGCAGGTCAGATAATTGCCAAGTAACATGCCATACCGATTGTTTTCAGAGGAGGAAAGCATTCTCAGCATCAATGCCATCGACGCGCTGGATGCCATTGCCAGAAGCAGATACACATATGACGGCAGATTCATTGATATTCCTCCTTTTCGCACATGCCATTCATTATGCCACAAGGGGTCGAATGTGTAACTGAGAATGAACCCGAACTTGTCAGTGGTCATTGAACTGACTAGAATGGTAAGGATAAACTAACTTAAATTAATATCATCTGAAGAAGGGGGAAAAATCCATGAAATTCGATGAATTCGGAAATATGGAAGGAAAGACATTGATGTTATTGCCTGGCACAGCCTGCACATGGCAGATCAACTTCCATAAGGTCGTTGACCGTCTGGCCGAAAGGTACCATCTGATCTGTGTGAACTATGACGGCTTCGATGATAATAAAGAAGAGCCGTTTACCGATATGTACACCGTCACGGAAAAGATTGAGGACTATATCATTGAAAACCATGACGGCCATGTGGACGGGGCATACGGATCATCGCTCGGCGGAAGTTTTGTCGGTCTTTTGTTACAGAGGAATTTCATCCACATTGATCATGCATTCATCGGCAGCTCTGATCTTGATCAGGGCAGTCCGCTTGTCGCAAAGGCTATGACCGCGATTGTGGGCAGATGGATTTCCGATGCCGGCAAAAGCGAAGAAAAACAGGAGAAGCTGAAGAAGATGCTGACGGCAGCCTTCGGTTCTGACAATGATGAGCAAACCGCCGCCTTCATGGAGGAATTTGCCCAAAGCATTGTTTCCCTGCATCCTGATACAGTCAGCAGGGAATACTATTCCGATTATGTGACAAAGCTGGACAATGATATCCATGCGGAAGGCACTAAGGTTCACATCATCTACGCCCTTAAAATGGGTGAGAAATACCGCAAACGCTATCTCAGACATTTCCGCGATCCGCAGATCATTCCGTTTGCGATGTCCCATGAGGCATGGCTGTTTCAGAATGAATGGAGTGAGCCGGTGCTCAATGTGATTCACGACATTATGAATTCCTGAAAAAAGAGGAACAGATTATGAACAGATATGATGAAATCAGAAAAGCATACAGGATGAGCGGCTCCAATGCATCGCTGTATGACGGCATGATGACTTATTCCACACCGCTTGGCAAAGCCATATGCAATCTTGTATGGAATATGGACGGTGAAAGAAACGCCGCCTATCTTGAGCAGGCGCTTTCCGCCATCCCGGAAAACTTTGCCGGAAAACTTCTGGAGGTACCCGTCGGCACAGGTGTATTGACCATGCCTGTATACAAAACACTTCCAGATGCGGAAATCACATGCCTGGATTATTCGGAAGATATGATGAATGCGGCAAGACAAAGGGCAAAGCAGATGGGAATTGAAAATGTCACATTCCGCCAGGGAGATGTCGGCAAGCTTCCCTTTGAAGATGAAAGTTTTGACATTGTTCTTTCCCTCAACGGCTTCCATGCCTTCCCTGACAAAGAAGCGGCTTATGCGGAGACATTCCGTGTGCTGAAAAAGGGAGGAATCTTCTGCGGCTGTTTCTATATCAGAAACGCCAACAGAAGAACCGACTGGTTCATTAAAAATCTTTATCAGAAAATGGGTTTCTTCACTCCGCCCTATGAAACCGAGTTCAGCCTGAGACAGAGACTGTACAACATGTATGAGGATGTGAAGGTGACACATGTGGAAGGCATCGGCGTCTTTGCCTGTGTGAAATAACAAATATACACAGAAGGTCATTTGTCGCCTGACAGACGACCTTTTTGTATTTCACAAGGAATATACTGAAACTGTAGATAACAAGGAGGACGCAATATGTTAGGAGCTTTAATCGGCGATTATGTCGGCTCAAGATTTGAATTCAGCAGATACAGAATTCCGTATGACTTTACATTTTATGAGGAAAGAGACCGTTTCACGGATGATACCGTCATGAGTATTGCCGTTGCAGAAGCGATCATGAATACCAGAGGAAAAAGCGATGAGGAGATCAAAGAAGAACTGGTCAGCTCCATGCGCAAATGGGGCAGAAGATATCCGGATGCGGGCTATGGCGGAAAGTTCTATGACTGGATTTTCTCTGCAGATCCGAAACCATATTTCAGCTTCGGCAACGGTTCCGCAATGCGTGTCTCATCCATCGGCTGGCTTTTTGACACCATGGAGGAAACAATCCGCATGGCAGAGCTGAGCGCATCCGTCACCCATAACCATCCCGAAGGCATTAAAGGCGCAATCGCAATTGCCGCTGCCATTTTCATGGCCAGAAACAAGGCATCCAAAGAAGAGATCAGAGCGGAAATTGAAAAAATCACCGGCTATGATCTTTCCACAAGCTATGAAGATTACCAGAGACAGCGGATCAGAAGCGCGATCTGCCAGGATACCGTTCCCGAAGCCATCGTCTCTTTCTTAGAAGCGGAAAGCTTTGAGGATACCATCCGAAAGGCAATTGTTCTCGGTGGTGATACGGATACACTTGCGGCCATGGCCGGCAGTATCGCCGAAGCATACTATGGCATTGAGGATTCGTTCAGAAGGGAATGTCTTAAGCATCTTCCGTCAGATCTGAAAGAAGTATACGAACGGTTTGAGTCCGTGCTCTGAACATACAGACGGGAATTTCCGTGCGCAATATGATATGTGAATGCCTGCCTGACGCAGGCATTTTCATGTCAATCATCAGCGTGATAAGATGAAGATAACAGAGGACTTATGATCATGAAAACATTCAGAACATACCGCGACGGGCTCAGAATCAGCGGAAAAATCTACGGGGAAATCACACCCGGAAAGCCTAAACCGGCTTTTATCCTCTGCCATGGATTCATGGCCAATTCCTCCATGTGCAAAGGCTATGCGAAGCTTCTTGCGGAGCTTGGATATCTCGCCTTCACCTTTGACTTCTGCGGTGGCGGACTGATCTCTGCCAGCCAGGGAAAAACAACGGATATGTCCGTTATGACAGAAGTGAAAGATCTGATGAGCGTGTTCAGCTATGTCTCCTATATGGAATATGTCGATTCCAAGCGGATCAGTCTGCTTGGCTGTTCACAGGGCGGTTTTGTCTGTGCCATTGCCGCAAAGCAGCTGAAAGAAAAGATCCGTTCACTGATTCTTCTGTATCCCGCTTTATGCATTCCGGCAGATGCCCGCGCAGGCCATATGATGTTTGCCAGGTTCGATCCGCACAATATTCCCGATACGATCCGCTGCGGACCCATGAAACTCGGCTCTGTGTATGTGACGGATGTCATCGATCTCAATCCATACCGGGAAATCCAGGGTTATGAAGGGCCGGTTCTGTTCCTGCAGGGCACAGAAGACAATGTTGTCGATCCCGGCTATGCCAGAAGGGCAATCCGCGAATATCCGGACTGCACCTACCATGAGATAAAAGGAGCCGGACACATGTTCCGCGGGGAACACGATGAACTGGCAAAACAGTATATCCGTGAATTTGTGAGCACTCACTGATCGAAAAAAATATTTTAAGAAACACTGAAATCATTAAAACAATCCTGTGCCGTGGGTGTCATTATGAACAAGGTGAATTATGGTAGAATGATTTCAGAACATACAGGAAATGATCATATGAAGAAATGACGGTGTATCGCACACCGGATTTCATCATATGTTCATAAGGTGAATTTTATGAACAAAATCAGTCCGAAACTTTTTCTCGACTTTTCTGAAATGAACAAATGCCTGCTTTGCGCGGATCCCGCGTGTGAAAAGGTATGCGAGCGCAATCTGCCGGTCGGAGAAATTCTCCGTTCACTTTACTTTGAAAACTACCATGGCGCAGCCGTGAAACTGAACGGCAATGACTGCTCACAATGCGCCGGACCGTGCGAACAGGCATGTGTATTGAGCGGCAGAAAAGTTCCGGTTCAGATTCAGGACATCTTTTCCGGCTTCCTTAATGAATCGACGAGACTTCCTGCCCACCGGATTGAAGAAGCGGATATCAGTACCGAGATCTGCGGTGTGAAACTGGAGAATCCTTTCCTGCTTTCCTCAAGTGTCGTGGCAAGCAGCTATGACATGTGCGCAAGAGCCTTCCGGGCAGGCTGGGCGGGAGCTGCCTTCAAGACAATCTGTTCCTTTCCCCAGCATGAGGCCTCACCGCGCTTTTCCGCAATCCGCTCTCATTCCCATTCATTCGCCGGCTTCAAGAATATCGAACAGCTCTCCGACCATTCGGTGGAGGAGAACATGCAGATATTCCGCGAACTGAAAAAGGAATTCCCCGATAAGGTGATCGTCGCTTCGATCATGGGAATGAATGAGGAGGAATGGACCTATCTTGCCGCTGAATGCGAAAAGGCAGGAGCCAACATCATCGAATGCAATTTCTCCTGTCCCAATATGGAGGACAGTGATCTCGGCATCACAATCGGCCAGTCGGAAGAACTTGTTGAACGCTTTACAAAAGCCGTCAAAAAAGGAACGAAACTTCCGGTACTGGTCAAACTGACACCCAATATCACCGATATGGTTCCGCTTGCCTTAGCCGCCAAACGGGGCGGGGCGGATGGTATCGCGGCAATCAATACGATCAATTCCATCACCGGCGTTAACATCGATACTCTGGTCGCGGAGCCTTCCGTACAGGGACGTTCAATGATCGGCGGCTATTCAGGCGCCGCGGTCAAACCGATCGCACTTCGTTTCATATCCGATCTTTCCAATTGCAAAGAACTCTATGACCTTCATATCTCAGGCATGGGCGGCATTGAAACATGGAGAGATGCTCTGGAATTCATATTGCTTGGCGCAGGCAGTGTCCAGGTGACAACCGCTGTCATGCAGTATGGCTACCGCATCATTGATGATCTGATTGACGGTCTCAAAGAATATATGAAGTGCAAGGGCATTTCATCTTTGAAAGATCTGATCGGCGCAGCATCATCCACCGTGGTTGCTCACACAGACATTGAACGTGACATGGTTGTTTTCCCGGTCTTCCGTCATGAGCGCTGCTATGGCTGCGGCAGATGCTATATCTCCTGTATGGATGGCGGCCATCAGGCAATCAGCTTTGATTATGAGAAACGCAAACCGCATCTTGATCCTGGCAAATGCGTGGGATGTCATCTCTGCATGCTGGTATGTCCTGCCAGGGCAATTGAAACCGCCCGCAAACCTGTTCACCGCGAACCATTGCCAAAGTAACCAAACGATAATGAATCATACCAGGGAGGCAGCGATGCCTCCTTTTAAAATGCTGATAAGCCAATGCGAAATGGAATGTCCGTGTCAATGGACATTCATCTGATCACGGCTGTCACAGCAGTATCGGGATCCCGTTCAGTATCAGCAATCCCCTGAATAACCAACAGAGGTAAAACAAAAACATGGATCCTTCGCTTTCAGTGAAAATCGAATGGTTTCCATGTTTGTTTTTGTGTCGGAATTCTGAGTGTTCAATGCCTGTCAGGTGCTTCTGAGAGAATGCGCCTGATCTCAGCATCGGAAAGATGATACTGTGCAGCGATCCTCATAATGGAATCTTCTTCACTGAGTCCTGCACCTTTCAACAATTCAAAAGCGCTATGGATTCCCTGAATTCTTTCTGAATTGATGCCCTGAGAGATACCGACTTGAATACCTTTCTGAATGCCTTCCTGGCGATATTCCTCTTTGAACAGATCCATGTAGTATTGTTCGTCAAATTCAAACAGACTCATTTCAATGACCTCCATGCGGTTCGCCATCATGAATTCCCTGATTGTGAATTCTTCAGGCATATCATCCAATGCTTTCGATACCGCATCCGCAATAACAGTTTTCCGAGCTTTTTGAGTGTTCAATGCCTGTCAGGTACTTCAGAGAGGATGCGCCTGATCTCAGTATCGGAAAGATGATACTGTGCGGCGATTCTCATAATGGAATCCTCCTCACTGATCCCGGCACCTTTCAGCAGTGCAAAGGCACTCCGGATTCCCTGAATTCTTTCCGAATCGATACCCCTGGAGATACCTTCCTGAATACCTTTCTGAATACCTTCCTGGAGGTATTCTTCTTTGAACAGATTCATGTAATAATCTTCGTCAAATTCAAACAGACTCATTTCAATGACCTCCTTGCGGTTTGCGATCATAAATTCCCTGATCGTGAAGTCTTCAGGCATGTCATCCAATGCTTTCGATACCGCATCCGAAATATCCATTTTTTCCTTGTTCGCACGTACAGTACTTACAAACCACTGGTATTCGTACAGTTGTTTACATGCCATCGGTTTAATGTCCGGGTGGTTGAGATTGTACTGTGTCACGATCAGTTCCAGTGAGATATCATCATCGTCACCATTATTGTAGTACAAATCACTTAATTTCAGAGTTGTGATCTTTTCTGCTTTTTCTTTGCCATTGTAGAAAACATAGAACTTTGGCCTTGGAAGTTTCATCGGCTTTGAGCTGTATTCATTCAGATGATTCATGTAAACATATTTTTCGATTGTTGAAACGAAGTATTTCAGATCCCGGTAGGGAATATTCGGGTTGAGCGAAGACTGCTGTTCCCAGAAAGAAAAGTTCCTTGAATCGACGAGGATACTTGCGTCGTTTTTCATTCGCATGTAAATCGCGTTTTCCAGAGTGGTGATTTCCAGGTCGTCAGGATTGGTATATGAGGTGTTTTCCAAAGCATTGTAAAGAGCCAGTGACCATTCCTTGTGTTCAGGATTGCCGAAAATAAAACGGAACAGTCTGTCTTTAACATTGCGGTTAACAGCAGGCTTACCCTGCTCATGATCTTTGGTTTTCTTTGTCTTGCGTTTTGGCATTATCATTCCTCCAAAGATCTTATTCAATTCAATTCCGCATAATCCCCGCATTCTTTTTCAGATGATGAAGAATCAGATTCATGACATTGTGAAATAAGCTAAGATGGAAATACAAGGGACAGTATGCCGCTCAATAAAAAACAGAATACATGACACCACCATGAAATCTTTCTTTCAGATCCCCGAACAACCGACCCTGTGAAAACTGAAAACAGTGATCCGCTATCCCGTGCATAAAAACTTATACACAGAAAGGAGTTCTTTCATGAAAAACGGAAATACTCTGATTCATGCCGTCAAAGGCGATATCACAAAAATCACTTATGTCAGCGCCATTGTCAACGCAGCCAACCGCTCATTGCTGGGCGGCGGGGGAGTGGATGGCGCCATTCACCGGGCAGCCGGACCGGAACTTCTGGAAGAGTGCAGAACCCTGCATGGCTGTGAAACCGGTGAGGCAAAGATCACAAAAGCTTACAGACTGCCATGTGATTATGTCATTCATACCGTCGGACCCATTTACCGGGATGGCAGACACAATGAGGCGCAGCTGTTAAGAAACTGCTATCTGAATTCGCTTGCACTGGCTGAAAAGAATATGATCCGCACCATCGCGTTTCCATCCATTTCCACCGGTGTGTATTCCTATCCGCTTGCTGAAGCGGCAGAGATTGCAGCCAAAGCAGTCAATGATTATGTAAATGAACATCCGGATGCCTTTGATGAGATTGTCTGGGTCTGTTTCGACGGACGCACCCTTGATTGCTATGAAAGGGCCATCGGTTAACATGAATGAATATCATCTGATCATTGAAGCTTTGCCTCATGTGTTTTCAGTATGCAAAGTCAAAGACTATTCGGGGATTGATCTCAATCAGTCCTTTGTATTCACCGGTGCCACGGATGAGGAGAAGTCCCTGGTCTGTCCGGCTGAATATGTACCATGTAATACCATTGAAAGGGATGATGGCTGGAAGGCAATGCGCATCAAAGGACAGCTCGATTTTTCCCTGATCGGCATTCTTGCAAAGATCGCTTCTCTGCTTGCGGCGGAAAAGATATCGATTTTTGCGTTAAGCACTTTCAACACGGATTACATCCTGACAAAAGAGAACTGCTTTGAAGAGGCATTGGATATCCTTGAAGAATCCGGTTATCAGATCATGCGGTGAAACGGAGAGGGTTATGAGAGAACTGAAACACGATGAAAACCTGTCTGATCTGATTCATGCCTTTGAGCTTTGCATCATTGAATACGGCGATGAGGAAAATTGCCCGCCATGCACCGCCCTGAAACGCAGAATCGATGAATGGATTGAAACGTATGAGAATGTGTGCGGTCTGTTTGTGCCGATCAGTGAATTCCGGCAGCTGTGCGCACAGAAGGGCATTCTGTCCATTCCGTGTGTGGAGATTTACATTGACGGAAGGCTGGTTCTGAAAAATGCGGGATACTTTTCCCTGGATCAGATGTTAAGCAGAACAGAAGAACTGCTCGCTTTGAGACAAACGGAATCAGACGATCAGATCTGAACGCAGTGCGCGCGGCAGATCTTTTTTGAGCATGTTCAGCCAAAAAGGCGGGACAGATGCTAAGATAGTGACCGTAAAAAGGAAAAAAAAGATGATACAGGATATTGCTCCGCATGTGTTATATAACCAGTACCGGCATTTCATCCCGTCCGAAAATGATCCGGTTTTCTGCTTCTGTGATGAAAAAGTTCTGATCAGACTGGAAGATGATCGGCTTTCGTTTCCGAAGGTGAAAGATCTGAATGTGAACAGAGAAGATCTCATTTATCTTTTCTCACTGGATTCCTCACATCTCTTTCTGTATTTGAAACAAACGGAAAGAGACGGCTGTGAATATATCGATTTCAGAACCGTCAGACGGAAATCATTGCGGCCGAAAGAATCAGTTTATGCATTGTTCACTGCATATCATCTTGCCGGATGGTATCTCAACAGCGCTTATTGCGGACGCTGCGGACAAAAAACCGTCCACAGTGAAAATGAGCGCGCCATGGTATGCCCTGGGTGCGGCAATATCATCTATCCCCGAATCAATCCGGCCGTGATTGTCGGTGTATTGCATGAAGACAAAATGCTGGTGACCAAATATGCTAGAGGCTATGGCGGCTATGCGTTGGTGGCAGGTTTTACGGAAATCGGCGAAACATTCGAGGAAACCGTTGCCCGCGAAGTCAAGGAGGAAACCGGTCTGGATGTCAGGAATATCCGCTACTATGCATCTCAGCCATGGGGACCGGCAGCCGATATACTTGCCGGATATTATTGTGAGGCTTATGGCGATTGCACGATCTCAGTTGATCGTGATGAACTGAGACTGGCCGAGTGGAAGACACGGGATGAAATCGTCCTGCAGGAAAATGATTACAGCCTGACCAATGAAATGATGAGAAATTTCAAAGAAGGGAAGATCTGATTCTCTTCTTTTTCAATTGAAAAAACACCCGCATATTTCAGCGGGTGCCGTGGGGGAAGGCAATTAATAATGAGTATTATCGATGGACATATTCGATGACTTCGCCGCTCCAGGATTTCTTCAGGATTTCCTGCATATCGGCGACCATCGGCACTCTCGGGTTTGCCGGAGAGCACTGATCCTCATAAGCGAGATAGGAGAGCTTTTCGACCGCGTTGAACCAGTCTGTCTCATTCAGATAATCCAGTGCAGAGAACTTCATGGTGATGCCGCAGTCAGTGCCAAGCTGCCATACCGCTTTGGCAAAGGCTTCCACACCCTGTTCCAGGGAGGTGACTTCAAGTCCGATGGCCTTGGCCAGTTCGCAGTATCTCAGATCCGCATTGTAATACTTGTACTTCGGCCATAAACCCGGTTTCTCCGGCTTTGTGCCGTTGTAGCGGATGGTATACGGTAAGAGGATCGCATTGGCAAGACCATGAGGCACATGGAATTCAGCGCCGATCTTATGGGCCATGGAATGGTTCATGCCAAGGAATGCGTTGGCAAATGCCATACCTGCAATGCAGGATGCGTTATGCATCTTTTCACGTGCTTCGGGATCATTCTTTCCGTTATGGACCGCACGGGGCAGATATTCAAAGACCATCTGCACTGCCTTGAGTGCCAATGCGTCAGTATAATCGCTTGCCAGAACGGAAACATATGCCTCCACCGCATGAGTCAGCACATCCATGCCTGTATTGGCAGTGATGGATGCCGGCAGGCTCATGGTCAGTGCCGGGTCAATGATTGCTACGGTCGGAGTCAGCGAGTAGTCAGTCAGAGGATATTTGATATGTGTTTCCTTATCTGTGATGACCGCAAACGGAGTGACTTCGGAACCGGTGCCGGAAGTGGTCGGAATGCATACCAGGCTGGCTTTCTTGCCAAGTTCCGGATAGCGGAAGGCACGCTTTCTGATATCCATGAACTTCTGTTTCAGATCATCGAAGTTGACTTCCGGATGTTCATAATAGAGCCACATGCCTTTGGCCGCATCCATCGCGCTGCCTCCGCCAAGAGCGATAATGGTATCAGGCTTGAAGGACTGCATGAGGGCAAGACCCTTCTTGACAGTCTGGATGGAGGGATCCGGTTCAACATCGCAGAAGAGCTCATAGGTGACCTTGTTGTTTCTTAAGGCAAGCTGGTCTGTGACCTTTTCCACATAGCCGAGCTGAACCATTGACTGGTCGGTGACGATGAAGACTTTTTCCATTTCAACCATGTCATGGAGGTATTCAATGGAATTCTTTTCGATATAGATCTTGGAAGGGATCTTGAACCACTGCATATTATTCCTCCTCTCTCCGATTTTCTTGATATTCAGAAGATTGACCGTGCTGATGTTGTCAGAGACACTGTTATGTCCGTATGAACCGCAGCCAAGGGTCAAAGAGGGAATGAAGGAGTTGTAGATGTTGCCGATGCCGCCGAAGGTGGAAGGGGAGTTCCAGATGATACGGCATGCCTTGATCCGTCTGCCGAATTCACGGACCAGATCCTCATTGGATGTATGGATCGCAGCTGAGTGGCCGGTGCCGTTGAACATGACCATGGCTTCCGCCTTGTCAAGACCGTCCGCAACGCTGTCCGCTTTCAACATGGCCAGCACCGGGGAGAGCTTTTCACGGGTGAGCGGCTCATTGGGACCGACTTCGGAACACTCCGCAATGATGATTGAGCAGCTGGGATCAACTTCAAAGCCTGCCTGCTGCGCAATCCAATATGCGCTCTTGCCGGCCACGGCGCCATTGAGCTTTGCGCTTTCGCAGTCTTTGGAGAATGCCTTTGTGCCGAACATGAATTTCTCAAGCAGTTCTTTTTCTTTCTTGTTCACATAGTGGACGTTGTAATGTCTGAATTCATTCTTCACATCCTCATAGATTTCCTGATCGACAATGACCGCCTGTTCACTTGCGCATACCATGCCATGGTCAAAGGACTTGGACATGGCGATATCGCTGACCGCTTCCTTGACATCCGCGGTTGTCTCGATATAGGCGGGCACATTTCCGGCGCCGACGCCAAGTGCGGGTTTGCCGCAGCTGTAAGCGGCTCTGACCATCGCATTTCCGCCGGTGGCGAGAATTGTTGAAACACCCGGATGATTCATCAAAGCGCTTGTCGCTTCCATGCTCGGGGTTTCAATCCACTGGATGCAGTTTTCAGGCGCGCCGGCTTTGATGGCTGCCTCATAGACAACCTTTGCGGCTGCGGCGGAACTGTTCTGGGCATTGGGATGGAAGGCGAAGATGATCGGGTTTCTTGTCTTAAGACAGATCAGAGATTTGAAAATCGCTGTGGATGTCGGGTTTGTGACAGGGGTGATGCCGGCAATGACTCCGACCGGTTCCGCCACATACTTAAGGCCTTTGACCGGATCCTCGTCAATGATGCCGACGGTTTTCTGATTGCGCATATGATTGACCACATATTCGCACGCAAAGAGATTCTTTGTCGCTTTGTCCTCAAAGACGCCTCTGCCTGTCTCCTCAATCGCAAGTTTTGCGAGGGAGCCATGCTGATCAAGGGCCGCGACGGAACACTTCGCAACGATGTAGTCGATCTTTTCCTGATCGTATGAGGCAAAGTCATCCAGGGCTTTCAGAGCCTTTTCAACTTTCTCATTCACTTCGATCTGCGCAGGTGAGAGTTCATTGACTGTTTCTGTCGTTTTTTTCTTTTTATCTGCCATAAATCCTCCATGTGAATTATTTCACGCACTTATTGAAACATACCTCCGCATGCAGGTCAATACCAAATGATAAAAAAATCACAAGTAAGCGTTTTCAACTAAAAACAGGATGGAATCACCATCCTGCTCCATAAGAGAATCTTTTTTCACCCTCAACCAGGGCAGTGGGTTTGACCGAAATATTGTCCACCCGGATGAAGCGGTCGCCTTTTTCGATATCCGCAAGGAATTTATCAATATCGCTGTCTTCACCCTGAACATAAATTTCAACCATTGTGCCGTTGGGCAGATTTCTGACCGATCCGGTCAGGTTATAGCGCTGTGCGCGGATCATGCAGAAACCGCGGAAGCCGACACCCTGCACCCGGCCTTCAACAAATACATGATATCTTTTCTTCATGATGCTTTACCTCTGCCTTGATTATATCAACATTTAAATCTGTGGTGAATTGAAATAGTCAGCGCGACTTTGTAAGACTTAACGCAACATTGTACGAAATCAGAGAAATAGAGCAGCTGTATGTTGGATTGGCAGTATCGATCAGACATACAGCTTTTCATGTGATTGCCAAACAGTCATAAAAGAGATCCAGTTGATTATATGCTCGGGACACAACCCGTACAGATAAGTGGTTTATTCCGTAACAGAATTTAATCCTCAGACATATTGACACAGGAAACCCCATTCCCCATACCCCTGAAAAGACGAAGGCGCTGCGAAAATAATGTCCTTTGGCAACACCTTCGTCCCAGTGTATATGGGGAATGCCCTGTGTAAATACGTCTTCCGGCATAAAGTCTGTTACTGGCTGGCAGAGAGATGATGGCAGTCAATTCATACATTCGTAAGGATGAGCGGGGCTTCGTAATGTTACAATGAAGGCGCAATGAAACCATCCCGCGTCATGGAATTGAAATTCGGAATAAGCCATTGCGACCGGGCTATGTCGGCAATTGTATGTCAGCTAGCCTGCGGAATTTACGGGTTATTATCTTGAAGAAGAGATGCCGGGTTTAAGCGGAAGAAGCTGTTTATATTTCTTTTTCCAGTGGACCAGTTTCTTTCCGGAACAGACTTTATAGAATAATGTGCTGTCTTCCAGCATGGAAACAGGTACATATTCCAGATCCAGCACATTGTCAAAGTGCAGCGGATCGACAAGAGCGAAGAATTCTTTCAATGAAGGATTCCAGTTAAGAATGTAGTAGTCAATGTGAGCAGAGACATCCTGGATGTAAAGAATCACATTGCCTGCACTGCTGTCTGAATCAGGGACATACTGATTCAAAAGCCGGAGCACAGTCCGGATATTCTGAGTACGCTTCATGATTCCTCCTCGATTGCCTTGGACAGTAAAGAGGGGTGGGAATCATAGTACTTCTTTAAAAGAGAGGGCTTCAGTTCAACCTCATCAGGGTTGATGAAGCAGATATGCAGGAGTTCCTCAATATTCAGATCAGCAGAATACAGTGAGCTGAACACATCATATGCGGAATGATCGTTCAGCTTTTTTCGTGCAAGAGAGTTGATGTGAGAGAACAGGAGATTGAGAAAACCCTGATCAAGAGAGTCAAAGGATGAACCTTTGGGGAGGACACGGCGGATCAGACTGTGTGTATTCTCGCAGGTGCCTTTTTCATACGGTGCGGAAGGATTGCAATAGAAGACACGGATACCATACTTTTCGATAGCAGCCGGATTAGAAAATTCCGAACCGTTGTCCAGAACCCAAACATCAGGAAACACTTTATGGAAGAGTTCATCACCGAGGGTATCGTGAAGAGAATCGACGATTGCGGTCACTGAAGCGGAGTTATTGTGATCTCTGAGAAAGCCGATCTGAAAGTCCATACTCTTCCAGGTGAGGGTGAGAATACACTTTCCGCCTTTTTTCCCTTCAACCGTATCGCCTTCAAGAATAGCAGTATCGGGATGATCGGCCAGATATGCCTGAAGATCCTCGTAAGTGCGTCCTACTCTGCATTTCTTGTCCACTTTCACCTGACGTTTTGTCTTTCTGGGACTCATACGGACAATACGAGGGGCGTCAATAGGCCGGGCAGAGATCATACCGCTGTGAAGAAGTGTGTATGCGGTTCTCTCACAGATATACAGTTCATCCTGTGATGTGGCGAAGATGTGATGGATTGACTGTCCCATCTTTATTCTTGGAGAGATAATCCCATCGAGTTCCTGTACTTCATCTTCAGACAGGTTCATACCTGTTCTTGATTCTGAACGCATTTTTTTGGAAAGGGCATCAGCCTGGTCGGCAAAGTACATTCTTTTCCTGTAAGCACAGGACCTTTTCTTTTCGCAGCCGTTGCATACATAAGGTGCCTTATCGAGTTTCGGACAGTGGTATTCCTTATATTCACGGCAAATATTATTACAGTTGACTTTGTGGCATCTGGAACACTTCTTATTCCTGCAGAGATAAGACTGCCCAGGGCAAAGGTTATGTATGTCGCATGTACTGCGGATAGTACAGCGGTTATTACTGCCAATTCCTCCCACATTGTGCTCGACAGAACCGTTAAGCACTTCACGGGAAATGGTAGATGGGTGAACGCCGAGCTCAGCGGCTATTTTTTTGAATGATTCGCGTTGTTCGAGCATGGTTTGAATACGGATACGCATGCGGGTATCTAATCGTTTATAAGCAGCCATGTGTAATAGTTCCTCCAGTTCTATTTCAGTTCACAGGCTGGCTGGCAGGATAATCATATACTGATTGAGCGTGGGGAAATCATCACATTGCACAGGCGCAATGTGAGAAAGCATTGGTCTCCCCGTTCCTGATGACGGGTCCCTTCTCTCCGTGACTCCCTTCGGTCGGGCCGAGACTGGCCGCACCTAACGGTGCATTTTCTTACAGGCATTATTGTTAAGACTCATCGCAACTACATTGGTTGTTTCAGTTTGTAAGACTTAATGCGACTGAAGGGTTGCGTTGAGGTTTGCAATTCAGA
>JNJQ01000027.1 GCA_000701725.1 Erysipelotrichaceae bacterium NK3D112
ATGTGTCAGTTTGAAAGCGGAAAGATGTACAACTGTGATCTGAACGCAAGCTATAACATCGGCGCACGGTATTTCATCCGTGAGCTCTATAATGAATCACCTGATCTTATGGCAAAAGTCCCTGGGATCGGGAGTGGAACCCGAAGGGTATTAGCTGATTTATGGCATATCGATGCCGTAATCAGTCAATATCCCGACATAAGTCTGGGTATTGTTAGTAATATCGGGTTGAACAGGCTTTGTACTGTTTCAGCTGGATATTAACCGTATCAGTATTCAGACGGAAGTCTTTGGCACCGCAGGTGCCTTGGAAGCCCCGTCTATAGTGCATGGCACTTAGGCGGGGAGAGTTCACAGACATGAAAAGGGATCCGGAATTTCCGGATCCCTTTGATATGTGATGTGTGATCAGTCGCCGAAGCTGATGCCGAGCATCTTTGCTTCCTTGATGATTTCGGATTTCGGATCGATCACCTTGAGCTTGCCGGCAACCTCTTTCAGAGGAACCTTGACCATTTCACGGTTTCTGTAGCCGACCATGAAGCCGTACTGCTTCTTGAGGATCAGCTTGCCCGCTTCCGCACCAAGACGGCTCGCGAAGACTCTGTCATAGGAGTTCGGAGCGCCGCCGCGCTGTGTGTGGCCCGGAACGGTGACTCTGACTTCACGGCCTGTGATCTTCTGGATCTGGTCTGCGATTTCATAGGAAACAGAAGGATACTTGGACTTGGCAAGCTTCTTCTTATACTCTTTCTTGGACAGAGCGGCATCCTCTTTGGAGATGGCGCCTTCCGCCACTGCGATGATGGTGAACTGGTGTCCGGTTCTCGCTCTTTCCTCGATCGCTTCGACAACCTTGTTGATGTCATAAGGGATTTCCGGCAGAAGAATGATATCAGCGCCGCCTGCCATACCGGCATTGAGCGGCAGCCAGCCGACCTTGTGGCCCATGACTTCGACGATGAAGACACGGTTGTGTGAGCTTGCGGTTGTGTGGATCTGGTCAATCGCGGTTGTGGCAATGTCAACAGCGGACTGGAAGCCGAATGTCATATCGGTTCCCCAGAGGTCATTGTCGATTGTCTTCGGGAGGGTTACAACATTGAGACCTTCCTCGGAAAGAAGATTCGCGGTTTTGGTTGAGCCGTTGCCGCCGAGCATGACGAGGCAGTCAAGCATCAGCTTGTAGTATGTCTGCTTCATCAGAGCGACTTTGTCATTGCCGTCCTTGTCCGGCTCACGGATTTCCTTGAACGGGGTGCGGCTTGTGCCTAAGAATGTGCCGCCCTTGGTCATCAGACCGGAGAAGTCACGGTCAGTGAGCAGTCTGAAACGGCCGTACATCAGGCCCTGGTAACCATTGAGAAAACCATAGAATTCAACCGGTTCGGTCGCATTCTTCATGATTGATTTGTATACACCTCTCATCGCAGCGTTGAGTGCCTGACAGTCGCCGCCGCTGGTCAGCATACCAATCCTTAACATTATCTGTATTCCTCCTTAGACTTTCGTCTGTTTCTTAGGAATATAATACTTTAATTGCATGAATCACTCAAGGCAATCAGTGAAAACATGCTATCATTATTCTGTGAAAAAAGGAGGAAACTTCCATGCTGAAAGGCGCGATATTCGATATGGACGGACTGATGTTCGACACCGAGCAGATCTGGCAGAAAAACTGGAACAAAGCCGCGGATGAGATGGGCATCACACTGCCCGAGGAATTCAAATACAACATCTGCGGAACAAGCGGAAAACTGATGAACAGCGTGATCGAGAAATACTACGGTGTTTCTGACGGCGCACCGGTTGCCGCAAAGGTCAAGCAGATGGTCCATGATGATCTGATTGACTTCACTCCCGAAAAGCCGGGCATCCACGAAATCCTCGAATTCTTCAGACAGAAGGGCGTGCGCATGGCGGTGGCCTCCAGCTCAACCGAGGAAGTGATCCGCAGAAATCTGAAAAACACAAACACCGAGGATTACATTGAGGCAATTGTCAGCGGCGCCGGCATGAAAAACGGCAAGCCCGCTCCGGATATTTTCCTTAAGGCAGCCGAAATGCTCGGCATTGATCCGAAGGAATGCTATGTGTTTGAGGATGCCTTCAACGGCGTCACTGCTGGATACAATGCCGGCTGCAGAACGATCATGATTCCCGACATGTCCCAGCCCACCGATGAGATCCGCGCCATGGCAACCGGCGGAGTCTATGAAAGCCTTCTGGCCGCGAAGGAAGCACTGGAAAACGAATGAAAAAACTGATCATTTTCCTTCTGGGCATGGGAATGATTTTATGCGGATGCGCGCATGCATATCCAAAGAGCGATATGAGCGGATATGAGGGCTTCACGGATACGGATCATGTGTTTGTGGATATGAGTGTCAAAGATGTCAAGGAACAGATGGATCAGGGAAAGTCATTTGCGGTCTACTTCGGTTTCGCCAAATGCCCCTGGTGCATTGCCGCACTGCCGATTCTCAATGAGGAAGCCAAGGCTGCAGGCATGAAAGTGGGCTATGTGGACACCCGCAAAGATCCATCATGGCAAAGCAATCTTGACATCGATGATTATGATCTGTTCACGGAAATGTTCGGGGAATATCTCGATTATGATGATGACGGCATCCTGCATCTCTACACCCCGCATGTCTTCTTTATCAAAGAGGGCAAGGTTGTGTATGAGCACCGCAATACCGTCGAGGGACATGTTGCCTATGAAAGGCAGATGAGTGAGGAGGAGATCTCTCTTCTGCATGAATTCTACCGGAAAGGCTTTGAAATGCTGAAATGAAACAGGCGTAAAAACCTGTTTTTTTCTCTGCATGCAAGTTTACCTTGGCATATCACATTGCTGTGCTAAAATAACTTGACGTGAGAATGATATGAACAAAAACGGTATTTTTGTACAGACCGCACTCAGGTGCTTCATCGTGGCCGTATGCAGCGAACTGCTGTTCAGGCTTTTCAGCTTCGCCACGGTATTTGATATGGGCCTCATCCGCATCACGCTGTTTTCCGCAGCCTATGCCCTGATCGCCGCCTGCATCTGTTCCGTTCTGCCGCTCAAGGCCGCAAAGGTTCTTTCCTTTATCCTGAACTGGTTCCTTCCGGTTTACGCCGTGTTCCAGCTTGGCTACAACGGTCTGATGGGACATTATATTTCACTCAAGAGCGCCGGACAGGGCACCAAGGTAGGCGATTATATCGAACCGTTTATGAACTGCCTGAGACCGGAGTGGTTGCTGCTGTTTGTTTCACCGCTGCTGACAGGTCTCTTCACACTGAAAACAAAAGCGGAGAGGGAAGGACAGCGCTTCGGACTCGCAATGTTTCTGGTGATGGCTTTGCTTGTCAACTCCATCGGTGTCTATACGGTCCATGCGGCACAGCTTGATTCGCTTTACAATGATCCGGCTTATATTGCCAAAGGATTCCAGGAGTTTGGTCTAGGCAGATATCTGATCCGCGATATGACAAGCGGCTTCAGAAACACCCAGGAAATCGCCATTGAAGAGAACGTGGAAGAGGCAGAGCCTTCGGAAGATCCTCAGATCAGAAAGATCGATGATACGGCATGGATCGCGGCAAGAGACGCGGAACAGGATGAGACAATCAAAACGATTGATTCCTATCTCATGAACCGTCCGTCCACCAATTTCAATGAGATGACGGGTGTGTTTGAAGGCAAGAACTTCGTTTATCTTCTGGTTGAGTCACTGGATTATATGGCCTTTGACGAACAGCTGACCCCGACACTTTGCAAGCTGATGAGAGAGGGATGGAATTTCTCCAACCATTACACCCCGCGCTACACCTGCACAACCGGTGACACCGGCTTTATCACTGAAGTGGATCTGATTCCCGATATCACCATCTGCACGGAAAACGACTTCAAGGACAACGCCTGGCCAAACGGCATCTTCCAGCAGTTCGCCAATGCGGGCTATTCAACCAGCGCCTTCCACAACTGGTGGGATGAGTATTATGAAAGACGTACATACTACGCCAATGAGGGATGCCAGGTTTACAAGAACTATGACGATCTGCCCATTCAGACTCTGACCGGCTGGCAGTCGGATCTGGAACTGATGGAGCTGTCCGTTCCCGAATTCATCAATCAGGATAAATTCATGACCGCGATCATCACTTCGGCCATGCATTATCCATATGAGAAATACTCGGTGCTTGGCACAAGATATCTGGATGAGATCAATGAGGTTCATCCCGATTATCCCGACGCGGTGAAGAGCTACCTTTCCAAATGCATGGACTTTGACGCTGCCATGAAGTATCTTCTTGACGAACTGGAAGCTGCCGGCAAACTGGAAGACACGGTGATCATGTTCTTCAATGACCACCATCCCTTCGAACTTGATGAGCAGACCATCGCCGATTATTCCTTCACGGATTTTGACCGCATGGAGGATCTGAACATCGACCGCGGACAGTTTATCATCTATAACGCAGGCCAGCCCGCCCAGGAGTTCACCGGCGTCAACAGCACGTTTGACATCCTGCCGACCATGCTCAATCTGTTCAACATCTCCTATGATCCCCGTCTTTACATGGGTGCCGATTATTTCTCCTCCAAGGAGAAGGTCGTATACATGCCGGAAGGCGACTGGATCACGGACATGGGCATCTATTTCATGGCAAGCGGCGAGTTCAAGGGCAGGGAACCCGAACAGGGCTATAAGGAAGCAATCTCAAAAGAGATTCAGAACATGCTCAATATCTCAAAGATGATCTTCAAGTCTGATTACTTCAAAAACAGACAGTTCATCACGACACCGAAATATGAAAATACCGCTCCCGCCATCGAGGCCAGAAGGCAGGCACAGGCTGCGGCAGAGGAAAGAATCGAAGAAATCACAGAAGGCACCGAATAGCGATGCCTTCTTTTTTCGGATACAGAACATACAAAAAAGGCCCGATGCCCGTGATGAGTGATCACGCAGGCACACAGACCTTTCAGATGCAATTATGCGATCGCTGCCTCGAGGGCGATTTTCATCATGTTGGTGAAGGTGTTCTGTCTTTCTTCGGCAGTGGTTTCTTCCTTGGAAACAAAGCTGTCAGAGATTGTCAGGATGCATGCCGCATTCTTTCCGCATACTTTCGCATTGTGGAAGAGCGCGAAGCTTTCCATTTCAACGGCGCCGCATTTTTTCTCATCAACGACCTTTTTCTGATATTCCGATCCTTCGTGATAGAAAACATCAGAGCTGTGGATTCTGGCTTCCTTGAGCTCAATGCCGAGATCTTCTGCGGCTTTTCTCAGCTTTGCGTTGAGTTCTGCGGAAGGATAGAGCACATCGGCTGTCTCACCGTTCTGCACCAGGGCGAATGAACTTTCGGAATAAGCGCTTTCCGCAAGCACGGTGTCTCTGACTTTGAGATCCGCGACATAGCTGCCGGCGGAACCGACACGGATGATGTTTTCGACATCATAGAATTTGAACAGCTCGTATGAATAGATTCCAATGGAAGGCATTCCCATGCCGGAGGCCATGACCGTGACGGGCACGCCCTTGTATGTGCCTGTGAATCCGTTGACTCCGCGGACTCCGTTGACCAGAACGGGGTTCTCCAGGAATGTTTCAGCGATGAATTTCGCTCTTAACGGATCACCGGGCATCAGAACGCTTTTCGCGATCTGTTCCTTTGAAGCGCTGTTATGAGGTGTAGGCATTATAAAATCCTCCTGTTTCTTTCTTACAGTATAGCATTTTGAACGTATGCGTTCTTATATGAGTTTCAGCGGGGCTCCTTCGCTGCGATGCATCTGTTCAGAATGTCCGCGAATATCAGAAATGAAAGGGTTTCCGGAAGGGTGGCCACGAAATACTGCGGGGAGTTGACGCCGGGCAGAACGATGACATGGTCAAAGACTGGCAGCCGGTGATGGAAGCTGATCACAGAATGATGGGCTTCTCTGATAAAGATATCCGCATGAAAACCGTTGAATTCTGAATATGAAAAAAAGACTTTCCGGCTTAGACTGGAAAGTCTTTCAGTTATTAACCTTTGGCGCCTTTGGCTCCCTTTGATCCGCCTGCCTGGTAGTTGAGCAGAAGATCGGTATCGAAGGAAGTGGTCATGCGGGAGCGTCTTCTTTCACGCTCAAGCGCCTGATTGACCAGTCTGTCCATGAGTTCTGTGAAGGAGACACCCTTGGCAGTCCAGAGATAATAGGCAAGGGATCCAGGAATGGTGTTGATCTCATTGACATAGACGTGCTTTGTGTCAGCGTCCATCATGAAGTCAATGCGGCAGACACCTCCCGCACCGAGTGCGGCGAATGTTTTCTTTGCCAGATCCTGGATGTGGGCAGTTTCCGCTTCACTTAAGGGAGCGGGCACGATACGTGCGGTGGAAGCCATGCCGGCACCCTTGGATCCGCTCTTTGCGCCTTTGGCACTTTTGCCGCCGCCCTGGTATTTGTCCTTGAAGTTGAGCAGCTCATCCTGTGATACGGAGCTGACTTCCTCAAGCACGCTGGTTTCGCAGTTGAAGCCTTCGCCGAGCACCGAGCAGTTAATCTCACGCATCGGACGGATGACCTTTTCGGTGATGACCTTTTCATCATACTGTCTGGCATCCGCGAAGCATTCCAGATATTCCTCATCATTGTGAGCGATGGAGATGCCGACGCTTGAGCCGGTTCTGGCCGGTTTGAGAATGACCGGATAGATCAGTTTGTGAACCTTTGCGAGAACCTCGTCCTCATGTTCATCGATCTCATTTCCGTATACCCAGAACCAGTTGGCCATAGGCAGACCGTTGTCCGCCAGGATGTGCTTCATGAGAACCTTGTCCTGACCGACTGCCGCGCCATACAGATCGCATCCCGCATAGGGGACTTTGAGCATTTCCAGATAGCCCTGGATGGTGCCGTCCTCGCCGTTTGTTCCATGCATGACGGGAATGGCGACATCGATTGTGCCGAAATCTTTTGCCCCGAACATCTTTGTTTTGACAGGCTTGATCACTGCCTTGTTGTTTTCACGGACAATGTAGATCTGGGTGCTTTCGGCAATTGCCTCATCCAGTTTTCTTCCGGTGAAGAAATGGATATCGCCCATCTGCTCGCTTGTGAAGAGTCTTCTGTCCTTTGATACATAAACGGGGATGACGTTATATTTGCTGTGATCCAGCGCATCCATTGCCTGGTGGGCTGAAATCACCGATACTTCATGTTCGACGGATTCGCCGCCGAAGAATACAGCAACATTAAGCTTCATATGCTGTTCCTCCTTAGCCACCGTACATTATAACCAATTTACGGCATATAAGAAACCGCAAAAAAGAAGGGATTGTGCCGGTGAAAACTGGAAATCTTCAGACGGATTGACTATAGTATTCATTCGGAGGTGAAAGATGAAGAAAGCACTTGTACTTGCCGGCGGGGGAACCCGCGGTATTTATCAGGCCGGAGCCATCGAGGCGCTCAGGGAACTCGGCGAGGATGACTGGAACATCATCACCGGAACCTCGGTCGGTGCGCTCAATGCCTGCATGCTTGTTCAGCATGATTTTGACAGGATGATCGATATGTATGAAAATATCGCACCCGATCAGTTTATCAACGGCTTTGTGCCGAGTGATATGCACATCATGAATCTGATCCGCGAAAGGGATCAGATGATTCCGTCATTCAAACAATGGGTCCAGCAGCATGGCGTGGATATACGCCCGCTCGAACAGATGGTTGACGAATATTATATTCCCGAACGTTTCTTTGCCAGCGACATCGATTTCGGCGCCATCGCCGCAACTGCCAAAGGCCATGAAGGCGTTTATATCACAAAAGATATGATGAGGGAGCACGGTCATGACTGGCTGCTTGCCTCAGCGGCTGCCTATCCGGTTTTCCCGGTCAAGGTGATCGATGGCGTTGAATATGTGGACGGGGGCTATTTTGACAACTTCCCGGTTGACTTCGCACTGCGTCTTGGCGCGGAAAGAATCATCGCCATTGATCTGTCGGCTTCTCCAAGGCATCCCAACTATCTGGACCACTATCCGGTTGTCTACATCCATCCTCATGAGGAGCTGTTCAATTTCCTTGATTTCGATCATGAGAAAATGAGACATGCCAGACGGATCGGCTACCTTGACGCGATGAAGAAATTCGGCCGCTATGAGGGTGAGAAATTCACCTTTGAGCACTTTGAGCTGGATCATTATTTTGATGAATGGTATCTGAGTTTGATGAAACTGGAAACCCGCATCAAGCTTGCCAGCAATCTCAATGAGCGTTTTTTATCTGAAGATGTGATTTCAAAGAGACTGAGAAACCAGCTTCATGTGACGCATCTTACAAGAAAGCAGTATCTGTATGGTATGGTGGATGTGCTGATGGATATGTGCGGTCTGGATTGTGAAAAGGTATGGACCGTTTCAGAAGCGCAGAAACAGGTTCTCGCACAGTTTGCCGAATGCGTGGAAGAGGATTATGCCTATATTCCCCAGGGCGTCATGGACATCGCCTCATATGTGCGCACCCTTGATCAAAAGGGCATCACCGGCAAATTGCTGCACGCGACACTCTATCCGGAGCACAAGGTCTTCTCCGATCATGTGCTTCTGACCATGTATCCGTTTGAACAGGCGCTCGCGGAGGCGCTCATCATGGCCATGAAACAGCTGGCGGAGGTATAAAATGCAGAAAATCGCCAAATTCGAAAAAGTGAGCTTTGAACAGTTCCGAAAGGACTGGGTCCGCTTTGACGCGGAAGCCTGCGAAGAGGATGTGAAAAAAATCTACGATGAAATCAGACTGCCTGTACGCGCCACCCGCGGCTCGGCCGGCTATGATTTTTTCGCCCCTGACACCATCGTTATGGAAGCGGGTCAACAGAAGCTGGTTCCGAGCGGAATCCGTGCTAAAATAGAGGACGGATTTGTGCTGGTGCTGGTGCCGCGCAGCTCGCTTGGATTCAAATACAGAATGCAGCTGGACAACACGGTCGGCATCATTGACGCCGATTATTACGAGGCGGACAATGAAGGCCATATGATGTGCAAGCTGATCAATGATTCACGCGAGGGAAAAACCCTGCGCATTGAAAAAGGCCAGGGAATGGTACAGGGAATCTTCCTTCCCTTCGGCATCACCGTTGATGATGAGGCAGACGCGCAGCGCACAGGCGGCTTCGGCAGCACCACGAAATAGAAAGCAGGCGGATTATGGACGAAAGACTCTGGGCTGAAATTGATGAAAGAGAACCGATTCCTCCCCACATTTATGAGCGGATGGAGGAGCTTCGCAGAAGAAGACAGGAAGTGGTTGAGGACAGGCTGATCAAGCGTCCCACCATGATTGAAGGCATCCGTAAGGCGGGTGTGGTCAACACCGCTGTGCTCGATGAGGTCGGCAAGCACATCAAGGCAGGCATGACCACCCAGGACATTGATGACATTGTCCGGGAATACACCCATGCCCATGGCGGCATCTGTGCCCCTTACGGTTTTGAGGGCTATCCCAAAAGCGTATGCACATCGATCAATGATGAAGTATGCCATGGCATTCCCAGCAAACTGAGAAAGATCCATGACGGTGATATCATCAATGTCGATGCGACCACCATCGTGGACGGATATTACGCTGACGCAAGCCGCATGTTCATGATCGGCAATGTGTCCGAGCAGAGAAGAAAGCTTGTTGAAGACACCAAGAAGTGTCTGGAACTCGGCATCGCCGCTGCCCAGCCCTGGGCCCACATCGGCGATATCGGCTATGCCATTTCAAAGTTTGCCCACAAGCAGGGCTACAGCGTTGTCAGAGAACTGGGCGGACATGGCGTTGGATGCGATTTCCATGAGGATCCCTTCGTTGCCCATATCGGCTCCAAAGGACGCGGTTTCGTGCTGGTGCCGGGCATGGTCATCACAATCGAGCCGATGATCAACATCGGCAAGGCAGGCGTGGTCATTGACCAGTACAATGACTGGACCATCTACACCGCGGATCATAAGGATTCCGCACAATGGGAGCACACCATCCTCATTACCGAGACAGGCAATGAGATCCTGACATACTGATTCAGAAAACACGAAGGTCTCCACGGAGGCCTTTTCTGATATGATTAATATATATGGAATCACCAACACCAGCTGATCATCAACGGAGAAATAACATGGACAATCATATTTATGTGACCGGACACCGCCATCCCGATTCAGATGCGATCTGTTCCGCATTATCTTACGCAAATCTTCTCAACCGCACCGGCAGACCGGCAATCGCCTGCCGCCAGGGTCCCCTCAATGAAGAGACAAAATTCATTCTCAAACGTTTCGGACTGGAAAACCCGCTGTTATTGACCGATGCGAGAATCCAGCTCAAGGATATGGATCTTGACCAGCCTGCGATTATCCGCACTTCGGAAACTGTTCATCATGCCTGGCATGTGATGCTGCAGAAGCAGAACAGAATGCTGTTTGTCATGGATGATGATGACAATCTGGCCGGCATCTGCACAACCAGCGACCTTTCCAGAGTGCGCACGAAGCCTGAACTCGAACTGGTTTCGCTGCTGTCCACCGCCACCCTTGACAACATCGCACGCACGGTCGGAGGAAGTATTCTCGTCAGACCGGAAAACTTCTCGCACAACGGCGTGATTCATATCATCACCCTTGATGAGATGGATGCCCAGCGCTTCTGCCTTGCCGGAGGAACGATCATCATGTCCAGCGGTGAGGAAAAGCAGAGACAGCTCATGGAACGCGATATCAAGCTGATGATCATCACCTGCGGCGTGAGAGTCTCGGATGAAGTGCTTGCGATCGCAAAGGAAAAAGGCATTGCCGTCATTGTCACATCCAATGACACCATGCATACAGCCAGGACAATCACCGAAAGCTATTCGGTGGACCAGGTCATGACAACCAATATGATGACCTTCAAGGAATCGGAATACATTGATGATGTGACTTCCAAGATGTTCAACTCCAGAGTCAGATCCTTCCCGGTTCTCAACGAGGAGGGAAAGGTTGTCGGCGCCATTGCCAGATACCATACCAGAAACTATCAGAGAAGAAAGATCGCACTGACCGACCACAGTGCCGTCAACCAGTCGATCGGACATCTTGACGCGGCCCAGATTGTCGCCATCGTTGACCATCATCATATCGGCAACGTGACCACCGATCTGCCGATCGAATACCGCAACCACAGATGCGGCTGCACCTGCACGATTGTCACACAGCTGTTCAAAGAGGCAGGTCTTGAGCCCGAACCGGCCATTGCCGGCATCATGATGAGCGCCATCCTCTCTGACACCCTGAATTTCAAATCCGCCACGACAACCCAGGAGGACAAGGACACCGTTGCCTATCTGGCAAAGATTGCGGGAATTGACGATGTGCAGGCATATGCCAGAGAAATGCTCGGCGCTTCGGTCGCACTCCGCGATTCCACGCCGCATGAGATTCTCAACCGCGATCTCAAGAATTACGAGATCGGCAAATACAGATTCGCGATCGGTCAGACCAACTACGGCCATATCGAGGAAGTGCAGAGAATCCTGCCGGAATTCAAGGCGAACATGGAAAAGGAACAGGCCGAAAACAAGCTCGACCTGCTGGTCATGCTGTTTACGGATGTGATGGGCGAAGGCTCGCAGTTTGTCTTCTACGGACCGCTTTCCAGAATCATGCCCGATGTCATTGAAACTGTCTTTGACGAACATTCCGGATTCGACCCGACGATCATTTCCAGAAAGCAGCAGATGATGCCGAAGCTTTCCGAAATCATCAAACATCTCTGATCATTTCAATCACGGAACCGGATTTCAGCCCGGTTCCTTTTTTCTGCGCTCATCCTTAATGAACGCTTTTAAGCTGAATTTGATATGATTGTAGATATGAAGAACATGAATATTGAAGATTATCTCCTCTGGAGAGGGGACTATACATTTGCCCAGGAGCCGTTCAACCCGATTGACGCGGTTGTCTTTGCCGAGCTTGCCTATGTCAACTTTGCGCCGGCGGGGCTTCTGGATTACGGTCAGAAGACCATGACACTCAATGAGGCCGGCAAAAAAATCATGGAGCTTGATGCCTATGAGCTGAAAACACTGAATGGCGGCGAGGAGAATTTCTTCCGTCTGGCCTATGAGTCAAAGCGTTTCGGCAGTGTGCTCATCCGTCATTACACGGAAATATTTGATGCCGAAAACAACACGCAGTTTTCAGCTGTCCACTTCCAGTACGGCGCCCGTAATACCTTTATCGGCTTCCGCGGAACCGATGCTTCGATTGTCGGCTGGAAGGAGGATTTCATGATTTCCTTCACCCTGACCAAGTCGCAGGAATTCGCAAAGCAGTATCTGAACACAACCCTTCAGCCGGGCATGCGCTATATCATCGGCGGACATTCCAAAGGCGGCAATCTTGCCATGTACGCAATCGCCAATCTGGATCCGGAAAAACGAAGCTGGATCGATCATCTGTATGTGCTGGATGCGCCGGGCTTCGCGCCGGATGTGTTTGATTATGAAAAGCTGAAACCGCTCTATGGCATGACCACCCGGCTTATGCCTGAGTTTGCGATCATCTCAAAAATCTATGAGATTGATTTCCCTGATACCATCATTGTCGAATCCTCCGGAGTTGCCACCCAGCAGCACGATGTCATCACATGGCAGCTTTACGGACCCCGTTTCCGCTTAGCTGAAAAAAACAGCGCCGTTTCAAAGGCGGTCATGGAAGTGGTGATGAGATGGGTGAAGAATGAAAGCATTGAGGAACGGAAACTGTTTGTCAATGAAATTTTCGATGCGCTCAGAGCGGGCGGCGCCACCGATATCACAAAAGTGACCGGCAAAGGCATTTTCAAAGTGCTTGAGGCATTCTCCAATACCTCACCGCAGGCAAAGGATGTCGCCATGGATCTTGCCCGTGTGCTGATCAACCCGAACGAAGCGGAAAGAAGGGAAGAAGATGCTTGATGTATGTCTGCTTGGCACCGGCGGAACGGTTCCGCTTCCCGGCCGCTGGCTCACATCTCTGTATCTGAACTGCGCAGGCAGCGCGGTTCTGATTGACTGCGGCGAGGGAACCCAGATCGCCCTGCATCAGCAGCGCATTTCATGCAAGCACATCGACGCCATCCTCTTTACCCATTACCATGCCGATCATACCGCCGGTCTGCCGGGCATCCTGCTGACCATGGCCAAAAGCGACAGAACGGACCCGATCACAATCATCGGTCCAAAAGGACTTGGGGAAGTGCTCAAAGGCGTGATGATGATTGCCCGCTATGTTCCTTTTGAGATCCGCTATATGGAATTTGATGCAAAAGAGGAACAGTTTGATATCGGTCCGATGCATTTCACGGCCTTTGCCCTGAAACATTCGGTCACATGCTATGGCTTTGAAGTCACAGTAAACCGCACCAGACGCTTTGATCCGCAAAAGGCGCAGCAGAATGATATTCCCAAACGTATGTGGGGCATCCTGCAGAAGGGACAGACCGTCGAACACGAAGGACGCACATTGACTCCGGATATGGTGCTTGGAGACGAGAGAAAAGGGCTGAAGTTGGTCTATGCGACTGACACAAGACCGTGCGAAGCCATCCGTGAACATGCCAAAGATGCGGATCTGTTCATCGGCGAAGGCATGTACGGCGATGAGGAGGGCAGTGAAAAAGCACGCCATAACAAACATATGACCATGCAGGAATCCGCACAGATTGCCCTGGACGCCAATGTCAAGGAACACTGGTTCACCCATTATTCTCCTTCCGTACGCGATCCGTTTGAATATGAGGAAGAGATTCATGCCATCTGTGCACGCACCGTCATAGCCAAAGACGGACAGCGCGCCGATCTTGCCTTTGAACATGAGGAGACAAAGGAGGACTGATCATGATCCATGCGGTAGTCAACCCGGCCGGCGCCGGCGGAAAAACCATGAAGACATGGCTGCAGGCAGAACAGATTCTGCATGAAAAACATGCGGATTACGATGCTCATTTTTCCAGCCTCAACCGCAATATCAACGACATTGTCAGCGACCTGAGCGACAATGATGAAGAAACAAGAATCCTTCTGTTTGGCGGGGACGGAACCATGAACCTCGCGGTCAATGCGATCAGGGATTTTGAAAAGACCCGGATCGGCTTTGTGCCATGCGGCTCGGGCAACGATCTGGCCAAGGCATTGAAAATCCCGAAGGATGTGAACGCGTGCATTGAGCAGGTTATGAAAGATGAGATTGTCCGGTATATGGATGTCGGAGAGCTCATCATGCACAATCATTATGATGAAACGGGCAGGCTTATTTCTTCAGATGATCAGTCCCGTTATTTCAATATCAGCTCCGGCATGGGCTTTGACGCTGAAATCTGCGCGCATGTCGAGGCAGCTGGAATGAAGAAGGTCCTCAATAAGGTACATCTTGGCAAAATGAGCTATATCACCGCGGCGCTCAAAGTCATCTTTGAATCAAAGCGCGCGCAGTGTGAAATGATCATCGACGGAAAAGAGAACGTCCGCTTTGAGGAACTGATGTTCACGGCAGCCATGAACAATGCCTATGAGGGCGGGGGATTTATGTTCGGCCCGGGTGCCGATCCCTGCGACGGCGTGTTTGATCTTTGCGCTGCGGATCATTTAACCAAATTCGATTTCTTCCGTATGTTTCCGTATGCCTATACCGGCTCGCATGTGAAATTCGACGGCGTCTATATGCACCGCGCAAAGGATGTCAGATGCAAAACAGACAGACCGCTCTGGGTGCATACCGACGGCGAGGTGCTCGGCCTTTCTTCGGATATCACGCTCAGAATTTCAGATCATAAACTGAGGATGATCATATGAGAATACGCGACCGTATATTGATTGGCGAAGGAACGATCGGCACGAACAATCTGATCACGGATGTGCCCGGTGTGCGCGTGGGCCATTGCACAATCGATGAAGGCAATATTCATACCGGTGTCACGGTTGTGATGCCCTGTGAAAATGTATATGAGACAAAGCCCCTCGCCGCTGTGCATGTAATTAACGGATTCGGCAAAAGCGCCGGATTAATGCAGGTTGAAGAGCTTGGCTGCATCGAATCGCCGATTGCCCTGACCAATACCCTGAGCATTCATGCGGCTCTGGAAGGGCTGACAAGATATACCATTGCCAGTCATCCGGATATGAAAACATTCAATCCGGTTGCCGGCGAGACCAATGACTCACAGATTAATGACATCCGCGCACTTGCCGTAAAGGATCATCATGTCCTGCAAGCCATTGAAAACGCGTCAGAGATATTTGAACTGGGCAATACCGGCGCGGGAAGGGGAACCATCTGCTTTGGTCTTAAAGGCGGCATCGGTTCCGCTTCAAGAGTGATGAAGATTGCCGGAAGAACATACACGCTCGGTGTTCTTGTGCAGTCCAATTTCGGGCTGATGAAAGACTTCTGTATCAACGGCGAAGCACTTGGCAGACGGATTGATGAACAGCTCAAAAGTGAAGCACACGATGAAAAGGGCTCCGTCATGATCATTATTGCCACTGATCTGCCGGTGGAGCAAAGACAGCTCAAACGCATCCTGAGAAGGGCGGAAACAGGTCTGATCCGGCTTGGGTCAAAGCTGGGACACGGCAGCGGAGATGTTGTCATCGGATTCACCACTGCCAATCAATGCGGATTCAAAAGCAGTACAAATAGCTTTGAAACATTGCGCGAGGATCTGCTGAACACCCCGTTCAGAATGATCGGGGAAGCTGTGGAAGAAGCGGTGCTGGATTCCATGTACTGCGCGTCCGCAATGAAAACCCTGAACGGCAAAACTGTACACAGCCTGAAAGAATATCTTTAAGAAGAGCCGCAGCGGCTCTTTTCTTTCGGTGCGCCTGTACCGGAAACAATTCTGCCTGTTGTATAATTAGAAGGTATGAAAAGACTTGTGACAGGCATCGTCGCGCATGTCGATGCCGGAAAAACCACATGCATTGAAAGCATGTTATATACCGCCGGCAGCATCCGTAAGCTGGGCAGGGTGGACCATAAGGACGCCTTTCTCGATTACGATGCGCAGGAACGTGACCGCGGCATCACGATTTATTCCAAAGAAGCATCCTTCACCTGGAAGGATACCGAGATTTTTGTCATTGACACACCGGGCCATGTCGATTTTTCAGCGGAGATGGAACGGGCGCTTCAGGTGCTCGATCTCGCCGTGATCATGATCAACGAACAGGATGGTGTGCAGAGCCATACCGAAACCATCTGGAAATGTCTGGAACATTACAATGTGCCGGCTTTGATCTTTGTGAACAAGATGGATATCTCCCATCATACGAAAGAAGAACTGCTTGCCGATCTGCAGAAAAAATGTTCACCGGAATGTTTTGTCTGGAATGATGAAAGCAGTTATGAACAGCTGGCGACCATCGATGAGGAAATGCTGGAGCGATATCTTGAAAACGGCACGATTCCCATGGATATGATCCGTCATGCGGTTTCCTGCCGGAAGTGTTTCCCGGTATTGTTTGGCTCCGCCCTCAAAGTGGACGGCATTACGGAACTGCTTGACGCTATCGACGCCTATGCCGTTGAAAGAACATATCCCGAAGAATTCGGCGCCCGCGTATACAAGATTTCCGCGGATGAAAACAATGCCCGTCTGACCCATATGCGTATCACCGGCGGCACGCTCAAGGCAAAGCAGAATGTCACTGAAGATGAGAAAGCGGATCAGATCCGCATCTATTCCGGTCAGGGCTACCGGATGGTTGACACGGCCGAAGCCGGCATGATCGTTACCGTCAAGGGCTTTGAGCACATCGAGGCGGGACAGGGACTCGGCTTTGAGGAGGACAGTGAAAAACCGCTGCTCGATCCGTATATGGAATATGAGCTGTTATTGCCCGAAGGAGCGGACGCTCTGATGATGGCGGAAACAGTGAGAAGACTGGCCGATGAGGATCCCCAGCTTCATATCACTTCCGAAACACAAAGCGGAAAAATCCGCCTTTCCATCATGGGCGAAATGCAGATGGAAGTGCTGGAAAAGCGCATCTTTGAGCTGTCCGGCCTGCATGTCGGCTTTTCCGCCGGCGGCATCATCTTCAAGGAAACAATTCTGGAGGAAACTGAAGGCGCCGGTCATTTTGAACCGTTACGCCATTATGCCGAAGTTCATGTGCGGCTGGAACCGCTGGAAAGAGGCAGCGGCATTGAAGTGGTCAGCGAATGTTCCACCGATGTGCTTTCCGCCTCATGGCAGCGCAATATTCTTTCGATTCTTGAACGCAGCCGCCACCGCGGTGTATTGACCGGTTCACTGCTGGATGATGTGCGGATCGTGCTGACCGCCGGCAAAGGCCATATCAAGCATACCGAGGGCGGCGACTTCAGACAGGCAGCCCGCAGAGCGGTCAGACAGGCGCTGATGAAAACGGAATGCGTATTGCTGGAGCCTTACTGTTCCTTCACATTGACCTTGCCTTCATCGGTTCTCTCACGTGCTCTTTATGATCTGGATCAGCGCAAGGCAAGCGTTGAAATCAGTGATCAGAATGATGAGACGATGGTGATCAGCGGCAGAGGACCGCTTCGCACACTGAACAATTATCAGATGGAAGTCAATGCGTATACCCGGGGCAAAGGCAAATGGAGTGCGGTGAGCGATGGCTATGATGTCTGCTTAAGCCAGGATGAAATCGTGGCGGAAAGCGGCTATGATCCCGAAGCGGATCTGAGAAATCCATGCGGTTCCGTATTCTGTGCCCATGGCTCAGGCTATTATGTGCCCTGGGACAAAGCTGACGAGCTCATGCATGTGCAGCCGGTGCGGGAACGCGTTTCCACTTACCGCAGGGTTTCCGCATACAAGGTTCAGGAGGATGATCTGATGGATGTGCTCAAGCGCGCCTCCGGCAACAACCGCAATGACTCCAAGCGCGATATGCGCAAACCGGTGAAGAAAGCCGATGAGGAAACCAAACCGAAGAAACCGGTGATGAAGAAAAAACTTCCTCCGTGCCTGATTGTCGACGGATACAATATGATCTATTCCTGGGAGGAGTACCATGAACTGGCGGATCAGGATATCACCACTGCGAGAGAGATGCTGATTGATGAGCTGATGGCTTATCAGGCTTATCTGAAATGGCATATGATCATCGTCTTTGACGGCTACCGTGTGCAGGACAACTACGGCACACGCCAGAAAATGCATGATGTTGAGATTGTTTACACCCGCACCAATGAGACCGCCGATGAATATATCGAACGGATCACACGGGAGCTCAGGGACACCTATGAAATGACCGTGGCATCCTCTGACGGTCTCATCCAGAATGCAATCTTCGCCCATGGCGCACTGCGCATGAGCGCAAGAGAGCTTCAAAGCAGAATGGAACTGTTGAAAAAACAGTTTGTTTAAGGAGGTCCTCCTATGGCGGAAGAAAAACCGAAACGCAAACCGATTCATGTGCACTGGTATCTGCGTCTTGGCATTGTGCTCGGCGCCGCTCTGTTTGTTTTTCTGGGTCTTTCAAAACTGACCCACTGGGATTTCTCACTGCCGGATCATGTCGGCGCTCCGGATGATGTGATGGGATACAAGGACAGTGAGATCACGGAAATGATCGCCGGCGAAAACCGCGAGCTGAAACAGCTGATTGTCTATGAGCAGGATATCGAAGCCTCCATGGACATCACCGACATGTTTCTGGATATCGACTGGTTCCGCAAGAAACAGACAGTTCATCTGATTGCCACCGCGGAATATATCGTCGATCTTTCCAAAATCACCGACAAGGATATCAGTGTGGACAGAAATGACCGCAGGATCACAATCGTCATTCCAAGGGCGGAGCTGAAAAACGTGAACATCGATTATTCCAAAACCACCTTCGATGACATTGAACGCAATATCTTCGGGTGGGGTGACATCAAGCTGACTCCCGAACAGCAGAATGAAGTGGAAAAGGATCTTCATGACGCTCTATTGGCGGAGGCTTCCGAAACACCGTATCTGGTTTCGGCGGATATGGCGGGCATGCGCCAGGTGGAATCCATTTACAAGAAAGTGTTGAGCAATCTGAAAAACGGCGTGGAAGTCGTCGTTGTGCTGGATATGAATATCGCGGACTGAAAGCGCGGAGTGAAACGCGCTTTTTGTCTGCGGTTTCATACGAAAATGATATTTGTATTACTGAAAAAATAATGATTAAATGACGTTGAGGAAAGAGGAGGAACCCATAATGATTTACAGAGATTTTCAGAATGAGAAGCTTTCAGCACTCGGTTTCGGCGCAATGCGTCTGCCTGTGATTGACGGCAATGACCGGGACATTGATGAGGCAAAGACACAGGAAATGGTTGAGCGCGCATATGAAGCAGGCATCAATTATTTCGATACAGCCTGGGGTTATCATGGCGGCAATTCAGAAACAGTCCTCGGTAAATGCCTGGCAAAGTTTCCGCGTGAGAGTTTCAATATCGCAACCAAGTTCCCCGGATATGATCTCAATAACATGCCCAAAGTGAAGGAGATCTTTGAACAGCAGCTTGAAAAGACAGGAATGGAATACTTCGATTTCTATCTTTTCCATAATGTGTGCGAGATGAACATCGATGCATATCTCAATCCGGAATACGGAATCTTTGATTATCTGATGGCTCAGAAAAAGGCCGGAAAGATCAGACATCTCGGCTTCTCATGCCATGGAAAATATGATGTGCTGAAGAGATTCCTGGACGCATATGGCGAACATATGGAATTCTGCCAGCTGCAGCTGAACTATCTTGACTGGACATTCCAGGGCGGAAAGGAAAAAGTCGATCTTCTGAATCAGATGAATATTCCTGTATGGGTCATGGAGCCTTTAAGAGGCGGCAAGCTTGCCCATCTGAGCGAAGCAGATGAAAAGATTCTCAGGCAACTGAGACCGGATGAGGACCCCGCCGCATGGGCATTCCGCTTCCTGCAGTCACAGAAGGAAATCACAATGATTCTTTCCGGTATGTCGGCACAAGACCAACTTGAAAAGAATCTGAAGACATTTGCCGAAGACAGAAAGCTGAATGAAACCGAAATGAAGGCAATCGAGGATCTTGCCGAAAGAATGTTAAGTGTCAACACAGTACCGTGCACGGCATGCCACTATTGTGTTACACACTGCCCGATGGGACTGGATATTCCCCATCTGATCTCTCTTTACAACGAGCATGTTTACACAGGCGGCGGATTCATCGCACCGATGGCACTCAGCGCGCTTGATGATGATAAAAAACCGCAGGCATGTCTGCATTGCCGCAGCTGCGAGGCAGTATGTCCCCAGCAGATCAGGATTTCAGAAATCATGTCTGATTTCGCAGAAAGAATCTGAACCGATTAATCAGGATCCGGAAATGACCGGGTCCTTTTTTTGAGTTTGAAAAACTGCTGGATTGCGCTGCGGAAACAGATCGGCCAAAACAGTTTACCTTTGCTATAATGAGAGTATCGAAAGAAAAGGACCAGAAAATTATGTTTGTCATGCCCGAATACCGGAAACCGGATTTCAGCGCGTCTGTTTTTTGTGACGCACCCGATGTGAAAATGGAGAAGTGCGTAAAAGACGGCGTTGTGCCGGAGTATTTTCACTCCACATCAATTTATCCAGAATATTTCAAAATCGACGGCGAATGGCTGCTGGCGGAAGAAAGCCGCATGGATAGCTGTGTGGTTTACCGTCCTCTCGAAAAGAAACTCGAAGTCATTGAGCAGAGAAATGTCAAAGCAGGGGATCTTGTGATTCTCGGCCGCTCGGAGCGGTGCGAGGAAGGCATTTATCTTCATGTGAACGGCTTTGATGAGGACAGCGGCGAAATCGATGACCAGTTCAAATTCAGAGCCAACCGCTCGCGTGAGACCGCCTTTGCCAGGGATTATGAAACCCTTTATGAACTGTTCCGCTATGAAAAGGAACACGGCAAGATCGTCTTTGTCATGGGACCGGCATGTTCGTTTGACTATGATTCCAGAAAAGCGATGCAGTCCCTGACTGAAAAAGGCTATGTGCATGGCCTTCTGGCAGGGAACGCCCTGGCGACACATGATCTGGAAGCCGGATTGCTCGGCACTTCGCTTGGCCAGGATATCTATACCCAGAAGTCACAGCCCAACGGCCATTACAATCATCTCGATGTGCTCAACCGGGTCAGAAGATGCGGATCCATTCCGAAGTTTATCGAGGAATATAAAATCGACAACGGCATCATTTACGGACTTGTGAAAAACAACATTCCGTTTGTGCTGACCTCTTCAATCCGTGATGACGGTCCGCTGCCTGAAGTGATTGCGGATGCCTATCAGGGACAGAGCGCCATGCGCAATATGTTAAGAGATGCGACCACGGTGGTATGCCTTGCCACCCAGCTGCATTCCATCGCCTCCGGCAATATGATCCCCTCATTCCGCGTGGTTGACGGGGTTGTGCGTCCGGTCTTCTTCTACTGCGTTGATATTTCCGAATTTGTGACCAACAAGCTTCATGATCGCGGTTCGCTTGGCGCCGTCACACTGGTGACCAATGTGCAGGACTTTGTCTGCCTGCTTGACAAAGGTGTGAAATGAGTCAGGGAATCCATGTCACATCCGAAATCGCACCGCTGAAAAAAGTACTTCTGCACCGGCCCGGAAGGGAACTGCTCAACCTTGTGCCCGACAGGCTTGGTGAACTGTTATTTGATGATATTCCGTATCTGGAAGCGGCAAGGCGCGAACATGATGTCTTTGCACAGATGTTAAGGGACAATGGCGTCGAGGTTGTTTATCTCGAAGATCTGATGAGCGAGGTGCTCTCATTAAGACCACGCTTAACCGATCAGTTTATTGACCAGTGGCTGGAAGAAGGCGATATCCGCACGCCGAAATGGAGAAGAAAACTCAAGCGCTACCTGCTCGAGAATTTCAAAGGCAAAGATCTCGTGCTCAAAACCATGGAGGGCATCACCCTCAAGGAGATGGGAGAGGTCAGAGCCTATTCACTGGAGGACAGGATTGCCCCGGCGGATGATCTGGTCATTGATCCGATGCCCAACCTCTATTTCCAGCGCGATCCGTTTGCCTCGGTGGGCAGCGATGCGGTGATTTCCAGCATGCACTTCAATGTGCGCAAGCGTGAAACCATCTATGCCGATTACATCCTGCGCTTCCATCCGGACTTTGCCGGCTTTGTGAAGGAACAATACTCCCGCCAGGAGCACGCCGCCATCGAGGGCGGAGACATCCTCAATCTTTCCGCTGACGTGCTTGCGGTGGGCATTTCCCAAAGAACATCCCCGGATGCCATTGAAACACTCGCGGCGCAGCTGTTTGCGGATGAGCAGTGTCAGATCCGTACAGTGCTTGCCTTCAAGATTCCAAGCTCAAGGGCGTTCATGCATCTGGATACGGTGTTCACACAGATCGATCACGGCAAATATGTCATTCATCCGCTCATTCTCGGACCGCTCAATGTGTTTGAAATCACATCGGCAAAAGAGGGCATTCACATCCGTGAAGCAAAGGGCTCACTTGAGGAAATCCTTGCGAAATATACCGGTTATGATCATGTGGAGCTCATACGCTGCGGCGGGGATGATGTGATTGCCTCCAGGCGTGAACAGTGGAATGACGGCTCCAACACACTGGCGATCGCGCCGGGAAAAGTCATCGTCTATGACCGCAACAGCGTGACCAATGAAATTTTGAAAAATAAGGGAATCGAGGTACTGGAAATGCCGAGCTCCGAGCTTTCCCGCGGAAGGGGAGGCCCCCGCTGCATGTCCATGCCATTGATCAGAGAATAGGAGAAAACAATATGGGAATCAGTCTCAGCGGAAGAAGCTTTCTCACGCTTCTTGACTTCACACCGGAAGAAATCCGTTATCTTTTAGGCCTGGCGGAAGAATTCAAACGCATGAAGAGAACCGGCACGCCGCACGAATATCTCAGAGGCAAGCAGATCGTTCTGCTGTTTGAAAAGACTTCAACCAGAACAAGATGCTCCTTTGAAGTGGCGGGAAGAGACCTCGGCATGGGCGTGACATTCCTGGATCCGGGCAGCTCCCAGATGGGCAAAAAGGAATCGCTCGCCGATACCGCCAAGGTATTGGGAAGAATGTTTGACGGCATTGAATACCGCGGCTACAAACAGTCGGTTGTCGAGGATCTTGCGAAGTATTCGGGTGTTCCGGTATGGAATGGTCTGACCGATGACTTCCATCCGACACAGATGCTGGCGGATATCCTGACCGTGCGCGAAGAGTTCCATGATGAAAGGGGCAGAAAGCTCACCTTCTTCGGCGATGCCCGCAACAATGTCGCCAACTCACTGATGGTGGTATGCGCCAAACTCGGCATGCGCTTCTGTGCATGCGGACCGAAGGAATTATGGCCTGCCGAAGATCTGATCGCAAAATGTCAGGCGATCGCCAAAGAAACCGGCGCAGAGCTTGAATTCACAGATGATCCGATGGAAGGGGCAAAGGACTGCGATGTGCTCTATACGGATATCTGGCTGTCAATGGGCGAGCCGGATGAGCTCTGGGCAAAGCGGATTGAGCTTCTGCATCCTTATCAGGTCAACCAGAAGCTTCTTGATGCGGCAAATGAGAATGCCATCTTCCTGCATTGTCTGCCCGCCTTCCATGACCGTGAAACCGAGATCGGCGAAAAGATCTATCAGAAATACGGTCTTGAATCCATGGAAGTCAGCGATGATGTCTTCCTTGGCACAAAGGCCAGACAGTTCGACCAGGCGGAAAACCGCATGCATACAATCAAGGCGGTCATGTACGCGACTTTGAAATAAACAAAAGCAGCTCCTGTCTTCAATGGCTTGCGGTAAGTCCATTGTAAGACAGGAGTTTCATATTTTTTGAAGCACTGAAAAACGCTGTGAAAGGTACGGACAATGAAACTTCCTGTTTTGCCTGAGCGGATTCAACGATATCATAAGATTATGACAGATATTGTCACAAAGAGGTGCGTCAGATGAATGAATGGGAAGAATACCTGAAGAAATCAAAAGCAAATGAAGAGAGAAACGAACCGTTCCTGAAGATGTTTAAAGATGATCTCACGGAAGCGGGACTGTCAGAAAAAACAATCCGCAGACATGTGAACAATGCTCATTTCTATCTGAATGTCTATCTGGACAGGGCAGGTGTATTACCCATGGAAGAAGGCACCTCAGGTTTTCAGCTGTCAGAATTTTTCGGATACTTCTTTATCCGAAAATGCATGTGGTCCACCCCGGCCACAATCAAGTCAACAGCCGCCAGTCTTAAGAAGTTCTATAAGTGTATGCTCCAGCATCACAAGATCACACAGGAACAGTATGATGATGTGACGTATACGATTAAATGTGATATCGATGACTGGCAGTCAGAGTGTGCAGAATTCAGTGATATGCACTTTGATGACTGACAAACGTTTTTTACCATTCATGCGTGATGAAGCCGGTTAAAGTGCCTGCGCCCATGATTTCCCTGACGAAATGAAAATGCCGGTCTGCATGTGACCGGCATTCTTCAGTATTTATCTGTCAGAGATCATTTCCAGCAGCGGATCCGCGGTCAGGAAATCCATGACGGAATCCTCGAATATTTTGGCGCTCCAGAATTAGGTGGGGTGGCTGAAATTTGAATCTAAGCTGACTTGGGGAATTGAATACCCCATAAGCGTTTAAAGACAATGTGATTCATGAACAAGAGGTCGTTCTAGCAACCGTTACAGGCAGCTGGAAAGACCTCTTTTCAGGTGGAAAAACAGCGGAGGAGGCGTGTAAACACCTCCTCCAATCTGCTTTCGTATAGCCTCCGCAATACCGTTCACGGTCGGATCCCTCCGGAGCCGCTGATCTCTCTTGCGGTATATACCTGAATTACTTCTTTTTCTTCTCGTCATCTTCTATGGGATTCAATAAAGGCCTGGCATCCGGACGGAGCACATAAAGACATCTGTTGCGAAATCTGTCCCAGTTTGCGAAATCAGAATATTCTGATTTCGCAAAAAATCACAACATATAGATAATCACAACATATTAATCATCTCGTATATATTCCCTATTTATCAGACTGATATAAGTTCTGATTTTTTATTATGGTGTTTTTGAAGGGATGAGGTGAAAAATGGATCTTAACAATTTACGAAATAATTATCATAAATTGATCAACCAGATGGAAAAAGACAACTACGATATCAGTTCAATTGATTTGATAAAGAATGCAATCAATTTTATTTTCAGTAAACCGGAAGATTCATGGCATAGCTACGACGAAATACGTACTGCATATACAAATTTCGAAAATATAAGCAATTCATATCGCGCCGCACGTAATACAGCCATCAACAAGATAATGGCCTTTGATCAGTATGAGATTACTCCGAATAATTTGCCATGCAGGGAAGTATTAAAAAAAGGGGCATATTATAAGCTCAATAAAGAATTTCGATTATTAATAGACGAATACAGCAAGGTCTTGGATTTGGAAACAATAGCACCAAAATCCAAGGAAACTTATTTATACGGTGCTGCATCAGTCCTTTATTCTTTTAACCAGCTCGGTATTACTTGTTTGAATGATATTGGTGAGAGCCATATATTATGCCTGTTTGGTGATAATGGTGTACTCAAGGGCGAAAACAATAATTACTGTTTCCGGAGATTTCTAAAAAAGATAGGTATCAGTCCAATTACTAAAAATCGTATTCTTTCGCTTATTCCTAAAACGAAAGACGTTGAAAGAGTAAAAGATTACCTTTCACATGAAGAAGTAGAGGCCATTAAATCTGCTATACGAATCGAAGGAAAGCTCTCACTTCGAGAGCGAGCCATTGCGGCTGTGCTATATTACACTGCGTTACGCGCTACTGATATTTCCAATTTGAAACTAACAGACATTGATTGGGTTAATGAAACTATTTATATAGTTCAGGAGAAGACTGAAATTCCGTTAGAATTGCCATTAGATCCATCATATGGGAACTACATTTACAGATATATAACCGAAGAAAGAGGATACAGTGAAGAAAGTTTTGTTTTCCTTAAAAAGGCAAGACCTTACGGTAAAGTTCCAGCACCATTGATCACGAGTCACATAATGAATCTTGTATATGACGCTGCAAATGTACGTATGAATCCTGGCGACCGACGAGGAACACATATTTTTCGGCATCACGCTGTTTCATCGATGTTATCCAATAATATAAATGGTGCAGTAATCAGTGCCAGTCTTGGACATTCAAGCCGCTCCTCGCTTAATCCATATTTAAACAGTGATTTTCGACATTTAAAAAACTGTGCTCTAAGTCTGGAAAAATATCCTATGAGCAGAAAGGCTTAAGTATGACTGAACGTTATGAATCATTCCTTTCCAGCGCGATTGCCAAGTACAAAACATACTGTGAATTAACAAGCAACTGGCATCACGACAAAGCAAAAATCATCAGACGATTTGATAAGTTCTGTTCTGAAAACTACTCCGATGATACAGAATTAACACAGGAAATTACTGATACATGGTTTCAAAAAAGAGAAACAGAAACCGCAAACAGCTGTCGTGCAAGACTTTTTCCGACAATTGGTTTGATTCATTATATGAATAATCATCATTACTGCTCTGTTGATATTCCTGAAATGCCAGATGGAATGCCTTGTACATATGTGCCGCATATTATGTCAGATTCTGAGCTGCAACGGTTCTTTTTGGCCTGCGATACGATTCGCCCAAGAGGACAAAGCATTGGAAACTATAACCGCAAAATTACGATTCCTGTTATTTTTCGCCTTTTGTACAGTAGCGGAATGCGGCCATATGAAGCAAGGATGATGGAGACAAGTGACATAAATCTCAAGACTGGGATTATAAGAATCAAAGAAGTAAAAGGGAAGTATCAGCATTATGTAGTACTTCACGATACTGTTGTTGAAATTATGCGTGAATATGATCAGGCAATCAGCAATTATTACCCAAACAGAAGATATTTCTTTCCTGGAAATGGAAAAACAGAGTTTGTGAGCCAAGAATGGCTTTCCAGAAACTTTCGGGAATTATGGCATTCTGTAAATACCAGTCAGTCTCGTCCATACGATTTTCGTCACAATTACGCAATTGCCAACATAAATAGCTGGAGTGGGGACCTGGAAGAGCAGTTCAGTAAACTTGTTTATTTATCGAAATCAATGGGACACCGTGATCTTAATTCAACCAGATATTACTATGCATATTCGCCCAGAATGGCGGAACTTATTCGAATAAGAACAGCTGATAAAACAGATATTATTTTGCCGGAGATTACTTATGAAGACTTCGAATGAAGGGAAACGAATTCTGAAATATATCAGCCGTTTTCTTACCGACTATGCCCCTTATATCCGTTCCTGCAGTGATCATACGCTCCGCAATTACAAAACAGCATTAGATCAGTATCTTGAATGGCTGGAAGATGTTCAAAATATCCGGGTTAATACGCTAACGGCAGACAGTTTCCATTCTGAAAAAATAGAGTTATGGATCGCATGGCTTGTAAACAACAAGGGGCAATCCAAAACAACTGCAAATGTAAGGCTTTCATCATTAAGAGTATTTATCCATTATCTTTCACGTCAGGATCCAAAATACCGTTATCTGTCTTTGGAAGCCAAAGAAGTCAGACCACTCAAAACCCCTAAGCGAAAAATCCACGGAATCAGCAGAGAAGCTGTAAAGGCACTTCTATCTGTAATTTCAACATCGACAAAGACTGGAAAACGATACTTAATTCTTATCTCATTGATCTATACAACTGGAGCAAGGCTTGATGAAGTATTGTCAATCCAGCTTGATGATATTCACCTCGACAATGAAAATCCTTATATCATTCTTCTTGGAAAAGGGTCCAAATACAGAAATGTACCGCTTGTTGGTAACATAGTAAAAATGCTTTCATATTATATTAGTTCTTTTCATGTGAATAGTTCTGAAGGCACTAATTATCTTTTCTACACAAGCCATAAAGGAAAAAATCAAAAAATCAGTCAGACAGCTGTTCGTAAGCAATTAAATAAATACGCCTTTGAAGCACATCAAATATGTCCACAATGCCCTGAAAAACTACACCCACATCAACTACGGCATGCGAAAGCAACACATCTTTTAGAAGACGGTATGTCAGATGTTCAAGTGGCTGAGTTTCTCGGACATACTGGATTACATACAATTCAAGACTATGTTGATGTGAATTTAGATCAAAAGCGCAAAGCGTTAGACACGTTAAAAGATGAATATGACTATCAGCAAAGAAAGCTCTGGAAAGAAAATGATAATAGCTTGCGCTTAATTGCAGGGACAAAATAAAAATCAGAACTTATATCAGTCTGATAAATAGGGAATATATACGAGATGATTAATATGTTGTGATTATCTATATGTTGTGATTTTTGGCATAGCCGTTAGCGTTACCCTTGATCTGCTTAAGAATTCCATTCTTACACTCCATCAAGCCGTTATTCAGTTTTTGAGCGGATACCACCACCTGGCCTGTATCCTTATCGACTTTATAACTGTATTTCACGATAATGAATGAATTGACGATTTCCTGATACCAGTTACGAAGTGTTCTGGCAAATTCAATCATCTCAGGAACACCGGATTCTCTGAACTTCCTGATCAGAACGTTGAGGGCTTCAGGAGCGGTATCATATGTGTTGTTGTCATAGAAGTCTACAAGATCATCCTTTAAACGCCATGCGGCTTTGAGGTCAGGATGAATAGCCTCGATCATTGTCCGGATGTCATAATAGTTCAACATCCGCTGCAGCTTATAATTCATTTTTCTTTCACGGTTAGGATCGAAAATAAGAAGCTTGTCTTTCAGCCTGGTGTCTTCTCTTTTGAAGATCAGCCAGTTGAATTTCTTCAATAAGTAATATTCATCCGTTTGAATATTGGATCCTTTTTCCTTGTATTTAGGAACTGATTTCATGATCCGGATCCGGACTTTGTCCACTTTCCGGCTGAGCTCCTGAGAAAGATGATAGTGGTCACAGCTGTGAATCACTGAATCACCGAATACTTCATGAATCACTGCGCGGTATTCACTGTACATGTCAGTAGAAATCATCTTTACCCGTTTTCTTTCCTCAACAGGAATATTCATGAAGTAGCTGATCAGATACTGCTTTTTCCTGCTGGGAAGAATATCAATCGCTTCCTGTGACTGGAAGTTCAGGATGGTGAATACATATTTGGAGTTTTCACCACGGTGGAAGAAGGCATAGGCTTCATCCCAGCATTGATACTCAGACAGGGTAAGCCTTGGCATCCTTACGTGCTGATCGAATATTGAAGCAGCGGATGTTGGAGAAATATGATACCGTTTTGCGACTGAGGAGAAGGTTTCATTTGAGTCTTTCAAATCATCAAGAACATTCTTAACAGTCAAAGCGGATATTTTCATGGAATTGAAACAGAAGGGATTGTGTTCATACCAGGTCTTTTTACAGACCGTGCATAGATAGCGGCGGGCGTGGTAGCGGATCAGACATTTCCTGTCGGCGAGTGCACCATGGTTGATCATTTTGATCTGATATCCTTTGATCAGTACATGATCATTACCGCACTTCGGGCATGGAGTACGTTCGTCGCGCAGAAAAACATCCGCAACCGCACAGTTGCCTGCATTAGAGAAAGAAATGTCCTGGATATCCTCATCTTCCAGATTGAAGAGTCTGAGAATATCCTGTTTTTCAGTATTCAGTGACATCCTGGCCTCCTTTATAAGAAGATCATAGAGACACTGAGCAGATTGCAACATTCAAAGTCGTCTTGACCTCAGAGGCCAGAGGAAAGCATAACGATATGGATGATTGAAATGACTGATATAGGATACAAGCAGTGAAGCCGGATCAAGAGTGAACAGCCATGAGTGCCATCTGATCCTGGAAGAATCGGATGGCAGACTATAATAGTCCAGATTTATATCATCTTCTTCCGAAGCCTTAACTACATTCGTTGTGTAGTGCTTGTACGGAATGAGAAAATCAGGCAGTACACGATGGTATCGGCCGGTCACTTCTGAGCGATAGACAGGAATCCAGATGAAAAAGTGCCTGTCAGGTTCACGGACAATTCTTCTGGCGGTACCAGACTGTTTCATTAACGTTCCGGTATCGGGACAGAGAACAGCTTCACTGCTTGTAACTAAAAATCCTCTTTATGATCAGGATGTTTAACAATATGAAAGTGTGATATGATGACCACGGTTGTTAACCGGGAGGTCCAAAGTAGTTGGTAGCTAGGTATGGGCCTCTTTTCCTTTCCGATAAACATCATAATACATAAGAAAGGTCGATTTCCTCAGGCTCGCTGAAGGAGCCTTCGCCAATCGAGGATTTTCATGCGGTATTGGCTTCCGAAAGCAGGAAATGAAAAAGGGATGACCGTCAAAGTCACCCCAAATTCGTTTATAGCTGTTATTCATCTTGGCGAGGTATCACACCGCGTTACTGTGAAGGCCTGCGACCACCCACGCTAAATTGAGATAGTCAATATTTTCAATGCCTCCGCTCTGCCCAGGCGGGGTTTTTTCTTTTTCAGCATGTATATGCTGCGCCGGGGCGTGTGAACCTCCTCGCCTAAGTGCCATGCACTATAGACGGGGCTTCCAAGGCACCTGCGGTGCCAAAGACTTCCGTCTGAATATTGATACGGTTAATATCCAGCTGAAACAGTACAAAGCCTGTTCAGCCCGATATCACTAACAATACCCAGACTTATGTCGGGATATTGACTGATTACTTCATCGATATGCCATAAATCAGCTAATACCCTTCGGGTTCCACTCCCGATCCCAGGGACTT
>KL370821.1:0-24651 GCA_000701725.1 Erysipelotrichaceae bacterium NK3D112
TCAACAATAGTTCACGACGGTGAGAAAGCACATAACATGCTGATTGAGAAGCTGGAACTTGTCGGTGAAGCGTATATAGCTGACACCAAAGATAAGAACTATCTGGAGAACATGGCTTTGATTAACAACATGTGTTCCTGGTTGAAGAGGTATATCTATCGCTTTATAGGTATGAGAATGGATAATCTTCAGTCATACCTGAACTGGTTTGTGTATCTGTTCAGAGTCAAAGGTGCTGTAGATCGATGGCCCAAGATGGAACGGATTTTGCGGCATTTGGTGTTAACTGACGTTCAACACAAGCGGAAACGCTAGTATTTATCGCGTTTGTCATCAACAGAATTGTTTACTGTTAGATATATTAATAATTCAGGAGGAAAAGAATAATGAATGAACGCATGAAAACACAGCTTGAAGTCCTTTGCCGCCAGCCGGGAAAATTCAACGGCACTCCGGAAGATGCACAGCGTATGACAGACAGAATCAAAGCCATACTGGAAGAAGACAGAATCGAAACGGATGATCTCATGAAGATCGCCCGCGGCTATGATCTCAATCTCAAATCACTGCTGATGATGGCTTATACACCCTACGGCGTCATCTTTGAGGACACCATCAATGACCAACGTGCTTTTAAAATATCCGGACTGTAATGGCTGTTACCGGTACATATATGTCAGAGGACTGTCCGGATCAATGATATCCTCATTGTTTTTCAGCCGTTCATATTCTTCCAGTGTATTGGCATTGATCATTTCGATGATATCACCCGCATGATTCAGGATGGTCTGCGATTTTTCAATATAATTCTGAGCCTTTGATCTGCTGTTAATATGGTATGCATAGAAAGCGAGGTATTTGTAGATCAGTTCCCATGGATGTCCGCCGATTTCATCCTTCGCTTCTTTTCTGCGGTTAACCAGAGCTGTTTCGATGTTTAACAATGCGGTTTTCAGCTGTGAACCAAGGGAATCTCTGTAGAAAGTCCAGATGGCTTTTACAAAGATGAACAGGCTGAATTTCAGATTGATGCGGCTTTCTTTTCCTGCTCCGTCATTAACCAGATTTTTGAACTGGGTGCTGAGTTCATTGCTTCGGAAGTATATTTCAGCATATTTCTCATATTTGTCCCTGTTCTCTGTATCCAGATAATAATGAAGCAGGTAAGACATCGTGATCAGATAATCCGCTTCATTGTATGAAAGCTGATCCAGTGCCTCAAGGAAATCAGCTTCCGCCCGTTCATCACGCATGAACGCATAGATCTGTGCGCGCTGACTCAGTGCTCTGCCTTCAGACGGTGTCCTGAGCGATTCATCCTCATTCATCTCCATCTGCATTTCGGTGATCATCTTCTCGTATTCGATCGTGCTGTTGACTGTTTCCAGAGCCTTTTCAAACTCCAGCTGATCACAATACGCGACGGCCAGTCTGTTTCTCATCCGGATGGAGCGGCTGATATCCTGTCCTTTGGAAGCGGCCACGGCCTTCTTTCTGCACGCAATTGCCTTTTCAGGCTGACCGGTATGGTTGTATGCAGCCGCACCGGCATCATACAAAGCTGATAAAGCACCGGCAGCTTCTTTCTGATTTTCAAAGGGAGCGATCGCTTTTTCGAGGATTTCAAAACACTCGAGCAGCTGTTCCTGGTCAATGGAACCGGAATAGGTGCTCTCCTGGAGTTTTTCAGCAGCCTGAGTCAGAACCGGCAGGTCTTTGCATGAAATGATTCTGTTCACGATCAGCTGATACCATGTATCCGTATAATAAGGAACCATGGAAGAAGCGCACTTTCTGCCCTCAAAGACCAGACTGAGTGCTTCGTACAGATGATTGCTTTTCAACTCTTTATATGCCTTCTGCCAGTAAATATCCGTTTCATCATATGCGAAAACAAGATTGCGGCTGTGTCCGGCCAGATCATTGAAACGGTGTCGGACTTCAGAGATCCATTCTCCCGGTTTCTCATCTGAAGGCTGATATCCGATCAGAGAACAGAGCGAATCCGCCAGATGCAGGAACGAATGCATGTTTCTGTTATTGTTTTTATATTGAATCGGGAATACATTGAATTCTTTTACCTGAATGTTTTTTTCCGAATTCTTAAGCGCCAGATCAAATGCGGTTCTGTAGATATCCGCATTCCCGATCTGATATTTTCCGTCTCCGACTTCCTCATTGATTCTTTGGAAATCAAAATGGCCAAGGGTTTCGTACTGAACGGCCTGACGGGCATCTGTCACTGCAAGTCTTGTCGGAAGGTCAAAGAAAACCTCATCGATCTTTTCGATGAACGGATTATACAGCAATGTCTCCTCGATGATTTCTTCAGCCATATGGATATAAAGATTTGACGCATAGCTGTCTTTCATCAATCTGCTTGTGTCCTGGGCAAGCAGCTCTTTCTTTCCTTTTTCACTGCGCAGTTTCATGAACAGATAATATCTTCCTTTGCGCGCATTCATGCCAAGACTGTCAGCCTGCGTGTCATTTTCTTCCGGATCCAGATAAACTCCATCTTTCAGGAAACCGCCAAGCGTACGGTTTACGATTGTCTTTGTCAATGCCACCTGTGAGCGATTATCGCCGGCATTGTTCACATGAAGATCAGACGGGTATTGTGTTCCGGCTTTCTCACATACTCTGCTGTAATAGCGGTATATCCTTTTACGTTCATTTTCTGTTTCTTCCGCAATGCCGAAGTCATCATAAAGAAAACCTGCAATAAAAACATGTCCGCCGGTATGAGTATTCTCAAAATCACCCTGTTCATCGAATGTGATTGTTATCATATACACGCTCCTTCCGCCTCGCTAAGAATAACTATAGCAGAATCATAAAGTGTATAAATACAGCGGTGCCGGACTTTACCATCCCGCCTGTTTTTGAATACAATGGTTTCAGGAGAAGGATCATGCATAATTGCAGATGGAAACCTTTGCGGGTTAACAATGATTTCATTAACGGGAAAACCGTCTATTACACATATGTTGCGGATACGGAATACAATGCGGTCATGCTTGTGGAAGATCTTCTGGAAGCCGGAATCGCTGTTAAGAGCATTTCCTGCGAAAAAGCAACCGGAGCAGTGAATTGCGCACCGGAAACATTTCTCAAAAATTATGAACAGATCCGATCAGATGACACGGAATATATCATTTCATGCATGTGGAATGATATTCCGTTTCAGGCATGTACCGGTGATGATATATCCGGCAGATCATACAGCCGGATCATCATTTCTTCAGAATCACTGTGTTTTGACGTGAATCATCTTGTTTCACGGTTATGCAAATAGCATTTCTCTGTTCATGGCGGAAGATGTAAAAAAAGCATATCCGTTCAGTCAGCTACAATATCATTGCCTTCAAAGGAGGATGTATGATGACTGAAACCGGAAAAGTGAATATCACAATCAGCTGTGCAGCTGATCCCGGGCTGGCTGATTTCAGTCGTGAATGTCCTGAAGAAATTGAAATTAAAATCACCTCCACCAAATACGCTTATACGGAATCCGAATTCAGACAATTCTATAAACAGCTGGCAGATAGTGCTCCCTGTGCACGGTTTAATGCAGAGACACATGTCAGCTGCGATCAGTTCAATCTTACTGTAAATGCTATGCTGGAAGACGGAATCCTGAAAATCTTTCATTCAGATACCGATCTGATTGAAGCAGAAGAGGAATTCAGAAACGCACTTGGCAAGCACATAAGCAATGATGCAATTCTGATTGCGATGAAATCCGGATGTTTCAATATGGATTCATTCAACCGCTTCTGCGAATGGGGAATATTCAATCACAATAGTTCTTTCTGTTATGATCCTGTCAGAAAAAAAAGAACTGTACAATCCCAGTCAGACTGAAATCTGAAAAAGATGATCCGGTTCTCATTGCAGTTCAGCAAAATACCTTCGGGATGAAAGACCGGCTGAAAAGCTCGCTTGTTAAAATGAATTTGCGTGCAGATGATGATGCAATCAGTGCTATGACAGCTGATGAGATCATGAATCTGCTGTCACATCCGGATTCAGAGTCCGGAACTGATCACTGACACAGTCATCTGCATATTTTGTGCATTCTGATCCACTTCGTTAACAGAATCATGGTTTCGGAGATGCTTCTCGAAGAGCTCATTGTCCTCTTCTTCGGGATCTTTTCGACCGCACTCATCCATTCCGTTTTGCGCTGCTGTTCCGTTTCTAAAAAAAGCCCTCCCCAGGGAGGGAATCGATCCATTCAGAAGGATTCCCGTTCCCATTATGCCATACATGCATGCACGTTTTCGAATGTAATTTTCTGAAATGTGCAAAAGAAGAATCATCAGCCGGAAATCATATGGTTGAAAAAGAAGGTGACCGCCATCGGTTTTTCAGCCTTCAGCGATGCGAAATGATATTCTGAAACGGCGGCTGTCTCTTTCAGTGACCCAAGGCATCGATATTCCTTTTTCCATTCTGATCCTGCCGCATTCATTAAAAACGTTTTCAAATGAAGTTTTTTCAACAATTTGATGATTTTCACTGCTTTTTCTTTGAATTCGGTGTTAATGTGAAATAGAATATTAAAGCCTATGAAAAAGAGCACATTCAAAAACAGAAGATTATTCTTTGTGGCTGCCGCAATTGCCGGCGCGGCTGCCCTGTCAGGTGTGGAGCCGATTTACGTCTCCGCATCCACATCAGCACGGCCTGCGAACAGACTGAATCTGATCCAGGTCAGCGCGGGCGATATGAGTATTACGGATTCCCTGAAAAAAAACCTGATTGAAAACAGGCTTGAACTGGATCCGTCAATCAGCGCTGCCAACGTGAATATTGATGCAAGCCATATTGAGATGAGCGGTTTCGACAGGAACCGGACAGGACTGCAGACCGTGAGTGCAAGGGTTTATCTTGACAGCAAGGATCCCTCCGAGCGCGGTGTCAGCCGTTCTTACTTCGAAAGAGCGACCATTCTTGTCAGACAGGAAAAAGATCCGCAGCTTGTACTCAAATCCGACACTGTCACCGTCAACAACTCCGACGCATGGAATCCGTTCCAGTACATCTCCTATATCAGTGATGACTCGAAGGTAATGCCTGCCATCAAAGTGAACGGCAATGTCAATATGAGTGAGGACGGCGACTACCCGGTGCGTTACACCGCGGTGGATCAGCAGGGCAACACCTCTGAAGCAACCATTACGGTATGTGTCAGAACACCTCAGGAAGTGATTGAGGCGCGCGAGGAAGCCGAAAGACTCGCCCGCGAGGAAGAGGAGCGTCTGGCCCGCGAAGAAGCCGAAAGACTTGCACGTGAAGAAGAGGAGCGCCTGGAACAGGAGAGAATTGCCAGAGAACAGGAACAGGCAAGACTCCAGCAGGCAATGGCTTATTCCTCCGCAGCCGGAAGCGGAACCGGTTCGGCGATTGCCGATGCTGCCAGAGCATGGGCAGGTGTCGGATACTATGCATGGGGCGGAGCCAATCCCGCCACAGGCGCGGACTGTTCCGGTTTCACGCAATATATCTACTCCCAGTTCGGCATCTATCTGGCGCATAACAATCTCGCCCAGGCTTCCGCAGGCTATCAGGTTTCAGCCTCTGAAGCGCTGCCCGGAGATCTCGTTGTATGGGATGACCACGTCGGCATCTACACAGGCAACGGCTATTATGTGTCAGCCATGAGTGAAAGCCTCGGAATTCTGGAAATTCCGATCAGCTGGAGTATCGGTTCCGGTGCATATTGGGGTATTTACCGTATCCCTGGAGCCAATTGATTCAATAACGGGCGTCTGCCCGTTTTCTTTTTTGGATTTCCATATTGAAAAAATGCTCACTCATGAGCATTTTCAGCTTATTGTGCATTTTGATAAGCAACAATTTCCTCTTCCGTGACTTCAAACAGTTCAACAGCATCACACATGCAGAGCTTTCCACTTTCTGCAGCATGGGCAGCAGCGGCAATGTTCTTGGCATGAATCCGGTAGATGCATTATTAATTCCTTCTCTATTACTTTGCCTGATGCCCTGCTCTTTGCCTAGATCGATCAAAATATCCAGGCTCTTTGAACAATCACGCGAAAAGCAGTGTTTTTCAGGGATTTGACTTTAATTTTGATTTTTATAAAGTGCTCACATCACCCACTAAACCCACAAAACCCGTCATGGTCTTCATGACGGGTTTTGTTCTGATTCACTTTTTCAGATCAGATTAATGACTGAATTTTCTGCGGAATGCCGCAGCAGCTGCGATCAGCGCCGCGCCAAGCATCAGGATCAGCCATCCTGTCGTGCTGTTTGAATCTGAAGTATTCGGAGCAGCCTTCTCAATTGTGAAGGTTGTTTCGCAAGATCCGTCATCAAATTCAACCTTGAGAGTATGTTTGCCCGCAGCGAGTTTTTCCAGGAATTCAGGTTTCAGAATGATTGTGAATCCATCCTTGCCGATTGTGTAATTGGAAGGATCGACCAGCTTGCCGTCAACGTATACACCTTTGAAGTGATCTGCTGTGCGGTTCTCATTGATGGAACGCTTGATACGGAAATCCATTGTCTTTCCGCTTTCCTTTGTCCATGTGCCGTCATTGCCGGAAGCGAAGGAATAGCTGACATCCTTTTCAGGGCCGATTACAACTGTGTCCTCAGCACCTGTGTTTTCTTCATTTTCCTGCTCGCTTGTGACTTTGATTTCAGTGCGCTTTTCATCATTCTTGAGCTTGAACACAAGATCCGCCACCGGTGCATCCGCTTCCAGAGCTTCCTCATTGATGAAGCCGACTCTGACCTCACCGGTTACGTCATCCTTGATCGCGTTGTACTTTGTCACACCTTTGGTGCTGATCAGTTCAACCATCTCAGGATCATATGTGACTGTGTAGAGACCGTTGGTAGCCTCATCATCAGTTCTGACTGTCACAGTGAATGTATCCTGTGTGCCTTCCACCGGGCTTGCAGAGACTTTCTCAATCACAGGTGCGGATGTCTTTTCAGAAACATTCGTCACGACATTGAGGCCGCCCTTCTTTGCGGTTGTTCTCGGAGTGATCCGGACAACTTCCTTTTCAGCATATCCTTCTATGACAGCATCGCTTCTGTCAGTCGGCTGTGATACAGACATGCCGACATCCGCAACACCCTTCTGATACAGACCGCCGACCGGCCAGACACCGTCTGCGAAGTATCCGATTGTCCAGACATTTCCGACATTGTAAATATCTTCAACCATGATAAGCTCGACTTTGTTGTCTGCCTCATTGAAACGGCTGTAGAAAATATTCGTGCCGTCATAGTAGAGGGACTGGAAGTAAGGGATGTCAACCGGCTTGGCAATTGTTGCGACTGTATTGAGTCCGAAGTTTGCGGGCCGTCCTCCGTAAAGAAGTGTTCCCAGCTCATAAAGCATTCCGGTTTCATCAATCAGCCATACCCAGTCGGTATTTCCATAGGAAGGATGATAGTATTGCTCTTCATAAGCAATGCCTGTAAAGTTCTTCCCTCCTGTATCTTCTTCAAAGTCGAACGCGCCAAGATAATCGCCTGTTGTCGCATCGATAAGCACAACATACGGGCCGTATACACCGAGAAGGATGTTTTCACCAAGGCTCGGTGCTTTGCAGATATCCATATAGCCGATCGAGGAATCGCCGACCTTTTCAGCTGTGTATGTGGCTTCATCAATCGTGTAAAGCGTGGATACCATGTTTTCACTGTCGAGAGAAGCCGCATACAGTGTACCGTTCTGATCATATGCGGCACTGGCGAGTCCAAGTTTCATGGAACCGCTGAGTTTTGTGTACTCAGGCAGATTGTTTGTGTTGAATCCGCTCATCCATACTTCGCCGTTTTCATCCCAGACGATGCCATTGAGTTCAATGTCGAATGATGAAACACTCACATACGCTGTCGCAGATGCGTTTTCATCAACTTTCGATGTTGCCGTAACTGTTGTGACACCTTCTGCTTTACCGGTGATAATGCCGTCTTCATCAACTGTCGCAATGCTTTCATCGCCAGTTGTCCATTCAACCGCATCTCCGATCGCCCAAGGGGTGACTGTTGCAGTTGCCTTGACTGTGGAATTCTTCAATACGTAGTAGACCTGCTTATCCAGTGTGACTGCAACATCCTCATCAAGTTCTTCCTGGTTCAGGTTGATCTTGTAGATTGTCTCGTTGTAAGCGTAGTCGATGATATCCAGATAGAGATGGTTCTCGATACCATTCTCGAAACTGATCTCGAATGTTCTGGTTTCACCGGCCTGTGCATCTTCAAACGCGCCTGCAGAACCGATATCACCGAGATTCTCGCCGGCAAGATAAATGCCTGCGACATACTGGTTGTCTTTCACATCAACTTCAATAGATGTGTATTTACCGGTTTTAGCATCGATATTGAGTCTTACAGGGCTGTCGCCGACAAGTTCAGGAGCTGTATTGTCAACGGTTGCCTCAATGCTCATGGTCGCATTTTCATCCAGCGCATCCCAGTCAACTTCACCGTCTGTGACGAAGTATTCAGGAGCCATTGTGTAGCTGAAGAAGAGTTTTGAATTTTCTTCAACTCCGGAAGGAGTGTAACCCAGTCCGGCAGTGGCTGTTGTCTGCATCCACTTGCCCTGGTTTGCATGATAGTATGCGGAGTAAGACGGACCGTACAGCTGCTGAGCCAGTTCTTTTCCATCTTCATCCGTAACCGTGAACTTTGCCCCGCCGGCGTTGCGGATCTGCGTATACATGGCATTGGACAGTGTATCCTTTGCATTGATTGCATTTCTTTCAGGATGATAGTTTTCATCCGGAATGATCGGGTTACCGCCGAACAGGTAAGTTCCGTTAATGCCCGCATAGCTGACACCGAACGCCTCAACATTAAGAGAGCCAGGACCAAGCACTGTGTACATGTAAGGAGGACGGTCCTCTTCCTCATACGCATATTCGAGGAAGGATCCCTTGTCAGTCATCGGCGGTTCAGACCAGTTGCCAAAGTAGCCGAGAACAGGAATGGAGTGTTCAATACCTTCCACGCCCTCTTCTGAATCTCTTTCAATCGCGTAGATGTAGCCTTCGACATAAGCACCGTTTCTTTCCTCACTGCCGTAATCATCCAGAGATCCGTTGAGATCGATGGCTGCTGTGACAGTGATTGTCTGTCCCGGCTCTGCGATGGCGAAGCCTTCTTTATATAATTCAAGTGCGAGATATGCGTCATATGTGTCAATGTCTTCATCGGCATCAAGATCCGCATACTCCTCATCGGAAATGGACTCACGTGTACCGACAACATATTCAAGAAGTGCCTGCGCATCCCATACGTTGTAGACACCGTCATCATTGAAGTCATACATGCCCGGGTCTTCCATATTCGCAAGCTCTTCGCCGTCGACTGTGAAGTTGACAATTGCCGCATCCAGCGGAGTTGTCCATTCATCCATCCATTCCAAGTCGGCCTGCTCAAACAGATCCTGTGTGAACATTTCCGCATTGAATCTGTACTGCACTTCCTCATCGGAGAAGTTTGTGATGTCAAATGTCACTGTGTATTTGCCGGTACGCTCATCATCGGCGCCGAGCAGCGCTTTGATTTTGTGATCCGCATAGGAAGTTGTATAAGCCTTCTTGTCAACCGGTGTTCCGTTGACAGCTGTTTCCTTGACTTCCAGAACGGATTTTGCGCTTGTCGCATCAGCGATATTGGCAAGACCCGCACCCTGCTTGAGTACAGAATAGTAATATTGTGTATCCTCTTCAAACACAGGATTTGCGGTGGACATCAGCAAACTCTGGGTGAGCTGGTGCACTGTCTTTCCTGTCTTGTTCACAAGATCGTTCTCAGTGATATACTGATGCATCAGTGCGGTAAGACCTGCGACCTGCGGAGCAGCCATGGATGTGCCGCTCATCAGCTCATAGGACTGACCGCCCGGAATCAGACCGTTGACGGAATAGATGTTTCCGCCCGGAGCTGTAATATCCGGTTTGAGGTTGAGATCGCCGGTTGTTCCCCATGAGGAGAAGTCAGACATCTTATAGAATTCCTTGCCGTCTTTGCGGATTTCAGCCTCATCCGCACTGACAATGGTAATTGTGCCTTCATAATAAGCTGTTCCGTCTTCAAGTGTTTTGGCTTCCGCATTGTCCTTGAGAAGCTGGCCATCCTCCTGAGTGATGGACACAGCGGGAGCTGTATACAGATAGCCTGTCATATTCATGGAGATGGTGCCTGGCTGGTTATTGTAAATAATCGTTGCGATTGCGCCGTTTTCAACAGCTGCATTTGCCTTTTGATAGAAGCTGGTTGTACCTCTTGAAACAACTGCGATCTTGCCGGGAAGAACATCGCTGAGCGCTGCCATTTCTTCCGCAGTGCCGAAACCATCGATCGCGATATAGCTCTGTTCTCCTGCGATTGTTACGAGTTCAACATTTTTGGCTTCGGAACCATTGCTGTAATAAATGCTTGTGCCGTTGGACTTGATGACCGGCCCTACCAGACCGTCATTGTCAACTGACGCGACTGTGAATGAATTTGTGTATGAACCGGGTGAGCCGTCTGTCGCCATGCTTGCGTCATCGCTGTACAGATAGCCGAGAAGCGCATTTGTAGCCCATGCACTGTTGTTGCCCTGGGAAATGACGACATTGATATCTTCCTCTGTGAAACGGTCCAGAATATCCGCATAGGTGGTGTTTTCTGCAAGACCAGGATTTGAAGAACCGAGAGAAAGGTTGGCACTGGCTGCGCCGAGCACCATTGCGTCCTCAATTGCCGCAAAGTAGTCTGAATCATAAGCACCGCCGCTCTTGCCGAAAACCTTCATGGCAAGAATCTGCGCATCCGGTGCCTGACCCTGTGTCTTGACTGACTCAAGTGCTTCCACATATGCGCCTGAGGCATCTTTGACATATCTGTTTGCAGCCGCGATACCGGCAACGTGTGAACCGTGCTCGCTCTGTGTGTCATTGTCATGTGTGACATCGAGATCGCCATCCACATAGTTGAATGCGAACGGAATCTTTGTGCTGATATAAACATCATCAGCTGTGAAGTCACCGTAAGCTGAAACATTCAGCTGATCGAAAACAGCTGCGATTTCATCTTTGGTAAGCAGATCCGGTTCCTCATCCAGTGTGGAAAGCGCATAGTCAAACGCTTCCGCATCAAATGATCTGTGATCTGTGTCAATACCTGTGTCAATGATCGCAACAGACTGACCGGCTCCGGTATACTCGGAGGAGATCAGCGTTGTTCCGGTCATATCCGAGGCAACTGCCATATCCGGATCATCTGACGGTGTCGGATCAACCGCCTCATATCTGTTTTCGATCACAACATCCTTAACGCCATCCACGCCCTTGATCAGGCCGATTCTTGCATAAGGAACATTTGCCGAAATAATATTTGCGGCGAGAGTAAGGTTCCAGACAACATCAAGCTGCTTTCCGCCGAGTGCTTCAGCGGAAATCTTCTTTTCCATTGCCTTCTGGGTTGCCAATACCTGCGCACGATAGGTCTTCGCGCTTCCGCCTTCCGCAACGGACTGGGCGGAATAACCCGCATCAACAGTGGAATTTCCATCCAGAACGATGGAAACACGGACGTTTCCCTTGTGTTCCAGATCCGGCTTGATCAGTTCCTCATCAACCGGGTTGGACGGTTTCTTGCCCTCATATTCAGAGCTGTCAACCTTTTCCCATGTGATTCCTTCGCTCACACTGCCCTCTTCAGGTTCTTCAGCGTTTACCTGCCAGACTGCGGGACTGATGTTTCCAAGTGCCATCAGCGCGGAAACACCGAGTACCATGAGTCTTTTTCCAAATAAACTCATTTTCATTTATCCCCTTTCCATGTATCAGTAAATACTTGATTAATCATAACATATCACAGACCTTATACCTTATACGTATTTCCGCCCATTCTGAAAAAATCATGCATACATACACACAATTTTTGAAACTTTTTCACATCACAGGAACAGATCATGTTCCGCAGCCCGCAGACGCGCAAAAAGAGCCCCGCAATTGCCGAGCATCATAACTGCGGAAACACCAAAAACAGTAAGCTTCTTTGCGAATTTACTCAGATTCATAAATCCCCTTTCTATGTATTTCTCAATACTTAGAAAAACTTTAACACATTGAAAACGCTCTCATAATTGAAAATCCTGCATGAATATCATGCATGCAGGATTTGTTTCGGATTTTATGAAAATACCGGTCCATCGCTTTCATTGTTACAACCGTCAAAATGCTCACAAAGCCTTTATTAATGCATATTTTTGCATATTTGTTTCATCCGGAAACGAATATCATGCCCCCATTGAAAATCGATGGATTTTTCTACTATAAGAAGATTGCTTCTGTCAAATTCACCGATTTTATGCATGCATGTTACGGGCCGGAAGGCCATCCGGAAACTGCCTGCTTTGCGACAGCACAAAGAGCATGCTTTTCGTATGATCCATGCCTTTTGAGCGCTCCTTTAAGGACTTGTACTCATTTCAGGTGATTGCATATGAAAACCACGTCTGTGTTATACCTGCTGTGATGAGTCAAACGGAAATGAATGATGCAGGATCACGATAATGAATTTCTCATGCGAATGAACTTGATTGCCATTCAATAATACAAAAATTTGTGTATAATTTTGTTATGAATGTGGAGGTGAAAAATGCCTAAAATTAAATCAAGCGCTGAACTGAGAAATGATTACAACGGTATTTCGAATTTCTGTCACACATATTCCGAACCTGTGTTTATCACAAAAAACGGCAAAGGCGACCTGGCTGTCATGAGTATTGAGGCATATGAGCAGTTAATGGGAAGATTTGAATTGTATGGTCTTATACAGGAAGGGCTGGATGATATCAGTTCCGGAAACACCCGCGGTTTTTCCGATGCCATCTCTGATATCCGCAGAAATCGAAGCAGATGAAGTTCGAAGTTCATATCACCCGTACCGCAGAGAGAGATATAACCCGTGCTGCGGATTACATTGAATACGTATTGTACAATCAGGAAGCTGCCGATTACCTCCTTGATGAAATCGAAAATGTTGTCAGCAGTCTGACAGAGTTTCCTGAAAAGTATCAGACCATCGATGATCCGTTATTGAAAGCATGGGGAGTCCGTTCGGTTAAAGTCGGCAGTTATCTTATGTTTTATGTTGTCTGTGCCGACCAGGAAAGAGTACTCATCATCCGTTTTCTTTTTTCAAGAAGAAATTGGAACAGCATCCTGAAATCCGGCATTTCATTTGAGTAGTATCATCAGAAACCACACTTCTGAACCACGTAAAAAAACCGTCTGTCACAGCTGAATTTACCAGCCATGGCAGACGGTTCATTGTTTTCAGAGTCTTTCCTTCTTTTCGATGTCGAGGAAGTACTTGTATGTGTCAACGGTCAGCTCACCGCAGGCAGCCTCATCACATGCGATGATAGCGCCGTTGTGCAGCTGAAGTGCTGAACATGTCCACTTCTGGGAGACACCGCCCTCAACGGTTGCCGCAAGAGCTCTTGCCTTGTTGTGGCCTGAGATCAGAACGAGAACCTCTTTTGAGTCAGTGACGGTTCCGATACCGACGGAGAGCGCCTGTGCGGGAACCTTTTCCGGATCGTTTCCGAAGAAACGGGAATTGACGATTCTTGTGTCGGTTGTCAGGTCTCTGACACCGGTTCTGGAGGAAAGAGATGTGTACGGTTCGTTGAATGCGAGATGGCCGTCAACACCGATGCCGCCCATGAACAGGTCAATGCCGCCATAGGAAGCGATCTTTTCCTCATATCTAGCGCATTCGCCTTCGGGATCATCGGTCATGCCGTTGAGAATGTTGATATTCTCAGGCTTCATGTCAACCAGGTGATCGAAGAAGTTGTCATGCATGAAGTACCAGTAGCTCTGGTCGTGGGATCTCGGTAAGCCGAGATATTCATCCATATTGAATGTAACGACATTGGCGAAGGAGACTTCCCCTGCCTTGTTCATTCTGACCAGTTCCTTATATACACCGATCGGTGAGGAGCCGGTGGGCAGACCGAGGATAAACGGTCTGTCTTCCTTATGTGCGTTGATCTTCGCAGCGATGTAGTCCGCTGCCCATTTGCTCATCTTTTCATAGTTGTCCTGAATAACGACTCTCATTGTTTATTCCTCCAGTCTTTTTTATGCAATGTGGCCTTTCGCCTTGATGACTTCAATCACGGAATCAACCAGCTTTTCACAGATCTCATCGCTTTCCGCTTCGACCATGACTCTGATCACGGGTTCTGTTCCGCTTTCTCTGACGAGAATTCTTCCGGTATCGCCGAGTTCATCGGCAACCTTGGAAACCGCTGCCTGCACATCGGGATCGTTCTGTGCTTCCGGCTTGGACTTGACTCTGACATTCTTGAGCACCTGCGGATAGAAGACGACCGGTGCAGCCAGTTCGCTCATCGGCTTTTCCTTGGCAAGAAGAACTTCCATCATCTTTAAGGAAGTAAGGATGCCATCGCCTGTTGTCGCATATTTGGTGAAGATGATATGTCCGCTCTGTTCACCGCCGATTCTGTGTCCGTTGGTGACCATGTTCTCATAGACATATTTGTCGCCGACCTTTGTCTTTTCATAATCGATGCCGACCTTGTCGAGCGCTTTGTATAATCCGAAGTTGGACATGACTGTTGTAACGATTGTGTTGTTGAGCAGCTTGCCTCTTTCCTTCATATAAAGACCATAGATATAAAGGATATGGTCGCCGGTGATGACATTGCCCTTTTCATCAACGCATAAGCATCTGTCCGCATCTCCGTCATAGGCAAAACCGACATCCAGATTGTTCTCAACAACAAACTTCTGCAGATGCTCGATGTGTGTGGAGCCGCAGTCTGTGTTGATGTTGTATCCGTCCGGAGTGTTGTTCATGACATATGTCTTTGCGCCAAGTGCGTCGAACACACTCTTGGCAATGGACCAGGCTGCGCCATTGGCAACATCGAGGCCGACTCTCTTGCCTTTGAAGCTGTATTTGGACATGGAGATGAGATAGCCGATGTATCTGTTTCTGCCTTCTGCATAGTCAACGGTTCTGCCGATTTCATCTCTTAATGCGACCGGAACTTCCACTTTTCCGTCAATATATTCCTCAACCTTGAGGATGGTCTCCTCATCCATCTTCTCGCCATGATCATTAACCAGCTTGATGCCGTTGTCATAGTAAGGATTGTGAGAAGCGGAAATCATGATACCGCAGTCAAAATCCTCTGTTCTGGCGATATAGGATACAGAAGGTGTTGTGGTTACGTGCATGATATATGCATCCGCACCGGAGGCTGTCAAGCCTGCGCAAAGTGCATATTCAAACATGTAAGAAGATCTTCTTGTATCTTTGCCGATGACGATCTTTGCCTTTTTGCCGACTCTCTTTCCGTAATACCAGCCTAGAAAGCGTCCGATCTTTACCGCATGATCATAAGTCAGATTGACATTGGCTTCACCGCGGAAACCGTCTGTTCCAAAATATTTACCCATAAGTTAAACCTTCCTTTTCAAGCTTCATTCATATCATACTGAAAGCCACTATGGTTATATAGTGGTGCATATGAATGATTGATTTCCATGATGAGAGAAACCTCTGTTACAGTTTTCATTCTGCTTTTTATGAATCTCTCTGACGACCCATTCAGCCGCGGCAGCATCCGCCGAATCTTTCGATCGCTGCCGTCCCTCGTCACCAATTCATTGGCCAGGCGCTAATAACCTCTTCCTCTCCTTTCCTGAAGAGAGCTATTTTATGAATATTAATTCCGGACAGCTGTTCCATATAAAAAACAACTATCCGTTATATTTTACTATAAAACCATACATTGCGACGCAGAAACATGTGTATCTTTCCGCATAACCGGTGCGGAATGTGCTGTACAAATGGGGAGTTTATCCGCAAAAACGGATATCCCCATGCATGCACGCAGAGTGTTTAGGGAATTGCCGTATCTTTCAGTGCCAGATTTTTTGCGAAGTCTGCTCAGACATCCGTTTTGACCATGAGCCGTAAAAAGAGGCACAGACCTCTTCCTGTGTGTTACAGGATCCGGATCTGAGCCTTGCTATTTATATTGGTATGATATTGCCTCAGTTCTTTCCGACTGCTCTGTAAAGGAAGGTCACCGCCTGTCCTCTTGTGCAGTTCTCATTCGGGCTGAATGTAGTAGGGGTTGTTCCGGTGGTAATGTTGTTCTGTACTGCCCACAGCACCGGGTTATAGTAGAACTTGCCCTTCTTCACATCCGTGAACGGTACACTTCCGCTGACTGCGGGTGAATTGAGATATCTGTACAGGAAGGTCACAATATGACCTCTTGTGCAGTTTTCATTCGGTGAGAAGGTTGTATCGCTTGTGCCGGTAGTGATTTCATTCTGCACTGCCCACAATACCGCGTTGTAATAGAACTTGCCTTTCTTCACATCCGTAAACGGCATCTCTCCGCTGACTTCCGGTTCTCCCGCCGCTCTGTAAAGGAATGTCACAATGTGTCCTCTGGTACAGAGATCATTGGGTGAGAAGGTTGTGTCATCTGTTCCTTTGGTGATCTGGGGTTCATGATTGAATGCCCAGTATACTGGATCATAGAAGAATTTTTTCGGATCACTGACATCTGCGAAGTTAACCCTGATTGTGCAGGATGCGGAAACACCGTTGGACGCAGTCGCCGTGATTGTCGCTGTTCCTGCCTTGTGTGCCGTGAGCAGGTTGGATTCATTGCTCACAACGGAAGAATCCGAGCTGGTGAATGTGATGGTATCGGTTGTATGTACCGGATCGGTATGGGCAATCAGCACCATTGTCTTTCCGGCTGTCATTGTGTATTCATCTTCCGTGAACCAGATTCTGACAATATCAGAGCCTGAACCGGTTGCGGGGATCACGACATCCTTTGTCTGTGTTTCAAACAGTTCGTTTGTAAACTCAGCTGTATATCTTCTGGTTCCCTCTTCTGTTTCAGTTGCTTCTTTGATGACTTCGCTGGTTGTATTGACGGTTTCAGTAACTTCCTCACCGCACACTGTACATACGGCTTTCACTGTGACGGTGCTCAGATCGTTGGACCATGTGTATTCCGGTTCACCGTATTCATGATGGCCGATGGCCGGGATGGAAACGCTCTTTGTCTGAGTGGTGAATAACGGATTTGTGAATGTGGCGGTGTATAAACCCTTCCCTTCACTGAAGCAGCCGGGTTCTGTGACTACTTCATACACTGCCGTGACTGTTTCTGTGACAGGCGGATCATCCTCGAGGCTTTCCGCTTTCGCACTGACCTCATAGCCGTCGTCCGTCTTTATCCATGTGTATACTGCATCGCTATAGCTGGAAACTGTGCCGATGATTGTGAATGTTCCAAAGCCGTTCGACTCAGTGAAATACAGAACGTATTCGTCATTCAGCGCATCATCATATTCATATTCATTTCCGTTGTATGCCTTATGGGTGATTTTCAGATTGCGGATATTGACACTGCCGAATAAAATCCTTACCGGAATTTCAAATCTTACCGGACTGGTGACATTAAGCCTTGTCTCTGCAATCTGTACTGTACCTGCGGATGTGTTTGCGGCAGTCTTGTTCATGGTAACCGCCTTTGCTTTTGGTTCAACACGTAGTTCGAATCTGATATTGCCAAGTTCATCTTTCTGGTATGCGGTGAGATTGACATCAAGCCAGCTCTGGACAACCGCCTTCTGGTTGGAGCCAACCGTGATCTTGTCCAGATCCTGCAGCGCTGCCGCTGCAAATGCCGCATCATAACGCACACCGAGATCGCTGTTCCTGACTTCATTGACCAATGCAGCAGGAACTGAGCTGTCCGCTGTCACGTTTGTTCCAAGCCATGCAGAGTCAAGAACGGTGAGTTTAACCTTACGGCCTTTGACAAGTTCTGTTTCTACTGTGCCTGCCTTGGCGGCAATTGCTGTTAAAGTCGACCTCAGATCATATGAATCTCCGGCAAATGTTGTCGTAACTGTATCCGTGAACTGTCCGGTTTCATTGATTGCCGATGCGGCGCTGAACATATTTGCGTAGTAGTATCCTGAATAGTACTTGTTAAGTGTGAAGCTATACTGCTCACCCACAACAAAGACGTATTCTTCCTGGTTCTTCCTGGTGCTGTATCTTGTATTGCCGGATGCATTGTAGTGTCCGATTGTAAAGCTGCCCTCATAAGGCGGTTCACCTGCATAGACTGTAACAGTGGTTGATGCGGTAAGACTGCCATCCTCGCTTGTCAGTGTGACTTTGGTTGTACCGGCTTTGTTTCCGTAAACGTTGATAAACCCTTCTCCGCTATAGATTGATACATTGTCATTACTGCATTCGACTCTGAAGCGTCTGTTCGCCTTTGCCGGACTGAATTCCACCGGTACTGTAATTCCGTAGTCCACATAAGCTGTAATCGCTGATGCGACACTCATGGATGTAGGTTTGACAGGCGTATAGACTGTAACCTCAGCTTTCGCACAAACCTTGTCATCATAAGGTGAAATAGCCCGGATTGTCGCCTTACCTTCTTTCCGGCCATATAAGTAACCGGCGTTGGTACCTGCTCTGCTGATTGTGACAACTTCCGGATCGGAGGACTCCCATTTCAGCATTGCATATTCAGCTCCATCCGGTTCTGAAATGACACTGATCACCGTTGAATATCCTTCCGGAATCTCATACGTGTCACTCCCGAATTCCAGTGATTCAGGTTTTTCCATGACATAGATGTAATACCATACGTTCAGACCGGCTTTGGAAGTTAACCGGACTTCCGCGTAACCCGGCTTAAGTGCTGTGATAAGACCTGTATCACTCAGACGGACCGCATCTTCACTGTTGGCTGAGAGTGTCCAGGTGAATTCATCATCCGAGCAGTTGTCACTGCCTGTTGCCTCATATTCCAGCTGTACGGTTTCGCCGCTCAGCAGCCTTTTTTCATTACCGTTTTTTGCAGACAGTCTGGTTGCATAATTGCCGATATGATATCTGGTCTTCGCCATCAGGCCGTCTTCTGTTTTTGCTGTAATGACAGCCGTACCTTTTGACACACCGTTAATGATTCTGCTGTCGGTGATTGAGGCAAACTGAGGATTGCTGCTGGTCAGTTGAACATTGAAACTATCAGATTCGCCAGGATAGGCATCGAGATCATTCCATACTGCACGGCTGCCGCCGATGCCAAGATAATAATTCAGCTGGCGGAAGAAAAGTTTTCTGGGATTGGGAACCACTTCACTTCATCCGAAAAATCGCCGTTTCTCGGATAAAGAATATATTCGAGCTGTTTTGTGCTTCCGATCGGCAGGTTGATCGTGCTCCAGTCGGAACTGCTGATGGATGTGGCGTATTTGCCGGCATTGAATGTTGCCGAAGCGATAATATCCTCCCCTGCGCTTACGGTGATTACCGCACTTCCGGACATATCGGCGTAAAGATAATTTCCATCTACTCTGATCACATCCGTATTGGAGGATTCAATTGTCAGAGGATATCCATACGCACTTTCCGGCTTATAATCCAGATAATTCCAGATATATGCACTGTTGCCGGTTCTGATATAATTCGTTTCTTCTCTGAATGCGAGTGAAGTCAGATTTTCATAAACATTGATATAGTAAATCTCATACTCACCGCACAGAATGGTGGCACGGACAAAGCCGCTTCCTTCTTTCAGGGCGGTCACGACACCGTCTTCACTGACTGCCAGACAATCCTTTGCTTCCTCGTCAACCGACCAGGTGACAACTTCATCACTGGTATCACCATCGGAGGGATACAGTTCATATTCAAGCTGTTTTGTATCGCCGATTGCCATTAAAATCTCATCGCTGTCAATGCCGTCGATTCTTGATGCATAATTGCCTACATTGATTGTTGCGGTGGCCTTGAGATCATCATTGGCACTTACGGTAATCACTGCTGTTCCGTTTGCGACACCATAAATATAGTTTCCGTCAATCCTCGCAACGGTTTCATCACTGCTTTCGATTGTCAGCGGATAGTCTGATGCACTGAACGGTTCATAATTCAGTAAATCCCAGACGTAAAGACTGTAATCCGGTCTCACATACAGATTTTCATTATTGAATGAAAGAGCAGTCCGGTTTTCATAAACATTGATGTTAAAGCTGACATACTGACCGTTCAGTATGGTTGCGCACACATAGCCGTATCCGCTATCAGCGCGGTCACAACACCATCTTCACTGACTGAAATAATATCCTGATAGGCACTTTCAACTGACCAGGTAACAACCTCATCACTTGTATCACCGTCATATGGGTACAGCTGATACGTGAGCTGCTTTGTTTCGCCGATTTTCAGGTTGACTATATCGTAATCATTTTTATAGATGCTTGTTGCATAGTTGCCAACCTTAAACGTTCCCGTAGCACTCACTCCGTTTTCAGCCGTGACTGTGATCTCCGCTGTACCGTTTGATTTGGGATACAGATAGTTTCCGCTGATACTGATGATTTCCTCATCACTCGAAGTGATTGTGATCGGCGCATAATTTGCGCTTGAGGGCTCATAATCGAGATAATTCCAGATATTCTGGTTCGTCTGATTGACCCGCATCACATTGACTTCTTTTTTAAAGGAAAGAGAAGTCGGCATATCATACGCCTGGATTGTGAATGTTGTATAGTTTCCGTTGGAAATGGTCGCTCTGACATTTGCATTGCCGGCTTTGACAGCGGTGACAGTGCCGTCTTCGGCTAATGTAATGCTGTCATTGTAGTCATGTGTGATGACCAGGTAACTGTTTCGTCGCTGGTATCCACATCGGTCGGATATAAAACATATTCCGGCTTGACGGAGCTGCCGACCGCCACATAAAGCATACTGTTTACGCTGCCGATGCTTGACGCATAGTTACCAACGTTCAGGGTAGTCGATGCACTGACACCGTTATCGGCTGTCGCTGTAATCACAGCTGTACCTTTGGCAATACCTGTAAAATACTGGCCGTCCGAACTCAGCTGTGCGACTTCCGGATCACTCGAAGTTACAGTGATCGCATTTTCACCTTCGTACGGTGTTTTGGTGAGATAGTTGTTCCAATACCAGGAATTGCCTGTGCGCAGACCATAAGTCTCATTTCCGAAAGCCAGTTCCGTGATCTGAATCGGTTCATATTCGGACAGCGTTGCCTCATATGTTCCGGTGTATGAACTATACATTTTTGCACCGAGATAATATGTATTGCCGGCTTCAAATGTATAGCGCAGCCTGAAATTACTGCCGCTGCCGCCATCATCATCGGAGGTCAGCTGATTGAAATCCGCATCATAAAGATAGCAGTGGTATCATAATTCGATGTTGATTCAAAAACATAATCTCCTGTTTCTTCAGGTGTGAAGCGATAGAAAATCACAGCATATTCGGTTTCAATATTGACCGTTACAGTTTCACCGAGGGTTATATCCCTGATGTCCCTGTCATCTTCAGCAAGAAGACTCACATCAAAAGGAATATCCTCTTTTTCTGATGGCATTGATTCCGTGGAATTGTCTGTTTCATCCGTAACCTGCGAAGTTTCTTCTTCCGCATAGACGTTGAAACACTGTGGAATGATCATCAAAAATGATAAAAAAAAGCAAGGTGTTTCTTAAACATGCATGATACCTCCATCCGAATTAAATTGATTATATCACCGGATCACCAACGCTATCATGCATGCATGCCAGTTGACAGATATGCATGAATATACTGTCAATTTTGATAGGAAACCTGAGGAAAGATTTGCAGAATAACAGTAAATAGAGACTGCTTATGAATAACAGTCCAAATCCGCATCTGTCTTGAAAAAGCTCTTTCCGGATCACATCAAATATAAAGAGCTCCGCAGATCACATCTGTCATATTCTCATCTTAAAAATGGAAAATCCGTATCGGAAAGAGACTATGGAACGCGTGTTCGCAATGTCAAAAGAGAATCACGGACTGCAGTATGCCCGGTTAAGGACCATAAAGGAGCACTGGAATTTGCGCAATTGCATGCTGAACAATCCGGTCCTTGGCCGTGGGGATCCCTGGTTTTCTTTCCCCTCCGTCCGGCTTCCCTCAGATTCCATCTCGTGATGGACACCCTTGCCTTCGGCTGACGTTTCCCACTGTCAAGCACGCAATGCACTTTCACCGTCTAGCTACCATCCATGCCGGGTACACGTCTGAAAGGGGCTGTAACGGGTAAGCTCCATTAAATCGAGTCGAAAGGCTCGATTTTTTCATGTGTGCTTGATATCAGAACTGATTTATGATAATATATGTGTGTACATATAGGAGGGGATATGCCAGTTACAGAAGCTCAGTACCGCGCTCAGAAAAAATATGATGCCGCACACACCAAACAGTTCCAGATGAAACTGCATTTTGAAAATGATAAAGACATCCTTGAATGGCTTGACAGACAATCTTCAAAACAAGGTGCGATCAAAGAACTGATCCGCAGACAGATTGCAGAAGAAAGGAAATAAAAATGGAATATGTCGGACCAGGACATATTCCGTGTGTAAATCAATATGACTATAAATTTACAGAAAGATTATAGCGCGGATAAAGGCGCTAATCCACATGCATTCGTACAGCAGTCCCTGGATTTTCCAATCACCCTGGATCTCAATACTCTGATTGACGAAAGAGATCCGGTACGGACTGTAATAATGGCTGTAGAGGAATCCGGCATTTACAGATATGTCAGTACAAAAGGACGTGATTCCCACGGCTATCGCAGTATCGATATGCTTAAAGCAGTCATTCTGTCAAAAACGCTGCTTGGCTATGCGGGATTGAGGGAAATGGAAGATATTGCGCGCAATGATATCCGGTTCAGACTGATATTCAACGATGGAAAAACTCCGTCTCATGAGTCTTTTCATCGTTTTATCACCAAAAACCTTACAGTCTCTGTCGATACTGTCATGAGTAAGCTGAACCGATATATGGCGTCAAAGCTGCCGGAAGACATAGATACGGATACAGAGGTGATTGACGGCACAAAGGAAGAAGCGGATGCCAACAAGATGTCATTTGTCTGGCGGGGATCCAGCGAAAAATATCAGGGAAGACTGTACAGAAAGGTCTATGAACTTCTCACTGAGATCATCAGCTTTTTCAACAGTGAGGGCTGCGAACATCAGCTTTCAATTCTCAGGCGTTTTGATCTGTGCTATATGGTCGAGGTATGCAGGGAACTGGAGAAATACATAGAGAAAAAGAAAATCGTCTTTGTATACGGAAAAGGAAAACGGAAAACCGATCTGCAGAGATGGTATGAAAAAGCGGAAGAATATGCGATCAGTTTATGGAAATATGAAATGCACTTCGACATATTAGGTGAGCGCAATTCATTTTCCAAGAGTGATCCTGACGCTACATTTATGCATATGAAGTATGACTATTACAATCATACAAATGTATTCAAACCCGGTTATAACGTGCAGATAGGCAGCTGCAGCGGATTCATATGGGACATCTATATCAGCTCTGATTCCAATGACATGAAAACATTTATACCGCTTCTTGAACAGCACAGAAAGAACTATGGCAGCTATCCGCTGCGGACGCCGGCGGATGCGGGATACGGAAGCTATGACAACTACCAGTTCTGTAAAGACAACGGCATAGAACTGTTCATGAAGTATCCGGGATATGAAGCTGAGATGAAAAGAGTAACTGATAAAAACCGGTTCAAGGCAATTCATTTTTCAGAAGATGAAAACGGTCTGCCGGTATGTCCGGCCGGACATGCTTTCCGCATAGAAAAGACACGGACAGAAAACAGAGGCGTCTATAAAAGAGAAATGGAGACTCTGGTAAACGATCATTGCCTGGAGTGTCCGCTCAGATCAAAATGCACAAAATCCAAAAGCGGAGTCAGAAGAATTCAAAGATGTGTCAAACTGAACGAATGGAAAAATGAGGCCCGTTCAAATCTGGAAACAGACCTCGGCAAAGATGTTATGACGCTGCGCAGAGTATACGGTGAAGGCATATTCGGAGATAAGAAATACAACTGGAATTATGACAAAATGCGCCGAATTGGTGAAACCGGTGTAAAAACAGAGATTTATATGTATGCCTTGGGCAAAAATATGAGGCGCTTTCATCTTCTGTACTGGAAAAGAAAGGATGAAGAACAGGCCAAAGTGGAAAAGCTGATGAAATTTGTCAATCAGCACCGCCCTGCACAGGCTTAAAAAACCTTCTGTTCGAAGAATATTCTTTTCATCATGCCTGAAACAGGGCATTTTTTATTATCTTTTTAGCATCTGGCTGTTTGAAAGCGCTGATTGTGTCTGATTCGCAAAGAAAAAGAGGCGTAACCTCTTGTAAGCTTTGAGTTCTTCACTCAGTTTTGCTTACTCGTTACAGCCCCTTTCACAATTCAGTTTTTTACAACAGTCAATTTTCGAAGTACTCAATCGCCTGCTGATTGTAGAGATACATCGCTCTGCACATGTTCTGCAACGGGATCTTGTCTTCCGCTGTCAGTTCCAGTGCTCTATATGCATATGACAATGCACAATACTGGATTCCGAATGTATTTGTTCCGTCTGTTACTTCAACCGTATTCTTAACTCCTAGATCTTTCGCTGCGATATCTGTCTTCTCAATGTAATACTGGCTTCCCGATTTAACCGGTGT
>KL370821.1:25033-30715 GCA_000701725.1 Erysipelotrichaceae bacterium NK3D112
ACTTTGTCTCTCATCTCTTTGGCTGCCACAGGATATACGAACATTCTTAACTTCTGTCCTGCTACTGTACTTGCCTTGCCCTCGGATGCAGGGACTGTTGTTGTCTGGCCATTCATTGTCATGACAACATTCAGATATTCCAGCTCTTCTTCAGCGATATTCAGATAGAAGTTGATTCCGATCTTGCCTTCCAGTGCCAGTGAGGAGCCATAAATCGCCGCTGCATAATCAACTGTTACTGCAACCTGTGAAACAGATCCGTTATCAGCCATTGCGGTCACAATTGCAGTCCCTTTATTAATTGCTGTAACCAGGCCATTGTCATCAACTGTTACCACTGAATCATCTGAGGATGACCATACAACATCTTTGCTTGTTGCGTTTTCCGGAAGGATTGTCGCTTTCAGTTCTGCTGTCTCGCCTACATCAAGAGTCAGACTATCTGTATTCAATGATATGGATGTCACTTCAATATACGGTTCAAATCCCGTATAGAAATTTACATAATCCGAAGCTACCAGTCCGCCGTTGCTGTCTTTAAGAAGAAGGAAATATGTATCACCCTTTTCAGCATGTACATGGAAATTTATTTTTTTCGGTTCAAGCGGATTCAATACATCCAATTCTGCGACATCAATAATATCCCCATCAGGATTGTCTTTCACAAGATAAACCGACATTCCCTCCCGGGCATGATAGCCACGGTTCACTGCATCCGCATAAATTGCTGCCGTTCCATCCGCCAGATATATATAGCCGCTGTTTTCGATATAGGTTCTCTCGAATGACAAGTGAACCGGATATGAATTGTCTTCCGGATTCTGATCCGGCACATTATCAGATGTACAGACTATTTCAATGTCCTGCTCACTGATTTCTTCCTCGATCGGGAGGTATACATTAACTTCAGTTGTTTCTCCCGGTGTCAAGGCTGTATCTGCTTTTGTGGATGACAGTACAGTTCCTTCAGTGTTTCTGATTTCGACTGACGGGGAATTCACAACCGTATGTCCATGATTAGTCAGTTCAGCAGTAAACTGCATTGTTTTTCCGGTACAGAATGTTTCCTCTTCATAATATACATTCTCTATACCAAGATCACAGTTCAATGTCTCGCTGCGAACTTTTAACGAAGATACTCCATACGGTTCTTCAGAAGAGTAATCACCTGTAATTTCCGTTTCGTTCACCACAATATTCAGATTTCCGTCATTATCTGTTAATGCATCAAATGCGCCGATAAAAGCGGAGTTATCAGCTAATTCTGTACCTGCACCCCATGTACCGGTATCTTGGTTGTAGAATGCCAGTTTCAGAACAGTTGCCAATCCATTTGATTCAGAATAAAGGACAGCCTTTTCTCCATTAATGTTCAGCAGCCTGTAATCATTCAGTGCAATTTCACCGGTTTGATCCGGATTATCAGCCGAAACAATAGTATTACCGCTGTACCAGTACAATGTATGATCGCTGTATGAAGGCTGAGATGATAATACATCACTCGAAATCATCTCACCGTTTTCAAACACACGTACATCATCCAATGTTTCCAGATTTCCGTCTGTATCCGCAGAATAAGCAATATGAAGACCATCGCTGTAATCAGCTGCAAGGCTGCTGATGGAGTACAGGCCAGCATATGCTGTCTCAGGTGCGGACCATTCAGTTCCATTCAATTGACTGTACATGATGCTGTTATTGCTTCCTTCACCAAACCAGTCGTTGTCTGTATTATTTGCCCATACCGCAAAAACATTCTCCGAATTTCCGCAAAGAACCGGCAGCATGTCCAATCCTTCATTTGGAATCGTTACTGCTTCAAATCTGTTTTCTTCACTGTTATATACAGCGGCTTCAATATCAAATGCAGATGCGATATCTTCGAGTTCAAGTCCCTGCTCATTAAATTGCCTGTCAGCATTCTGCCATACGAGATAGGCGGTATTGCCTATCACTTTCAGATTAGGCTCGAAATCCATCGTTCCGTCATTCAAAACAATCTGCGGTTCAGACCAAATACCGTTTTCATATACAGAATAGTGAAGAAGAAGATTATTGATATCACTTGATTCAGCATCTACCCAGACGAGCAGTTTCTTTCCGTTGCCAAGATCTGCCAGTACTGGTGTGCTTTCTTTATAGATATTAGTTTTTAACACACTCGCGTCGGCCGTTTCATCTGACTGTGATAATGCGGAAATTCCAGCAGTGCTGTAATATGAAGATACTCCATCCAGATAGGATAAATCCTTTAAGTGATACCGGCTCTTTTCAGTCAGAACTGTTCCGGACGGGTATAGATTATTCGCTGTATTTGAATACGGATATTCGTACCATACCGCATCGTAGAACGGATCAAACTGATATTTAGCTTCAAATATTGCAATCCCCGCTTTTGCGTAAGCATTTGCACTTGCCTTCAATATGAAATGATTTGTTTTCCCGAAGTTTATTTTCCAGTCCGGCTTAAGATTGCCTTCCAGACCGCCGCTTGCATAGAGTACTTTTTTTATACCAACACCAAGTCCTCCGCTCAGTGTAAGTTTTCCGCTGATTTCAATATTCGGTGTGAAGTTTTTTGCGTCATTATTCACATAGAGAGTACCTGCCGCATTTGCTTCGCCATTGAACGCAGCTTCCCAATACATCGGTACCGCAATCGGACCGATCATGAAAACAAACGGATAATTTTTGCTTATTGTCACGGAAGGATTTAATATCAGTCCGCTGTCAAGAAGCTTAATGATTCCATTCTCATCATAAGTGCCCTCAAAGAAACCGAGTACCGCAAAATCAGCATCAACACCAAATGACCCCTGCGGATACTTAATTGCATTCTTATAAGTCTGTTTCAGATTCTTCAGTTTTTTCAGACTGGATGCTGTACCGCTCCCATCTAACAGACCTGTTTCCTTAAATTTATCAATAAAGTTGCTTACTTCTGTTTTTAAAACATGCGCACGGTTTTTTGTCAGTCTGTTCCGGGCATCTTTGTCTGAATAGGATCTGCTGTTAAGATCCAGACCAATTACCAGTTTTATTATTCCGTTTTCTGCAGAAATAGTGACCGGCACTATTGATTCAATTCCGCTTATTTTTACTCCAAAAGATTTTCCTGCAAACAAGCTGGGATTGAAGTCATCTGGAAGTTTAAAACTGATTCCGCCATCCATGGACAGTGAGGCTCCATTCCAGTTTTTCAGTGCAGTATCTGCTGTTCCGTTTTGGAACTGAAGCTTTCTTGATGTTTTATGACCATCTGTATCTTCAGCAATGATATTGATTGGCTCACTTGTATTAAAATGCCTGCTCAGTACTGCCGTCAGCTGATTGCCCGCAAAAGTTACATTTTGTTCATTCTGTGACAGCATCACTTTTCCATACGAACTTGAACCCCAGTCTATTTCCAGGTTAATTGTTGTTTCACTTTCGCTGAGCATGGAAATATCATACGGTGTGTTCAGAACGTCGATATCACCCACCCAGACGCCCGAGATTACAGGCCCTTCCGGGTTTTCACGCTGCAGGTAAACCTTATTGCCATTGTTATCAATTCTTTCAGCCGAAAGTGTTCTTGTGATGTAACCGTTTTTCGAAAAGACTGCATCACCATTGCCGTTCAGCTGTAAAGTAACCGCACCATCAGTATCCGTCAAATATGAAATTCCGCTGTAATTCACGTCAGCATCAGAGCATGCAATGTAGTTATTATCTTTTTCAGTGCTTTTCTTCCGATTCTGGTACACGATGATATTGGTTCCATTTGTAGCTGAGAATAAGCGGCTGGCATAAGATGCATCATCCCATTCGCAAATAAAGCCATGATCAAGAATCGCACTATTTCCCGTTCCATCTACAGTTGTATCGTCCCATTTGCCAGATTGGTATACCTGAAGATAATCACCTGAACCATTTGGTTCACCAGAATCGTAATTTGAATATGAAAAGTTTTCACCAGTCACCCAGTTCCAAGAACCATTATTGACATAACCACCCATCCAATAACCTTCATAGGTTAAGGTGGATGATAAAAGAATTTGTTCAAGCACTTTTTGTTCTTCTGGATTTGTAACCGTGACCAAATGACCGCCCAGCCCTTCACAGTATGTTTTTGCATTAGTCCAAGAATAGACAATGTTATACAGTTTATAACAGTGACCATTATTAATGATCACATCACCCGGAATGTTTGCGGCATTTGCAGGTTCTAACTGAGAAGTGTCTTCTTCAGTCGGCTGTTCATTAGCATCCGGATTTTCTGTCTCATTTGATTGTTCTGTATTTTCGTCTGCATCATTATTCTGAATTTCAGTTTCTGCAGTCACCTCCTCTTCAGGAAGAAGTCCCGACTCATCATCTCCGTTTTCTGCCAATGCAGTTATACTGTTTTGGCACAACATACTGAATGAAAGAAAAGTACTGATAATCACCTTAGTACATTTTCCAAATCTAATTAACATAATTTATCCATCCTTTCCAACGCGTTTCATACATTATTTTTTCCAATGAATGCAGAACATGTTTATACAATATTTTATCTTTTTTGTAATTATGTTAATAGCTATATCAGATTCCCTTTTATATAGGAATGAGCATGAAAACGTTAAATTCATGCCCATTCATTCTTCATTTGATTTTTATTTTCTTTTTGCAGGGAAATCCCCTGATCTTTTTCTGATAACCGGGGACTTTACATTGCAGGGATCATCCTCAGCTGTCTATCAACCGTCAGGAGTTTTAACAATATCGTGAAGATGGATTCTGCATTTGAATGTCAGAAACAATCAATAAAACGTTTTCCTGTATGATTCAGCTGCCTCTGAAAGCTGCTGTACCAGATATTCCTCTACCTGAAGTTCAGGTCTTCGAAACACAACAGCAAATGTATTTACACAAAAGTATATTGCATAAGAATATGTTTGTGTTAAGCACAAACCATTCTCCAGCCATTTTACGATTTCCTCAATTCTTTCACGCTCAAATACCGGAAACTCATGCCGCAGGCTCCACAGCTGATAACCGCACAGTTTTTGGTTTTTTATTGCAGATTCTCTTTCCATCAGCGGGAGATGCCTGTCAGCCATCAGACAGCCCGCTGTACGAATGATGCCGTCGGTGATCAAAAGAATATTGCCGTAGTAACGATAAGCTGATTTTGAATGAAATAAACCACCATGTGAAAATATTCTGGCACCTTCATACATCTTAAGGCTGATAGTATTATGAGAAATCTGAATCTCATAATTGTAAAACCCCTCAGAGCCTAATGAAGAAAGATATGGCCAAAACTGACTGACATCAACTTCATGTCCTTGAGTAATGCTTCTGTCTTCAGAAAGGGGTTTTACAAAGTTGTTATAATCACTCCCAAGCATAGTCAGATCCTTCCGCATTATTAATCCAAATCTATTAGATGCGCAGCAATTTCATTTTATATTTATTTGTTATTGAAGTACTCAATCGCCTGCTGATTGTAGAGATACATCGCTCTGCACATGTTCTGTAACGGAATCTTGTCCTCCGCTGTCAGTTCAAGTGCTCTGTATGCGTACGACAATGCGCAATACTGGATTCCGAATGTATTCTCTCCGTCTGTTACTTCAACCGTATTCTTAACTCCTAGATCTTTCGCTGCGATATCTGTCTTCTCAATGTAATACTGGCTTCCCGATTTAACCGGTG
>JNJQ01000030.1 GCA_000701725.1 Erysipelotrichaceae bacterium NK3D112
CCAAGATCCACTGAACAGATTAATCTTTCACTTAACGGGGCTGATGATAACTCAACATTCTCTGTCAATGCAAATCTCAGGAAATAATGGCCTTTCTGTTTTCTTTCTATGGTCGGTGAAGAAAATGAAACAGAAGGATTCTCGTTGATTCTTCTCTTGAAATACTTCAGATCTGTTTTCTTAAGAGTGATCTCTCTCCACACCCAGTCATTGTCCGCATATACCTTGATCAGTGCTTTGTTGTCTTCTTTCCATAAGAACATGTTCTTGTGAAAGAAACAGGGACAGATATTCCTATCCGTTCCCAGCTTCGGCTCATTGCCTTTACATCCGTTTTCTTCCCATAATTTATAATTGCTCATATAGGAAGAAACAGCACCGATCGCTTGTCTGATCGCTGACCTTCGGAAATAGCTTGGGAACTTATAGAACTTCTCATCGAAATCATAAAGAGCTTTATGATTCTTTGTACTGTGAACAAGACGTTCAATGAACTGCTGTCTGTAATTGGAACCTTTGATCTTTTCCAGTTCCTCATAATGATCTTTCACAGGTGCAATCAGATACTCCACTGCTTCACGGAAAAGCCGGACTGTATTCTTTACAGCCCTGAGATTGTCCTTGAATTCAATGGCATAACTGGATGTGAGAATCATCGGATCGCTCCCGATAATAATATTCACCAGATCCGCAAAGAATCTTCGCATGATTTCGAAAAAAATCTATCATTTCATTCAGCTATCCTGTTATTACCAGTGATACGAAGAAACATTACTTACAGAACGTAAAAGATGATAAGACAATATATACAAAACCAAAAAGCGGCTAACCTCTCATAAGCCTTCCGGCTATAGAAGGGCCTGCGCCGCCTGCTAGTCAATGGTCACGGTTGTGTTGAAGTCGGTCTTGATTCCGGAAACACCGGCAATGCCGAAAAAGGAATCAATGTGTTCGGGAATCTGTTCAAAGCCAGCGTCAATGCTTTCCTTGTCGGAAAGATTCATCTTTACAAACTTCTCGATTCCTTCCACCGGGCACTCATTGAAATCAAGTGCGTAAACCTTCGCACCAAGATCGACGAGCATTTCCGCAGCAGCCTTGCCCATGCCGCTGGATGCGCCTGTGACGACGCATACTTTTCCATTGTATCCAAAGTAGTCTTTCATAATTGTTTTTTCCTCCGCTTCTAAATTAGCTGGATTCCAATACTAAAAAAGTTTACAAATGTGGATATACTGTAAACTTTAAACTAGAATATTGGCATGAACAGAACTGCCGAGAAAAACAGAAGAAAGATTGAGAAGGCATTATTGAAGATCATGAAAACCACGCCCTTTGAAGAGATCTCCGTATTGCGGGTATGCAAAGAGGCGGACATCTCAAGAACGGCTTTCTATCATCATTTTGCAAGCCTGGATGATGTGCTGCTTTCCGCCTATGAGGCAGCCCATGAAAAAGCCTTTGGAAGACGGGAGTGGACAGCGGCTTACTTCAGAAGTGATCAGTTTCTGCGTGATATGATTTCGTTTTTTGATCATAACAGCGAACTGATCACAGTTCTCAGACACTGGGATTTATTGAGCAGGGTTGCTTTCTTTCCAACCCAGAAATCAGTGCTTTCCGCATCCGAGGAAAATGATGAAATCCTCGCATCTTATCCGGAATACACCATGGTGTATTTCTGGATACGTCCGTTCACGATCTGCAACATGTGGCTGCGGGGCGGCAAAAAGGAAACACCGGAGGAACTCTTTGAGATCATCCGGCATATGAATGAGTTATGATTCTTTTTCCCTAAGCGCATTGCTCTACTACGAATGAATGACTGTTACAATTTCAACAGGAGAGTATGGATATGACAAAGAAAATCATCGCGGTCAATGCCGGCCCGAGAATGGGCTGGAATACCGAAACATTAATCACAGAAGCTTCCAAAGGCGCCATCGATGCAGGTGCGCAGGTGGACCGCTTTGACCTGTTTCGTTTGGACCGCTATACCGGCTGCATTTCCTGCTTCGGCTGCAAGAAAAACCGTTTCAAAGGCCATTGCATCTGCAGAGACGGACTGACACCGGTGCTTGACGCGATCCGTGAAAGCGACGGCCTGATCATCGGTTCACCGAATTATCTGGGTGAACTCACCGCTTCCTTCCGCGCTCTTTATGAAAGACTGATCTTCCAGAATCTGACTTACAACATGGAAACACCTTCATGCAATGAAAGGGAAATCCCGGTACTGCTTATCATGACCAGCAATGCGCAGGATACCGCCTATATGAATCTTCTGAACAATTACAAGGGAACACTGGAGCGCTTCATCGGCCCGACAAAGGTGTTTGTCTCAGGAAACACATTACAGCTGAAAGACTATTCGAAAAACGACTGGGAATGGTCCATGTTCAATCCCGAAGCGAAGAAACAAAGACATGAGACAGTCTTTCCGAAAGAAATGCAGGAAGCCTATCAGCTTGGCAAAGAGCTTGCGGAATAATTCATTCTCAAAACCGATCCTCTGTCATCAAAAGACAGGGGATTTCTTTTTGCCTGTTTGTCTGTTCCCCGGGGAACGGTTCTATACTGGAGAAAGACAAGAGGGGATTAACAATATGAGTGAAAACAGATTCAACGAGGAGGAGTTTCTCAAAAAGGTTGAGAACGCGGCCAGAAGGGGAGCGAACTCAAAAGGAATTATTGGGATGATTCTTCAGTACGTACCGATTCTGATCGTTCTGGCTGTGGTGCTCATGATCGCAAACAGAGTCAATGCGTTCGGCACCGGCGTCAGAGGATTCATGAATTTTGACAATGGTGCGGAAGAGAATGATCTTGTGCTGGAAAATCACGGAATACTCGGTTATACCGCAGCCAATTTCGAGGATGCCATTCTGGGTGACTCGGAAAAACTGAAAAAGCTGGAAGTGTTCAGCCAGCAGGTTTCCGATGTTTCCAGTGTCAAGGAAACAGGCTTCATTAATTGGGAAATCTTCTCCAAAAACCAGCTCATCACTTACAACGGCACTGCTGTTTACACCGTGGATCTTTCCACACTGAGTGCGGATGACATCGATTATGATGAGGAACAGAAGATCATCACACTCCGCATTCCTCATGCCGTGCAGGAAGAGATCAACATTCCCGAGGATCAGATCCAGTTCGGCGATACCAATGGCGGACTGCTTGCCTTCGGTGAGATTAAAATGAGCGCGGAACAGGCAAGTCAGATCCAGGCCGGAGCAAGAGAAAAGATGGAAGAAAAACTTAAAGAGGACAACATTCTTGAAACCGCCGACCGTTTCGCAAAGCTTACAGTCTGGGAAATGTATTCACCGATTATCAAAGGCGTAGGCAAAGACTGCAGTCTGGAAGTGGAGTTCCGGTAATTCAGACAGAAAGAAATATGCGTGTCATCCGGCATTTGGCGGAAGACACGCATATGTTTTATTAATCAGTGTTTTTTTGGAATGAAAACTGTTTTGCGGATAATCAGAAACTCTTCCTGCTTTCTGTTACAAAAGCGATCAGTGCCAGGATCACAAAGATACCGGCTGCCAGAATGAACTGTACACTGAGCGATTCACTGAATACGGATAACAGTGAACCGAGATATGGTGCCGCGAAAGCGCCTAGACCCTGAAAGACAAGCACAGCCGCTGTTCCTTCCGCGCCATAGGAGGAAACACTTTCCTGAAGATATGGCACAAAGGCCAGATAGCCAAAACCGAGAAGGAAGGCACCAAGCGCGATCATGAAGAAACCTGAAGCAAATGAGGCAGTGAGGAATCCGAGCGCACAGATCAGATCGAATACGGCAAGTGAGATTTTTTTCAGGCGTGCTGTCATTTTTCCATAGACCGCTCCGGCAATCATGGAGCCTGCCGAGATGCACATGACAAGAAGGCTTCCGGTGCTGCTTCCTGTAATATTCTTTACGGATGCGAGCGAAGCGCATTTGATGACAAATAATGTCGCAGCCAATACGGAAACAAACATGATCACACCGTTGAAATAAAGGTTCAGCTTTCCTTTGTGTTCTCCATTGTCAGCTGCTGCAGTTCTGATGGAGCCGGTATGAGGAATGAAGAATAAGACAAGCAGGAATACGACAAAGCCGAAGAGGTATACGAGGAAGGAAACATTCCATCCGTATACGAGCAGTCTTCCCGCGATGAATGTTGTCACAAGTGAAGCCAGTCCGCCGGCACTTCCCTGCAGACCGATCATCTGACTTCTTTCTTCTCCTTCAAAGAAACGGACAATCAGAATCAGAAGGGAAGATGAGATCAGACCGCATCCGAAACCGAAGATTGCTCTGGCGATGAGAATCAGATAAACATTGTTCAATATCACCGGGACTGTTCCGGCTGCTGCACCGAAAAGGCATCCGGCAAGAACAGTCTTTTTATAACCGATCGCAGAAGCGATTTTATTTGATATTAATACAGCTGCCATGGAAAACAGGGAAGGAATTGTTGTTAAAAGCTCAATCAATGAGAGTGGTACATCCGGGAACGCTTCCGCCATGGCAGGAATATTACCCGCAACAGCGTTGACGGATGCTGTTACGAAGCAGCATGACAGCAAAGCAATTTTCAGAATCAGGTTGTTTTTCATGTGGTGTGTACCTCCGCAAAACCAATATACATGAAAAGCAAATGCATTTGAATTACTTATATAACATACATATCTATGCAATAAATGAATACAGAGAAAAGAGGCATGGTTCTGCTTTCCCGGCGTTCCCGAATGTCCATTGCGTGCTATGATAATGGAAGAATGAGAGTCATCGCACAGGGGGGTTTCCTATGGACACAAAATCAAAAAAGCTGGCCGCGGCATTGTTAACTGGTATTTTTTGTATCATTGTATTTGCCGGTCTTGCGCTGTTCTTCTTCATGTTTGAAGAAATGCCGGTTTTTATCCGTCTGGTTTACGGGTGCGCATTCAGCGGCTTATGTTTCGGAATGTCCTGTGTTGTGACACAGCGGGTTCAGGAAATCCGCAAAGGAGAAGAAGATGATCTTGACAACTACTGACACCTTCCCGGGAAGAACCTATGAAATCCTCGGTGTTGCCAAAGGCTCCACCGTACAGACTGTCAACGCGATCCGTGATATCGGAGCAGGTCTTAAGACACTGGTCGGCGGCGAAGTGGTCAAATACAATGAGCTCATGAACACGGCCAGAGCGCTTGCGACAAAACGCATGTGCGAAGAAGCGGAAGCGATGGGTGCGGATGCCATAATCTGTGTCCGTTATGCCTCGGCCTCCATTATGCAGGGAGCTGCCGAAGTCATGGCATACGGCACGGCGATCGCATTTACAGGCTGAAATTGAGAATGCCCGGACAGGCATTCTTTTTTTCTGCAGTGAATCATTGTGATGACATGTTCAATCCGGAATCCCCTGGCATTTTTTCTGCAACTGTGATGAGATTGAATATGAATGAAGGAGGATGAATATGATGAACGATAATCAGAATACTCTGGAACAGATCATGAATGAAATCAGATCAAACCTCAGCGGCGATGCGAATGCGGATCTGAGATACATTCATGAACAGATGGAAACGTATAAAAATCATGAACTCGCAAAGGAAATCATCCGTGCCTGCGGAAGGCTGATGAGTGAAATCATGCCCGAAGAACTCAGACAGAAAATGCAGGAAGCCATGAAGAAGGATTTCGGAAGTTTCAATGACACAATCAGAACGGTTCATGAAAAAATCGATGCGCAGGAATTTGAAACAGCTCTGAAACTCATGGAGGAGCTGGTTGAAAAGATTGAGTCGCTGCATGGATTTGAGGATGACTCGGTCAGTGAATACAGATACTTCCATGAGCCCTTTGAGGAAATTCTCTATCTCCATACGGCTAAACCGGAAAAAGAAGTCCGTCATGCGGGTATCGACTATACGGAAGTCTATATGCTTTACGGCAGCCTGCTGGTAGAACATAAACAGTATGAAAAGGCACAGACCGAATTGCGCAAGGGACTTCATTACAATCCGGCTGATTTCTTTCTGGCAATGGAATATATCGAAACATTCAAGGCGCTCGGAAAGATCGATGAATTCTTCCGTCTCACCAAAGAAGCATTCAAAATTGCCTTCAGAAGGGATTACATTGCCCGCTGTTACCGCAACCTCGGCTATTATTTCATTGAAAAACAGCTTTGGAGTGAAGCGGTCTCCTGTTATCTGATGAGCCAGGTGTTTGAACCCGATGCTTCGCAGGCAGCCAATGAGCTCTTCTATATTGAGCAGAAAACAGAAGGGAAGGTGAAACAGCCTTCCGCCAGACAGCTCCATGAGTATGCGGAGAAATACGGTTTCCCGCTCGGTCCTGACGGGGATATACTCAGAATTGCATATTCTTACGGCAAACACTATATGGATCAGAAAGCATTCGAACCGGCCAGATATTTCCTTTCCATTGCTTATGATCTGACAGAGGATGACACCGTCAAAAAGATGCTCGATACCATCTCAAGGGTCAGCTGATATGTTCGGCGCAAAGAAAAAACGGTCACGCTTGCAAAGAATGCCAGATGCATGAAATGCGGAAAGAGGATCAAAGACAATTCCCGTTATACTTATGTCAACGGAAAGCTTTATTGTGAGCAATGCGCAAAACGGAAGAAAGATCTGGATTTACTGAGCTTCATGATGATCTTCGATGATGATTGAGAAAAGGAAAGATAAATGAAAAACAAAGAGAAATACGATCTCAGAGATCTCGACTATATTGTGTCAGAGGATTATATCGAAATCATTCATCTGGGATTCACCAATGAGAGAGCGGCAATCATTCACCGGGTATTCGATGAACCTCCATTCAGAGCATTTCTGAGATGGCTGGAAGAGGAAGCCGTTTAAATCATTAATACCAAATATAAACCGGGTCAGTCGCTGTCATGATGACAGTCAGCAGCCCGGTTTCTTAATATTCGGGAAATAATATCATTTTATGAATTTCACAATATATAATGGGTTGGCTCAACGACAGCTGATACCTGATCCGGGTGACAGGCAGTTCAAAGATAAAACAGATCAAGGAGACAAAAATGTCAGATTATAAGAGATATATCACAGCAGCACTTCTCGGTATGAGTGTATTGACGACAAGCGCATGCACAGGAAATACAAATCCTTCCCCCAATGAATCAGAAACATCTGATGTGACTGAAATCAAAGCGTTTTATCTTGGCGTGAAGGATTACGGCAAAGAGAATGTCGACAAGGATCATATTGAAGAATTTAAATACCGCTTTGAAGTGGATGGCAAAGAGGTGCTGTATTCCATCGACAACAGCGCAAAGGATGCGGACGGCAATCCTGCTTACCCGATCCAGAATGTCCTCAAGGAAAACTATCTTTACCAATTGAGTGTGAAGGATGATACTGTCACAGACGCATATGAAATCCCGGCGAATATTGCGCCATACATATCACCCGTCAAGGGAACTCCCGGAGAAATGACCCTGACCAACTTCTTAAAGACCGCTTTGATGCCGGTCGGCACAACCCTTTACATGTATGGCGGAGGCTGGGACTGGCAGGACACAGGCACAGCGATCAATGCGAAATCATTCGGTGTATCGACTGACTGGGTCAGATTCTTCAATGAGCATGATGAAAACTATACCTATGACGCCATTGACGATGATGACACAAAGGTGAATCCTTCCGAGAGCTATTTCCCTCACGGCGGATACAACGAATACTATTATGCCGGACTGGACTGTTCCGGATATGTGGGCTGGACGGAATACAACTTCTTTGAAACCGAAGAAGGGCAGCCCGGCTATGTCAGATATGCGGATGAAATGGCAAAGGATCTCGCTGAGCGTGGCTATGGTGAATGGACACAGGACATTAAGTTCCCAGATGGAAATAACGGATATGAGATGAAACCCGGTGACATCATGAGCATTGACGGTCATGTGTGGATCTCACTTGGCACATGCGATGACGGCAGTGTTGTGATCTTACACTCAACACCTTCCAAAAGCAGAACAGGACAGCCGGGCGGCGGTGTTCAGATCAGTGCCATCGGTATTGATCAGTCCTGCGAGGCATACAAACTGGCTGAACAGTATATGTCAGAATACTATCCAGCATGGTCTGAACGCTATCCCGCCAAATTGTGCAGCCCGGAAATCTACTTCACATTCGAAGGGGACGCATCCGGAAGATTCACCTGGGATACATCCGGTAACGGCAGGATCTCAGATCCCGATGAATTGCAGCAGAAGAAACCGGCAGAGGTTCTCGAAATCCTCTTCGGTGAATCTGAAAAGAATATTTAATCAGCTTCTCCCACTTTGTCCGGATTGAAATGATCCGGGCGTTTTAATGAAAAAGAAAAAAGGAACCGAGCACCCCACCCTAGAACTTAATCAAGTGGTAAACGACCCAGTTCCTTCGCAATGATTCTAGCAGAAAACAAGCGGAAGGCAAGAATTATCTGTTAAAAAAATTAACCCAAGCAACGAATTAAATAACTACGTCCAGCGTTTTGTCTTTTTGCCACTTTCTGAGCTTGAGGATCATGAATACAGTCAGTATCAGCATCAATGCAAGCACAGCCAGGGCAATGACACCGAAATCCTCACTGCGTCTGATCATATTGAGCGAGTAGTCAAACACTGTATGGATGAATGCCGGCAGAACGATCGCAAGCATCGTACAGGACTTATTGTCTTTCACTTTGCCAAGACCCCAGTAATATCCCATGATCACACCGAATGTGAAATGAAAGGGTGTCAATGCGCGGATGATGGCAAGCACGACGTTTCCTTCCGCATAGCCGATATCTTCCGACGCCTGGAATCCGATTGCCACAATCGCAAAGCAGATCAAAGCGTCCATCCATGTACGCACAACACCTTCTTTTTTCATGACAGCCTTTGCGCAGAAGAACTTCATGACTTCCTCGGCAAGACCGACCAAAACAAATGTGCGGCAGAAGATCAGCAGTGCCGAACCCCATGTCAGCGGAGTATTTCCCTGGGCGGCGAGCTGATCCAGAATCTCCTTCGCAGTTTCAGCGTTAAAGAGCGCAGGCAGATTTTCCGGTCCGATCTGGATCACCAGACTGATGATCGCGCCAAGCAGGGTGATGACTGAAGCAAGGATACCGGAGATAACGCCGGCAATCAGAAGCTTTATAACTGTGTATTTGGGAAACGGATTGTCCTTTTTAATTCTGAGCATCCATATCAGCAGAGCGGCTGATACGGGGAGTGCCAATAAAACTGGTAACATAGAATGCCTTCTTTCACTTTTTAACTAGTTCACAATACCACAAAATCATGAATCGCGTCAGTTTGAAGACAGAGACTAAAGGCAAAGACTTTCTGTATAATAACAATAGAAGTCAGGTGTTTACCGGAAAGATGAGGATCATCATATGAAGAAAAAAGGGCTGATCATCGGAATTATACTGCTGGCTGTTTCCGCGCTTGCATGGCTGCTCAGCAAATGGGCATATCATATGGGCGGAATGGTCATGGACGGACCCGATGAGTATTATCATCGCTGGTATCTGATCTATTCATTTTTCATCACTGCCGGTAAGTATTTCCTGATTGCCGGTGTCATTGTGACTGCGGTTTTCCTGATTCTTTCATTCAGGAAGAAACCATAATATGTTTTGAAAACATTCATCTGTCTCAAAAAACGCTCATCGCAATATGAGCGTTTTTAAGAATCCATTCTGTAATTTGGTTATTTATACAGCAGTTATGATCTTTGATTCCTATATCAGTAAATGAAACTGAAACGGGAAGGGAATGACATCAAAGACCTGCGAAGTGTCTGGCTCCCTTTGTATCAAGCCAATGCAGGAAGAACAGTCCTGCTGCCCCAAAGAGAACACAGAGAATGGCAAGATATGCGGCTGCGCCGATCTCATATGCGATAAACAGCCAGACGCCGGCCATTGCCAGAGATATGATCCATGTGCCGAAGATGATGATTATGACGCTGCCGTTCTGCTTGATCACGGACAGTTCATTGACCCAGTGCAGATTTGCCATGCGCAAACCGAGATACATGCCGAACATTGTGGAGAAGAAGACGAACGCAAGCACAGTCAATACGCAAAGCACCTTAACGACAAGCGGCGCATTGACGAAGATCATGGATGCGATTATGGCAAATGCGGCCGGAACGCCGGCAAGGATCAGCTGAACACTTGCCTTGGCACGAAGCACTGTTTTTGCGGCTACAGGCAAAGACTGGGGAATCCAGATGCTTTTGCCTTCAAGTGAAACAGAAGGAACAGCTATATCGATCATCGATGTCATCATGCAGATCATCACACAGATCAGAACAGCGGAACTGTTCGGCGCGTGAGCAAACACCATATCCAGCACCGTGACAACGGCATCGCCCTGTAACAGCATCAATATACCGATGACCGGAAGCATAAGAATACCCAGACCGCAATTGAGCATATAATTCGCGCTGGAAGCGAATCTGCTGAATTCCTTTCCCAATAAAGCGCCGAAGGGACTTCTCATTTTGACTTTCTTTTCCCGGTAGACTTTCTTCTGACCGGTGCCGGTATCGGCTGCGATTGAGAAGAATGTACGTGAAATCACAACCCATACCAGTGCGCATAAAGCTATGGAAACCGCTAAGAAGATCAAAGCTGCAACAAGATTGCCTTCTCCGATTGTGCCGAAGAGATAAAGGATATAAGCGGATCCTTTGATCTCATTGCCATATGCAACGGCATTGACCAGAAGATCATTGAGTATATCATTGGCTTTGGAATAGAAGTAATAATAGGCGCCGAAGAATACCAGTGCACCGAGTACAGTGACAAAGCTTTTGTTTTTAAAGCGCTGGCTGAGTTTGGCGACTGCCCAGCCAAGGATGCACGACATCAGCATGACCACCAGTGTGACAATGATGATCAGTAAGATTCCGCCCAATAAACGAAGCGGTGTAAAGCCTGCGGTGATCAGATACACAACTACTGCGGGAATTAAAGCGATCGCCGAATACATGGCACCCATGATATAGACATTCAGCAGTCTTGAAGCGATGATCGTATTCACCGGAATCGGAAGGGACAAAAGCAGATCATTATCTCTGGCAAGATACAGACCCGCATAGGTATTGAACACACTGCCGAATGTGCCTAGCAAAGCGGCGACCAGTCCCATGAGAAGGAAATACAGCCATCCCACATTACCTGACACCATCGGTTCGCAAAGAGTGATGGAAAGAGCGGTGAACAAACCGCCTATAATGCCGAAGACAGCCACGATGAAGAATATGAACCATAAGGCAATCTGCCATTTTGGACGCATCTTACCTTTCTTCTCATCAAAGACATACATTTTAAACAGTTCCAGGAACTGTTTTTTCAGAAGAAGGCCCAGCATTATTCTTCCTCCAGTTCAAGGAAGACTTCTTCCAGACTGTCATCTCCTTTGACTTCTTCCATCGTTCCGACTTTGACAAGCTTTCCCTGTTTGATGATGGCCACTTTATCACAGAGCTTTTCCGCCACTTCCAGCACATGCGTGGAGAAGAAGATCGCTCCTCCTTTATCGCAATGTTCACGCATCATCTGTTTGAGCAGATGGGAAGCCTTGGGATCAAGACCTACAAACGGCTCATCCATGATGATCAGCTTCGGCTCATGAATCAAAGCGGAGATCAATGCCAGCTTCTGTTTCATACCATGTGAGTATGCTGAGATCGGCTGGGCAAGAGAACTTGTCAGTTCAAAGGTATCCGCATATCTGCGGATTCTCTCCTGACGATCATCAGATGAAATCCCGAAAATATCCGCAATAAAGTTCAGATATCCGATACCGCTCATGAATTCATATAAATCAGGATTGTCCGGTATATAGGCAAGATCCTTTTTGCATGTGACAGGATCGGTCTTGATGGAATGACCGTTAATAGTAATCTCCCCATTATCAAATGGAAGGATACCGACTGCGCTTTTGAGAGTGGTGCTTTTGCCAGCACCGTTATGGCCGATAAAGCCGAAGATCTCACCCGGCTGAATATGTAAGGTCAGGTCATCGACCGCTTTGGTGTTTCCGTATGTTTTTGTAAGATGTTCAATTTTCAGCATCTGCTTTTCTCTCTTTCATCTGACATCAGATCATTCAGGCAAATAGGAACTCCAATGAATCACCGCAGCTGAATACCGGTTTTCACTTTTCATCAATCCTTCCGCCTCTATAACGAATTATACATGCGTACTAACTGTTCGGACAGGTTAAACAAGTATTTGAGCGTTATGATCCATGATTCCGTTTCATAACTTCTAACAGAAATCCATGACTGGAGGGGAGGTGACATTCTGAAGGTGTTTCATACACAAACATAATTCAAAACACTCTCTTTTATTTCTATGTTTTGTGTATACCATCAGGTATACACTGATTTCCGTTTTCATGGCTTCTGATGTATATGGCGGACAACTATCATATAAGCGTAAGGAGAACACTGCATATGAGACTCGAAGGAAAAACAGCATTGATCACAGGAGGCGGCACCGGCATCGGTCTTGAAATCGCAAGGAGGTACGCTGCCGAAGGCGCTTATGTTTACATCACCGGAAGACGTGAAAACAAACTTCAGGAAGCAGCTGAAAAGATCGGAAGCAACTGCGGCTATATGGCTGCGGATGTGGCTGTGAAGGAAGATATGCTGAAAGTGGCAGACAAAATCAGAGATGAAAGAGAAAGCGTTGATATTGTCATCTGCAATGCAGGTGTCGGCAGATATATTCCGCTCACCGAAATCACAGCAGATGAGTTTGACCGTGTCATGCATACAAATGTGCTCGGGTCCTATTTCACCGTCCAGGCATGCCTGCCGCTGATGAATGAAGGCTCCACAATCATTCTGAATACAAGCGTGACGGCATCCCTTGGCTTAAAGGACTTCAGTCTTTATATCGCAGCCAAGAGTGCGGAAAAGTCATTCATTCACACATGGACCAATGAACTGCGTGATCGAAAGATCCGAGTCAATGCAATCGCTCCGGGTATCATTCCGACAGATGCGGCCGGTAAGGAACTCGGCAGAAGCGAACAGGAAGAAATGGAAAGACGTGCATACCGGGCAACACTGATTCCGGCAGCGCGTGTGGGCCATGTGTCCGATATTGCAAACTGTGCGGTTTTCCTGGGAAGCGATGAATCATCCTATATCAACGGAGTTGAAATCCTGGTTGACGGCGGTCTTGCGGCAATCTATCCGGTTAAACTCTGATGGCACGCGGCACATTGATCAGAAAACTTGCGGAGTTTGCGGCTGAAGGGGAAGCTTCCTCTCCTGAAATCTATGCCTTGTATTTTCTGAACTGGATTTCTGCGGCAATGTCAGGAGCACATGAAAACGCAGCTGATATCGTGGCTGAATTCATGGCACAAGAGGGCACAGGAAACTATCAGCCTTTGGGCAGAAACGAAAACCTGCGTCCCTCGGATTGCGCTGCGATCGATTGTTTCAGCTCTGCAATCCAGGCATATGATGATATCCATTTTGAAACAACAACCCATCCCTGCGGTCCTGTCGCTGCCGCTCTTTGTGCAGTGATCAGAAAACAGGACACAACACTCAAAGAACTGCTTGATGCATTGTGTATCGGCATGGAAACGGAGTGCAGATGCGCACGTGCGCTCTTCTCTCATGGCTCCTCAGGCTGGTATACAACCGGGATCGCCGGCGTCATCGGCGCTGCGGCAGCCGTCGGCAGACTTCTGAAATTCAATGCTAAGCAGATGGAAAACGCAATGGCTCTTGCGGCCTCAACAGCATCCGGAAACCGCGGCACACACGGCTCCATGGCAGGCAGCTATATTCCTGCCTTCGCCGCAAAAAACGGCTATGACGCGGCAATGATGAGCGCATGCGGATTCACCTGCAGTTCTTCTGCACTGGACGGAACAAACGGTCTGATCGCATGTATCGATCCGGATGCGGATATTGAAAAAGCTCTGCAGTCGCTCGGAACGGAATTCATCTCATTGAAGACATCATGCAAACCTTATCCGTACGGCTTTATCTCATATGGACTGATCAGCTGTTTCAGGGAAAAGAAAGAATACAGAGATATTGAAGAGGTGATCTGCACCGTTTCAAAACGATGCGCACAGCTTGGCGCAAATCCTTTCCCGAAAACCATGTATGAAGGATTTGTTTCACTGCCTTACATCACGGCAAAAGCGATTCTGGATCCTGAATCCCTCTGCATACCGCTTTCGGAACACCTGACACTCAGCGAAGCGGAAAGGGAACTGATTTCAAAAATCCGGATTGAAGAAGATCAGAACATGAATGATCAGTCAGCCTCCGTCACAATCCGGACAAAAAACAGGATCGATACACTCAGCAGCTTTCAGCCTTCAGGCACGGCGGAATATCCGATGACAAAAGAAGATATTCTTCATAAGGTGCGCAGCCTGAACACAGTGGATGAGACACTCATCAAACAGCTGAAAGAACCGGAAACCTATTATAATTATGTTGTCAGAATCACAGACAGACTCAGTCTGGAAAAAAATATAAGGAGAAAAAAATTATGAGCAGAACATGGATTATCACAGGCGCCAGCGCAGGCGGTATCGGCGAAGGTATTGCCAGAGCGGTGCTCTCACACGGCGACAATGCCGTCATCACAGCCAGATCCCTTTCCAAACTTGAAGGCATTGCAAAGGATTATCCCGACACATGCCTGCCGCTCACACTGGATATGAGCGACCGTGCGGCTATGAAGGCACTCGTTGAAAAGACAATCGAAAAGTTCGGAACAATTGACGTTCTGATCAACAATGCCGGTCACGGCTACCGTTCCTCTGTTGAGGAAGGTGAAGACGAAGCCATCCGTGAATTGTTTGAAACAAATCTCTTCGGTCCCATCAACATGATCAAGGAAGTTCTTCCCGTCTTAAGAGAAAAAGGCGAAGGTGTCATCATGAACACGACTTCCATCGCCGCTGAGCGTTCTGCCGTCGGTTCCGGATACTATGCATCTTCAAAAGCTGCTCTGGACCTTCTGACTGATGGTCTTTGCAAGGAGCTGGCTCCGCTTGGCATCCGTGTCATGGTCATTGAACCGGGTTCTTTCCGCACCCACTTCTATGATGAAGCGCTCAAGAGTGCGCCGCTCAAGGTTGATGCCTACAAGGATTCCACATGGAAGAATGCCAATGCAGTAAACAAGAGACAGCAGCCGGGCGATCCGATGAAAGCCGGAGAACTGATTTACAGAATGGCATATGCCGAAAAGGCGCCGTTCAGACTGCTGCTTGGCGCTGATGCCGTCAAGGCGGTTGTCACAACAGCTGAAGGCAGAATCGCCGAAGCCAATGAATTCAAAGCGGATTCTGAAAGCACCGGATTCTGAACAAACAAACCGTATTGACTTATCCCGGAAATATTTCCGGGATTTTTCTTTTGCAGCAGTGAGTGATTCCGTAAGACAGAGACCGATCGTAAAGACTTCGGTATAATATTGGAAGTAAAGGTATCGCTTTAATAAAGATACAAAATATAACGCAGGCATGAAAAATGCAGATATGAAAACGATATGATCATCCTGACAGAAGGAGGGAAGACATGAAAATATACCATCTGGCTGATCTTCATTTCGGAAAATCCATTTATGGATTATCCATGCTTGATGATCAGAGATACTGGACAGAACAGTTTCTGAAATTATGCAAAGATAACAAACCTGACGCGCTCATGATCGCCGGGGATGTTTATGACCGCAGCGCGCCAAGCGGTGATGCGGTGAGTTTACTGGATTATATGATCACGGAACTTGCGGAAATGGATATTCCGGTATTGATGATTGCGGGCAATCATGACAGCGGACAGCGTTTATCCTTTGCCCGTTCCATACTGAATAGACAGCACATTCATATTGCCGGCACTGTTACAAAGAAAATGACATCAGTCAGATTTGATAATCCGGACGGATACGGTCCTGCGACATTCTGGCTGATGCCTTATACTTATCCGGAACAGGTTTCCCTGATCCTTGAGGATGAAGACATCCATTCCTATGACCAGGCCATCCGCAAACTGATCGCTGCCCAGGATATTGATTTCAATGAACGCAATGTCATTCTTGCTCACCAGAATGTGACCGCAAACGGAATGGAAGTTGAGCGCGGAGGTTCGGAATCCATGGTCGGCGGTGTCGGCCAGATCGATTACACAGCCTTTGACGGTTTTGAATATGCCGCCCTCGGTCATATTCATTCCTCCTATCCGGTAGGCAGAAAAGAAATTCGTTATGCGGGAACACCGCTTTGTTATCACTTTGAGGAAACCAGACAGAAGGATAAAGGACTGATCGAAGTCATCCTGAATGAAAAGGGAAAAGAAATTGAGATCAATCCCATTGCCATTGAACCATTACACAGAATGAGACATCTTTCCGGCACAAAGGATGAGATCTATTCCCTCATACAGAATGATAAAAACAAAGGCGAGTATTTCGGTATCACCATTACCGATCAGAGAATCACGCCTGAAATCAACACCTATCTCAAATCCATTCTCTCCTCAAGAGACAGTCTTTTGCTGGAACTGATTTCCACCTATACATCATTTGCCAATCATGGCGCATCCGCGGATGCCAAAGCTGTAAAAGAAAGGGCACTGGAAGATCTCTTCAGTGATCTTTACATTGCCCAAAGCGGCGGAAATCCTCCCAGTGAAGAAGAATATGAAGTGATGAAATATATCGGTGAACTGGTCAGAAACCAGGATGCCCATCTGCCTATGGATGAGGCGGATGTGACAAAGATTCTCAACAAGGCTTCAAAGACAGGAGGTAAGAATGCATGAAACCGTTAATTCTTAAAATGGATGCGTTTGGCTCCTATGCAAAACCGACAACGGTTGCCTTTGAAAAATTCAGAAAAGGTCTGTTTCTGGTAACCGGTGATACCGGAGCCGGTAAAACCACGATCTTTGACGCCATTGTATTCGCATTGTTCGGAACCGGCAGCGGCGAAGAGCGCACCCTTGAAATGATGCACAGCGATTATGTGTCCAAGGATACGGATACAAGCGTTGAACTGACATTTGAACAGAGCGGTAAAACATATACCGTAAAACGTTCGCTTCACTTTACCAAAAAGAGGGGAAAGGAAAATGAATACGGCAATGCAAAGATTGATGCCGTATTGATCCTTCCCGATGACACCACCATCAAGGGAGCTTCCAAAGTCACGGAAAGAGTGACGGAAATCCTTGGATTAAACAAGGATCAGTTCCGGCAAATTGTCATGCTGGCACAGGGTGAATTCCGCCGTTTTCTCAAATCAAACAGCGATGAGAAAAGCGCAATCTTAGGAAAGCTCTTTGATAATTCCATCTACTTACGCTATGAACAGCTGATCACATCAGCTGCCGCAAGACTCAAGGAAGAGCGTAAAGACAGCATGGAACATATCGAAACACTCATGGAACAGGTCTTCATGATGCCCGAGGAAACCGATGATGATCAGATGGAAGAATTCCTTCCCGGCAATCCGGATCTTCTGGAATCCTTGAAAACTCTGATCAAAGAAGATCAGAACACATTGAATGATGCATCTGAACTCAGAACAACAAAGCAGAAGAAACTCGATGAGCTCAACACCGCACTTGGTATTGCGAGAACACAGAATGGTCTGATTGATAAACTCACAGGTGCAGAAGAACATCTCAAATCACTTGAGGAACAGAAGGACGAATATGAAGCCCTTCATAACCGTCATACCATGGTTTCCAATGTGTTTCATAAGGTAATCCCAGCAGCGAGTAATCATGAGAATGCACAGAGGCAGCTGATCACTCTTCAGAACAACATTGAAACTTTGACAGAGAGTCTTGCCGAAAGTGAAGTGAGAAAGACACAGGCGGAAGAGACTGTCAGAAATGATGAAGGCAACCGCAAAGAAGCTGAAAACCTGACAAAGAGAATTCAGACACTGACTGACACACTTCCTGAATACGAAAAAATCGAAAAGGCAAAACATCAGCTGGATATCCGTAAAAAAGCCAACCGGAATGATCAGGCTGATCTGGATGAAACAGTCAGAGAATTAAAGGTATTGAACAAGAACATCCAGGATGCACAGGATGAATCCGCACAGCTCAAAGATGCGGAAGGATTGATGATCACCAGGACTGCGGAACTTGAAAAGCTCATTGATAAGCTGAAAGAGTGCGATGACACCAACGGCATCCGCAGCCGCCTGGATGCGATTCATAAACTTGAACGTAAAGCAAATACTGCTCAAAGAGAACTGACAGCTATCTCAAAAGAAACAAAAGATGCCAAAGAGGCATATGACCGTCAGTACATACTTTATTTCAACGGTCAGTCAGGCATTCTCGCGGAAGAATTACGTAAAGAACTTGATCTGAACGGCCGTGCGGTATGTCCGGTCTGCGGAACTCATTTTGTCAAAGGTCAGGAAACTCATTTCGCACATCTTGAAGAAGGTGTTCCCACCCAGGCAGAAGTGGAAAGTGCCAAAGATACATTTGAAACTTTGGACAAAGACAGACAGAAGAAATACGAGGAGCTCAGCAGATATCTCAATTCTGTGGAACATGAAAAAGCTGAGGTGCTTCATCATGCGCAGAAGCTCTTCGATGACTGCTTTAGCTATGAAATCCTGGACGGTGATGATTATCTGAGTGAGAAAATTTTCTCCTTAAAGCAGGAAATCAATACTGTTAAAGCCATCCGTGACAAGGCAAAGAACGATGCACAGCGTTACAAAGATCTTCTTGATCAAATTGAGAAGGATCAGAAGACACAGCTTAAACTGACCGGGAAGGAAAAATCATTGTCCGCTTCTGTTTCCAAAGAAGCTGAACAGATTGCCAAAGATGAGAACGAACTGGAAGAAAGAAGAAAGACACTTCCGTTTGAAAGTTCAGTAAAACTGAATGCGCATATCAATGATCTTTCCAGGAAGAAAAAAGAGCTTGAAAGATTGATCAATGATCATCTCATGGAATCCCAGAAAGCACAGAATGCATACAACAAGCTCAAAGGCTCTCTGGAAACCGAAAAAGAAAAGCTTCCGGATACAAAATCCAGAAACAAAGAAACAAAGGCTTATCTTGAACAGACACTTACCGATTATGGCTTTGAAACCATTGATGAGGCAAAGAATGTCCTGACTGGCATTGATCATCCTGATACCTGGCTGAAACAGACAGAACAGAAATACCGGAATTATCTGGTCGATGTTGAAGGCACCAGAAACAACGTCAACACACTCAGACAGCAGACAAAAGGTCGTGAGAAAACAGATCTGAATGCACTGAATGAAACAATTCTTCTTGCTAAAGAAGAATATGACAATGCCAATGAACATGTTTCAAAGGTTAACGGACTTCTCAGAAATCATAAGACTGTTTATACCGGTGTGAAAGAAGAGAAAGCAAAGCTTGCGGACAGTGATCAGGCTTATACGATCTTGAGCAGACTTGCAGAGTTAGCAGCCGGAACAAATGCCGAAGGAGGAAGACTCTCATTTGACCGTTATGTAATGAGTGCCACCTTCCGTGAAATCATTGAAAAGGCCAATATCCGTCTGGAAGTGATGTCCGGCGGACAGTATGAACTGGTTCATCAGGCAGAATCATACAGAAGAAATGCAATCGCAGGTCTTGATATTGAAGTCCTGGACAGAAACACCGGTATCCAGAGAGAATCCGCATCTCTTTCCGGAGGTGAATCATTCATCGTTTCACTTGCATTGGCACTCGGACTCTCCGATGTGGTGCAGAGCCATGCCGGCGGTCAGTCGCTTGACACATTGTTCATCGATGAAGGCTTCGGCACCCTCGATGATGCAGTGCTTGATCGGGCAGTGGAAGTATTGAACAGCCTTTCCGATGATGAGCACCATCTGGTCGGAATTATTTCCCACGTCGCAAGACTTGAGGAATCCATTGTCCAGAAGATCGTAGTCAGAAACAGCTCAAAGGGAAGCTCACTCCATCTGGAAGGGGTACAGGGCTGATTCAATTCGGTTTTCCGATCGTAATCATATTCATTAAAAGAATGATCAATCGTGTCATGAAACAGCTGTCTCTTTTGACAATTGTTTCATTTTGCGACTTATATCAGAATTTTATAAAGGGGATATAAAGGTATGGAATCAACTTTTGAGTCAGGCATTATCATCCAGCCGTTCTTCTGGTTTTATAATATTATGCTGATCTTTTTCTTCTTATTCGCACTGGCATCTGGTTATAAACATGGGGCGCGCTATGTTCTGTCAACAATAGTCAAATCTGTTTTACAGATCGGAATCATCATATTTTTATCATACTTGCTGACAAACATTTACATACTCTTTTCCGAAGAAGGTTTCTATGAATTTGTCGAGCAGTATACATATTTGGACTCACTTTCTCACTTTGAAGTCAATAAGCTGAGATTCATCTGCAGCTTTGCGGTTTACTTCTTAATAGTTATGGTTGTGGTGGAACTGATCATCGGGATCATCCGTTATTATGTGAGCAAAAACAAAAAGAACAAAGAGAAGAAAACGATCAGTAAATCAGAGCGTGTCTGCGGTGAAATCCTTGGCGCATTATTGTTCATGATCTGGGCAGCACTTCCTGCACCCATGTTAATCTCAGCAGAAAAAGTCAATTTCTTTACAAATGCAACAGACCTTATCAACAAAACAGTCATGACCGTACCTGTCAACTATGTTGTCAAACCCGTCCTCAATCTCATCGCACCTGAATCAAAGGCAGCCAGACTCTTTGAGGATGGTATTGAAGTATTCGCTGATCAGATCATTGGGATTGAAGAATGGACAGAAGAGCAGGCAGGAACGGGAAACGAATAAGAAGGCAATCATGATCTGTTCTATTCAGTGCCAGAAAAACCCGCATATGCGCTGCACAGCATTGCTCTGAAAGCATAAGCAATACACATTCAATCTTAATAAAACAGATCACCAGCTCAGCAGTGCTGATTCAGCATCTCAGAGCGGTGATCTTTTTTATCTGACATCAAAACAATTCAATTATCTGTTCAGGATTGTACCTTCTGATCCGCGTAAAGGATATTCATCAAGATGAGCTTTGAGATCATTCCGGATATCCTTTACATAACGGATCATTTCTTCTTTATGCTTCGGCAGCAATGCCTGCATTGGTGCAATATTGGAAGGATGAGAACCGAAGTAAATGGTATCTTTCAATTCCAGTTTACTTAACAGTCTTTCCTGTTCATCAAGCAATTGACCGATGGTGCATTCTTTGAATGTGCCGTTTTTCATATCTTCATATAATCTGCATCCCTGTTCCGCATGCAGAGTACCTATAAACAGAAGGTGAGGCTGAACGGCATTGATTAATTCTGCAGTAGCATCCGCATTTTCTTTCCACAGATCAGAACCTGCACAGCCAAGGATTGCATTGAAGCTGTAATCCATACCCGCTTTCCTTAATCTCAGCAGTTGTTCACGTGCTTCTGTCGCTGTATGACCTTTGTTCATATATGCAAGCGCTTCATCCAGTCCGCTTTCGACACCGATATCCAGTCCGCCGATACCGGCATCCGCCAGCCTTTTTAATTCATCATCCGTTTTGCTCTTGATGTTCTGAATCGATGCATACATCGCAATTGTTTTCACTTCCGGAAGCTTATGATGAATAAGGTCTGCAATCTTCAGCAGACGCTCTGCGGACAGAACAAATGCATCTCCGTGTTCCAGAAATACTCTCGTTACATTCGGATAATAAACAGATGCTTCGTTAATATCATCTTTAATCTGTTCAAATGGGCATACAGCAAACTGTACATCCGGATACATTGAGCAGAATGTGCATTTGTTATGACTGCATCCGTGTGTCACTTCAAGCAGAAGAGAGTTTGCTTCATAGGGCGGTCTGTATACAACTCCTGAATAATGCATTTTTCCTTACCTCCGATTGCGGCTGAGAAAATTATAGCAAGTACATTGTAGCGTTTGATAAAATTTAGACAGTGATTTATACAGGCATGTATCTGATTCGTTTGCGTAAATTAACTGGAGCAAATTGTTACTATTCACAGCCTGTTGAAAACAGCTGTGAATAGTAACAAGATTATTCTTTTTTTCTGCCTGAGGTCCAATTTTTATGAGTAAACATGGGTATACTGAAATTTATTACAAGTGAAACATTGCCACTGTTCTGCTCAGAAAACTTGCTTCAATCAATGCATGAATTCTTTGCTTTTTTCCCTCAGAACGAAATATTCTGGTGTGTGTTTGCTACAATTGTATGCAGTAGGTAGTTTTGATCCATATTACGGATCTTAATCATTGTCAGAAGGATTATAAAGAAATGATTGTATATCAGCAGACGAAGGCACAATTCATAAACGAATGCCGAAATGACACAATTGCCAACAGTGTTGCAGATAAGATGAGATTGCACGGAATTAATAGTTTTGACAAACCTGAAATCCGTTCGTGGAGAAAATCTCTTCCTGCAATTGCTGAAGTATTGGCAAAGACCGATACTGATGAAGATGTCGATGTTGCGATTGAATATAAAATCAATCAGTCCAGAGACCGAATTGATTTTATGATTTACGGAAATGATTCAAATAACCGTAGCAATCTGATTATCCTCGAATTGAAACAATGGTCGTCAGTCAGCAGAACAAATAAACGAGACTTTGTTCATACTGTTGGCGGCGGAGGCGAGAAGGATTATTGGCATCCATCTTATCAGGCAAAGAACTATGCCAATCTTCTATATAACTTTAACGAATATCTGCAGAAAAATAGGGTCTCCATGGAAACATGTGCGTACCTGCACAACATGGATAACGGAAATTCTGTTCTCCTTGATAATCTTGAACTGTTTCCGTTAACAACAGAATCACCGGTGTTCTTAAAAGATGATGCTGAAAAACTGGCAGGATTTATATCCAAATATGTAAAGCATAGAAATAAAGAGCTCTTGTATGAAATAGAAAACAGCAGAATCGTTCCATCCAAGCATCTCGCGGACATGTTGAGAAATTCCATTGAAGGCAATGACTTCTTTTCCTACGATGAGGCACAGGCAAGTGCAGTCAGTGAGATCGTCCGAACTGTAGAAGATGCGATTTATTATAATGAGAAGAAAACAATCATTATCAAAGGCGGGGCTGGAACAGGGAAATCTGTCGTTGCCATTAATGTTTTGGGACAGCTGGTTTCAGGTAAACATGGAGCTAAATATAATGCGGCGTACTTTACTACAAACGCTGCACCAAGAGTTCTTTATACAGAAGAACTGATTAAAGATGATTACACGAAAAAAGCGATTAAGAATCTTTTCAAATATCCGACAATCTTCAAAAGCGCAGGAGAAAATGATTTTGATTGCGCAATCATAGATGAAGCCCATCGAGTTTTTGATTTCAAGGGTGGCGTTGGTATTTCCAAAGATGTACATCTGCTGGAAAAGATAATTCAGGGATCAAGGGTTAACGTTTTCTTTATTGACGAGGATCAAGCTGTTACAACGGTTGATTATGCGACTATCGATCGGATCAAAGAAGTCGCATATAAATGCAGAAGCCGTGTTATCGAAGGACCTGAACTGGTTCTGCAAACACAATTCAGAGTCCTCGGAGGAGATCAGTACATATCTTTTATCAAATCCTTCCTTGGTTATTCAAATGATATTTCTCACTACAATAGATCAGTTAATTATGATTTCAGGGTGTTTGACAGCGCATCCGATATGATGGAAGCAATTAAACAAAAGGATAAGGAATGTCAGGAAGAAATTGCTGCAAACACACATAATACACTCCTCCCTGAAGTCAGCGGCAAATGCCGGGTTGTTGCGGGATACACATATAATTGGGTAAGTACAGGTCATTATCGCGATAGCGATCTGTTTGATATTGTTTTGGATGAAGGAAAATTTAAAGCAAAATGGAATCTTAGATGTCCGGAAGTGGGACCGGATTATTCCTGGCTGAATGATCCTGAATCAGTTAACGAAGTTGGCTGTATTCACACATGTCAGGGACTTGATCTGAATTACTGCGGCGTTATCATCGGAAAGGACCTTACATATAAAGATAGTCATCTGTGTTTCAATAAAAAAGCAAATGCCAAAACAGATATTGCAAGCCAAATAAAGAATGCAGATGATGAAACAGCTAAAAGACTAATACGCAATACATACAATGTCCTTTTGACCAGAGGAATGAAGGGAACATACGTTTATTGCGAAGACCCTGGACTCAGAGATTATTTAAAGAGTTTTATAGACTAAGTCCTCTATAGAGTGAAGAATGAATTGTATCATTATGAAACGCTCATGATCAGAGTATGAAAGGCTGCATTGTTTATTACACGGATCATAAACTGACGAAATATCTTTGGGCTATCAATGGGAAATAAATAATAATCAGTGAATTAACACCTGGCAGGTTTTGAGTACAGGTGAATTAATGTAATGAAAATGGATAGAAGAATGCTTTTCATATATATCGAAATATTACTGTCAGCACATAACAAAAACTCCCCGTCGGGAGTAGTTGTTCACACAATGTGAATTCGTCATAGACGATGCGTTCGCAAAATGCTTATTTGAACTTACTATGTAATCTTACTGGTAATAAGACAATTACATTGTGTATCGCAAAAAAGAATAAGTCAAGTCATTTCAAAATGAGGGGGTTATATGAAGAAAAACGGAAACAATGAACGGACAGGAGAGTATTACATCGGTTTGGATGTCGGAACAAATTCAGTCGGTTGGGCGTTGACTGATAAAGAATACCGGATCCAGCGGTTCAAAGGAAAGGATATGTGGGGAGCGAGGCTTTTTGATGACGCGAAGGATGCGGCTGAAAGAAGAACTGCCAGGACTTCACGGCGCAGAATTGCCCGCAGAAGCCAGAGACTTCATTTGCTTGAACTTCTTTTTGCAAAAGAGATTGCAAAAATTGATCCGGATTTCTTTATCAGAATGCATGAAAGCTTTTTACAGAGTGAAGACAAGAGCGATCCGAACAGTATGTATTTGCTGTTCAACGATAAAGAATACACTGACAAAGATTACATGAAGAAATATCCGACAATATATCATCTGAGAAGCGAACTGATCCATTCGGATGAGCCTCATGATGCACGTCTTGTTTTCCTGGCACTGCATCATCTGATTAAATACAGAGGGCATTTCCTTTATGAGAATGCGGGTGATTCTGACGGCAAAACACTCTCGGAAGCTATTGAGGATCTGAAGAATGTTCTGAACAATTACGATGTCTCTTTTGCACCGGCAAATGCTGAGATGTTTATGGACGTGCTCAAGAATGATGATAATCTGACCGGAAAAAAGAAAGAGATCAAACTTGCATATGGAGAAGTCAGTGCCGAAGAACAGATTGATATGAATTCGCTGCTTGAACTTCTGACTGGTGCAACTGTTCAGCTTTCGAAGCTCTTCATGGATGACAGTCTTAAGAATGCCGATGTGCCTAAATTATCCCTGGCTGATGAACTTGACAGCAAGCTTGATACCCTTGGTGATGAGCTTGATGATCTTCTCGACATTATCATTGCGGCAAAGGAAGTCTTTGATGTTGCCCGACTTGGTAAGATACTTGGTGATAATGCATACATCTGCGATGCAAAAATAGCTCTGTACAATAAAAACAACAAGGACACGAAAATTCTCAAGCATTTCGTGAAAGAACATTGTCCGGAAATCTATAAAGAGATTTTCAATGAGAAAGCAGGTGTAAAGAATTTCGCTGCCTATATGCGCTATAAAACAAAAGAAAAGTGCACACAGGATGAATTCTGCTCATTCCTTAAAAACCGTGTAAAGGGAATGGAGGATTCCGCAGATGAAGAAGAAAGAAGAGTCTATCAGGAAATCATTAATAAGACATTCCTGACAAAACTGAAGGGAACTGACAACGGATTGATTCCTTATCAGCTGGAACTCAAAGAAGTGGATGCGATTTTAAAAAACGCCGAAAATTATCTTTCGTTCCTGAATGATAAAGATGAAAATAGTCTGACTGTTGCCGACAAGATCAGAAGTATTTTCACGTTTAAAATCCCTTATTATGTCGGCCCGCTGAATCCGAAGGCAAACCATTACTGGGCAGTCAGAAGTGAAGATCAGATCTATCCATGGAATTTTAGCGCTGTTGTTGATGAAAAACAGAGTGCACTTGCATTTATGGAAAATCTGATCGGACGGTGCACTTATACAGGTGAGTATGTTCTTCCGATGAATTCACTTCTTTACAGTGAATTCACAGTGCTGAACGAAATTAATACAATCAAGATCAACGGACAGCCGATTCCGGTAGAAGCCAAAAACATTATTTATCGTGACCTTTTCCTCAACAGCAAGAAGAAAGTCACGAAGAAGACAATCTTTAACTGTCTGAAAAAAGAGGGTCTGGTTCAGCCTGCTGATGAAATCACAGGTATTGATGACAGCCTTAAATCAAATCTGAAATCCTTCCATGATTTCAGACAGATTCTCGATCGAACCGGTGATTATGAGCAGGTTGAAAATATTATCAGAAGTGTTCTTGTTTTTGGCGATAACAAGAAAATGCTGAAGACATGGCTGAAAGACAATACACATGATCTCACGGATAATGACATCAAATACATTCTCCGGCTTAAATACACCGGCTGGGCAAGACTGTCCAAAGAATTCCTGACGGACATCTACACAGTCAATGAGGATGGTGAAGCATTCAATATCATTGAGATGATGAGACGTACCAATCTCAATATGATGCAGCTGTTAAGTAAGGATTATCAGTTCAGACAAAAAGCAGAAGAATATAGAAAAGAGCATCACCCGGTCAGCGAGACAATCCGTGACCGTCTGGATGAGCTTTATATTGCGCCGGCTGTTCGGAGGAGCATCTGGCAGACATTACGGATTGTTGATGAATTGACAGATATCAGAAAAGCAGCTCCTGAAAAGATCTTTATTGAAATGGCACGTGGAAGTGCTCAGGAAATGAAGAGCAAGCGCACTGAATCAAGAAAAGCCAAGCTGCTTCAGTTATACCAGTCCTGTAAAACACAGGAAAAAGAGCTTTACGGAAAACTGGAAAATGAGACGGATCAAACTCTCAGGAGAGATAAGCTTTATCTTTACTATCTTCAGATGGGCAGATGCATGTACTCCGGAGAACCGATCGACCTGGATAAAATGCTCAATGATAATGAAACATATGATATAGACCATATTTATCCGAGATCCAGGATTAAAGATAATTCCCTGAATAACCGTGTGCTTGTTAAATCAACACTGAACAGAGATAAGACAAATGTTTATCCGATTTCAGAAAGCATACGGACAAAGATGAAAGATTTCTGGAATATGCTTCATCAGAAAAAACTGCTTTCAGATGAAATGTATTCAAGGTTAATCAGAAACTATGGACTGACTGATGAAGAACTGTCCTCGTTTGTCGCGCGGCAGATTGTAAGCACCCAGCAATCAACCAAAGCTCTCGCAGATATGCTTCAGATGATTTATCCGAAGACAAAGATTGTCTATTCGAAGGCTGGAAATGTATCTGATTTCAGGCAGGAGTTTAAAATCATCAAATGCAGGGAAATCAATGATCTTCATCACGCTAAAGATGCGTATCTCAATATTGTGGTAGGCAATGTTTATGATACAAAGTTTACCGAAAAATTCTTCCTGAATATCAATTCTGAGAACTACAGTTTAAATACTGTCTTCCGTTTTAATACTCCGGGTGCCTGGAAAGCAGATGGAACCAGTATCAAAACTGTCAAGAAGTATGTAAGCAAGAATTCTCCGATTGTGACATTCATGCCTATTGAGTATACAGGTCCTATTTCCAAGCTTCAGATTCTTCCGAAAGGAAACGGACAGCTTCAAATTCGAGAAGGATTATCTATAGAAAAATATGGTGGGTACAATGAGGTGAAAGGGGCATTTTTCTGTATAGTTGAACATGGCAGCTTAAAGAAACGTATTAGGACTATTGAGCCAATACTTCTATATGCGAAAGATTTATATGAGAATGCACCACTCGAATACTGTAAAAAAGTTTTGGGGCTCAATAACCCAAAAATAATAAATGAAAAAATACTATTCAATTCTTTAATAGAACTGAATGGAGAAAGATTGGGAATTACAGGACGTGCAGGTGACAAAGTTTTATACAAGCATTTGTATCAGTTTGTCGTTGATGATAAACATGCACAATACTTTAAAGAATTGAGCAAATATATTGATCGGTGCTCAGCAACAAATCAAGTTTATGAAAGTAATGAAGTTGTTAATAAAACAGATAATCTTGAATTATATGATTGGCTTATTTTTAGATTGCATAGCAATGTTTATTATTCTTTGTCTGCATTGCGCAATGTATGCAATGATATCGAAGTTAATCGCGATAAATTTATCGCATCAAATATATTGACACAGGCACAGATTCTTCTCGAAATACTGAAGACTTTCAGATGTAATAGCGTTTGGACTAATTTAAAACTGTTAAACGGTAAAGGAACAGTGGGTAAGTTGCAAATTAGTAAAAATATAACAAATACTACTCAGGCATTCCGCATTCACCAATCAGTAACAGGGCTCTATGAATATAAGGAGGATCTTCTTAAATAAATATGGGTTGGAGAACTGTGATCATTTCTAAAACAGCGAAACTCGATTACAAGATGGGATATCTTGTTGTTCGCTCCAATGAAGAAGTAAACAGAATACATCTCAGTGAAATCAATGTACTTGTTATAGAATCAACTGCAGTTTCTCTTACAGCATATCTCCTGGTAGAACTCGCTAATCAAAAGGTAACAATCATATTTTGCGATCAAAAAAGGAATCCATATGGACAGTTTATTCCTTTGTACGGAAGTCACAACACAAGCGACCGGATCAGAAAACAGACACAGTGGACAAATGAGATCAAACAAGTGATCTGGCAAAGCATAATAATTCAAAAAATTCGTGGACAGTCAACTATTCTGCGATATAGAGGTATGACATCTGAGGCGGATAAATTAATGAATTATCTGCCTCAGGTTGAACCTGGTGATTCAACAAACAGAGAAGGACATGCTGCCAAAGTGTATTTCAACCGGCTTTTTGGTAATGATTTTTCTAGAGCTGATACTGAAAATCCAATTAATGCTGAATTGAATTATGGATATGCAATTCTGTTATCTGTGGTAAATCGGGAAATTGTTTCCAATGGATATCTGACACAGATTGGCCTGCATCATGACAATATGTTTAATGAGTTCAATCTGTCTTGTGACATCATGGAGCCATTCAGACCATACATTGATTATGTGGTACTAGGCCTTGAACATAATGGTTTGACAAAAGAAATCAAGCATTCACTCGTAGGCATTCTGAACAGAAAAGTCATTATTGAAAAACGGGAACAATACTTTACAAATGCGTTGGCTATTTATGTGAAGAGTGTTTTCGATGCAATTGAGAAAATGAATTCAACACTAATTAAATATCCTGACTATGAACTATCGGTATATGAGAGTAATAGTGATGTTTGATCTTCCGGTTACAACAGCAACAGGAAGACGTGAATACAATCAATTCAGGAAGTTTTTGATCAAAGATGGTTTCTTTATGATGCAGGAATCAGTTTATTGCAAACTTGCACAAAATCAAATGGCTGCGAATGCATTGATTGACCATGTGAAACGAAATAGACCCTCGGAAGGATTGGTACAAGTTCTTACCATTACAGAAAAACAATATTCAGGAATAGTTATGGTTGTTGGCGGGCAGCAGGGAGATGTTATTTCTACAAGTGAAAGGCTGGTTGTATTATGAAAATTGTGCGGCCTTATTTCTTTGAACCAATACTCATTGAAGAAGGGATATCAGAGACTTTAATCATTGAGAATAATGCATGTTTCAGAAAAGTAGTAGATGACTTGGTTGAACAGGCTGAAACTGATATAGGAGATTATGTAATTTCTGAAGGCAATGATATTCTGAGTGTTTCAAAAAGCAGCATGATAATCACAGATCCATTCCACATTGATTTTGATACAAGACCGTTAAAGAGCAAGCTCAACCAGATTATTGCTAAGGAGTATAATGAGAATAATCACATTGAATTGCTTACAAAAGTCAATCAGCTTGGAGCGGAAATATGTAATAACAGTCGTTTCCCGCTAACTTTTAACATGAACCTGGCTTTAGCTGATTTGATTAAATGGCTAGATTTTAGTATTGATCATTCGAGTTTAAACCAGATTGAAAAGATTTTTGAGTTCATAAACATTTGCACCGAACTCTTATCAAAGAGCTTGATAATCACAATCGGACTGAAAGATCTCTTTGACGATGACGAATATTATGAGTTCGAAAAGATGATACGATATAAACAAGTTCGTCTTCTTTATGTAGAACATAGAACACATGATTTTGACGATGTTATTCATCGAAGAATAATCGACGAGGATCTTTGTGTAATTTAGATGCTTTTACCAGCGATATTCTATTTGCTGATAGTGACATACATGTTCTCAA
>JNJQ01000031.1 GCA_000701725.1 Erysipelotrichaceae bacterium NK3D112
CTTGTAATAATATTGACGTTGTTTATGAGTATCTCGAAGAAATTGATGATTATGACGAGAAACAATGCGCCATACTGTCTTCTGCCATAAATACCGTATGGCATGATATCTTTTTGTCCCAAAGGAATGTCCTGAACGAAAACCTGAAACCCTGGGAGGAATAGCGCTCCATGGTGATACCGAGAGATCTTGAAGATCTCTCTTTTATTACCGGCAGCTGTCATCCGTCCCAGACAGCAGTGAGATCAGCCGAATGACATTTTGACAGATCAGTTCGCGGACAAATCAGCTTAGCAGCAACAATCAGATCATTTACTGTCAGTAATCGAACATCAATCCGAATTATACCTTCTGTGCGGAAATGCCCTCATCTCCATATATGCAATTCGAAGTAAATGAACTGATGCTGAGCTGAAACCTCAATATGATTATTCACCCTTCCTCAGTAAAGATATTTCATGTTATTGAACAGACACTGTTATGTTCCCGCTTTAATCCGTCTCCCGTTACTGCTTTTCATCAAACTGAACTTTGTCATTTTTGTACAAAGACAGGTTTTAGGTTTCTCCGCAGAACTCATATTAAACAGAATTATTAAATTATTTTCAGCCTATCTCATTCAGTATTGAAACTATCAATCAAAAGCGAATAGAATAAAGTGATCAAGGTAGGAGGATTTGACAATGAGCAAAGAAATCTGGACAAACGATCAGATCAGCCAGCTGATTCAGAAAATCACCGGCGGTGATAAAGAAGCCGCGAAACAATTAGTTGCTAACTATGCTGATGATATTCACTTCCAGGCAGCTTTATATAATTCCGGTAAGGAAGAGATCTCACAATGCTTCCAGAAAGCATGCAACAAAGCCATCCGGAACATTTCAGAAATAGATCTTGAGAATCCGGAGAAATGGTTTGGTTCTGTGGGTGCGGAGATTGCTGTCAGCGAACCTGTTTCACTTGAAACCGCAGAGAGTGAATATGATTCATCTGATGAACACATCGACAAAACCATTCAACTTCCCGACAGCAAAGCAGAAGTGAGAAAAGCGGTTCTTCACGCAATGGCAGACCTTACCGCAGCGGAACGTACAGCTTTCGCATTGCGTTTTTACGAACATCTGGACAATTCAGAAGTTGCACAGAAACTGCGTGTCGATACGCTGCAGGTTGAGGCTTTGCTTGCCAATGCAAAGTCTGCGTTGGTTCAAAAGGATCTTTCAATACCGGCGGTTATTACTGCAATGAATTATTTGAATCCTGCTGAAGAAGAAAAAGAAGCAGTCGCAGCTGCAGTGATTCCACCTGCTGCTGAAACAGTTGCAGAGCCAGTAAAAAAACAATTGGGTACGAAAGCGCTGCTTCTTGCACTTGCAGGCGTGGTAATCGCAGCTGTTCTGTTTATCACAATTTCAGGAAAGCTCAATAATTCTCAGACAAATACTGCTGACGGAAATCATAAAACACAGGATACACAGAAAGATTCAGATAAAACCGGATCAAACAATTCAGGTGAATCCGGCAAGACAGAATCAGACAGTGCAAATGGATCCGGTTCATCTGAAATCTCATCAAATGATAATAACAACAATAATACCAATGACAGCAATGTCCATCATGGGCTGGTGATAGAAGATGTGATTGTTGAGAATATCAGTTCATCCGGAAACGACGGTTCAAACAATAACAATCCCGGTACCTCCGGCGGAAATGACGGAAGCAGCGCCAGTACACAGCCTGAAGAAACTCCTTCAACTGTAACTCCGACTCCGGAAACTGGTCCCGGCGGATCAGAAACTCCGCCTGCCGAAGACGAATCCGGTTATGATGTACCGGATGAAGAGATCGATCTTGGAGGCGGAGACATCCTCGGTGGTTTCTGATTGGCGGGCTTATGACAAATATGAATCAAAACGAAAATGTGGCAGATCTGTTTTCTTCAGCAGCAAATGATCAGAATGCGCTGAAGAAGCTCTTTCATGCATATAAATACTCCATGTACAATGAGGCAATGCTTTATCTGAATGATGAGCAGGCTTCAAAAGATATTGCTGTACAGGCTTTTATGAGTGCCCGGCACAGTATTGCCTTTGCAAATCCGGATGATCCGAAAGCCTGGTTCAATCAGTTTGTTCAGGAGGAATGCATTTCCAAAATCCTTCCTCTGAAAACTTCGGGAAGAACGGATTATACCGACACGGATGAGATTGCCAGCCCTACTGCTGTGATTCCTTCCAGCAACAGTGAATGCAGAAACAGACTGATCAATGCACTTAAAGCATTAACACCTTCGCAAAGATTAGTGGCTGTAATGTATTTCCGTGACAGATTAAACATTCCGGAAATAGCACGCAGATTAAAAAGCGATGAAAACACTGTTAAGAGTGTATTGACTGACGGCAAGCGGACAATCAAAGCCTCAAATATGAATCTTTCAGCTTTGATTGCAATTGTGAATAAACTCTTTCCGGTAATTGAAGAAGAACCGGAACTTGATCTTGAATCACTCACTCAGACTGTCAAATCGTCTCCATTGGAATATACCAATGTGCTGAATGAAGATATTGAATTCACAACTTCTGTTCTGGAATTAAAGAAATTCTTCAATCAACAAAAAGGAACCAGGCGTCATTATTCTGACCATGGTATCGATGAAGAAGAAATCTTTGGGGATGAGCCTGAATCAAATGCAGCAGATAATCAGACGACACTCAACAATGATGATGCGGAAGCCACTAAGAAAACTCCTGTTGTAAGGCCCTCAGAGCTTACATCAGCACGTCACATCCAGAATAACAACAGCTATTATGAGGATGAAGATGAGGACGATGCGGAAGAAGATATATTCAGCCGCTTCCCTAAATGGTTAATCTACGTATTGATATTAGTACTGATCGCTGTACTCGGGTTTACGGGAGCATATCTGTTCTCAGAAATTAATAACAGACGTGCATTGCCGGAAAACACACCGGCTGCGACTGAGCAGAGCGAAGAAACTGAAACCGATAATCATGGGGCGGATGAAGGTTCAGAAGAGCAGACAGAAGAAACAGCAGAACCTGAACCTACTCCGGAAGAACCGGAGGTATTAGGCACAGCTTATATCAATGTTACTGATCTGAATATGCGTACCGGACCCGGTTTAAGTTATGATTACAACGGTACTGCTGTTCCGGAATCGACATATGATGTTCTGGATATCTCCGAAGCGGACGGATACACATGGTATCAGGTCAGTGAAGATCAATGGGTACCCGACCTTGCAGGTCAGTATGTAAGCTTTACGGAAAACAACTAAGAATTCCACATAGCGTCTAGCGGTGCTATTTTGAGTTCATCTGTATTTCACAATTATTCTTTTAGTCCAAACTAATGAAGTAGGTGCAACGATCAATACTGTAAGCAAATGGAATAATATCGGATTATTATTTCTGTGATCTTATGGAGTTCAACCAGGTCACAAACAATGGATTATCAAATTCGGGTGCAGGATTGTTCTAACTTCTGGCACCCGAACATTATCTGAAAAGGAGTTTTTATGTCTAAACTGATGATGCGCTTTACCAACTTGTATAAAAGAATCAACACATTTAATATTCCTGTTGCCTATCAGATGCGCCAGAAAATTTATCATGGCATCACGCCCCAATACATCAGTACACTTTCAAAGTATTTAGACAAAGAACTGAAAGGTATTATCAGTAAATACGCTGATGAACCTGTTCCCACTACTTTCCGTAATACGTCGGATGGAACTTTTCATGTCTGGGTATGCTGGTGGCAGGGTGAGGAAGCCATGCCAGAGATCATAAAGCTTTGCTATGCAAGATTAAAGGCTGTAACTGATGATGAAAAAACACAGCTGCACTTAATCACGCTTGATAACTACAAACAGTTTGTTGATATACCAGAAATATTCATTGACAAATTTGAACGCGGTCTGATTACAATGACTCATCTTTCCGACATACTGAGATTTTTACTTTTAGAAAAATACGGTGGATACTGGGTTGATTCCACAGTTCTGTTTACCGGAAAAATACCTGATGGTTATAAAAATCGGATTGTTTACTGCCAGAAAATGGAACACTATCCGGGGTACAAATTCAGAAGTCAGGAAGCTTCCGGTTCACGCTGGTGCGGATTTTCAATCGGCGGTGAAAAAGGCAATGTATTATTCAGGTTTTTGAACGATTCACTTCTCTGGTGGTGGCAGAATTATGATCAGCTGCTTGATTATGTAATTGTGGATTACATAATTCTCACAGGATATAAACATATCCCGGCAATCAAAGCAATTATCGATAGTATAGGAGATAACAACGAAGATATCTTCGAGATGCGCAAATTCATTAACGATGAGTATTCGGATGAGCTTTACGAAAAGCTTACAGCCAGAAATGTAATGCATAAAATCACATATAAAATGGAATTAAACAAATATACAGAAGACAATAAGCTTACCCTATATGGATATCTGTTTAATGAAACATTCGGCCAAAGCAATCCAGATGAGGAATTATGACAGCGATCAGTGTAATTGTCCCCGTTTATAATGTTGACCTGTTTATTGACCGATGTGTTCAAAGCATCCTGAATCAGAGTTTTAAAGATATTGAAATTGTACTGATTGATGATGGAAGTACGGATCAAAGTTCGCTGATATGTGATGAATATGCAGAAAACTACAGTAATGTCTTTGTGATTCACCAACAGAATCAGGGATTATCCGGCGCTAGAAACAAAGGAATTGAGTGGGCGTTAAAAAACAGCGACAGTAAGTATATCTCATTTATTGACAGCGATGATTACATTGATCCTGACTTTTATGATTACCTATACCGCGCGGCTGAGGATTCAGGTCAATCAGTCAGCATCTGTGGCTTCACTTCATTCAGCGAATCAATTCCTTTGCGGCAGGTTCATGCGTATTCTGCTTCTGAATATGATTCCATGGATTTCCTCGCCAGTCACAGAACAGTCGCAACAATTGCAGTTAACAAGCTGTATGATAAATCATTATGGAATGATTTCCGTTACCCGGAAGGAAAACTTCATGAGGATGAGTTTACAACTTACAAAGTTCTGTTTTCCGCAAAAAGAATTGTATACGTGGATATTCCGCTGTATTTCTATTATCAGCGCAGCGGAAGTATCATGCACAGCTATTCCATTCGCCGCTTAGACGGAGTGAAAGCAATAGAAGAACAATGCGAGTTCTTTCATTCGAGGGGATTGGCAAACAATCTTTATTCTGCCATGCATACACTTGCAATCGGCTATGTCACAAATATTCAGGAGCTGATTGATTCAGATCATCCGGCTGATCTTGTTGAAGAACTCAGGAAAAAACTCCGATATCTTTTGATTAAACACGGAAGAAGAATCGGCTTTCCACTAAAGCGAAATAACCGATGGATTTATTCAGTCGCATTCCCGAAAACTTTTGCCATCGGTCATCAGATTAATACGTTACGTAAAAACATACTCCAATCTGCAAACATAAAGAATAAGACCGGCTGAACAGATCTGATACAGCCGGTTTTCAGATATAATATCTTTTAAGTTCATAGTTTCATCAATCCATATAAGTAACCATGAACAGCAGATTCACTCAATATTTTTTTATTCATGACAGATAGTATACACAGCAGCATTTTATATTTAATTACTGATTTTTTTATTATAAAGTCTTTCTCCCTGTATTTGCTGTTTTGCATTATTTTACAGTATCTTAAAGCATCATCCAAGAACTTGTCAGCTGCTCCCGCCTGAACTTTTTCAGAGTAATGCCTGGTGTATTTTTGAATTGTATAGGATGCATTGATGATTCTGTATGCGGCCTGGTAATCATTTTTTCTTGTGGCACTTAGTTCATTATCAAGAACATTGTATAGACATGCATCAATCTGAATACCTTTTGAACATTCCGGAAAATAGTCCAGTAAAAACATAATATCTTCACAGTATTTCAACTTTTCGTTGAAATATACAGGATTTGTTTTTCTGTTTCGGAATATTTTGTTGGCACATGATCCACTCAATAAATTCGGTTTTCCCCACAGTGCTTCAATCAGTTCCTCAGCCGTATATGCTTTTGAAATTTTATACCCGCTGTATTTAAACTCATAATTATCCGAATAATAATTCATTCCGCAGATGGCAACATCCGCATTATGATCTTCAATCGCATGAATCATGATTTCAAACATATCAGGTTCTATAAAATCATCAGCATCTATCATACTGAGATATTCACCTGCCGCATGCTTTAAACCAATATTTCGCGAAACACTGACCCCATGATTGGATTGATTAAAGATCTGTATCCTTTCATCAATCGCAGCATACTGCTGACAGACAGATAAAGATTTGTCAGTAGAGCCATCATTAACGACTAAAACTTCAAAATCTGAAAAAGTCTGCTTCAGAATACTGTCAAGACATCTGGCAATGAATTTTTCTGCATTATAAACAGGTACAATCGCGGATAGTTTAACCATACATTCCTCTGCAAATTTTGAAATAATATACACTAAAAATCCAAACACCACCTATCAAAAGTTGTTTCCGGAATAACACTGATAATTAAGCCACTACAGGACAACATCAGGATGCAGTTTGTATCAGACGGATCAGCCTAAAATCTGTTTTTACGATATGATACTTTTCGTATTGTCTTTTTTTCGTCTTAAGCCTGTTTTTCACATTGTCCGCTCATTCAGAACTGATGACCTTTTCCTTTTGCCTGAGCTGCGTACCGTTATCAAGCATTATCAGTGTACTTTTCAGTTTCAGATATCCCATAAATATCGATACACTCCAACGGTATCACCACTTAAAAATGCACATGATCAGCACACTGCTCCAATATCCATTGAACAACCGATATTTTTGCATAACTGCTTGATCTCCTCTCATACATCATTTCACACTTATCCATGCATCACTGTATGTCTATACTTCGATATGAACACGATATGGTTTATGCAGTTCCATTTCGCTCGTGCTTAACTACAATTCTTCACTCTTACCTCCTACATTTTCCTGTTGTGGTGGTTATCGAGCCTTTCAGCATATCATTGGGATTATTTGGTAATTTATGTTTCGTCCTTGCTTCTACTACTCCACTGTTTCAAACAGTTGTTTAATTGTAAGCAATTATGCATTTTTTATCAGGAAGTTACAAATATCGATTTTCAAGCAAAAATCTTTTCATATTGTCGCTTGTTTGTCTGTGTAATTCCTCAGGGAAAACCTCTTTGCATATTGATTTCCGTTTTTTCGCAAGCGGATCATTTCCATTGGCTAAGTTCGTTAAAGTCTCACGCAATTCGTCTTCATTATTAACGATATAGCTGCTTTCGAGCACTGCCTTCATCTGCTCTGTACATTCAATTTTCTCATCATATGTCAGATATATAATTGGCTTACCAGTAATAAAATACTCGATGATCATACTTGAAAAATCAGTTACAAGAACATTGGAATTCCAGAATGTCGCATGATATTCCTTCTCTGTATCAAATCTGATATTGGATCGCATATTGCATTCGTTTATATATAATTCAACTTCTTCTTTGCTCATTAATCCAGTGTTGATAAAATGATCAAGCATCAATGGATGAGGCCTAAGCAATATATCCATTTCAGGATTATCGTCTGAGATTTTCAGGAATACATCTTTATATTTCAGAAAGCTGGATCCGCCCCACGTAGGATCCATTGTCCATCTTGGGGTATACATCACTCTGAAATCACCTTTCGCGAATTCCCATGCACTGGCATAATCATTTTTTGCCTTATATGCATTTTCAATTGCCGGAATTCCGCAATATACGGCATTGCTGAGTTTCAGTTTACAAAGAGCTTTGTTCCAGCGCATAAATTCTTTTCGAATGCCTTCTGACTCCGCAAAGAAGCAATATGTATTCGCCGCAAAGGTTTTGTCAAACATTGACTCTTCTACCTTCAATAATGCGCAGGCATATATAATCAGGCATACTTTTGCAAACTTTGAAACCTCAGTTGAAGTATATTCAACCGGCATCGGTCTGTCATATCTGTTGTATATAACATAATCAGGATGCAGCGCTTTCAAATCCAGCCATGTATTCCTTCCAATCAATGCATTTACTGCATCATCATATCCGTGACTGACGAAATACTCATACACATCATTGGATAAATCATCCGGATTCTGCAGAACATGACCTGCTACTCTGTTTGGAATGCATAGAAGTACCGTTTTAAATCGTTCATCCTTTTTTAATGTCTCATATAACTGTTTGTCCTTGCTCCAGGCAGGAATATACTGGCAGATGAAAACGACAACGATTTTTTCATTCTTTCCCTGAGCACGTGTCTTTTGTAGATTTCTTCTGTTAATATGCCTGCTCAGTGCGGAAAGCTCGTTTTTTCTTCTTTTACACCAGCGTATGCTTTCAGTTAACGCCGGCAGTTTCTTTTTAATGGTTTCTCTGTATGATTTCATATTCACAAGTCCATTACAGATTAGTGCCGCATTCATTCAGTAAATGCGCATAATATGTTTCTTTTCCATCTGCTGTCGTTAAATCTTTATTTCCGAATTTCCATGATAACTTGTAAATAAAGGTTTCACCTTCGGTATATTTTTTATACTCTTCTTCATTGAACGGTTTGCCAAGCAGACCAATCATCTCATTTCTGAGAAGGTTATTGTCAGGGAGTTCATCAATCATTTCCTTTACACATGGAATCGTCTGATATGCAAGTTCAAAGACATAATCCAGCATCAGATAATCCACAGCTTTGTCCGCATTTTTCCAATATTCACTCAGACAGTCCCTCGCAAAGGAAAACAGCGGAAAATCTTGATTACCTGCCAGAAGATATCCTGTCCATCTGGAACGGGATATGAAGAAAGGCCGGTGTGTTGCCGCTTTGGGAGTGTAATACGGAGTTCTCAGGAATTCATCATCCTTATCCTGTGACCACCATACCGTAGCACCGGTAAAGAATCCGCCCTGTGCCGCAAGAATGGATACAACCATGAAATCACATATGTGCTGCAAAGCAATCTTTCCTTCTGCATGTTTCTTAAGCATATGCTCGGGAATGTCAAAATAGTTTTTATAGTTATTCTGATCCAGAACAACCACATCATGACGGGTATGACGTCTTGCACTGTCTATGCACATTCTGAAAAGCTTATCTGCTTTTTCTTCGCCCTGCCACCACATGGACCAGACTTTTATATCTTTCTGCAGATCACGAAGATCTTCGGGTGCCTGCGTATTTGAATACCTGGCTATTGTTTCAGGGCAAAGATTCTTCATGTAGTTTAAAACCCATTCATGCTTTGCCATTGCTTTATGGTCAATATCAGCTTCTGAACGGTTTAACAGCAGAGCAACATCCAAAGCCCAGCATATCTTTGCATATTCTTTGGATACAATACAGTTATCTTTATATGTGCCATATGTGTTTTTCAGCCATCGGAAATATTTGTTGATATGTGAAATATGAAATGCCATAAGCTTTTCTCCTGTACACTGATCAAGTTACGTTAATCTATCATTAGATATGTCTCATTTAATGAGATTATATATTGTATTGAGATTATAACCCGATCTTTTCATCTTTGCGACCGGTATCTGATACCTTTTTCATATCCGTTTTTACAATTTTCTCTGCTGTTTTCAGTTCAAAACCGATTTTATTCCGGTTGGTGATAATCCTGTGCACCCAGGCCGCAGGAAGAAGAAACGGATACTTTTCAAGATAGGTATAACGGCGTTTGAGGCTGCTTGCCGGCGGAAAGACCATATTCGCCAAAGCAGCCACTTTGGATTTGCTGCCGGTTTCACGGACAGTTCTTTTCATTTTGAGCGTTCCAAGATCCATGGTTTCATTTCCGAATGTTCCGCCGGCGACAGTTTCACTCAGCATTTTATCAAGAATGCCTTTCCCTGTCTGTCCATGAACAGGACATCTGATATCGAACCAGCATTCAATTGCGCTGAAAATATAATCTGCATATTGTTCCAGCTGAAGATACTCAAACTGTTCCCGGACAAATCCCCAGTCTATTTTTTGAGAATAACACTTGATAAACAGTGCAATATCCATGTACATACGGATTCCAGCACCGCTGCTGATAATATGTTTGGCAAGATGCGCCATCAGATAGATCAGATGATATTCGGGTTTCAGGGAATACAGATGATTATCTCTGCTTACCGCATAATTCCATGCATTTTTGAAATAATCAATTGTCTGGCGGGTTTCACCGAAATCAAGGTCCATGAGTTCGGTATGAAACTCATATAGTTCAGTATCTCTTTTATACGTGTAAACCGGTTCCCAATCCGACTTGACGGTATAGCCGGACTTTTGCATCAACAGGTGTGATTTTTCACGGTCATAGTCATGAATCAGGAAATCAATGTCTCCGAAGGTTCTCAGTCTTGGCTCAGGATAACATTGACGGACAACATATCCTTTTGTGACAAGGACATCAATGTTCTCTTTCGTCAGTTCATCGATCAGGCGGTCTGCCTGCGCAATCCTGCGCATCGTCATTCCGACTGTATCTGTGCATTGTTTTCTGGAAAGATAATCAATCTCTTCTGACTCAGCCAGATCATATTTCATGATCATATACCCTATGATACCTGTAATACTGTTGGCTTTTGCATGCTGAAAAACCCGTTTCCAGTCAACGGGTTCAGTAATCACAGGTTCTTTTTCATTGATAAAGCTTTTCAGCAATTCAAGAAAGCCATTCACAGATTTGTCCATATACAGCTGATCAGGAATATACTCTGCCATAGTACATCCCCAGTAATTTTACAGTATTCCTGACGCCAAGGAAACTGCATGCCGCATGAACTGCCCTGACTTTCTTCACATGATCATATTTCAGCAGGTATTTCAGCTTTTTCAGTCTGCTGATATAGGTTGTATAATCGTTTTCATTTTTCAGACGGTATACAAGACCGTAAAGCATAGCATATTGATATGCCCAGTATTCCAGATATACCTTCCGGAAATCATAATTCTCTGCATAAGTATCCGCGTCAATGACGCCTTTCTCGATCTGTCCGAGAATATCATCGATGTTTTTCCTGCCGATATTGGATGTGATTGCGCCTTCATTCCGTCTGATCCGCTCATAAAACGCTTCAGGCAAAACAGCAACGGATGAGCAGAACATCATCAGTCTGGCTGACCATTCAATATCCTCACTGAGAAGCCCTTTTTTGAAATACAGGCCTCTTTCTTCAAAGAAAGACCTCTTGATCGCTTTGACATAGGAGGTGCTGAAATACTCATTTCTGTATACCAGATATCTGAAAATCTCATATTTACTGTTAAGAGGCTGCTCAGGCAGGCGGGGAAGTCTTGTTTTGACAAGCCGTCCGTTTTCATCAAGAATTTTCACGCCAAAGCAGATCAGATCGGGATATTCTGCCTTATCATGGATTACACGGTTCAGTTTGTCCAATGCATTCTCATCCCCCCACTTATCATCGCTGTCCACAAAAAGAAGATACCTTCCCTTTGCGTTCCGCACACCGGTATTGCGTGCTTCAGAACAGCCCATATTCACCTGGTGAATTCCAATCACATGGGGATTTGCTGATGCATATTGATCAATCAGTTCTCCTGTCCGGTCAGCTGAACCATCATCAACGATAATGAGCTCATATTGATTAAAGTGCTGGCTTAATATGCTTTCCACACAGCGGGGAAGTTCTTTTTCAGTATTGTATGCAGGAATAACGATGCTGAACATCAATTCATTTTCCATCCTTTTCCCCTTTCAATTCATTTCTGTATTTATGATTCCAGAATAGTTTCAGAGTAGTTCCGGGTATCAAAGCTGACAATGTCAGCAGCTTATAGGGATTATTCTTAAACAATCCCTCTTTTGCCTGTCTGGAATAAGCAACATATAAAACCGCTTTTTTCATGCGTGTTTTAAGCGGAAGCCTGCGGTTCATATACATAAAGGAGTTATACCTGCCGCCTTTCGCATACTTTAAGCGCATCGCTCTTCCTGCTTTGGTCAATCCATCCTGGCGGTATTCACACAGATAGATCACTTTATTGATATAAACTCCTTTTGAGTTCAGTTCAATATTCAGAAAAGCTGAGCCTTCCCCGATGAACTTTTCTCCTTCGAATTCCGGAAACGGATATCTGGTGAAAAGCTCAGTCCGATAAGTATCACAGCAGTCTCTGCCCGCAGTACCGATTCTTTCCTCTTTCAGTGTATCCACCGCTGTTTTCTCATTTCTGACATAACAGATCGGTTCATCAATTGAATAACCTTTCAGGAAAATAATCTGTCCGACCTCTGAATTCCGTCCATACTCTGCCCATGCATTCAGGATTTCCTCCACGGCATCATCTGTAAAAATATCATCGCTGTCAAGAAATGCAACGTATTTGCCTTGAATATAGGGATGTGAGTAATTCAAAGCAGTATGTTTGCCGCCATTGGCTTTGTATTGATATTCAATACAAAGATCAGGAGACGCTGCAATGAATGATTCCACCGCTTCCTTAGTATTATCTGAACTGCCGTCATCAATGATCAGCCACTGAAAATCTTTGCTGGTCTGATTTTTCAATGATTCCCAGCATTTTTTCAGGCAGTCAGACCGGTTGTAGGTCGGTGTGATAATCGTTAGTGTTTTCATTCACTGTTCCTTGTGTATCACTATATCAAATCTTGCGGAAGACCGATACCGATACAATTCCTAAACTATCAGTGTTGAGCTCTTAAAACAGCCAGAATCACTTCCGGATCGTTATTAATCCGTGGAAGTTTCATTTCAGAGCCAAGCCCGGTTGAAAGAATACAAGTTCCATACTGTCCGGTATAAGCTCCCTTTGTGTTTTTGGGAAACCATCCGACATAAGGGGCGACCAGACCACCAACAAACGGAATCCTGATCTGTCCGCCATGATAATGTCCAGTAAAAATGAGATCGATCGGATATTGGTCCATATATTTCCAGTCAACAAATGCCGTCGGTATGTGGGAAAGCAGGATTTTATATCTGTCTGTATTTTCAAAATCTTTGAAGAATGCCATTTCTGCTGCGGTTTCTTCCTCATTCAGTTTTTTCATATGCGGAACACCATAATATCCGTAATACCCGCCGATTCTGAAATCTGTTCCGTTAATAGTAATGTCTTCATAGCTGTTATCCACAAGAACCGCTCCGGCATCTTTTACTGCCTGTTCAAGATCCCCGTCAAACATCCAGTCTTTTTCATGATTTCCGATACTGAAATAAACAGGAGCTGTTTTTGTGAGTTCCTCAATCAGATGACACACGATCTCCAGATTCGGGTCATCCTCGTTATTCATATCACCGGTCATGACAATCAGATCAGGCTTTTGATCATTCACCATTTTGATCAGTTTACTGTTTTCTTTACCGAATTCATGGTTATGTAAGTCGGTTAACTGAACAATTCTTGTCTGCTGATCAATATCTGCGTTGATATCATATTCTGTAAGGATCAGATGTTCCTGACAATGAATCACATAAACTGCGCCAAGAGAAATGAGTATAACCAGCACCAGCAGCACTTTCCATATCTTCTTCATGAACGTTTACGCAGCTTTCTTCCAGCGGTCGCAAGTCCATGGCGCAGGACAGCCTGAATCAGCGGCCATTTCTTTTTTCTCTGGTTCCAGATATTCCGGGCTTTCTGTTTATCTGTTTCTTTACCGCTTTTTAAAGCGATAAAGAAGGCTTCGGCATAGATATCCCCTCTTACTTTGTAAAAGGGTGTGCAGTCTCTGTGCAGGACATTCTCAATATAGTCTTCATGGCAGGCATACATATATGCGTCGGATTCCTTATGATCCTCTCTTGCATATTTTGACTGATAATTTGTTCCGTCCTTTTCCACGATTGTTCTGTGATGGGAAACAATCTTCGGATCCACATATACATTTCCGAATCCATAAAGAATAAGTGCCAGACTTTGATCCCAAACCATTTTATGGGCTTTATAGAATACCGAGAAATCATGATCCGGATACATTTTGAAGACATTTCTGAAAAACAATGTGTCCGTGGAATTGGGAATGCGGTCAAAGAAGAAAGGTTTCATAAAGTCATCATATGTGAAGATCATCGGTTCACTGATATTCCTTCTGACATGATGAATCACTTCTGTTCTGCTTTCCTCGCACCATGAATTGCAGTTCATACCGATATATTCAGGATGTGATTCCATGAAATCATACTGATATTGAAGTTTGTTCTCGTCATCCCAGTAATCATCACCTTCAAGAATGGCGATATACTTTCCTCTGCATTGTTTCAGAACACCATACATGTTTTTACTGCCGCCCACATTGTGATCCCTTAAAGAGAGACGGAAGATATCAGGATACTTCTTTTCATATGCATAGAGGATTTCTCTTGTATGATCCGGTGAATGATCATCGTCCACGATGATTTCATAGGAAAAGGATGTTTTCTGCACAAGAATGCTTTCAAGCAGCTGGATCAGATAATCCTGCATGTTATATGTGATCACCGCCACACTGACTTCCGGTATGTTATTCATCCTGTTCACCATACCCTTCTTTCCAGTAAACCTTATGATAATGATCGGGAAGAATCTTGGGCAGATGCATATAATCCCCATAGAAAATGGTCAGATGTTCATCATACCCGGAAGGAGCTGTGAAATAATCATCTTCAAACGGAAGCTGAACGGTTTCATCCAGCCACTTCCTGTCAAAACGCTCTTTTACTGGATTGCCTTCCACTGTCATGCCTACATAGGCACATTCATCAAAGTTGTATTTCTTCGCTTCATTGGTAAGCCGCTGACAGATTTCCCATGATACGGGATGTCCGCTCTTCAATCGCTTGTAATAATATGTTCCTTTCAAACGGCTTTTGATGCTCTTTGAGCTGCGCATTGTCTGAAATTCATTCAGGGATTGATGGAATAAGGTATTCAGTATACCCATTGTTTTCAGATGTTTCTGACATTCCTGTTCATCGTCCGGATAGCCGTCCATCGGAAATAAATCCACATAAACACCGGTGTGTTTTTCAATTCTGTTATGTTCTTCAATCAATACAGTTCTGTTATCTACGATTTTGGAAAACACATATTCGCATTTATCTTCACATGGTGTGTCGATGGAAATATACTCAGGCAGTTCGGTTCCGAGAGTAAGGAATTTTTCATAATCCGGTCTCGGCATTTTCAGATCTATATCATCATCCCAGGGAATGAAACCTTTGAACCAGCATGAACCCAAAAGTGTTCCGCCATCCATGTAATATCGGAGATGATGTTTATTGCACACTTTGACAAATTCCTTGAACAGATTCAGTTCAATCTGCTGCATTTCTTTGAGTTCGATTAGTTTCATTCTATTTTCCTATCAGTTTTTTTACTGTTTGTCTGATTTGTCTTTTCAGTCTTCTCTGCCTGATATACTTTTCAAGCCCGGCTGCATTTTTATTTTGGATACATTCGTACAAAACCTTCCTGTTTCCTTCGAACTTGATTCCGGTTTCATCAATCTTTGCCTTCGAAAGTATGGTTTCCACCGATTGCTTCAGCTTGCTGCTGCTGATCAGATGATGATAAAGCAGATCCAAATATATCTCTGCATATTTCGTTTCCGTAATATCTTTGGAAACGGATGTTTTTTCAAACATCGCGAAACCTTTTTTCAGCTCATTCATATTGGATATCAGCCTTGACAGATCTGATATCCTGGAATTCACGTTTGCCTGAGCCGCCGACAATCTGTAATGATAATACGGATGTTTCACAATCTCGATGACACTGTCGTCTTCAGCATATGAAAGATAGCGCAGGACGTAGTCAAGGTCTTCATAGAGATACATTTTCTCGTTGAATTCTATTTGATGCCTGCGAATGATATCACCCAGAAAGACCTTATTGCACGCGGAGGAAAGACTGTTTGTCTCAAACAGCTCCAGAAACGCTGCTTCCAGCTGCTTTTTGGTATACCGGCAGTCACTGGTATAAGAAAGGATTTCATTTCTTATAAGACGTTCATCTTTGTAATAATCAAAAGACATACCGAATATCATCATCAGACTGTTTTGCATCAAAACAGATGCTTCTTCAAGCAGACCGTCATCCACTGTGTCATCACAATCGATAAAAAGCAGATATTGGCCTTCAGATGCTTTGATCCCTTTATTTCTTGCCCGGGATACACCGCTGTTCGCCTGATGAATCACCTTAACATTTGAATGCTTTGCAGCATATTCATCACAGATCTTTCCGCTGCTGTCGGCTGAACCATCATCCACAAGAATAATCTCATCCGACTCATTCATCTGTAAAAGCAGACTATCCATGCAAGGAGCGATGTATTCTTCTTTATTGTAAACCGGCACGATAATGCTGTATCTTAACTGCCCCATGGTGTCTGACTCACTTCCCAAAAGAATTTATAATTAAGAATTCCGGATATATCTGTACCGATATAGGACTGGTAATAAAGGAACCCGAGAATGAATAAAACCACTCCTGCCAGGACATAACTATTTTCAGTAAAGGATAGGAACGGCATTGCCATTTCATTGTTTTCGATGGCGGAATAATCCGGATGCTGCATGATCATAGGCAGATACAGAATAATGTATTGGAAATAATAGTCAGCCAGTCTGGTAAAATTGTGTCCGAAGATTGAAAAGGATTGAATCAGAGTTGCAAGCACCATCAGATTAAAAACCTTTGCATATAAAGTATCTTCATTGACTGGAGGACGAAGGACAGCACCTCCGACAAGCAATACGAGCATCATCAGGAATTTGCCGCCGAATCCGCTGACATCTTTTACTTCTGCCTCATCATAGTACATTTCACTCAGAAAACCGACAATCTGCGAACGGAAAGCCAGTACAGACACAAAGACAACCACAAGTGCAAGAAAGTAATTACGTGAAATTCTGCGATTGGCAAAATAGTAAGAAACAATTCCGATAAAAGCCGGCGCATGGAACATTCCTGCCATAAAAGCCAATATAAAAAACTTTACCGGTTTATTTTGAGCAATCCCATCAAATGCCAACAGTAAAAATGCCATTGCGATTGATTGTTTCAGCCCGCTGAAATTAAAAAAATACAGTCCTACCGCCATATAGGCAAAATAGCTCCAGACAGGTGTCGGAGAGTATTTATAAATGATGTACCCAAGACACCCCATACAAAAGTAGGATTCTATAAAAAGGACAATCTGGAAATTGCCTCCCGTCATCCGGTGTTCTATAACAAACAACATACGCAGTCCCAGATTTGCCACATCGCTTTTCACCAAATCAGAAAAAGACTGACCGGCAAGTGCAGAATATTGTGTATGATATTTAATCAGATCTGCCATCCACCATGTTCTTAATGCAAGAATGGTTCCCAGAACCATTGTGCAGACAAAAATCGTGATTTTTTTTCTGGATGTTTCATCTGAGCCTGAAGGACCTGCCATCAGTGCAATCAGGCAGACTGATACAAAAATACTTAAATGAAATACCATCCGGTCTACCTTTCGGAATTGATCATAATATACGATCGATCTTTTCTAATATTCTCTGATATGGCACCTGTTCTTTCTGCAGGTTGTTCTCAAGCGCTGCTTTCAGTTCTGAATTGTTCAGAAGCGCTTCAATGCCATGTGCAATGGATTCAGGCGTGATCATGGTGATCATGCCGGTTTTTTGATCACTGATCTGATCATCCACCGATTCATAACCTGTTGTGATGATTGCCTTGCCGAGGATCTTCGCCTCATCCAGGACAATGGACTTCCCTTCAAATCTGGAAGTCTGAATAATCATATCAGCTTTTTTCATATATGGGTATGGATTCACGGCCAGCCCTTCCAGGATAAAATGATCGTTCAGCTTCAAGTCATTGATTTTCTGCTGCAATTCATCTCTTAATACACCTGTTCCATATTCATGCCAGCACACATCGATTCCATCGTTTACAAGAATGCTGCAGGCATCAATCGCAATATCGATCCCCTTCTGATAATCCAGTCTTCCGATGGTAACAAGGTTAACGAAATGATTCTGCCATGTCGAAAAATCCGCAGGCATTTCAGCTTTGGTCAAAATCTCATCCGGGAAAACGATATTCTCAATTACATGAATGTGATCCCGCATCATCGGAACATGTCTGACAAAGGCATTTTTGCAAATTTCTGAAATCGTGGCGATCTCATCGAATTTTGAATAGTAGCTGACAGCCTTTGCCGGCATCACCATGTTGGTCATATCGATGTGAATCCAGGCAATCTTCCTGTCTGCTTTCACTTTGTCAATCACATAGTAAGCAGGAAAACCTTCGAGATAGCTGATTGCGGTATCATAATTCTCTTCCAGTGCCGGAATATACTTTTTCACAACATTCCAGTTGAATGTATTTTCTTCTTTATTCTTTGCTTTCAATGACATCTGCATCCGCGCATAAAAAGCAGACAATCTTCCCCTAACCAGAAGATCCTTCGCATATTTTCTGAATTCCAGGGTCATCGCTCTGGTTACAGGATCCGTAATCAGAAGATTCACTTCGGAAGGGACTTCACTTTCCAGAACTCCGCCCAGCTCAAAAACAAGCAGATCTATATCATATTTGTTTTTGTCAATTGCCTTCAGCAAGGATACCAGGCTTTTTTCGGCACCGCCCATGCGGAGCGTATCAATTACAAACAACAGCTTTTTCATAAATTTCGTATACCTTGTTCACCATCGTAGAGATATCAAAGCCGGAATGATACATCAAGTCGTTATACTTTAAGGAATTCTTCCTGGCTGTTATGCATAATTTATGAATCCAGGCGCGATCATCCTGCAAAGAGGTCTTGTCCAGCAGATCAGTCAGATACACATCCTGCGGAACCGCATCTGAGATAACACACGGCAACCCGTTTGACTGTACCTCGATCATCGTCAGAGGCATGCCTTCATACAGAGACGGAAAGGCAAATACATCCATCGCGCTCAAGTATTCATTCACATTCATGACATTGCCTGTCATGATGACATGATCCTGAAGTTGCATGTCATTCACCGCTTTCATGAGGTTTTCTCTCTCTGCGCCATCTCCCAGAAGCAGGAGTACCGCATTCTGTCTTCTCTTGAGTATTTCCGGCATCAACCGGATCAGGAAGATCTGGTTTTTAACCGGAAACATATGTCCCACATGCCCGATCACAAAACTGTCATTGATTCCTTTTTCTTCTCTGATTCTGTACCGGATATTCTCATTATAAGCATAACTGCTGACATCAATTCCATTCAGGATCAATTTGCCATGCTTTGCATAGAAATCCTTTCCATACAGCCATTCACCCGCTTCATTCCCGCAGGCGACATAATCAGTAGCTGTTTTATGAATAACAATTCTCATGACAGCCTGATAGATTTCTTTGATCATGCCCATGTTTTTTGAAGCACGGATGGTATGTGAGTGAGCAATCCGGATCGGAACGCCTTCTTTTTTCGCGGCTGAAAGAACAAGACCGGAGTTGAACATGGTGTGGCAATGCACAACATTATATTTTTGCTCACGGATAATACTTCTGATTGTGCGGATAAACTTTCCGTGATTTTCACCCGGACTTGCAAGATGGAATATTTCACAGCCATGCATGATTAAATCGTGTTCATATTCACCAACTTCATCCCCGAACACAATATAATCTATTTTCAGTTTATTCACATCTCTGCGCATTCCCAGTTCATAGGCCACCTTTTCGGCACCGCCGATTCTGAGAGCTCCGCATACAACCAACACTTTGATCATGGTTTTCTGCTCCGGTCATTTATTCTATGGCGTATAACTTTCAGCTGATTTTTTATCTGATCAGGAAGCAGACCTGCTGTTTTCAGCACGGTCCTTTTAACTTTCTTCTTTATCGGCATCATTTGATGATAGGTATTGATGACATCTTTCAGACCGCATCCATTCTCCAGCATCTCCTGCGCTTTTTTATACGGAGCAGTTATTGTATACCCCTTCATATTCTGTGCAGAAAGAATCTCCTCAGTTGTTCCGCATTCCATTGTGATGACGGAGCCGCTCTCAATCAGTTCATCAATCATGTTCCTGCCTTTATCTGTCACAGCGAATGCAACTGAAACACCGTCGGTTCTCTCTGCATATCTTGAGCCCCAGTAATCACCGATACGGATATCCGCAGAAGACTCCTCACCGCGGGCTTTACAAACCATGCAGGAGCGGTTTAACAATCCATCTTCAAAATATGACAGCCAGAACTCCGTTTTTTCTCTGGTTCCGCTCCATTCATTTTCGTTGCCTTTTGCCTTCAGACAATAGGTATGCCATCCAAACTGTTTATCTCTGAATGAGACATGTTCAATCGGTGCACCGATTGCTATTTCAATTTCTTCTTTCTGGTAATCCCAGAGTTTATATGTTGGCACACCATGACAGAAAATTTCCACAAAGAGGAACTGATCACGGATGTGCAGTAATTCAGTTGCTTTGAGTGCTCCCGCAATCTGGCATGGTGTTCCGAAAACAGTATATTTAACTTCGCTGTTTTCCTGAGCTGTCCTGATCATCTCAGCAAATGCATGCTGTGCATTGCTTTGAAGATATTTGGAACCTCTGAACTGATCAAGCTTCTCTGCATCATCCACGATCATATGCTCCGCTTCCTGCTGATCATAGTTGTAATGGCATCCGACAACACAATAACCTTTTAAAAGGGCATTCCGGGCGATTTCATGCGCAATACCGCCCGAGGATGAGGAGAATACTGTATCCGGATTACTGCTCTGCAATGCCTGCGGAACGGACTTATATAAGGACTTACCCGAATAAGAGGAAAATCTGTGACATACACTGACACACTTTCCGCAATGAATACATGTGTCTTCATTTACATATGCTTCATAATAACCGGCCTGATTCTTTTTCAGATCAATGGCTTTTACCGGACATACAGACGCACAGGCTGCACAGCCGGAACAATAGGTATCATGAAAAGCGGAAGAGATATTCTTACCGGTATAATCTGTTTTCAGAGTTTCCAGAAGATACTTCTCACCGGCTGTTTTCAGGCTGTCAATCCGTTTTTCAATATGATCATAATCAAGTTTTTCTGAATAGATTCTTTCCAGATTTGCAAAGGAGAATTCATTGAATTCTCTTTCAGATGTATCGGTCTGTTCCATTAAGGAGCGCATTTTAAAAGGATTGATTGTATTTCTGACATATAACGCAAACGGTCTTCTGGTTTTCAGGGAAGTCACAAAACCATGGAATGTGTCAGTAATGATAAATTCCGCATCTCTGAAATACTGAATCCATTCCAGCGGATCACATGTCACATTGATATCACACCATTTATGATATGTTCCGGCAGACACGGTTAAAAGATGATGCCTTCTGGCAAAAGCCTGTATGGCCTCATATTCTTTTGGATCTTTCATATTCGCATCATATGAATAAACCAGAACATATGGCTTTTTTATGTTGTTTTTGTATACCGGCAGCTGATCAAAATCCATGAGAATCACCGGATCACTGACAATCGGTGCTTTTCTTCCGGTCATTTCATAAATCATATCCTGTGTATGGGTATCTCTTGCGGAAAGCGCAGTAAACCCCGATAAGCCATCACGGATCATTTCATAACAGTGATTCTCTTTCAGATCATCGATTGTCGCCTTTCCGAATGCAGGCGCATAGGCAATCACACGGTCCGTATTAAGTCCGATCCCATACATCATTTTATTGATCCCGACATCGATGCTGAAAACCTCATCGCTTCCGATGATCACTGCATCAAGATCATGACTGTCAAATGGTTCATATGTATACTGTTTGATACGGAATAATTTCAGTTTTTCATATTTAAGCGCATTGTGCGCAAATAATCCGATTCCCTTATCCAAAAGGTAGTTTTTCAAATAATAGGGAGCACTTTTCAATGAAACATTATTCTTTAATCCTTCTTCAGGAAGCAGATCAAAATTCTTCTCATATGTGAGAATGACTGCCTCATGTCCATGAGAACGCAGAAATTCGCTCAGCGCATACATCTGCAGCTGAGCGCCCTGATTATTCACTTCGTAATGGGTCAGGATACCGATTCTCATAGCTTACTCTTCTCCAAAGTAAATCTTACGGATTTCCTTTTCAATATGATCCATCTGGTAAAGCTTTGCGGTTTCCCGTCCAGCATCGGCAAGCTTTTCCCGTACCTCCGGATGCTCAATGAGATAAACAATCTTCTCGGCGATATCCTGAGGGTCATCCGCTTTCGCGAACATTCCATTCACTTGATCATCGACCAGCTGATCATGTCCGCGGTTATGAGAAACAAGTACCGGCTTTCTGCATATCATCCCTTCGACGATATTCATCGGCAATCCTTCCCGGAAACTCACAGATACAACCAGATCACATGCGTTGGTATAAATTTCAATGTCCGGGTGATAATTGATGAGAATGGCTTGATCATTCAGATTCATAGAATCGATCAGCTTCTGAAGATCGTCATGTTTAGGGCCATTGCCAGCCATTAACAGCAAAGTTTCCGGATGTTTTTGAAGCACCAGCGGCATAGCTTTGATGAGAGTTGACTGATTTTTATTCGAATTGAGCTCACCGGTGCAAAGAATTACAAAATGTTGATCGTAATCCATCATGTGTCTGAAACTCTCATTTTTTTCAGGAGTAACTGAGAGGAATTTATTCTGATCCGCACCGGCACCATGCATATAAACCACATTGGCACTGAACTTCTTTTTTGCAAACTCATAGTCAACATCTGTAATTGTGATGATCGTGTCAGCCAGATGAGCGCTCACCTTTTCGATCGGATAATATAGTATCCAGTTACGTAAAGGCGCACCATTATAAAAATGGAATCCATGCGCCATATAAAACAGTCTTGTTCCCTTTTTTCTAGCATCTCTGGCTGCGAGTCTGGTGAGAACCGATGCAACAGGCGTATTGCAGGAGATCAGCTCGTAATCCCCTTCATCGATGATTTTTTTCAAACGCGCATAAGCACCGCGGTTCTGTTTTTTGATTGGTGAACGATGAAAAGGCACATCAAAAATATGATCTGCGTTTTCTATTTTCAGTCCGTTTTTTTCATCCAGGTTATTGCGCGCAGCGACATCAATTATGTAGCCCTTCTCTTTCAGAACCTTGATCAGCGGCCTGTGAAACTGCGCTATATGACTCTGCACAGATGCAATAAGTAATGCTTTTTTCATCGTTTTAAATCCTTAATTTGGTTGGCTTTTGCACATAAACCGCATACAGTCAGCCTTCATTATTGCTTTTTATACATTTCAGATTCAGAATGACATTTTCGAGAAAATCTCGAGATGTGCTTTTTGAATATTTGACCAGAGCTTTGTGTGTGAAATGTTGTGAACACTGATATTTGTTTCAGAAATGATCGGATTCATGATACGTGTAACATGATCAGGTATTTCATCAGGTATTCTCATTTCAACAGGAATCGTAAGCATTTTCTCCAGCAATAATCTGTTGTTGTAGGGAATCGTTATATCGTATGAAAACTTATGCTCAGAACTCAGGAAAAGTCCTTCTCCCCCGCTCCATGAGAATTCCCAATAATACAGCATCAGCCACGACATGTTATTAAACACACGATCATTGTAATAACGTTTAAGATAATTCTTGAAAACCTGATTGGATTCATGAATCAGACGCGGGTTTACCATCACTTTCCACATACTGCGCAAATAGGCTGGTGTTGGTCTTTCCGGGAACTTTTGCTTATTGTATTTCGTAATAAACCATCCCCTGCATATTTCATTTACCCATGATTTGACTTCAACGTCAAAATCGTTGATCTGGCTGAAGAAAATCCGCTTTTTAACATCATTTAAGTTGTTATGCCCAATGCATCCGGCATTACATTCAAAAATGACTTTATATAATTCAATATCCTTATATAGTTCAGATTCATCAGGAACAACATAAGTATGATGTTTTACACCAATTGCTTCACAAATCTGATCCGCTGCTTTCGCATCCACCGCTTCCGCTTCGCTTGATATATAACTGAAATAGGAAAATTTATCATACAAACCGTTGGCACAGGCTAATGTAGTTGTGCTGTCTTTTCCGCCAGTCACTGAAACAGCTGCTCTTTTGTCCGGCCATTTTTCAGCTGTCATTTTCATACTTGAAGCCAGAATATCTGCAATTTCCTTAATAGTGGCATCAAATTGTTCAGATTTGATTTCTTCGATCTTTTCAACAGGGAAATAACGTTTTCCTCTGATCATAGAATCCTGATAGGTAAAACTGATTTCAAAATTTGGCTGGGTTCTGATCACTTCTTTGAAAGGAGAAAGATCACCAGGCAGCCATGTTCCAAAGTAATGATAATATCTGCTGTTCACAAGCCGGCTGATATAGTCATCTCTCACAAAATCACATAAATCGGCAATCAATTTACTGTGGGATGAAACATAAATATGACCATCCTTCCTGCCGTAATATACTGTCTGCATTCCTGTGCAGTCGGTAGAAAATGAAATTCCCTTTTCATTTGCATAGCCAATACAGAAAATGCCGGTCAGTTCACTTTCTTTTTTCCAAAATGCTCTCCATCCATTTTCATAAGCTTCTGACAGATCATTCAGAATGTCCATCTCAAGGTACTGTTCAGTAAAAGGGTTATATGCATGGCCGATCAAAAAAAATACAGTATTCCCTTTGCGACAGATATAACAGTTATTTAAATGGTGAATGAATAATCTCAGTTTTGAATCAATTTCATAAACCTGCCAGTTTCCATAAAAAGGATAATCATCCAAATTGATCCCATTGTCCTCGTCAGTAATCAGAAATCCTCTGATATATAAGTACTCCTGTAAATCAGTATGATCCGCAAGCATGCTTTTAACATAAGTTTTTGTATAATATTCAGACATATCTATCATCCTTAAATAAATTCACGGATATACAATACCACAATCTTTCATTATTTCCGTCACCTATAAATGAAATATGCGGTGTCAGCAGCGTATTCTCGCAATTCCATAACGGGGAATCCTCAGCCAGCGGTTCATCTTCAAACACATCAAGAAATGCGCCGCCGATCTTTCTGTCATTTAATACATGAATCAATGCTGCTTGATCCACGACCTTCCCTCTGGATATATTCACAAGAATCGCATCTGATTTCATTTCAGCAAGTCTTTGTTCATCAATCAGATGATATGTCTGCTCACTCAGCGGTACAGTTAGAATGACAATGTCTGCAGTACGAAGCAGTTCATCCAGTGATTCCACCGGCAGGACTTCATCAAACACATCTGACGCTGAAAGATATAAATCAATTCCCCTGACATACGCATTGAATGCCTTCAGCCGCCTGGCACATTCTGTACCGACGGATCCGCATCCTATAATCAGGATTTCTTTCCCGTTGATTTCATGAAGACTGCGTTCTTTTTTCCATATATGTTCTTTCTGGTATCTCATGCAGGTATCTGATTTCCGATAAAGTTCAAGAATCCCCATCACCGCATGCTCTGCCATCGGAACTGAGTATACTCCTCTGGCATTATGTATTTCGATGTTTCCCGCCTTGACCGCATCCATAGGTACACGGTCAAACCCGGCACTGGTCAGCTGAATATATCTGAGATTTGCAAACATATGTATATCGTGATGAAGAAACAGACCGTTGCAGATCACGCCCTCAATCCAGGAAGGATCACACGGAAGTTCCTCTTTCTCCTGTTGCATAAAAAGCACATGATGACCATGTGCTTCAAATTCATCAATATATGTCTGCGCATCTGACCAGGCGCCAGTCACTAAAATATTCATTTGTTTACAGCTCCCTGCTGCAAAACATGAGCTATAGCCTTCTGAAGATTATCCAGATTATTGCTGAAATACAGTTCATCTTTTCTGTCAACATGCATCTGGCACTCTTTTTCAAAGCGGCGGATATCCTTGATGCCATTCTGAAATACAATGCGGATTTCATTGAGATCCGTATAATCCTGAATATTGCAGAATGAACGTGACAGAATTGCGAGACTGGAACCAAGCTGATAATGACGTGCAATGATATACTCAGCAGGAACAAGTCCATGCCCCAGGGAAGCAATCCCTCCGAATCCATAAGGAATTCCTTTCTCACTGAATTTATTGCAAAGCTTTTCAACTGTTCCGTCAATCAGCAACTCGAACATGAATTTTCGATGATATCCAAGGGAAAGATCGTTGATCCCGATATGAATCTCATCAATTCCATCCAGTGCGAGTATTTCATCAACCGCGTCCACTGCTTCCGGTGTTTCAAGCAAAGGAATGAACTTTGCACGCCCGTCAATGCTTCTTATGCAGCGTCTGACTTCTTCAGCACTTTTGAAAAACGGAAGCATGATAATATCTGCACCATTTTCGATCGCCGCATCGATTTCTTCTTCAGAAGAAGAAAACAGATCGGATGCGTCATGAATCGGATTGACACGCACCAGTAATTCCGATCTGCTGATAACATTTCTGATTGCTCTTACGTCGGCAGGAACATGATGGTTCTTTACTGTGTTCATTCCATGCTGACGCTCATCCTTGCCGATGTATTCAAAATCGACAAAAATACGGTCAACTCCAGCGTTTTCCGCAGCAATTGCAACATCTGCACGGTTTGTAATATACATCAGCTTCAGCATATCATCCCTTATAGCAGAGTATATTATAATATAAACAATGAAAATAATCACTTTCCATTTGTATAGTAAGTGGTAAAGTGACCATGAAAATCATGCAATTTTACATATATTTGTATATTAGTTTTGATAGCTGACTATATTCTTTCTGTATGCAATCAATCTCATACCTAAATACATCAAAAACGACATGCGGCAGGTAACAGGCAGAGAAATCAGAAATGCATGCAGATCTCTGTGAATATCCACTTTCTGGCTGTTGTATGTGTGCAGAATCTGCCTGATTTCGCTGATGCTGTCACGATAAGACAGATGTGATTTGTTCAGTTCAAATACAGATGTATAAGCGCTTCTGAAAAATGAATAGGTGACCGCTCTGGCAAACATCATATACACTTCGTGATCTGTGAAGTCTGTCTGATCGATCAGATCAAAAAGATATCTGTGTTCCGTGATAATATCTTCGCAAAGCGTATTTCGTTTCATCCTTGATAAAGAATTCAGATTCTCAGATGAAACCGTATATATGATCCGGTCAGACACATATAAAGTACGGATATTCACCATATATCTTGCCATGAATACTTTATCTTCACCAATCTGCAGCCCTTCCGGGAATTCAACATGGTTCTGTTTAATGAGATCATATCTGAATATCTTGCCGTAGACCGTGTTCAGCTGTTGCTGTTTCAGATACCTGGTCAGGTATCTCATAATCTCTTTATAATCTTTTGAGCGGAACTGTCTGAATTCCCCTTTATATGTATTCACACCATCGAATGTCTGAAAGTTCAGAATGCAGATATCCCATTCTTTTGATACAGTGCTGTCAATTGTTTCCAGGAAACTCCCTTCAACAAAATCATCACTGTCCACAAAGATGATATATTCACCTTTAGCATTCCTGAGGCCGATGTTTCTGGCAGCCGATACACCGCTGTTTTCAATATGAAAATACCTTATGCACTGATGATCTTTCATAAAGTCATGGCATATTTGTTCCGTCTGATCAAGTGATCCGTCATTCACGATGATGATCTCTATGTCAGTGCGTGCCTGTATCTGTTTCAGCAGACTTTCCAGACATTTGGAGATCGTCCTCTCCGCGTTATAGGCCGGAATTATAATTGAATACCTGGTGTTAGCTGTTGTTTTCATAGTTTATATTTGTATTTATCTGTTTTTGAGTTTCTTCAGAACCCTTCTTTTCAGACCTCTGAAATCCGCTGCAATATCGTAAACAAACAGCAGCCGTCTCTTCAGGCCTTTTTCATAAAGAAGTCTGTAAGACAGTGATTTATGATCTTTTCCCTGCAGAAAAGCATTCATTTTTGAGCTTTCAAAAAGATACTGGGATCTTCTGGTTGAGGGATTGCCCCAATGCACCAGTCTGGCGGCCCGCTTTTCCTGTTTGATCGTCTGGAATGCATACGGAACCAGAATGTCGCAGTCAATACGATGCGTTTTATTGAATATCGCCACCTCAAAGCAGTCAGCAGGCCGGCAGTCACATACTGCCATTCCCAAAGCCAGAACCGGCTCATCCGCCGGATGACTGAATACATTGAACGCATAGTCGGAATAATGTGCAGCAGCGAAGTTTGCGATTTCAAATACTTTCCGGCATGTATCAGTATTTCTCAGATAACAGATGCCGCTGCTTCCGCTTGGAACATAGTGAATCTGATCTCTGTATTCCTTCATCCCTTCGGTCATGAACCAGCCTCTGTCCGTATTCAGATCAGTATATGCATAGCCGAAGAAAGAGAAATCGTCCCCTTTGCCGAAAATATCCCACCATTGATTGATATCTCCGTATACGAGGCAATCCGCATCAATGAAGATTGTTTCCTCATATGGAAGATATTCTGCCAGCTTTAATTTATCCAGATAATTGTGTGAAGCCTCATGCATCAGTATGACATGATCGAATTCACTGGTATATTTGTTTTCACTTTCCGCAATAATTGCAAACGGACAGGAATGATCTGTATTCAGCCTGTATGATCTGAGCAGGTTGGCAGCCAGCATATAATAATGTTCACTCCCTGTTGCAATGGTCACAAAACCACGTTTTCCAAGTATTGTCATATCGAGCTGCTCTCTTTTTCCACCGTGGCACCGACATTCAGATTGTCCTTGCCGAAAAGAACCACATAGAAAGTCATAAAGAATATTTTCAGATCGAGAAGGAATGAAACATGTTCTGTATACCAGACATTCATTTCAATCCGTTTATGCCATTCCACGGTTTTACGGCCATGGATCTGGGCCCATCCTGTCAAACCAGGCCTGACGTTGAACATTTTCTTCTGTTCATCTGTATATTGATCATACGGCCATGGATGATAGGTAAGCGGGGATCTGGGACCGATAAATGCCATATCACCTTTAAGGATGTTAATCAGCTGAGGAAGCTCATCCAGGCTTGTTTTTCTGAGAAAACGGCCGATTTTCGTAACACGGTCATCATGTTCGTCAGAATAAACCCCGCTGCCGGTATGTTCCGCTCCCACTTTCATGGAACGGAATTTATACATATCATAAACAGTTCCATTTAGGCCCAGTCTCTTCTGTTTGAAAATCACAGGATTTCCCGGTTCTGTCAATTTGATTGCAAGCGCAATCAAAACCAGAACCCACCATAAAAAGAAGAGTAAAACCAAGGATAATATCAGACCTAATATTCTTTTAACGACTTTCTTATACATACTCAGGCAGCGCTCTCTTTTTTGCTTTTGGATGATTGACCGTAATAACTGCTGTTTTTACTGCTGCCATAGCCATAACCGTAACCTGAGCCATAACCATAACCGCTGTTTTCATCTTTTCCGGCATTCAGAATACAGCCGGCGACATATACTCCCGCATCTGTAAGCTCCTGAATTCCATCGATAATATACTGTCTGCGTGCATAATCGCACATGATGACATAAACACACGCATCCACATGAGTTGCAAGAACCATTGCGTCTGCCAGCATTGCTGGATAGTGTCTAAAGTTTATGAAAACTGAGACCTGTGCAGCCTGGTGGCAGATTAATTCCGAGGCTGAAAGCAGGACTGACACTGTCAATGTTAGAGATCTTTGAAAATTCAGAACGAAAAGAACCTTTCTGAACGAAAAGAAGGCATGATGAAAACATCTTCGAGAGTTATGAGTATCTGATGACTATACCTGAACAGCTTCTTTGTGAAACCTGCCGGATATCTGGATCAGTTTGAGCCATTTGTCGGGCATCAGGTCATATTCATCGAATTCATCCAGAATAACCGGAGGCTTGTATCCCAAAGAGGAATGACGTCTGAGAAAATTAAAGAAAGCCACATAGCAGA
>JNJQ01000032.1 GCA_000701725.1 Erysipelotrichaceae bacterium NK3D112
ATAAATGGTCCGAACTAATTTTATGCCCTGGCCGCGTTCCGTCCGCCGGACCCGGACGGTAAAGACAGAAGATAACCGGATCCCGTAACAGATTTATTCCTCGGATATATTGACACAGGGAACCCCATTCCCCGTACCCCTGAAAAACGAAGGTGTCGGAAATAAAAAAGCCCTTTGGCAACACCTTCGCACAAGTGTACACGGGGAATGCCCTGTGTAAATACGATCCTGCGGCATAAAACCTGTTACTCAGAAGAGATCATTCAAAAGGATTTATCAAAAACAGGGGCTTTCACTGAGAAGAATCCGCAAACAGGGGATTTCAAAAATAATTCAGGATGCGGAAATGCATATCCTTTTTTCGGGTGTTTGAGTTGTATATGAAAAGATTAGTGACTATAATATTAACGATAAAACTCAGGGCAGGGTGCAATTCCCGACCGGCGGTATACCCCGCGAGCCTTATGGCTGAACCGGTTTGATTCCGGTGGCGACAGTAAAGTCTGGATGGAAGAGATCTTATCTTTATATTTTACCCGGAGGTTTTTATCGCTGAGCCTCTTTTATTTTTGAGGCAGGGAGGAAACCGTAATGACAGCAGTCAAAAATCAAACCAGCAACACATCCGTATTTGAAACAAAAACAATGGCAAAAATCGCAATCCTCGGCGCGGTCGCATTCATTCTGATGCTGTTTGAATTCCCGCTGCCGGTGGCACCGAACTTCTACAAATTCGACTTCTCGGAAGTCGCCGTACTGATCGGCGCATTCGCACTCGGACCGGCTGCCGCTGCCATGATTGAAGCGATCAAAGTTCTGCTGAATATTCTGTTCAACGGAACGATCACTATGGGAGTCGGCGAACTGGCAAACTTCCTGATCGGCTGCGCGTTTGTTGTTCCGGCAGGAATCATGTACAGAAAGAAAAAGACCAAGAAAGGTGCGATGATCAGCATGGCCCTCGGCACTGTATGCATGATGATCGCCGGTGTCATTCTGAATTACTTTGTTCTTCTGCCGGCGTTTGTATCGATTGCCAAGTTCCCGCTTGATATGATTCTCTCCGCAGGACAGGCAATCTTCCCGTTCATCAGGAACACATTCCAGTTTGTTCTGGCCTGCGTCACGCCGTTCAATCTGATCAAGGGCATTGCTGTATCCGTTGTCACGGCACTGATCTACAAGCATGTTTCTCCGCTTCTCAAGCGCTGAAAACGCCTTAAACAAGTGAATCAGCTTACAAACACCTGCGAATGCACAGAATCATCCGCAGGTGTTTTACTATGAGAGTGAAAATATGTTATTCTATAGGTTGTTTAACGGAGAAATTGGATATGGCAAGTTTGTCACGCAGAGAGAAATACAAAGAGCTGAGAGATCAGCTTCAGCATGATAGTTCAGCAGGTGAAACCCTGAACACACCGGAGCTTTCACGCTTTTCCAAAAAGCTGAACGGAATCGATCCGGACAATTTTGAGGCACCGCAGCAGATCGGCGGCACCCATGATGCGGCGCATGCAAAAGTGCAGGCATCCCTGGAGGAAATCGCAACCCAGATTGAGGAACAGGCAGCCCGCGAACCGGTCTTCAGCTATGATAACTATAAAAATGAGAACGACACCGATGTGGAATCCAATGAAATCATGGATGAAGTGATCCGTGAGGTCAAGAAATACAACATCGAAAACGGCAATGCGGTTTCGCAGAACACCAGCATGAACATCATGCGGGAAATCAAGGGACCCGCACGCAGTGAAGAGGCGCCCAAGCCCGTTTCCACCCCGTATCCCAATGAGCGCAAGCGCAGCGATACGGCAGATATTCCGTTCATGTCGCCGTTTAAGAATTACGATGATGATGAGAATACCGAAAAGATCGGTATTCCGGATGAGGAAGAGGAGCCTGCTGCCGAGCCTTCCCAGACAATGTCCAGGGAAGACATCATGGCTGAGGTGCAGAACCTGGTCAACGGCAAGCCGCTCAAGCAGCAGCCCCGCAAGAGCGTCAATGAGCAGCTGTACAGCGAACTCGAGGATGACCGCACAACCAGACAGCGTCTTCTCAATGAAACCACCCAGATGCGTGCGCAGCTGGATGGCTATGAGGACAATCTGAGCGAGGTCAACGACAAGATGCGCTATACCAACCGCATTCTCAATCTTGTTCTTGTGGTTCTGATTATTGCTCTGGTGGTAATCCTGTTCATTCTGATTTACTGGGTAGTATTGTCAAGAGGTGCATGATGAAGAAAATCAATATCGCAATCGACGGCCCGAGTGCTGCCGGAAAAAGCACAATCGCAAAAAGACTTGGCGCAAAACTTGGTTATGTCCATCTGGACACCGGCGCAATGTACAGATGCACTGCTCTGAAATGCGTCAGAGAAGGCATCAGCCTGAGTGATGAGCAGGCTGTGTGTGACATGCTGAAGCAGACGAAGATTGAACTGACACCGGAAGGCGGCGTCTTTATGGATGGCGAGGATGTATCCACTGCGATCCGTACAGATGAGATTTCGCTGGCTGCCTCCAAAGTGTCCGCGCATAAGAATGTCAGAAGCGACCTGGTCGCAAGACAGCAGGAAATGGCAAAAGCCAAGGGCTTTATCATGGACGGCCGCGACATCGGCACGGTTGTGCTGAAAGATGCCGAGGTCAAGATCTTCATGACTGCCTCTGCAAGAGCGCGTGCGGAAAGAAGATATAAGCAGAATATCGAGAAGGGCATTCCGACTTCGGACGTGGAAACCATTGCCGAAGAAATCCGCCAGCGTGATTATGATGACACGCACCGCGCGAATTCACCGCTGCGCAAAGCGGATGATGCGGTTGAGATCGATACATCCGATATGAGCATTGAAGAGGTTGTGGAAAGGATTTATCAGCTGGCAGAACCGTTCCTTCTGAAGGAGGAGTAAATGAATAAAGGAGTCATTGCGATCGTAGGCAGGCCGAATGTCGGCAAGTCTACGATCTTTAACCGCATAGCGGGTGAAAGGGTGTCGATCGTCGAGGACTATCCCGGTGTGACCAGGGACAGAATCTATGCCCATGGCGAATGGGCAGGCGATACCTTCCGTCTGATTGACACCGGCGGCATCCAGCTTGCCGATCAGCCTTATCAGGAGGAGATCCGTGCCCAGGTGCAGATCGCTATTGATGAGGCGGATGTCATCCTGATGGTATGCAACGGCAAGACCGGCATGAGCGATGATGACAGATACATCGCGTCCATGCTGCAGAAACAGTCCAAACCGGTGGTGCTTGCCGTCAATATGATTGATGATCAGATTCATATGATGAATATCTATGAATTCTATGCGCTGGGCCTGAGCGATCCGATCGGCTGCTCCGGCATCCATGGCATCGGCATCGGCGATGTGCTTGATGCGTGCATGGAGAAAATGCCTGAAAACATCGAAAACAATGAGTATGAAGGCATTCATATCGCCGTCATCGGTGAGCCGAATGTCGGCAAATCCTCACTGGTCAACGCCATTCTCAGGGAAGATCGTTCCATCGTTTCCAATGTGCAGGGCACAACCAGGGATGCGATTGACACACCCTTTGAATATGAGGGCAGACCGTATGTGATCGTTGATACCGCCGGTATCCGCAAACGCGGAAAGGTTTATGAATCGGTGGAAAAGTATTCCGTGCTCAGAGCCATGAGCGCGATTGAACGATGCGATGTCGCGCTGTTTGTGATCGATGCCGAAGCCGGCATCCGCGAGCAGGACAAACATGTCGCAGGATATGCCGTAGACGCCGGCAAACCGGTGATTATCGTCGTCAACAAATGGGATGCGATTGAAAAGGATGACCATACCATGGTGAAATTCACCGAAAAGGTCAGAGCTGAATTCGCATATCTCTCATGGGCGCCTGTGCTTTATGTCAGCGCAAAAACCCGTCAGCGCGTCGATACGCTGATTCCGGAAGTCGACCGTGTGTGTGAAAACGCGTCACGCCGCATTCCGACCAATATCCTCAATGAGGTGATTGCGGATACCCAGCTGACCAACCCGGCACCGGCCCGCAACGGCAAGCGTTTCAGAGTCTATTACGGTACAGAGGTATCGGTTCAGCCGCCCACGTTCGTTCTGTCGTGCAACGATCCGAAGCTACTGCATTTCTCCTATCAGCGTTTCCTGGAGAATTCCCTGCGCAACGCATTTGATCTGGAAGGAACACCGATCAGAATCATCGTCAGAAAGAAGGTTTCGGAATGAAAGTGACAGTACTTGGAACCGGCAGCTGGGGAACAGCCCTTGCGCAGGTTTTGGCCGACAACGGCAATGATGTGATCCTCTGGGGCATTTCCGATGAGGAAGTGGATGATATCAATGAGAATCACCGCAACAGCCGCTACTTTGATACGAAAATCAATGAGAAGCTGAGTGCGACCAAAGATATCAATGCGGTCAGCGACAGCGATGTATTGCTGGCGGCAGTGCCGACCATGGCGCTTGAGAGCGTGCTGATACAGGCTGCTGAGAAGGTGGAAAAGCCGGTGATTGTGATCAATGTCGCCAAGGGTTTTCATCCTGTGAGCCATGAAAGGCTTTCCGTTGTGATCCGCAGGATCATGCCGGCGGAAAAGACAAAAGCGGTTGTATCACTGATCGGTCCTTCACATGCGGAGGAAGTGATCCTGCGTCTTGTGACATGCATCAACGCGGTCAGCGATGACATGGAAGCGGCCGAAACCGTGCAGAAACTGTTCTCGAACGATTATTTCCGTGTCTACCGCAATGATGATGTGATCGGCGCCGAAGTAGGTGTCGCAGTCAAAAACATCATCGCGCTGGCCAGCGGCATTCTTGAAGGAATCGGTCAGGGCGACAACGCAAGAGCTGCCCTGATGACCAGAGGTCTTGCGGAGATGACCCGTTTCGGAACCGCGCTTGGCGGACGGGAGGAAACATATCTCGGTCTTGACGGGGTCGGTGATCTGATTGTAACCTGCACATCCAGACATTCACGCAACTTCATGGCAGGTCTCAAGATCGGTCAGGAAGGGGCAGCTGCATTCTTCCGCGACAACAAAAAAACCGTCGAAGGCGTGGCTGCATGCAAAGTCGTTTATGACGAAGCGAAAAAGCGCGGCATAGAGATGCCGATCACGGAACAGATTTACAAGGTGCTTTATGAGAACAAGCCGCCTGTTGAGGCAGCTCGAAGCCTGATGGCAAGAGATCTCAAACCTGAAAGCGCCAGTGTTTATCAGAAACATTAAGCATAGGGCATTCCGGTGTGGAATGCCTTTTTCGTATGAAAAAAGGAATCCGCAGGATGAACTGCAGATTCCTTTGAGGATATGAATTTGTCAGCCTTCGCTTCCCGGATTATCCGCGCTGTCTCCGCCCGGCTCCGGCTCGGGTGCAGGTTCGGGAACAGGCTCGGGCTCCGGTTCAGGCACAGGCTCAGGAGCAGGTTCCACCGCAGGAGCCGGTTGTGCGGATGGTGTTGATGAGCTCTCCTCATCGTCATCATCGTAATTGACCTGAGGAGGATTCGGAGATGCATAACCGGAAATCCGGCATCCGGTTCCGCATTCATAACCGTTGATGAGCGGCTGGTTTTCGAGTCCGGCCGTTGACACCATCGATGTGACGGTGGTGCCCCAGAGTCCGGTTCCGACTCTCACATGAGGATGTGTGCCATAGAGATAGGTTGAATAAGTGACATCAGACGGCTGCGATACACCTGAGAGAGCTTCATAATCAGTGAATTCCTCTTCGGTGTCCAGAAGCAGTCTGTTGATTCTGCCCGGGATATTCAGCAGCATTTTCCATGTCTGGATATAGGTGCCCTGACCCGCAACCGCAAAGTCATAGCCCAGCCATACCGCATTGGTGTACTGTGAGGTACTGGCCACCATCCATTTGTCTTTCATGGCAGCCTGGGGAATGCCGTACTGCAGACCATCCGAACCCCAGTCGGTGGTTCCGGTCTTAGCGTATACCGGATAGGGCTGTTTCAGAATGGCCATCAGGTTGCCGATCTGAACATCGACATTGTTCTGCATCAGAAGATCAACAAGATATGCGCTTCCGGAAGAAAGAACGCGTTTGTTCTGGTTCTTCGGATAATAGGTGTCGCCGCCGATGATTTCGCAGTATCTGACGGTATGAGGCTCGTTGTATACGCCAAGGTTGATCATCGCCGCATGTGCGCCGGCAAGCTCCTTCGGTGTCATTTCAAACTGGTTCGCGCCGATGGCATAGGAGAGGTGGAATGTCTCTTTGTCCGCCCGGGTGATACCCATCGAGGCAAGATAATCGACAATCGCGTCTCCGCCGATTTTCTTCTGTACTTTTTCAAGCGTGATGATCGCCGGAATATTGAGTGAATTGGCAACCGCATCTTTAATACCTACTGTTCCTCTGTATGTGCCCGTTGCATTGACGAGAATTCTCGTTTCACCCGGATAGGAGTAAGGCTTGTCCTCAAGCAGCTCATCCATCGAATATCCCAGATATTCAAATCCAAGCGCATATGAGAGGAACGGCTTGACGGAGGAACCGGGCTGTTTCCATTGCGAGGTTGCGCGGTTGAGCAGTCTTGCGCCGCCTTCATAGAAGCGTCCGCCGCCGATGCCGACGATTTCGCCGTTGCGGTTGTTGACGGAGATGATGGCGACCTGCATCAGATCATCCGTGAAATAGATGCCGGCTTCCTCATTTTCAATCGCTTCAATCGTGTTCTGCAGATCCGGATTGAGGGCAGTGTAGATGTTCATGCCGGTGGTGACCGGGTCAAATCCGGTCATATCCTGCACTTCATCAATCACCGCATCGATATATGCCCCATAAGCGGTTGTTTCAATATTCAGCTTGTCCTCACCGACCAGCAGGTCTTCCACCTTGACGCTGATGGCGAGATCGTGTTCATCCTGGTTGATGTATCCGTGCTGCAGCATCAGATCGAGAACATCGTTTCTGCGCTTGGTGGCCGATTCCAGGAAGTTGTAAGGGTTGTATCCGTTGGGAAGGTTGATGATTCCCGCCAGCATGGCCGACTCGGGAAGCACAAGCTCAGTGACATCTTTGCCGAAGTAGTATTCAGCCGCTTTCTGAATGCCGCGGATTCTTCCGCCGAAATTCAGCTTGTTGACATAAAGCTCGAAGATCTGTTCCTTGTTCAGATACTGTTCCAGTTCCATGGCAAGAACGATCTGCTGCGCTTTGTATTCGTAGGTGGCTTCACGTTCCACACCTTCGGAGGAACCGTCTTCCGAATCAATCGAGAAGTAGGTGTTCTTGACCAGCTGCATGGTGAAGGTGGAGCCGCCCTGCGTGTTATGCTTGAGGACTGTTTCGATTGCCGCCTTGGAGAAGCGGGGGATATCGAAGCCGTTATGTTCGAAATAACGGGAGTCCTCAATACTCAGGAATGCGTCGATCAGCGATTCGGGGCATTGCGAGTAGACGATATTGTCACGGTAGTAGGTGCCGATCTCGGTGATCAGCTCGCCGTTGCCGTCATAGATCTTGCTGGATTCCGGTGAGATGAAGTCATTGATTTTCAGCTCCGGCATACCGCTCAGAAGCCTTTTTGCATAGTTGAGTCCGAACCATCCGACGGCACAGTAGATGGCGACGCCCACCGCCAGAAAACCGGTGAGAACCCGCATATAGGTTTGATGTCTTCTGACCCGTTTGCGCTGTCTGATCCGCTTTTTCAATGCTTCGGCATCAGCGGTTTCCGGATCGAATATTTCTGTATGTTCTGCAATCTGTTCCATACATACCTCATTTTCATTCAGGGTACATAAAAACCCAATGTCCATTCTATCATATTTTCATGATGTCTGAGACCACATTGAACCGATATCTGTCTTAAGATTTCCAAAAAACAAACGGGAAGCGCATTGCTTTTCATGACGTTTTACTTAATGAAAACTAAGTATTATATTGTTGCACATGTATTTTATATATGCAACAAACAGTGTATAATAGCGGTACAAACCCTGTGGGAATCAGAAGGAGACCTTTCCTGAAGCAGAATCATAAAGCCTTTGTCTTAACTTCAAAGCAGGAAAGGGACAGGTGTTGTATTATAAGAATATGAGTATCCATCTGCATACACGCAGCTGCTATACGCTGCTTGAAAGTACAGTCAGAATCGAACAGCTCGTTTCAAGAGCTGCGCAATACGGCTATGAAGCCACCGCACTCACGGACAGGAATGTCCTCTTCGGGGTGCCGTCTTTTCTTGCGGCCTGCAAAAAGCACGGTATCAGAGCGATCGTGGGCATGGAAGTGATCTGTTCCTATCATGAGATGAGTGTTCCCTTTGTGCTTCTGGCCAGGGACAACATGGGCTATCTGGATCTGATCCGGCTTTCCTCAAAGCTTAACAGCATTCAGAAGGAATGCACAGTTGAGGATCTGCATGCCTGCAGTCCGCACTGTTTCCTCATCGCCTATGGAGAGGGAGGATATCCCGATTCCGAGCTGGTCAATCAGAATCACGAGGGGCTTTACGAAAAACTGAAGACGATGAAGGAGGAGCTGCCGCCTTTTGACATGGCGCTCTCATACCAGGAGGCGCTGTTATGGAAGGACCGCAATGCGCTGCTGAAACGGATGTGCCTCTCGTTGAACATCCGGACGGTTGCCCTGAACAAAGTCTTCTATCTCGATGAAACCGATGCGGCGGATTACCGCATAGTCAGAGGAATCAAAAGCGGCACGAATCTGAACGATCCCACCCTCAGCATGATCCGGGGCAGACACTATCTGAACCCGATGGAGATGAATTCGCTCTATGATCCTGATGATCTTGCCCGCACCGAAGAAATCGCATCGCAGTGCCGCTGCGACTTCATGCTCGGCAAATCGGACCTGCCTGAATACCAGACAAAGAATAATGTCCCGGCAAAGGAATATCTGCCGGCGCTTTGCAAAGCGGGGCTGAACAAACGGCTGAACGGAAAGGCTGACAACCGCTATGCGGTCAGGCTGGTGTACGAACTGAGCGTGATCAGCCGCATGAATTTTGAGAACTATTTCCTGATCGTCTATGATTTCATCCGCTATGCGCGCTCAAAGAATATTTATATCGGTCCGGGCAGAGGCTCCGCGGCAGGATCGCTTGTCGCATACTGCCTTGGCATCACCCAGATCGATCCCTTGAAATATGATCTTCTTTTTGAGCGTTTCCTCAATCCGGAGCGTGTTTCCATGCCGGATATCGATACGGATATTCCCGATGACAGAAGAGGCGAAGTCATTGATTATGTCGTTGAGAAATACGGCCGTGACCATGTTGCCAATATCATCACCTTCGGCACCCTTGGCGCAAGGGCTGCCATACGCGATGTCGGCAAAGTGTGCGGCTTCATGCAGAAGGATATCGAAACCCTGACCAGACTGATCGGCAGCCGTCCGGGAACCACGCTTGATTCCGCATACCGCTCCAATCAGAGACTGCGCCAGGCGGTGGACGCCTCTGCAAGCATGGCCAGACTTTATGAAACCGCTAAACGGCTTGAAGGACTGCCGAGGCACGCTTCAACCCATGCGGCCGGCATTGTCATGTCGCGTCTGCCGCTGCGGGATATTGTGCCGACCATCGAACTCAATGAAGGCATGACCACCGTGCAGTACACAATGGAATATCTTGAGGAGCGCGGTCTGATCAAGATGGACTTCCTCGGTCTCAGAAATCTCAGCATCATCGATGAGATCGTCAGAAAAATCCAGAAGGATGATCCTTCATTCAGAATCATGGATATTCCCCTGGATGATCCCGCGGTGTATGAGCTGTTTTCAAGAGCCGATACCACCGGTGTGTTTCAGTTTGAATCCGAAGGAATGAAAAATCTGCTCAGGCGCATGAAGCCGGCCAATTATGAGGATATGACGGCTGCGCTTGCGCTGTTTCGGCCGGCCAGCGCCGAAAGCATTCCCGCATACATTGCCAATAAGGCAAACCCCGCTCTGATCCGCTATCCTCTCAAAGAGCTTGAGCCGGTGCTGAAAAGCACATACGGCGTGATGATCTTCCAGGAACAGGCGATGAGCACCGCCCGCATCGCGGCCGGGTTCACCCTTGGCAAAGCGGACGTATTGCGCAAGGCGATGTCCAAAAAGAATGAAAAACAGATTGAGGCGCTGCGTTTTGAGTTCATGAGCGGCTGCGCGGAGAACGGTGTGAATCAGAAAACAGCCGAAGAGCTGTTTGACCTGGTTTCCAGATTCGGCGGCTACGGCTTCAATAAATCGCATGCGGTTGCCTATGGCCTGGTGGCTTATCAGACTGCCTATGTCAAGGCGCACTGGCCTTTGTATTTCTATCAGTCACTGCTCAACAGCGTGATCGGCGATGAATACCGCAGTTCGCAATACGTGGATGAATGCCGGCGCAGATCGATCAGGATTCTTCATCCGGATGTCAACCGTTCGTCAACGGAATGCGTCCTGATTGACGGGATGATTCTTCTGCCGCTGTCGATGGTGAAAAATGTCGGCGTCCATGCGGCCAATATCATCATCGAGGAACGAAACCGCGGCGGGTTTTACACCGACTTCTATGATTTTGTGGCAAGAATGCTGATTCATAAGGTGGGCAGGGTTGTCATTGAGCAACTGATCGATGCCGGCGCATGCGATGGCTTCTCACTCGGACGCAAAACGATGAAATCATCGCTGGATGAGGCAATCGCCTATGGCGAGCTAGTGCAGGTGGGCAACGGCAGCCAGATGAGCATTGATCTCGGGCTTGTCTCCAAACCGGTTCCGTTACGGCTCAAGGAAGACCGTGAGGAGATGGCGGAAAATGAAAAAGCCGCGCTGGGTTTCTGTCTCAGTGAACAGCCGATCGTCATGATCAGACAGCGCAACAACATCACCGAGCCGCCGCTTTCGGTGATTTCCGGCATGATCGGAAAGGTCTATGGCTTTGCTCTGATCACGCATGTCAAAACCCACCGCACCAAGCGCGGGGAAATGATGGCGTTTCTGAAGCTGAGCGATGAGACGGCGGAGATGGATATTGCCGTCATGCCGAGGCTTTACAGCAGGGTTGCCCCGGTTTTGCTTCGTGGAACATATATCCGTTTTAATGGTAGAATATCTGAAGAGGGATCGATGATCGCAGATGAGATCATTGCCATCCCCAAGAAATGAGAGAGCTTATGACTAGAATTTTAATTGTGGATGATGAAGAAAACATCCGTGAAGTTGTTCATGAATACTGTGAACTCAACGGCTACGACGCCGATGAGGCAGCCGATGGCCTGGATGCGATCGAAATGATCAGAAACAGTGAATATGACTGCGTGATTCTTGATGTGATGATGCCGCGTCTGGATGGTTTTTCCACATGCCGCGAAATCAAGAAAATCCGTCAGATTCCGGTGATCATGCTGAGTGCGAGACAGGAGGAGTATGACAAGCTTTTTGGTTTCGAACTCGGTGTGGACGATTATGTCGTCAAACCGTTCTCTCCCAAAGAACTGATGGCCAGGGTGAAGGTTGTTCTGGAACGCGGCCGTCACAGCGAAACAAAAACAATGAAATTCGGCGGTCTTGAGATTGATCCGCTTGGCAGAACCGTTACTGTTGACGGGGAAAAGGCGCAGATGACACCGAAGGAAATCGATCTTCTGCTCTATATGACCGCGCATAAAAACATTGCGCTTTCCCGTCAGACCCTTCTGGAGGAAGTCTGGAATTATGACTATTTCGGAGACGACAGAACGGTTGACACACATATCAAGATGCTGAGAAGAAATCTCGGCGCATACAGGGATTACATTGTGACCGTCCGCGGTATGGGGTATAAATTTGAAGCTTGACACACATGCAATACGTTTCCGGTTCTGGCTTGCATTCTTTCTGCTGGCTGTCGGCATCACCGTGTTTATCGGCGCCCTGCAGACAGGTCTGATCCGGCCATACTACCGCAACGCGAAAATCCAGTCCGTCAGTACTGTTGCCGATCACATCCAGGACGATCTGGTCAGTGTGAAAAGCAATGAGGAAGGGATTCAGCAGGCTTTGCATGAGGCGGTGGACAACAGCGTGTGCGTTGTCATGTTCAATGACAGCGGCACACTTATTTATAATGCGGACTCGTTGGGTGCGGGATGTATTTTCAACAACAGCCGGCGTGAGGACATCCGCAGCCTCATGGACGGGGAAGGCATGAAGAGCGTGCTCAATGATACCCAGACGGAATACTCCGCCAACTTCTCCAATGAGGCGACCGGTCAGGAGATGATCGTCTACGGACGTCTGATCAAAGAAACCCTCGGAACGTACTACATGTTTGTGAATTCGCCGCTGGAGCCGGTGGATTCGGTGGTGACATTCTTCACCAGACAGTATGCATATTACATGGTTTTGGCGATTGTCATCGCTTCACTTGTGGCGTTCTATATTTCAAGAACCGTCACCGGTCCGATCGTACGCATGAAAAAAGAGGCATCCAAGCTCAGCAACGCCGATTATGATACCCATTTTGACGGAGGCGCATACACGGAAACACGCGAGCTTGCAAGCACGCTGAATCTGGCCAGTGACAAACTGGGCAGGGTGGATGAGCTGCGCCGGGATCTGATCGCCAATGTGTCGCATGATATCCGCACGCCATTGACCGACATCCGCGCCTATGCGGAGATGATCCGCGATGTATCGGGGGACAATCCGCAGAAGCGGGCAAAGCATCTGGGCGTCATTATCCGTGAAACCGAATATATGAACCGCCTGGTCAACGATATGAGCGAGCTGTCCAAACTGCAATCGGGCAATTACGAGCTGAATCTGGACAACATGGATCTCTGCGATGCGATCCGGGATATCGCCGATATGGATCAGTCGCTGATCGAGCAGGCCGGGGTTCATCTGCATATTGACATTCCCGAAACACTGACCGTCTATGCGGATGACATCAAGATTTCGCAGATCATCGCAAACTATCTTTCCAACGCGATCAAACACACGCCCAAAGGCGGCAATATCACCATCCGCGCATTCATGAAGGATGAGGAAACTGTCCGCGTGGAAGTGGAGGACGAGGGCGAAGGAATCGATGCGGCGGATCTGCCCAATATCTGGGACAGATATCAGAAGTCTTCGCATTCATTCTCACGTTCCATGACATCTACGGGTCTTGGTCTGGCGATTGTCAGAGGAATTGCCGAAGCCCATGGCGCAGGCTATGGCGTGAGTTCGGAAAAGGGCAAGGGCTCCATGTTCTGGCTGGAGCTGAAGAAAACAAATGAAGCGTGATTATCTTGGCGGCACCGGCTATACGCTGGAGCAGAAAAAAGAAATGTACCATTTCAATTCCGACACAGAGCTGCTGGGAAGATTTGTACAAGTGAAAAAGACCGATTCCGTACTGGATATCGGCTGCGCATCGGGAGCGCTGCTGCTGTATTGCGCAAAACAGAAACCGGCTTCCTTATGCGGCATTGATCTGTTTGAGGAAGTCATTGATAGTGCCCGCGAAAATCTGGCATATAATCATGTCGAAGCCGAGCTGATCCAAAGCAGAGTGCAGGATTTCAAAGGCCGCAGGTTTTCACTCATTGTGTGCAATCCGCCATACTTCAATACCGCGGACAGTACACTGATCAATACAAACAAATATCTCGCTGCCGCAAGACACGAACAGTATCTCAATCCGGATGAACTGTTCGAAGCGGCACAAAGACTGCTGAGTGACAACGGACGCTTCTGCCTGGTTCACAGAGCAAGCCGGATCCATGAACTGTTTGAAAAAGCATCCGCCCATGGCATGCGCTGCACACGGCTGAAAATCGCTTACCGCACCCGCGGGAAGGCGGCCGTCAGCGCGGCGATGGAATTCAGACTCTCACCTGAGCGGGAGATGGTGATTGAACCGCCCGCCTATATGGATGAGCGGGAAACATTTGACGAAAGGGGATGACGCACATGAATACAGCCGTAACAATTCTGATCATCCTTTTTGTCATGATGCTGGTGCTGATGCTCATGCTGCTGATGCGCAAAAGGTCGCAGCAGGCTGCTGCGGCAGCCATGCCGGTCACACTCGATGTTTCCGCTTCTGCGCAAAGCGAAGATGAGCCGGCCTTTGATGAGACAGCGGTTGCGGAAAAGCCTGTTTTTGAGGCTGATCATGCGGATGACGGTCTGTATATCGATGATCTGAATACGGAAGTGCTGCCGGACACGGCGCATGATGAGAAAGATCTTTCCGGTGAATTCTCATTTGATCAGGATCTGCTTGATCAGATGCTGAATGAGGAGATTCAGGATTTCTCAATTCCCGCTGAACTGAATCAGACGGAAGAAGATCCTGAATTCACGGAACAGCTGACTTCTGATACGCAGGAAAAGGAGCCGGAATTCGCGGTCGATGATGATATCCTTCTGCAAAGCCCGAAGACGGAAGAGGAAGATCCGGATACGCAGGTTTCATTGCTGAAACAGGGTGTGCGCATCGCGTGGCCTGACAGTGATGTGATGATGAAATCCGCATCAATCAAGGGCTCGGTTCTTTATCTCTGGCAGGGTCTGAGTCAGAGCAATGACACGGTTCTGTTTGATGTTCATGAAAAAGATCTCGGCTATCCGCTGCTGGAAGCCGCCCGCAGAATATCAGATCAGAATCTCAAGCCGGCAAGGAAGTTTGCCTTCCTGATTCATACGGATGATATTGAAGAGGCGTATTGCCGTCAGAGCGCCATGTCATATCTGCGCTCCGCCAGACTGACACCCTCACTTGTGATCTCCGATTATGCCCAGCAGAATCAGCAGACGGGAGTTCTTTCCAACTATGAAATGATTCCGGTAGGAACCAGTCCGCACATGGTTCTTGCGGCGCAGGCGCCGGAAGACACAGTATCAAAGATCGCCTCACTCAGTCTCAGGGATGTGCGCATTGAAGATGTCAATGAAACCGCGCTTGAGGCATTTGAGCGGATGAAAAAGGATCTTCCGTTTTCCGCAAGAAGCGGACTCAGCCTTGGCATCGGCGAGAAAAACGCAGTCCGCAAAGCGGCTGAAAAAATACCGCAGACAGCCGGATGGATCTTTCCGGGGTTCACAACCGCATACAGCAGCGGCGTCACATATGTCACGCTTTATGCACCGGATGAGGCATGCCTTGAGAATGCGGTCAGCGAATTCCGCGAAAATATGCGCCGTAACAGTCTGACATTCCGGGTGATGAAACATGTGCATGAAACGGTGCCGGCATCGGCGGATGATGATGTCTTCATCGAACTGGAAAAAGCATTTGTTTCAGCAGGTCTTACCAAAACACTGATTCCGGTGCTTTCCAAAGAGGACTATACAATCCGTGGCATCCGCACGCTTTCCATTCCTTCAAAACATATGGACAGAAGGACTGTCGACAAGCTGCTGACGGGACTGCTGCTTGGCGCATAAGCATTTATAAAATGATGAAATGAAAAAAATGTGTATCTCTGTATTCCTGCAGGGGTACACATTTCATTTGGCTGATTGACTTTGGCATGACGCAAGGATTTCTCTGGCGAATGCGGTCTGTTGACTGATCTGCTGTGCTTCGGCCTGCAGCCGCGCGATGGCTCTTCTCAGAACCAGCTCAATCTCTGAACTTCCGTCGAGTATATCGCTGATCTCGCTCAGGTGCAGACCTGCTTTCTGATACATAAGAATCAGGTTCAGCCGTTCAATCGCCTTTGCACTATACTGTTTTGCCTTTTGCGGTCCGGTCCGTTTGGTCGGTTTGAGAAGACCGATGCGGTCATAGTAAAACAGCTGTTTGCGCGTCACACCCGTTAATTCACATACTTCCCTGACCGTTTTCATCTGCGTCATATACGCCAAAAATTCTAAATCCGTTCCGCAGGGGAACGGTCAAGCGGTGTATATGCATCATTTGAGCTGAAAAAAGAACACAGACGATGCTGTGTTCCGGTTTAACCGTTATTGTCTTCAGATGTTTCTTCTTCAGAGGACTGTTCAGGCTCAGCCGGTGTTTCCTCTTCGGCAGCAGCCGGTTCTTCTTCATAGGCAGGTTCCTGCGCAGCCGGTTCTTCCGGCACTGTTTCCTCGGGAATCACCTCGGCAGGTTCTTCATAAGGAACTTCCTCAGCAGGCGCCTCCTCAGCGGGCTGCTCGGTCTGCTCTTCAGGGCTCTGCGCCGGGTCAGTTGTTTCTTCTGCTTCCGGTGTGGGGGAAGGAGAAGGTGTGGGCAGCGGTGCGGTGGAGTGCAGGGTGTAAACGGCAAATTCCGCATAGGAGAGGAAACGTTCATCCTTGACTGCAGTGCCGACGCCGTTGGTGATATCAAGCGTGAATTTATCGGAGATGTTATGTTTGCCGCGCAGATATTCGGTTGCCATTGCCGGAGTATAAGTTGCGCCGAAGATGTAATATACCTGGCCGCCATGGCTGTGTCCGCTCAGGAAATAATCGGTCAGATCTGCGGGTACCTTCTTGGCGGTGTCAGGAGTATGGCATACTGTGATGACATAGCTGTCCGGTGAAACATTTGAATATGCGGCGGCGATGTCCTGGGCGCCGTTGAGTCCGTTGTCCAGGCCGACCAGTGTTACAGATTGTGAATCAAGGTTATGCAGAAGTACGCTGCGGTTGTTCAGGATTTCAAAGCCGGAGCTTTCCAGAATGTCCGTGACGGATGCGAGCGCCTCATCGCTTTTGTGATCATTGTCGCCATAGACGGCGAATTTGCCGAGCGGCGCTTTGATTGACTTCAGCGCGGTTTTCAGAACATTGACGGATTCCTCATCAACAGCGGCATCATTTTCATAGAGATCTCCGCCGAAGACGATGATGTCTGCGGAAGCGTTGTTGACGGTTTTCACAAATGAATCAAGCCGTTCCTCTTTCAGAAAGGTTCCGTACTCAAGATCCGAGAAGAACAGGATTGTCACATCATCCATCTGTCTGGGGATTCTGATATCCGCCAGTGTTTCATTGCGCCGGGTGATCCGCTTTGGCGCGAATTCAAACGAGTCCACAAACAGAAACAATATAATTCCCACGATCGCTGCGAGCAGTATGACTATCTGCATCAGCGGGTTGTCTTTGATTTTCTTCATAGCCACTATGATAACACAACTGTGCGTGCGGATGTTACAATAGAGAGTGAGGGGAAGCGGTATGATTGATAAAACATATCTGATTCAGATGGAATGTCTGATCCGCAATCAGAAAGCCAGGCCGGGGGCGGTCGAACTGATCGACGCGCTCAATGAAAACGGTCTTTCATACGTCATTATCAGCGAGCAGTCCGGCAGGACACGGGCGCAGATGGTTGAACTGTTTGAAAGCTGCGGATTTCATTATATTGAACCGGGGGATCTGTATTTCAGCGCCATGGCGGCAGTGGATTATCTGCTGATTAAATTCCCGCAATGGAAAAAAGCCGCCTATATCGGCGGCAAGGGTATTCCGGCTGCGCTTGAACAGGGCTGTTTTGTCATCAACAACGCGAAGCCTGATGTTGTTTTCGTGGCGATGGACCGCAATCTCAGCTATAAGGATTATTCCGATACGCTTCAGTATCTGCTCAACGGGTCCGTGCTGATTTCCACCGACAGCCGCAGAACACAGATCATTGACGGAGTGGAGATGATCGGCAACGGCGCTGTCGTGAAAATGCTTGAATATGCCGCTCAGAAACGTTCCGTCGATTTCTCAAGAGGCAGCGATATTCTTCTGCGCATGGCTTTGCGCTATATCGGTGTCAAAGCGGAAAACGCGCTGGCAGTCGGCGATGACTTCATGCGTGATATCGTTCCGGCAATCGGACGGGGCATGGAAACAGTACTCATCACCAACGGGGAAGGCATCAATGATCTGCCGATCACCGACAAGCTTCATCCCACTTATATCGTTGAGGATCTCAGCGGTCTTGTGCGTTAACCATCCGGATGAACATTTCGCCGATGGCAAGATGCTTCGGATCATCGATCAGACGCTCCGGATGCCATTGCACGGCAGTCACAAGTTCCGACTCAATCGCTTCAATCAATCCGTCCGTACTGCGGGCGGTTTCTTTATATCCGGCAGGGACAGTTTTCAGTGCCTGATGATGGAATGAATTGACGGGATACTGCTCACCGAAGATTTCATACAGCCGGCTTCCTTTGACAAACATGCAGTCATGGCTTTTGAAATTATAGGCAGGACGGGGCTCAAAGGTCCACTGGCTGTGATTCAGATAATTCCCGTAAGAAGGGATGTCCTGGATAAGCGTTGCGTGCTCAGCCGCGGCGATCAGCTGAATGCCTCTGCAGATGCCAAGCACCGGCTTATGCGCTTTGATGAATGCCTGATAAAGCAGAAGGTCCGAGCGGTCAATGCGTGCTTCACCCGGGGATGATCCGTGATTTTCTTCGCCATAAAGGGCAGGATCAATATCCGCACCGCCGGTGATGAGCAGCCCGTCAGCGAGTGCTGCGGCTTCTTCTGCCTCTGCTTCATCCGTCGCCATGAACGTGAGCGGCAGACCGCCGGCCTGTCTGATGAACTGATAATAGCCGTCGTTGTTGCCAAGCATCGTCAGTCCGAAGGAGCTGTTATGCATGTCGCGGGCGCTCATGATAATGACCGGTTTTTTCATATATATTTCTCCTGATATCTTTGTCCGTAATAAGAATAATGCATGAAGGGGAGGAACAGAAGAGAAAAGGCGGCTTCTGTACAAAAACAGATGAAGCGGAAGCTGTATCAATGCTAAAATTCATATAGAAAAATAATGGAGGAAAACAATCATATGAGTCAGATGAGCGATATGATCCGCAAGATGTTCCACGAGGGAGATGTCAAGCGTGATGCCGGTCTTACAACCCCTGAGGACATTGTCCGCTTTGATAATATCCAATACGGCACAATTGAACCGAAATGGCAGATGCTCGATGTTTACCGTCCGAAAAATATCACGGGAAAACTGCCGGTGATCCTGAGCGTGCATGGCGGCGGCTGGGTATATGGCGACAAGGGTGTCTACCAGTTCTACTGCATGTCCCTGGCGCAAAGGGGCTTTGCGGTGGTCAATTATTCCTACCGGCTCGCTCCGGAATACAAATATCCGGCTTCCTTTGAGGACACAAAGGACGTGTGCGACTGGATCATTGCAAATGCGGATGAATACGGTTTTGACACGGATCATATTTTCGGTGTCGGCGACAGTGCCTGCGCGCATATGCTGAGCATGTTTGCCTGCGCGCTCACCAATCCTAAATATGCAAAGACAACCGGTTTTGAACTTCCTGAAGACTTCGCGTTCAAAGCCATCGCGCTCAACTGCGGCGCGTTCCTGATCAGTCCGGAAGGCAAGCAGGATATGACCACCCAGCTGATGGGCGATTATCTGCCTCAGGGCGGAACGAAAGAAGAGTTTGACCTGATCAGCACGGTGAATCATGTCACAGAGGATTTCCCGCCGGTATTCATCATGACCTGTCCCGGTGACTTCCTCAATGAGCAGCCGATGCACATGATCCCGAAGCTTGAAAAACTCAAGGTGCCGTTCATCTACCGCCGCTATGGTGACAGGAATGATGATCTTGCCCATGTGTTCCATTGCAACATCAGGCTCAAGGCAGCCACGCTTTGCAATGATGAGGAATGTGAATTCTTCAGAAAGTATCTCTGATCACACTTGAGCAGCTGCGTGAGCGGCTGCTTTTCCTTTTGCCAGAAAGATGGGAAAGAATCAGCATATATCCGTGTTTCAGGCATACAGACATGATTGAATTTGATTGTTGAAACTGATAATATATCCATGTTGCAATGAAAAAGACCATCAGCGTGGAACGGCAGCACAGAGAGACGGTGTTTTGGTGAAAACCGGAGTGTCTGAACACGCCTGCTCAGCTTTGGAGCATCCGCAGCCGCAGCGATATCGGCGGAAAAGAGTGCACATGAAAATGTGAACTAAGGTGGTACCGCGCTCAATTGCGTCCTTAGAGCTAAGGGCGTTTTTATTTGGAGGAAAGATCAATGGCTTACAATCACAAAGTGACAGAAGAAAAATGGCGCCGCTATTGGGAGGAAAACAAGACATTCAAAACAGACGCATGGGATTTCAGCAAACCCAAGTTCTATGCCCTGGACATGTTCCCGTATCCCAGCGGTGCAGGCCTGCATGTCGGCCATCCGGAAGGATATACGGCAACCGATATTGTTTCGCGTAAGAAGAGAATGGAAGGCTACAATGTCCTTCATCCGATGGGATTCGACTCCTTCGGACTTCCCGCTGAACAGTATGCGATCAATACCGGCAATCATCCCGACAAGTTCACAAAGGACAATATCGAATTCTTCACAAAGCAGCTGAAGAACATCGGTTTCTCCTATGACTGGGACAGGGAGGTCTCCACATGCGATCCTTCCTTCTACAAATGGACACAGTATATTTTCACGCTGCTCTTCAAAGACGGTCTGGCCAAGTGCGTTGACATGCCGGTCAACTGGTGCGAGGAGCTTGGAACCGTTCTGGCCAATGATGAGGTCATCGACGGCAAGAGCGAGCGCGGCGGCTATCCGGTTGTGCGCAAAAACATGAAGCAGTGGGTCATCGATATCGTTGCCTATGCGGAAAGACTGCTCGAAGGCCTTGAGGAAATCGACTGGCCGGAAAGCACCAAGGAAATGCAGCGCAACTGGATCGGCAAATCCATCGGTGCCCATGTGAAATTCGCGGTTGACGGCTTTGATGAGTCCTTTACCGTATTCACAACCAGATGCGACACACTGTTTGGCGCCACATACTGCGTACTGGCTCCTGAACACAAACTCGTCAGCCAGATCACAACCGCCGAACAGAAGGCTGCGGTCGATGAATATGTCCGTGTCTGCTCTACAAAGAGCGATCTGGAAAGAACCGAACTGAACAAGGAAAAGACCGGTGTGTTCACCGGCGCTTATGCGATCAATCCGGTCAACGGAAAGAAGATCCCGATCTGGATTTCCGACTACGTGCTTGCCACATACGGAACAGGTGCGATCATGGCCGTTCCTGCCCATGACACCCGTGACTATGAGTTCGCGAAGAAATTCGGTCTGGAAATCATTCCGGTACTGGAAGGCGGAAATATCGAAGAGGAAGCCTGGACAGAAGACGGCATCCATATCAACAGCGGCTTCATGGACGGCATGAACAAAGAGGATGCGATCAATGCGATGACCGCATGGCTCACAGAAAAGGGTCTTGGCGAACAGAAGGTCAATTACCGAATCCGTGAATGGATCTTCGCAAGACAGCGCTATTGGGGTGAACCGATTCCCATCGTTCATCTGGAAGATGATAACCTGATCGCGCTTCCGCTGGAACAGCTGCCGCTGATCCTGCCGGAACTCGACGATTACAAACCTTCCGCTTCCGGTGCCTCACCGCTGGAAAAAGCGACGGATTGGGTGAATGTTGAAATCGACGGACACAAGGGCAAGCGCGAAACCAGCACCATGCCGGGCAGCGCTGGCAGTTCCTGGTATTTCCTGAGATACATTGATCCGCATAACGAAAACGCGATTGCCGATCCGGAGCTGATGAAGCACTGGCTGCCGGTCGATCTGTATGTCGGCGGACCTGAACACGCGGTCGGACATCTGCTTTACAGCCGTATGTGGAACAACTTCCTCTATGACAAGGGAATCGTCCCGGTCAAGGAACCGTTTGCCAAGCTCGTTCACCAGGGCATGATCCTGGGTGCCAACGGCATCAAGATGGGCAAGCGCTATCCCGAGTTCATCGTTGACCCGAATGTGATCGTGGATGTCTATGGCGCGGACACATTAAGACTGTATGAAATGTTCATGGGACCGCTGGAAGCCAGCAAGCCCTGGAGCGAACAGGGTGTCGAAGGCGCGAGAAAGTGGATTGACCGTGTCTGGCGCCTGTGCATGGAAAGCGAAGACAAGATCACCGATGAAAAGACACCGGAGCTTGATTATGTATACAACTACACAATCAAGAAGGTCACCGAGGACATCGACACACTCAACTTCAACACCGCGATCAGCCAGATGATGATCTTCATCAATGAGTGCTATAAAGCGCAGAAGGTCAACCGCGACATGATCATCAACTTCATCAAGGTGCTCAGTCCCATCGCTCCGCACGTATGTGAGGAAATCTACCACACATACACCGGTGAAGACACCATCGCCTATGCAAAATGGCCGTCTTACAGCGAGGAAGCGCTCGAAAAGAGAAAGGTTGAAATCGCTGTTCAGGTCAACGGCAAGGTACGCGGCAAGCTGACTGTCGATATGGACACACCGAAGGAAGACCTTGAAAAGATGGCGCTTGAACTGGATTCCGTGCAGAATTTCATTGCCGGAAAACAGATCCGCAAGGTCATCGCGATCGTCAACCGCATTGTCAATATCGTGGCAAACTGACAATCTTAATCCGCTGATGAAACGGTAGTTACATCGGCGGTTTTTTGCTATAATCGTACTGTTAATGAGTATGGACGAATTCAAGGTTGTTACGGAACAGTTTGACGGGCCTCTGGATCTGATGCTGCACCTGATCAGGGAAAAGCAATTGGATCTATTGGATCTTGATATGAATGTGCTGACCGATCAGTACATCGCATATCTCAAATCCATGGAGACGATGCATCTGGAGATCGCCGGGGAATACCTGGCGGAGCTTGCCGGTCTGATCGAATACAAAAGCAAACGTCTTCTTCCCGGTGCCAAGGCCGAAGAGGGCGAAGAGGATGGTGAATACACAAGGGAAAGGCTTGTGCAGAGACTGCTTGAATACCAGCAGTTCAAGGAAGCCAGTGCCGAACTCAGCCATCTTTATGAATCACGCCAGAAACTCATGGGCCGTCCGCTTTCCAATGAAACGGAACAGTGGATGAAACAGGATGAGGACTTCCATTACAGCGGCAGTCCTTATGAACTGATGAAGGCGATGCGCCGCTGCATGATGAGAATGCAGCTGATGAAGCCGATTGAAACCCGCTATACCGCGCGGGAGATTTCGATGGAAGACCGTGTGCTGGAAGTCAGGGCGAAACTGACCAGCCTGCCGGATGTGTTCCGCTTTGAACAGTTATGCGATGACTGTCATGACACGCAGATGTTCATTGTGACTTTCCTGGCCGTGCTTGATCTGGCCAGACTGCACACGCTTGTCTTCACAATTGACGACAATGACACCATCTGGTTCTCCAGAGGAGATATGAAACATGCATGATGAAACAAACCGCGCAAATATGGAAGAAACCGACTGGGAGCTCACGGACAATCTGACCGTTGTCAGCAGTTCAGCTGAGGCGGCAGAGGAACTCGGCGAAGCCCTGGAAGTGGAACAGGAAGAAACAGAGCAGGATGATTCCGGTGAGATCCGCGCAAACATGAGCGCAGCTCTGGAAGGACTTCTGTTTCTGACCGGTGATGAGGGGCTCACGCTTGAACAGGCAGTGAATGCGCTTGGCACGGATGCCGATACAACCCTTGCACTGTTTGATGATCTGCAGAAGTATTATCTGGATGATGCCCGCGGCATCGAAATCGCACACTACGGCGATACCTGGAGATTTCTCTCCAAGGCATCGGTACACGAATATGCAAAACGTCTTTTCAGCATTGACAAGGAATCCCGCTTAAGCAATGCGGCTCTGGAAACACTGGCGATCATCGCTTACAGACAGCCGATCACCAGAGTTGAAATCGAGGAGATCCGCGGCGTCGGTGCGGATATGATGCTGAGAAAACTTGAGGCAAGAGGACTGATTCAGGAAAGCGGCAGAAGCGAAGCGCCGGGCAGGCCGATCCTTTATTCCGTCACACCGGAATTCATGGACGCCTTCCAGCTGCTGAGCCTTGATGAGCTGCCCGAACTGCCGAGCTTTAATGAAGAAGGGGAAGGAAGCGACGAACTGTTCAGACAATGAAGAAGCGATTGAGTATACTGTTATGCGTATGTCTGCTCTGCGGCTGCGGTTCAAAATCCGATCAGGATACAGCGGAAACGGAAACACCGGCTCCCACGGAAGAAACGGCTGCGGAAACACCTGCTGCGGCTGAGGAAACCGTGAGTGAGACACAGACGCCCGAAGCGCAAACAGCTGAAGAATCAGCTGATGCGGCAGCGGAAAGCGCTGATGCGAAAGAATCCGGATCGCCCGTATACGCATGCAGAACATTTGACTATTATGATTATGCCAAGCCGGTGCCGGCCAGTGCCAATATCAGCGACGATTATTACCAGGATGTGATGATCGCCGGCGATTCCAGAGTCGGCAGTCTGTATCTGTTTACGGATCTGCGCGACAAAGGCGCTGAAATCTGGTATACGACTTCGATCACCTTATGGCGCATCTATGATCTCGCTCCGGATGAGGGAAGCGATGAGGCAATGTTCGATCTGATCATGGATACCGAACGTAACAACATCTATATTCTGATCGGCATCAATGAGATCAGAAACAGCAACTTCGACGCATGGAAAGAGGAATTCTCCGCGGTTCTTGATGAGCTGCTGAGCAAACACGCCGATGACAGTATCTATCTGATTCTCAACTATCAGCCGAGGTCTCTTGCCAATATTGATGACGCGTCGCTGCGTCAGCATGTGGAGGAGCAGAACACCAGACTGAAACAGATCGCCGAAGAAAAACGCATTTATTATATCGATATCAGCGATGAAATGACCGATGACAATGGTCTGGTCAAGGATGAGCTGGTATGGGACGGACTGCATTTCAATATTGACGGAGCGAAACAGTTTGCGGACTATCTCGGCCGTCATGTGGTAAGGGAGGATAACTATGTTAAAGAAATTTGTGAGTAGCATGCTGGCAATCATGCTGCTGACCGGCTGCGGCACAGGTGCTGCGGCAGATGAAGGCAGCTCAGCTGCAACTGAAAAGACCTGCGCCGAAATCGCGTCAGGACTTGTCAGTGACCTCGGTCTTTCCGATGTCGTCACTGAGGCAAAGACAAGAGTTGTTTACGGATCATTCTTCAGCGCGCGCGAAGGCGACGAGGGTCTGCCTGTCAGCGATGCGGCGGCTTATCTGCCTGCGGACAAGAATTCCGACACGGTCGGTGTTTTCAGAACGGACGATGCGGAAACCGTGAAGACAATGCTGGAAGAATATCTTTCCGCGCAGACAGCGCTTTCCCAGATGTATTCCCCGGAGGAAGTCTTCAAGATTTCCAATGCGATTGTTGACACCAGCGCTGACGGCAAAACCGTGGTTCTTGTTGTCTGCAATGACATCGAGGATGCCAAGGTAAAAGTTGCTAAAACATTAGGCAAATAAAAGAGGCTCACAAAAGAGCCTTTTTCATACAAAAAATGTAAAGGAGAAAGCTATGATTGAACGTTATTCCCGCGAAGTGATGAGAAACATCTGGACTGAACAGTCCAAGTTCCAGGCCTGGCTTGACGTCGAAATCCTGATCGACGAGGCATGGGCACAGCTCGGCGAAATCCCGATGGAGGATGTCGAGAAAATCAGAAAGAATGCAACATTCACCGTCGACAGAATTCACGAAATCGAACAGGAAACCCGCCATGACGTCGTCGCTTTCACACGCTGTGTATCCGAAAGTCTCGGTGAAGAGAAGAAATGGGTGCATTATGGTGTGACCAGCACGGATGTCGTGGATACCGCCTACGGTCTGCGCTACAAGAAAGCCAATGCGATCCTGCGTGAAGATATCGACAATTTCATGGAGATCCTCAAAACCAACGCGCTGAAATACAAGGACACCATCATGATGGGAAGAACCCATGGCGTCCATGCGGAAATCACAACGTTCGGTATGGTGTTTGCCCTGTGGTATGAAGAGATGAAGCGCAACAAGGAGCGCTTTGAAGCGGCTGCCGCCGATGTTGAGGCAGGCAAGATCTCCGGCGCGGTCGGAACCTTCGCCAACATTCCGCCGTTTGTGCAGGACTATGTATGCGAAAAGCTAGGCATTCACTCCAGCGCGATTTCAACCCAGATTCTTCAGCGTGACCGCCATGCCCACTATTACGGAACACTGGCGCTGATCGGCTCCACCATCGAACAGATGGCAATGGAAATCCGCCATCTGCAGAGAACCGAAGTGCGCGAGGCGGAAGAGCATTTCAACAAAGGACAGAAGGGCTCCAGCGCCATGCCTCACAAGCGCAACCCGATCGGTTCCGAAAATATCTGCGGATGCGCTAGAGCGCTGAGAGGATATATGCTGACAGCCTATGAGGACATTCCTCTCTGGCATGAGAGAGATATCTCCCATTCCTCCGCGGAAAGAATTATTGCGCCGGATGCCACCGAACTGCTGGACTATATGCTCGTCAGATTCGGAAACATCCTCAAGAACCTGACCGTCTTCCCGGAAAACATGAAGAAGAACATCTGGCTGACCAACGGCGTCATCTTCTCACAGAGATTCATGCTGAAGCTGGTCGAAAAGGGATGGTCCCGTGAAAAGGCATATGACACCGTTCAGCCCCAGGCCATCAAGGCATGGGAGGAAAACCTGAACTTCCGTGAACTCATGGAATCCGTTGATGAAGTCACCGCGCTTTTAAGCAAGGAGGACTTCGACGACTGCTTCGATCCGATGTATCACGTGCGCAATGTCGATGAGGTCTTCAGAAGAGTCGGACTGCTCTGATCAGCATTAGAAAGTAAGCAATGAACGAAAACGAAACACCTTACAGCGAATCGGCTTTCAGGGAATATATCCGCTCATATCAGCTGGCGGATATCAGGCTTGATGATTCGAAAGAAAAGGAATGGCTGCTGGAAACAGATTATGCCACCGGCAGTGTTGTCTTCCATGAACTGTCGATCATCGAGCTGATCATCACTTCAAAAAAAGACGGCGAAAATGCATTCTACCTTCATTTCCAGCTCGGCAATGAGGAACATGCAAAGAGCCTTTTCGATGAGATGATCAATACCCTGAGAAACATGCGGAACAGACAGAAGGTCAAAGTGCTTCTGACCTGCACAAGCGGGCTGACAACCAGTTTCTTTGCGCAGGAGCTCAACAAAGCCGCACAGAATCTTCAGCTGGACTTTGAGTTCAGCGCACTCAGCTATTCAAATCTCTATGAAAACGGATTCCGCTATGACGTCATTCTCGTGGCGCCGCAGATCCAGTATGAATTCAAAAAGATCAGTGAGATTTACCGCCGCAAGATCGTGCTGAAGATCCCGGCTGCCGTATTCGGCGGCTATAAGACCGGTGAAGTCATCACCATGGTCATGAAGGCATTGGATGAAAGCAGAAACGCAGATACGGAAACCGAAGCGATCCGCAGCGCGTTTGACAACGACTACCGGATTCTCTGCGTCGGAATGATCAATCATTTCGACAGTTTCAGGATCGGCTACTGCATCTATGACCACGGCAAAAGGACACTGGACAAAGAGGTTATCAAAGACACTCATCAATGGAGTGATATTGAGGACCTTCTGGACTATGCGCTGGTCCGTCATACCAATATTGACGCCATTGCCATTGCCTATCCGGGCATTATCGGCAGGGGCCGCATCCACCATCCCGATTATCATCTCCATGAAGATTTCAACATGGGGAATTACCTTGAGAAGAAGTACGGTCATACCGTTATACTGATCAATGATGTCAACGCGATCGCGCTTGGCTATCATGCGCTGTATGAGAATACCGACAACATGGTGTTTATCTTCCAGCCCCGAGGCAACTATCTCTCCGGTGCCGGAATCATCAATGAGGGCAAACTGCTCAGAGGATGGAAGAGCTCAGCCGGTGAAATCGGAAGGCTGATTCCCGCAATGGTGGACGAGCCGGAAAAGAAGATCTTCGATCCGGCCGGTGCCCTGGAAATCGTCAGTAAGCAGATTCTGGCCTTCATCGCCTCAAGCGCGCCGGAAAAGATCGTCCTTTACAGTGAACTGACACCAGATACGGATGAAATCAGGGAATATCTCAGTCAGTACATCGAAGAAACCTATATTCCGGAAATCATCTGGACAGACCGTCTGAAAACATATATTCTGCCCGGTGCGATGATCCATGCGCTTGACGTGCTCAAGCGGCTTGAGATTGATCCGGATTATTACAGACATTTAGAAAATCATCATTCATAAAAGTCATTCGCGAGAATGGCTTTTTAAACAAATGGGAGGAAATTACATGGCAAAGACACATCAGGTCGATATGCTCAACGGCAGTCTTGCCGATAAAATGATCACATTTGCGCTTCCTTTGGCAGCCTCAAGCATTCTTCAGCAGATGTTCAACGCGGCGGATCTTGCCGTTGTCGGCAGATTTGCCTCATCGCAGGCAATGGCGGCGGTCGGCTCCAACGCATCCGTGATCTCACTGATTCTCAATCTCTTCATCGGTCTTTCCGTGGGTGCCAATGTACTCGTGGCAAATCTCATCGGCAAGGGACAGAAAGAGAAAATCAATGAGGCAGTTCATTCGATTATCACACTTGGCGCTGTGTCCGGTGTGATCATGATTGCCCTTGGCACAATCGTTGCCCCGAAGATTCTCACCCTGATGGGAGCGCCTGCGGAAGTCATGTCACTGGCAACGCTGTATCTGAGGATATACTTCTGGGCCATGCCGGCTTTAATGGTATACAACTTCGGCTCAAGCATTCTGCGCTCCAAAGGCGATTCCAGAAGACCTTTGATGGCAATGAGCGCGGCCGGTGTGATCAATGTTGTGCTCAATATCATCTTCGTGGTTGTCTTCCATCTGCATGTCATCGGCGTGGCAGCCGCGACGGTCATCTCCAATCTGTTTTCCGCCGGAATGATACTGTGGATTCTCATGCATGAGGAAGAAGCGTTCAGACTTTCGTTCAGGAAGCTCAGAATCAATCTTGAGAATTTCAGCGCAATCCTCAAAGTCGGTCTGCCGGCAGGACTGCAGGGAATCATATTCTCACTGTCCAACATCGTGATCCAGTCCTCGATCAACAGCTTCGGCGCCAATGCGATCGCCGGTTCAACCGCTGCCCAGAATTTCGAATTCATGGTGTACTGCGTGATCAATGCCTTTGCCCAGACCGCGGTCACTTTTACATCACAGAATTTCTCCGCCGGACGGTATGACCGCTGTAAAAAAATCTTCAGCCTTGCGATGGCGATCGGTCTTGCGGCAGGGGCAGTGACAGGCGTTTTCTTCGCACTTTCCAGAAATATCGTGATCCGCCTGTTCACAACCGATGAGGCGGTCATTGAATTTGCTTTAAAGAGAATCCTGATTGTCTGTCTTTTGGACTGGATGACAGGTCTTTATGAAATCTCAGGCGGCTGTCTCAGAGGAATGGGACGCTCCCTGACTCCGGCGCTGCTGACAGTCATCGGCTCCTGCGCGGTGCGTCTTGTCTGGGTGTGGACGGTTGTGGCGGCCTTCCACGAATTCCATGTGCTGCTGATGGTCTATCCTGTATCGTGGGCGATCACGGGAGCGATGGTGCTCTATGCATATTTCATGAGCAGAAGACAGCTGTTTCATGAAATCAATCAATAACTGAATTCAAAAAAAGACACCGGTCCGTGATGTAAACTGATCCCGATGTCAAGTACCAAAGTTTGACAGTTTAAGTTTTGAGAAAGAGACACAGATTCCACCTGAAATATGGTGAAGTGAGTCTGTGCCTTTTTGTTTGTCCCAGTAAATTGTGAACCACAAAAATAACTGTTCATCTGATACACAGCCAAAAGGTTCTGATCGATTATGTGCTGCAGTGATCCGGTGGATCATCATGCATATTTCATTCCGGGGCTTTATGCCGCGAAAGTCAATTTACAGTGGGTGTACCCCTTGTACACTTGCGGCGAAGGTGTTGCCAAAGGGCATTGTT